>NZ_JBLXFZ010000006.1:0-111989 GCF_048261515.1 Celeribacter sp.
GACCGTTGAGCGACATGACCATGTCCAAAATTCTCCGCGATGCGCAGGTCGAAAGCGACATTCCCGGACGGACGGCAACTGTACACGGTTTCCGCTCAAGCTTTCGGGATTGGGCCTCCGAGAACGGCTACGCGCGCGACCTTGCAGAACGGGCCCTTGCTCACAGCATCAAGAACGCCACCGAAGCCGCCTATCACCGCACCGACAAACTCGAGCAAAGGCGGCCTATGATGGAAGCTTGGGGCGAATTCGTTTTGCGCCCGTCCGGATAGAATGGCGTGGAAAGCTTGTTGGGCAATGTCTAGGCTGGATGGTTGCGAGAACCACTGAGCCACTCCCCATTTGCCGGACAGGATCTGGCGTAATTTAAGCTACTCTTTGCACCTGCTGATCGGGGTTGTTCGTTTCAATTCTCTGCCAATAGACCACGGCAGGTGGCTGTCCGCCAAGGGAAGAATGTGGTCGCTTGTGATTGTAGAACTCGATCCATTTTCTAACGCCAGCCTTGGCCTCAGTCCCGGTTTCCCATGCGTGTGATCCTCCCCCACTGAAGTGGTCCGCCCGTATAGTTAGGAAACGGAGGATCAAATATGGGAATCAAACGACACAAGCCGGAAGAGATTGTCACGAAGTTGCGGCGGGTTGAGGTGCTGTGCGGCCAGGGAATGCCGCGCATTGATGCAATCAGGCAGGTTCAGATAACGGAACAGACATTCTATCGCTGGCGTAAGCAATATGGTGGGATGGGAACCGACCAACTGAAGGAACTAAAGAGGCTTCAGAAAGAGAATGATCGGCTGCGTCGCGCCGTGTCGGACCTGACGCTGGACAAGCTTTGAACCGCGCTGGGTTTGCCGGAGGCTGATTTGTCTTAGTTACGCGGCCATGTCTGATCTTTCCAGAGCTGCATAGAAGTTTGCCTCTGCTTCGGCTGGCGGGATATTCCCGATGGGCTCTAGCAGACGGCGGTTGTTGAACCAATCGACCCACTCTAGGGTGGCATATTCGACGGCTTCAAAGCTGCGCCATGGGCCACGGCGGTGAATGACCTCGGCTTTGAACAGGCCGTTGATCGTTTCAGCCAAGGCGTTGTCATATGAATCCCCGACACTGCCGACAGAAGGCGCAATTTTGGCTTCTGCAAGCCGTTCGGTGTATTTGATCGACAAATATTGCGATCCGCGATCCGAGTGATGGACCAGTTGGTCCTGCGCTGGTCTACGTTGATGAATGGCTTGTTCCAAAGCATCTAGAACAAAGCCAGCATTGGCTGTGCGGCTTGCGCGCCAACCAACGATCCGCCGCGCGAACACATCGATGACGAAGGCGACGTAGACAAACCCCTGCCATGTGGCGACATATGTGAAGTCGCTGACCCAAAGGACGTTCGGCGCGGGAGCATGGAACTGCCGGTTCACACGATCCAGCGGACAGGGTAGCGCCTTGTCAGGTATCGTCGTTCTTGGTTTCTTGCCGCGAATGACGCCTTCGATGCCAATGTCCTTCATCAAACGTGCGACGGTGCAGCGTGCGATGTCAAAGCCTTCCCTGCGCATCTGGTGCCAAACTTTGCGAACGCCATAGACCTTCAGGTTCTCTTCAAAGACGCGTTCGATCTCAGGCTTGAGTTGCTCATCACGTTTGGCGCGATCCGACAAGTGCGAAGGATCAGCCTGCTTGGCCTTGTGATCGTAGAAAGTCGCTGGGGCAATCGGCAGAACCCTGCAAATCGGCTCGACCCCATGGTCAGCGCGGTGATCATCAATGAAGCGGATCATTTCTTGAACGGGCGGTCGAGCTCCGCCTGAGCAAAGTTGAGCCCGTCACGCCACTGGTTCAAGTGGCGGGTGAAACGCGGACGCTTTGCGAAGTATCTCGTTGGCCTGTTTCAACTCACGGTTCTCGCGCTCCAGCGCCTTCATCTTCTCAGCCATCTCTGTCGTGACACCCCCGCGCTGACCAGTGTCAATCTCGACCTTCTTCACCCATTCATTCAGCGTTTGCGGCGCACAGCCGATCTTCGAAGAAATCGACAGGATCGCAGACCAGCGACTGTCATGCTGCCCTTCGCCATTCAAAACCATCCGCACGGCACGTTCGCGCACTTCAGGTGTATATTTGTTCGTTGTCTTGTTCATGATGCTCCATCCTACTCATGAGTTGGAGCCTCCGGCAAACCCGGCGCGGTTCATACATCGAGCCGGGATCACCTTGGGAGAACGGATACTGCGAAAGCTTCAATGCAAGGCTTCGGGATGAATTGCTTAACGGCGAGGTCTTCTACTCGCTAAGGGAGGCGCAAATCCTGATCGAAGAATGGAGGAAACACTACAACACGAAACGACCACACAGTGCCTTGGGCTACCGCCCACCGGCCCCGGAAACCATCGTTCCGATGGAACCCAGGCCAATAAGGCACTAACATTCAAACTGGACCACTTAGGTGGGGCTGATCAAAGCTTCTATTGTTTTACAGAACATAAGATGTAGTCTAACTACATGTAAAATTGAAGAGTTCAGGCAGTATGACAATAAGAATTGTTTCTGATTCTGAGAACCAGGAGACGCACAACGCTAAGAGGCTAAGAGACTCCCTTCTGGCTAGCGCACCTGATCTCGACCATCCCGATATTTCAGCCGAAATACACAGCAACTTATGTTTGCCGGGGCGTGAGCTCGATTTGGTATTGATTTACCATGACACTCGCCCAAAAGAATTGCAGCTCAAAACATCAGATAATACGCCGATTCACTCCTTCGTTTTGATTGTCGAGGTTAAACAACATTCGCCCGATCTTATTCGATTTGTGGGCCCAAAGGTCGAGGTGCGGTATGATCAGAAATGGCATGATGCCACGAGCCAATGCAATGAACAGACTTTTGCCCTGAAGCGGTATCAGGAGCATCCATATCAAGGGCAGAGGCGGAGAAGCTCTACATTCGTGCAACGCGCGATATGGTTGGCTCGGGCGGATGAACAAAACTTCAATGGTATTCCAGCTGAAAGTAGCATTCCTGTTCACTTTGCCGACCTTACTTGGCAGCGGTTGGTGGACTGTTTTGAAGTGAACGCCAAGTACAAATCTATTAGAACTCTGGTTGATCATGAAGCGTCTGAGAGCAAACGCTATCATAGTCTTGAAACACTGCATGGTTTGCTTACGCACAAGGTGACACCAACTCGCCTTGACCTGCGCCGTATAAATTCTTTGACGCAAACACGTTTTGATGCTGAGAAAACAACCTATATTCAAAACTTGGGCAATGGATTGCTCTTATTGAGAGGACGTGGAGGAACTGGAAAGACTTTTGCGCTCGTTCAGGTCGCATTGCATCTCGCCCGGCAGGGCAAAAGTGCCATAATACTCACCTACAATCACGGTCTTATTGCGGATATAAACCGTTCTCTGCGGTTTATTTCAGAACAAAATCCAAACCTTAACCCGATTCCAAGATTAGAGACTCGATACACTTTCCTCCAATCTGTTTTCACAAGAGCATTCGGTAGTGTTTCGGAAGCCATTGTTAGAAAGCATGTGTCTGATATTTCAGAACGCGAAAATATCAGGCTTTGGGCAATCTCCAAGCCGCAGGATTTCCTTGCTTCTACCATTCCGGGAGAGTGCACTCCGTCAGAACGTTATCCCTGTCCAATCTGCAAAGCCAAAAGAAATGGTATAAATAATCACTTGGATGCGCACACGGTAAAAATATGGAGCGATGTGGCCGAATACTCTTCCAAGCCATCCAGTGTCTATGACTTCGTGCTAATTGACGAAGGGCAGGATTGGTCGGAAGAGCAGCGAGACTTATTCTTTCATCTTTTTGAGCCGGGGAAAGTAGTTGTTGCTGACGGCGTGGACCAATTCGTTGGTCTTGATAGGTGCAACTGGGATCGTGGAGACATTCCAATTAATCGTAGGCACAGGTTACGGTCTTCTAGGAGAACAAAGGCAGCAACTTGTCAGACAATAGCGGAAGTCGCTCGAGAATTGGCGGTTCCCGACTGGGATCTTGAGCCGGACCCAAACACGCATGGTGGGCGCTTTACGGTAATAGTCGAGCCGGATGCACCTCGGGCAGTCGAGCGTGGCCTGGAAATTATCGATGCAGACCAAAGAGAACAGCGAACACTTCGGGCGGTAGACAATTTGGTTTGTTTGCCTTCCAGCAGGATGACTGGAGGCAAGAACTTCGCGGCTTTATTTGATAAAGCTATTGAAAAATCAAATCGCGACAGTTGGCGTGGATTTGATGAAAGTGACCGCAGGGTCTATCCGGTCAGAGATAGTCAGCTCCGAGCAATCCAATATCATTCTTGCAGAGGCATGGAAGGTTGGACGACCCTTTGTCTGGGATTGGACTTATTTTACGATTACCAGACAGATCAACCGCGTATCGACATAAGTAGAATAGAGGAACATGTGAGGAAGAGAGAAGGATTTCTCTTCTCTAAGGAACTCTTGGAAAAAGCCCTCGCGCAGGAAGCAAATAATTTTGCGCTAAACTGGATTATGATCCCGCTCACAAGAAGCATTGATCACCTTGTCGTGCATATCAGCGATGAAGGCTCTCCGTTAGGGCGGGTCCTGAGAGCTGTAAGCGACAAACATCCGGGTTCTATTGAGTGGCTTAGCGCGGGTTGAGTCTAGGGGCAGAACTCGGTGCGCCCGCGATTGGCTAGACGTAGGCGCTGTTCTCTAATGCAATCTTCTTTCAAAATTCGAGAATGTAATGGGGAACTGGTCTTGAAGTGAGGCAACCAGAGAATTCGCAAACCCGATGGCTTCTTGGATTTTTTCCTTCATATCTGACAGATCTGATAGGGCAGACCGTATAGCAGCGTCCGTATCTGTGTTTGCGAAATGGCTCTTGAAAAATCCGTGGCAAAGGTGATTTCTCGCTTCCAAAGCACCCTGCAAAACCTCAATCGAAGCTGATGGTCCGCCAGGCGATACATGCAGTTTGGATTCGAGGGTACGTTTCAATTCCCCCATTGAACCGGTTTGCACGAGCAAATTCACCTGTCCCATCTGTGCTTGCAGGTTCTGTTGAAACTTTTTAGTCACGGGTTTTGAGGTAATTGGGATTTGGTCTCGCCTCGCCTCAACAATCATTTTTGAAATCTCTTCAGGCGTGAAGTCCTTCTGCATTCCCGCCTCTATTATGAAAAGCATAATAATTGATAAAGCGAGAGCTTCTTCTAGAAATTGAGCAAGCTCAAGAGTTTCGCCCGCGCATCTATAAACTTCTGCTCTGGCAGTCATCTTATTCGCCCCCTCCAAGTCCTTTCTTTAGTTAAAAGCAACCTTGGTGTGTTGGCTTTACGACCCCACAGTAACCGGGAAGCGATTCATAACTATCGAAAACCGAAAATTTACAAAAACCTAAAAGGAACTGAACCGAACAGCCAATTGCAACTGAGGCAGCGCCTACAGTCGCCCGCCCCCGTTGCCCCAAAACCACACCGCTCACATCGCCCTATTTGCTTCCACGGTGCTTCCAGCGCGCATTGCCCCAAACGCAAAAAGCCACCCGAGGGCGGCTAAGGTATTGTAATTACCGTATGATTTTGGTTGCGGGAGTAGGATTTGAACCTACGACCTTCAGGTTATGAGCTTGAGGTTCATCCCCGCGTGTGCGGGGAACGGCATCACCACGGCGGGCGATAACATCGCTGGCCCGGTTCATCCCCGCGTGTGCGGGGAACGGGGCGAGCCGAACACAACGGGGTGACGAGTGGACGGTTCATCCCCGCGTGTGCGGGGAACGGGGTAACAACTCAGGGTGCGTTGTCGACAGCAACGGTTCATCCCCGCGTGTGCGGGGAACGGAACTCGAAGCCCTGAGCGAAGCGCAAGAGATGCGGTTCATCCCCGCGTGTGCGGGGAACGGCCCTTCTCCTCGTCCGTCATCTCGCCCCATGTCGGTTCATCCCCGCGTGTGCGGGGAACGGTGGTTCATCTCCTGCTCGGAAAAGCCGTAGTCCGGTTCATCCCCGCGTGTGCGGGGAACGGCGCCTTCCGAGTGTCTGGAGTTGTCTATGACGCGGTTCATCCCCGCGTGTGCGGGGAACGGGCAAGCGCGGCACGGCGTCATACTTGGAAGGCCGGTTCATCCCCGCGTGTGCGGGGAACGGACCTGCAATGCGACGAAAATGCGAATGATATACGGTTCATCCCCGCGTGTGCGGGGAACGGGGGGGTTCTAAATGGTTCAGCCTATTAATTACCGGTTCATCCCCGCGTGTGCGGGGAACGGAAAATCCTTTGATCGCCATGTTATCCCCACGCCGGTTCATCCCCGCGTGTGCGGGGAACGGATTGAATGACCGAAGTTAAGGGGCCATACCCGCGGTTCATCCCCGCGTGTGCGGGGAACGGTCGGAAGCCTGCCGCTCCATGTCGCGGATGTCCGGTTCATCCCCGCGTGTGCGGGGAACGGTTGGCGGGTTTACGCGGCGGCAGGGCGCCTGCCGGTTCATCCCCGCGTGTGCGGGGAACGGCGAGCGCAAGGCGGTCGAGATCGGCGCCGAGCCGGTTCATCCCCGCGTGTGCGGGGAACGGCATGCGCGCGCCAAACCACGCGGCGTCGAAATCGGTTCATCCCCGCGTGTGCGGGGAACGGATATTCGGCGGGGGCGTGGACCTGACGGGCGGCGGTTCATCCCCGCGTGTGCGGGGAACGGACGGTTCCAATCCAGAAGTCTGCGAAGATGACCGGTTCATCCCCGCGTGTGCGGGGAACGGACCAAGTGGGTCACTGCGAGGATTTTCAACTGCGGTTCATCCCCGCGTGTGCGGGGAACGGTCAAGCATGTGCGATGCGACTGCATCGACAATCGGTTCATCCCCGCGTGTGCGGGGAACGGTCCACACGGGCCGCAAAGGGTGACGCGCCTATCGGTTCATCCCCGCGTGTGCGGGGAACGGCGATTGACGAGCCGCGTTTCACGCACGATCCGCGGTTCATCCCCGCGTGTGCGGGGAACGGCAGACATTTGTTACGTCACTGGCCTGTCTGGGCGGTTCATCCCCGCGTGTGCGGGGAACGGTCATCTCGTCTTGCGGGGCCAGACATATACCACGGTTCATCCCCGCGTGTGCGGGGAACGGATCTGACGGTATCACAAGATCACTCGGTATCTCGGTTCATCCCCGCGTGTGCGGGGAACGGGATTGGAGGCCGTTGTGCGCCGTGGATATGAACGGTTCATCCCCGCGTGTGCGGGGAACGGCCCCCGTCCGCGTACTTGCCCGCGCCGAAGTTCGGTTCATCCCCGCGTGTGCGGGGAACGGACCAACTCCCATCCATCGGAGGAGAACTTGATCGGTTCATCCCCGCGTGTGCGGGGAACGGTTGGATTGGTGGGCGTTAAATGACGGTAGAGTCGGTTCATCCCCGCGTGTGCGGGGAACGGGGAGTGCCATCGCCGAGGTGATCCCCGACCTCCGGTTCATCCCCGCGTGTGCGGGGAACGGTTTGAAAGGGCGCGAGACAGGCCAAGGTTGGACGGTTCATCCCCGCGTGTGCGGGGAACGGTCTTCCTGTAGAGTCTTGATCTACCGAAACTTTCACAATGTCAAAAAGCCTACCAAAGAGAGGCGAGAGGTTCCCCGTCCCACCAAATCTCTTTCAGTCACGAAAAGCGACCAGTTTCAATCCGTCGAAATCCACAGGCATACGGCGATTGTGTCCAGCCGTTCTAAAGTCATAGCCCTGATCTGTTGGCGCCTTCCAGACCATGATCGCATCGCCCTGTTCAAGCCCGCCGACTACCTGCTCCCAGATCATCTCACGGGTACGGGCCGAATAGTTGCCAACGTAAACGCCAGCTCGCAACTCAACCAGCCAGGCGGCGAGGCGACCGCGCAGACGTGGCGGGGCGTTTGTTACCACGACAACCATCATCCTCGATGCCCCCTATCGCCTGAACTGGACTCTTCGAAAGCCACCGGCTGTGCCTCGGCTGGCGGATCAGGACGCGGCAAGTCTCCCGCCGACAATACTTCTTCGATGGCCGGAATGATGCGGTTCAACAAGCCTGTCTTGCGGAAGGAATCGCGGCAGGCAAGTCGCACCGCGCGGTCCGGATGCATATCCAGCTTCCCCTTCGCCGCCAGTCCGGCAATGCGAAACGCCTCGGGCACCACGGTATCCAGCTTGAAAAGGTCAGCGATGTCATAGACGAAGGAGCGCGGCTTGCCGCTGTGCAGGAAACCGATAGCAGGTGCGTATCCTGCCGCGAGAACCGCCGCCTCGCTCAACCCGTGCAGGCAGGCAGTTGCAGCCGAGAGGCAACGATTGGGAATATCGCCCGCCTCCCAATCCTTCGGATCATAAGAACGGCGCTTCCAGTCCACCCCGTGCTGCCTGGCCAGAAGAGCATAGGTTTCCCGGACGCGCACACCCTCGATCCCGCGCAATTGGTCGATGGAGCGACGAGCGGGCGCTTCATCGCCGAAGCGCATTTCATACATTTTGCGCACAACGCGAAGGCGGGCGCTGTCATCCAGCGCGATGGCGGCCTGCCACAGCAGCCTGTCCGAGCGCGCACCACCCGGCTGGCCCGCGGAATAGAGCCGCACGCCGCCCTCGCCCACCCAGGTGATCAGTGTCCCGACCCGCGCCGCCAGCGCCACCGCCGCGTGGCTGATCCGCGCGCCGGGTTCCAGCATGATGCCAGCCAGTCCGCCCACCGGGATCTGCGTGCGTGTGCCGTCGGCGTTCACCGCCACGAAGGCCCCGTCGATCACGTCCAGCCGGGCGTGTTCGACGAAAACCAGCGAGGCCCGGTCCTTCAGCGGGATGGGCCGGGGCGGCGGCAGGCCGGGAAGCGCGCCGCTCATCCCGCGCGCCGGATCAGCATCAGCCCGCAGCCGAACGCCTTGGCCCGGCCGAAGCCCTGCGCCAGCCGCGCGACGAAGGCATCCGCGTCGGTGACTTCCAGCAGGCCCGAGGTTTCGAGGATGCCGAAGCGCGGGGCGCCCTTGCGGGGGCCGCGATACTCGGGCAGCGTTTCGGTGGTGTAGCCTTCGACCTCGCAATGCAGCAGGCGAAAGCCCGCCCCCTCGCCCTGCCGCGCCAGCCAGGCCGCGCCCTCGCGCTGCGCGATCTCGTTGCGCTTGGCGGCGCGCTCGTCCTTCGGGACGGAATGCAGCGCGTCCATCACCACGTCCACCCGCCCCGCCCCCTTGCGGCTGCGCGTGGCGTTGGCGCGCAGGCGGAAGGCCAGCCGGTCGCCCTGCGCCAGTTGCGGGGCAAAGGGCTTGACCTCGGGCCGGTCGAAAAGGTCGATCGGCTGGGGCGGCCGGGCCGAGAGGGCCAGGAACTCGCCGCGCTGTTCTTCGCGCCAGAGGAAATCGCGCTGCCGGTCGGGATGGTCGGCGAAGGCGGCCCAGATCAGCCGGTGGTGCGCCCCGCGCCGGGCGCCGGCGGCCTCGGGCGAGATCAGCCGCGACAGGGCGCTGGCCGAGGGGGTCGCCGCAATGCGCAGGCGGGAGAGATAGAGCGTCATGTCCGGGCCTCCGACGGGGCGATCTCGACAGCGTCCACCCGGACCGAGCGCGCGGCGAAGTGCCATTTGCGCCGGTCGAGCGGCACGTCATGCACCACCTCGCCAGCCTCCGCGTCCCGCACCAGCCGCAGCGCCCGCGCGTCCTTCCGCCAGCCAGGCAGCTTGAGATGTTGCAGCGCGTCCTCGGGCGTTTCCGCCTCGACCACCTGCGCGCCCAGGGGAGCGGCCAGCGGGCAGGACTTGCGGCCGAGATAGAGCGTGAAGGCGGGCCGGTGCAGCGCTTCGCAGAGCGGTTGTAGGTCATGTTCCGACCACAGCGCCACGCCATGGAGCGGTCCGCAGCGATAGTCGCGCAGGGTGATGGCGGTATTGCTGCGCAGCCCGGCGGCCCTCAACGCCTCGGGGCGGGAGTTGGGCGACCTGACCACCGCCGAGGGGACGGTCTGGAAGGTGTGGTAATCGCGCAGGGCGTGGCCCTCGTCGAAGATCGCCACGGCCATGGACAGTTCGTCCAGCCGCGAGAAATCGCCGTCGCGCCGGATGCCGCAGGCCGCCCCCAGCAGCCCGAGGATGGCCGAGCGGCCGGGCCAGAGGCCGGTGCCCCGCCTCTCGTGGCCCGCCAGTTCGCCCATGGAGCCGAGCGCCGCGGTCAGCGTGAAGATCAGGTAGGGCCGCATCACAGCCCCCGGATCGTGTCGCCCACGAATTGCGCGATCTCGCCCAGCGTGCCGCCCTTACCCACCTGCATCACCCGGCTGTCGTCGCAGCCCGGCCCATAGGCGGCGTCGAGATCGGCGCGGATTTTCTCCAGAACCTCGACCGAGGCATCCAGCCACGGCTGCCGCGTGACCGGGGCAAAGAAGGCGCCGGAGAGGTCGCGCGGCGCCTGCCCACCGGCCTCTGCCAGCAGGTATTCGGCGCGGGGGTGATGGGCAAAGCTGTTCTGCTTGCCGCCGGGCGTGGCCACGGCCAGCGCCTGCACCAGCGCCTCGCCCCCCTTGGCGGCAAGCTCCTTGTCGCCGGCGAGGTTCTCGACCAGCAGGTCGGCATTCACGCAGACATACTGGTAATAGATGCCCGAGCCGAAGCCGGTTTCGCCCAGGTGGCCCGCCCCGGTTTCCTCTTTCTTGTTCAGGTCATCGACGGCGGAATACCAGTCTTCCTGGATCTGCGCCGCGTGGGTGGTGAAGGCATGGGCCACCTGCACCGCCGCGTCGCGGTTGAAATCGGCATTGTCGGCCAGCATCCGCCCGAACATGGCGATATCCACCGCGCCATCCGCCTTGCGCAGGATCATCTTGGTCAGCGCCTTCTTGTCGGGCAGGGCCTCGCCCGCGGCGGCCTTGTCGGCCAGTTCCTCGGCCGTGGCCCATTCCTCGGGCGAGATGAAGGCCAGCGTGGTGGCGGTGCGGTGGTGTTGGCCCTTGGGCGCGTTGTCGAGCTTGCCGAAGACCTCGGCCACCTGCCCGGCGATCTCCGCGGCCTTCTCCACCGGGTGCCCGGCTGCGGTCAGGCGATCCAGCAGGCCGTCATGCAGGCGCTTGGTGCGGGTGCCCCGGTTGCCGGCGAGATCCAGCGCAAAGAAGGCGCTTTCGCGCAGCGCGCGCTTGATGGATTGCGAGGACATGCGCAACCGGGGGCTGCCGCCGATCATCGCCTGTTTCGGGCGGCCCTGGTCGTCGCGGTTTGGGTTGGACAGGCCGTAACGGGTGAGAATGTGGAACTGGATGAAAGTGCTCATTCAACGATCTCCCTGGACGTTTCGGAAGAGGCCTCGGCCCCGAAATACTGGAAGCACCAGCGCTGGCGCACGGCCTCGCCCCAATAGAGGACATCCCCTCCGAAGGCGGCGACATTGCATTTGCGGTCGGCCATCAGAATCGCGCGGCGCATCAGGTCTTCGAATTCCTCGCCCTCGCTGCGCAACAGCCGCTGGAACCGCAATTCCGACAGCACCGGGTCAGCGCCACCGATGTGACGGGCCAGAGAGGTGCCTTCGTGCGTGCGCAATTCGGCCAGCAGGCGCACCATGGTGATGAAGTGGGGCAGTCGCGCGCTATTTGCGCCAATCCCCAACCTTCCGGCCAGCTCGATCACCGCGCGTTCGCCCAGCACATCGACCGTTTCCGCCCGGCGCAAGCGGGCCGATAGGGCGCGGGCATGGGCGGCCTCGCGGTTGCCGATATTCTGGCTCCACCAGCCCAGCACCATGCTGCCGGTGGTCTGCTTTTCCTCGCTCATGCGGCTTTCCCCTTCTTGCGGGCAGGCAGCTCGAACTCCAGTGCGTTGAACATGTCCTTGCCCAACTTTCCGTAGCCCCGGAAACTGCCCTGCAGATTGCCATGGGCGGTCACGATGGCCTTGATTTCATCGGTGTGACGCCGATCCAGCCCCGGGAAGGCCAGCGCGCCGAACCGTCCCAGCGCCTTGTCGCGCAGGTCGGCCAGCCAGGCCTCGCGCGGATCTTCGCCGCGGGCCAGCGCCTGCACATGGCGCAGAAAGGCGGGTTCGGTATCGAGGAAGAACCCCTCACGCTCGGCCTCGCGGCTTTCGCCCTCGGCCAGAACCGGGGCAAGCGCCGCGCGCAGAGCGACGCCCGCCGCCTCGGCCGCCCCAATCATGCCGATCAGCCGGTGGATTGCCTCTAAGGTCAACTCGAACAGGGGTTCCTCGGACCACAGGAAATCACGCGGCTTCATGTTGTCCATCGACCAGCCGGCGACGAGCACGGCTTCGGCGGCCCCACGCGTCTTGGCGTCACGCAGGCTCAGCGACAGTTCGGTGATGTCATCCCCTTCCGCCTTGACCGTGACGCCGATCCAGTTGCGATAGCCGAAGCGCCCGGCGCGGGGATGTTTCGGCAACCACTCCTGCCCGGCCTTCTGCCGGTAGTAGGGGCTGAGCGGATGCTTCCACAGCACATAGTTCGTGCCCCACGGCTTCTGGATCACGCCGGTGATCGCGCCGCCCTCTTCCACCAGCCGCAACCGGCGCGGCATTCCGAAGAACGCCTCGACCGAGAACACCCGACCCTCGGGCGGCAGGGTCTCCTGTTTCTTGTCAGAGACACGCGTGGGGCGCATCCAGGGCAAGTCCTCGGCCCGGCCCGGCGTGCCTTCGGGCACGTTGGCCCAGATAAGTTGCCAGAGGCCATCCTGCGGATCGGCCAGTGTCACCAGCGGCCCGCCCCCGCGCATCGAGGTGCGGTTGCCCGCCCCACCCGAGGGCGCATGTGCTTGGAAGGTGAACAGAGCCATGGCCGCTGTGGGCAAATCCAACCTAATGTAGCGGTCGCGATGCACCATGAGGTCGGCATTATTCTTGGCAGTATTCCCCCCCGCACTGTCGATAAACAGCAGGTCGGGCGACGAAGGCTGCCCCTCCAGATTCTCCAAATCCTGCAAGAACCGCGGACCGTCCCCCAGTAGATCAAAAGCCGGAGCGTAAGGGGTGAGCTTTTCCCTCATCCTCTCAGGGTCACCTTCCAGTCGCGCATCCCAATCCTCTATATCGGAGGGTGGATCAGCAAGATAGACAAGACCGATCAGGAATTCGAGACAGCCAAGGTTCAGATCCGCCCTTGGCCAGTCGGGGCGCAGGATGTCCGACTCAGCCATCTGCCAAGGCGCAATCGTGCGGCGTGTGCCGTCATTGCATAGAACCGGAATCCATTCACTTTCAACGAGATTCAAACCAACGCACCACATCTATACACTACACGCCTAGATGAAATCCGAAATTTAGTAACCTGTAAACCCGTTCATTTTGCTTCTGTGGCAGCTTTGGTAGCGGTAAAGATCAGGCCAGTATTACGCGAATATCTTAGCCCCTCGCAAATTTCCCCATGTTCGCCAACCGGACAAAGCCTCATCTCCCGACGCTTCCATTCAGGCCAGTCCTCGATAACGGCTTGAATTTCCGGCGCTTCCTGATCTGGCAGATCCAGTTGATCCAGAAGGGAGCGACGCGCGCTGACCTCAGAGAGCGTCCAAGCCTCGATCCCATCGCCCTTGGCCCAAGGACGCAGCACACTACCCTCGCGGCGCGCCAATACCAAAACACGCTGCTCCTCACCCAGACGAGTAGGATAGTCCACATCATCGTCGCCTCGCCCGCCATCACGATAACCGCGCGAGAAGTCCACGATGTTTTGACCTGCAAGGCCACGCTTAGCCGCCCAATCGCCTATCTGCATCACCTCGTCCTCAACCAGCACATCGGGGAGGTCAATGGCTCCATCCCCATGCACCGCTTCAATCAGCGCTCGCAGCCCCGAAGGAGCGATGATGCGGCCCGTGTCGAAAAGTACCCGCGCGGTGCGCCAGCATGTGCTGACGGGATAAACGAAAGCTCCCTTGCCCATCACCCCATGCAACCAGTACAAATCCTGAACCTCAGCGGGATCAGGCGAGACAACATGCAATAAAGGCGCAGGCACGGGGCGCGTCTCAGCAGGACGACAATCCATGTGGCGCCACAACCGGCCAGCGCGCTGCACCAGCGCGGCCATCGGGGCGAGGTCGCTCACCATCACGTCAAAATCCAGATCCAGAGAGGATTCCAGCACCTGCGTACCCACCATCACCTGGCCCGCGCGCCCTCGCCCGTCCTTGCCGAATCGCGCGCGCATAGCGGCCTCTACCCGCTTGCGGTCACACAGCGCCATCCGAGCGTGCAACAAGGCCGCGTCAATTCCCACTGCCCGCAGCGCCTCGACCGCGGCAATGGCGTCATCCACCGCGTTGCGCACCCAGACACAGGCCGCCCCCTGACCGCAAGCTTCGACTAGCAGGTGTACAGCGTCCTCCGCCGTCCCCAGCCGAGCGACGCGCACTTCTCCCCGTACGCCGGTTTCTTGCGGCAGATCGGTCGCCACCGCGCCGCCTGCAATAGTCAGCGCAGGATACGCCGGATCGTCGGACGCGCCATCATAGGTGTCAAGAAGTCGCTTCCTCTGGTTCAAAGGCAGGGTCGCCGTCAACAGGATGGCCGAACCACCTTGCGCACGGTGCGCCCTCAACAGCGCCTCCAATTGCGCCGCCATGTAAGGTTCGCCGACCTCATGCACCTCGTCCACGATCAGGATCTTCGATGACAACCCCCAACCCCGCAGTGTCTGGAACCGCACGGGCAGCGCAGCCATCAGAGCTTGGTCGATTGTGCCGACACCCACATCCGCCAAAAGCGCCCGCCGTGTCCCATTGCGCAACCATTCAGTGCAGGTCGACGCATCAGGGCTCGAGGCAACATGCGCCGAAAGATCGGGCAATGCCAAAAAATCCTTCGAAATGCCCGCTCGACCATGGGCCAGCGTCAACGTCGGAGATTCATCAAACAAGCGACCGACGACTTCAGCACTCCGCGAAAACATCGCATCCGCCGTGACCATCGTCGGCAAGGCGAAGTAGAGTCCTTTACCCTTTCCTGCGAGCAACATCCGCTGCGCCAGCAACAATGCCGCCTCGGTCTTGCCCGCACCAGTTTCGTCTTCAATGACAGCAAGTATCGGACCACTTGGCAAGGGCAATTCAGCAGCTTTCTGCTGCATCGGCCGTAGGCTGAAGTCGAACAACGGGCCATCACACGCGCGAACCCCGCCCAGCCCCGCCTCGGCCACAGCGCGGACGGCTCGGCTGCGAGCCAGTACTAGATAGTTCGCCAGAGAATGCTCCGGCGGCTCCGTCGGAAACCAATTGGTATTCGAGCCGATCCAATCCGCCACCGTGCAAAGCCCAGCCAACCACCAACTGAGCCATTTTGTATCGGCGAGAGACAGCCCCTCAAGCGATGCCTCAGGCCAAAGTGCGGCCAGTGCCTTAATGTGCTGCCGTGCAGGCTCAGTACCGCTACCAACACAAGACAGGGCACGAAAAAGATCGTTGCGTGACCTAGAACGCACGGGCAACCGTCCAAGGTCGAGATCCGACGGCCGACCATGATGCCCCGCCACGGCGCCATAAAGAACTTGGCGTCGGCGTGGCTCGCTACCTAGGGCGCGGCCGAGAAGATCATCGTTCTGATAGAGAATCGCCTCGCTCAACATCCAGTGGCGATATTTCTGAGGCACACCCCTTTGTAGCATGTTCCAAAACTCGTCACTGACCTTTCCGATATCGTGCAACGCGATTAACAGTACCATCGCTTCTCGAAAGCCTCGCCCACCTGCGTAATCGCGCAAAAGCACCTCGGCTACGGCAGCAACGTCAATCATGTGATAGGCACAGCACTGCGCGACACCGGTGGGCTCCGATGGGCTTTTCGCTGGCCATTCCGAAAGGTCTTCCAAACGCAACATGCTTCCCCCCATAGCACTGGCGCCCCATGCTCCGACTTAACCAAAAATTGCCCCATCAATGCAACCGACCGTGGGGCACAGGTTAATAGCGAACTGGAAACCAAACACCCTAACCCTGCATACCTTGCGGGAACGCCAATTGGGAAAAACCGGTCGCGGGAGAAGATACCTGACAAGTCCGCCAAAACATTGGCTGACACCAGTACCACAAGACGATGATCTGGAGGATAAAGTGTACAACTTCGACGGCCCGCCCTACATATTTCAGGCGCTACTTAGTTCTGATTAGCAACCGTTGAATTCAGCTCGTACGAGACTTCTATCCATAATACCGGCCGGAACCTAGCCTCCTGCCTGGAAGGTTCGGGCAACTTCTCACTCAATCACCTCACCCTTCTTCGTTTCATCGTTAGAGTTCAGTCCTTGCTGAAATGACAGAAAAACGTCCCAGATTTCTTTCGCGAACTCTGCCTGCAAACCATCGTAGGGCTTTAGATCTGCCGCTCCGTCAGTTTGTCCCTGTCCCGTTTGGGCCTGCCCTACGGACTGCAGTGTTGCGCCGACCTTTTTTCTGTCCATCCGTCCATAGTAGCGCTCGGTGGTGACGATTTCGTCGTGGCCAAGGTTCTGCGACCATGCCTTGTGCTCCTCGTAAGTGGTGCAAAGCTCCCCACCTAGAGCAACGAGCATATCACGTGCCGAATGGGGCGTGTAGGCCGCCCCCACCGACTTACTGGCAATGGCAAAGGCCTCTGTCGCAACCCTGGGCGTTCGGCGCACACTGAATGCGGAGGCGGCGCGCGTGCCGTCGACCAGTTGCTTCAGGTCCGCATCGAGCGGGAAGAGCGCGTCCGAGGGGCGCAGACCATGCCCATCAAGTGATCGAACGAAGGTGCTCAGGCAATCCTCAAAGACATCGGGTATGTCAAACCAATAGACAACAAAGCTCTTGCCGTTCTTGGCGCGCATGTGGCCGGCGTCCTGTCGCACTGTCTTTCTGTCGATATCCAAGTCTCTGCGCAGCAAGGAGGTCACAGCCCCCGCACGCAACCCCGTCAGACAAATGAGCGCAAAAAGCGCCTTGCGAAGCGCCTCATGGGGCTCTGCGTCTGGCATGCCCGCCAGCATCTCGACCGCCTGCTCGATCGTCGGATAGGGGCGCTCACGCTCAATACCGCGCTGCGCAAACTTTTTTGGAAGTTGCAGGGCTTTTATAATGTTGCGATTGAGGTGCTTTCCTGCGGGCTCATCCAGAAGCCACGAGAGGAATTTGGCCACCTGTGACGCCCTGTGGCGCACGCTGGAGGTCGAAAGGCGCCCAGTTTCCTGAAGCCTTTTGAGATGCTCGCGAAAGGATGCGCAATCCTCGATCTCCAGATCTCCGAAGGGTTTGCCAGATAGGAAATCCTCGAAATTCCGAATTGCGTGCAGGTAGGCGTCCACTGTCGCGCTCTCCAGATGGCCTGCGCTCACCTGCCAATCGTAGATCAGACGATCATTAGGACTGGGAGCCTTGGCGCGCAATGCCTCAAGATTTTTCCCAATATCACCCCGCGTTCCTGCTTTACCTTCGTCTGGGTACTCTGGGGTGGTATTGTTTTTAAACGCCGCCGCTACAGTGTCGTATTCCGTCTCATCCAGTATCTTGGTGACAGGACGAGTGCAATCTGGACAGCGGGCTTTCGAAGGCGTCGAGCGGTCTTCGCCAAGCACGATCGTGGACATTTCGGGGCGAACGCGCGACTTGCACACCAGGCACAACATCTCGCCGGGTCGTAGGGGCTGCCGCGAGGCGGCGTGCCGTTCCTTATGGAAGCGAAGCAATTCACTCCCGCGGAAAACGTGGGGTGTGCCACAGGGTGAGGGACGCAGTCCGTCCTTGATCCAGTTGCTCAGCGTATTCGGGTGGATGTTATACAGCTGCCGTACCTCGCTGGAGGCGTAGACTTTGTTCTCGCGGACACGTGTCGTGTGAAAGGCACGTTGCATTATTCGCTCCCCTCATCGCCTGTATTAGCTTTGCCGTCCCAGCTAAGGCTTGTCTCATAGGCGATAAGATCCACCAGGGCCCAGCGCGTCGTGCCGGGAAATATCTTTATGGGAGAGGGAAATGGTGACCGCGCATCCGCCGCGTGGCGCCATACTGTCGGAACAGAGCAACCAAAACGCGCGGCCACTTCGCGAACGGTGAGATAGGCTTGACCTGCAGGTGGCTTCTTTCGCGTCGGATCGAGAGGTGAGGACGGTGTTTGGCGGGGCAAATCCCCGTCAAGACCTGCGTTGCCGTCCTTGGGGGGCGTGGCACTGCTCTCGAACAGGCTCAACTGATCAGAGCGCGTCGCCTTCTTGGCGGATGTAGCGGAGAGAGAACGTCTGCGTTGCATAGGTGCACCCTTCCTTTCTGGAAAGATTGCAGCACATCCTATGCCTGAATTTCGAAGAGGGTCCCGCAGGACCGAAGTGATATCGCCCACGTAAGACAAAGCGATACCGAACGATGTCACCTGATTTGAAACGTGTCAACCACTCAAAAGCAAAACAGAAATGTGGGGCTGAATGTGGGGCTGGCGTTTACCGAAATCAGGAAATGTAAGTAATAACAATACGCTAACAGGAGTTTATGGCGGAGGCTCAGGGATTCGAACCCTGGGGACGCTTTCACGCCCGTCGGTTTTCAAGACCGGTGCATTCGACCACTCTGCCAAGCCTCCGCTGGGCGACACCTTTAGCGACCCTGTTTCGATTCAGCAAGAGCGGTTGCGAGGTTCGTTGCATCTGGGGCGCTTTGCTGTGGTATTGCCGAAATTCGCCCATCATTTGCAGCAGGGCTTTCCAGCCGCGCCTGCTCTCGCTAGACTGCGCGCAAGGACCGTAGGGCACTATAAGCCCGCGGGCACGAGCAGTTGACCCGTCAGGCACGATTTGAACGGGAGAGGGATCAAGGGGCATAGGCAATGGCACGCACGGGCACGGGGCAAAAACTCGCCCTTTTACTGGCAGGGACCATCACGTTAACCGCATGTGAAAGCACCCAGTTGGGCGGCTTTTTCGACAATCTCAAACCGCAAGGCGGGGCAGCAGAAGGCGCAACCTCCGCGCCTGTGGGTTCCACATCTACCAAACTGGTCGAGCGTGACGTCGAGGCTCCCGAAGTCTTTCAGGTGACGGACAAAGGGCTTTGGGACGGGCGTCCGTCGCTGGGCGGTGTCTGGGTCGCACATGCCGATGTAACCGATCCCGAACGGGTCATTATCCGCAACACGGCCAACGGCAAATTCGTGATCGGCGCGCTGTTCAAGCGCGAAGTGACCGCCCCGGGCCCTGGCATTCAGGTGTCCTCTGACGCCGCCGAAGCGCTTGGGATGCTCGCTGGATCGCCCACCGAATTGAACGTCACCGCGCTGCGCCGCGAAGAGGTCGCGCCCGCCGTGGCTCCCACAGATGCGACCGCCGCCCCTGCGCAAGCCGAGGCACTTGCCTCCGAAGGGATTTCCGCGACCACGCTGGACGGCGACCCGATTGCCGAAGCCGCCGCAGCACTTGATGCGATCGACCGCGAAGGGGCCACATCCTCAAGCGCGATCGGCGCGCAGACGGCACCAGCGCCCAAACCCGCAAAGACCGCTTCCAGCTCTTCGCTGAACAAGCCCTACCTGCAAATCGGCATCTTCTCGGTGCAGGGCAATGCCAACCGCACCAAGGAAATGCTCGCCTCCCAAGGCGTGATCGCCACGATCAAGCAGGGCGAAAGCGCGGGCAAGAAATTCTGGCGCGTTGTCGCTGGCCCCGCCAACAACACATCCGAGCTCAAGGCACTTCTCGCGAAAGTGAAGAAGGCGGGCTTCACGGATGCCTATGCGGTAACGCACTAAGGGGTGTCGGACGGCGCTCGCCGTCCTGCGCTTCGCTTTGCATTATTTGATCTGCGGCCCCAGTGCCCGCAACAGGCCAAGAAAAGGACACACCGCCCGATGATCCGCTTCCTCGCCCGCCTCGCGCCCGTCGTGACCACGCTTATCGTGCTCGCCCTGCCCGCCAGCGCCTTTGAAACCCGCGCCCGCGCCGCATGGGTCTACGACCTGTCGACGGAAACCCTACTGATGTCGAAGGAGGCGCAAACCCCGTTGCCGCCTGCGTCGATGTCGAAACTGATGACGCTCAACATGCTTTTCGAGGCGCTGCGTGACGGGCGGGTAACGCTTGATACGCAATTCTCCGTCTCGACGCGGGCAAAGAACATGGGCGGCTCGACCATGTTCCTCAACGAGACCGATCGCCCAACGGTGGAGGAACTCATTCAAGGCATCATCGTTCTGTCAGGCAATGACGCTTGTGTGGTCGTGGCCGAGGGGCTGGCGGGCACAGAGGACAATTTCGCCCGCCTGATGAATGACCGTGCTGCCGCTCTAGGAATGGACAATTCCACCTTTGCCAATGCAAGCGGCTGGCCCAACCCGAACCAGCGCATGTCGATGGAAGATCTGGGCCTTCTCGCCACGCGGCTGATCACCGAATTCCCCGAATACTACGGCTATTTCGGGCAGCTTGAATTCCCCTATGACGGGCGCGCACCGCAAAACCGTTTCAACCGCAACCCGCTTCTGAAGCTCGGCATCGGCGCGGATGGTCTGAAAACAGGCCATACACAGGAGGCGGGCTACGGTCTTGTCGGCTCCGCCACCCAAGGCACGCGCCGCATCGTGTTTGTCATCACGGGGCTGGCCTCGGAAGCCGAGCGCGCACAAGAAGCAGAACGGATCGTTAACTGGGCCTTTCGCCAGTTCGCCGAAAAGACCGTGACCGAAGAGGGTCACGAATTCGCCCGCGCGCCTGTCTGGATGGGCACGCAAACGGATGTGGGTCTTGTAGCTGGCGAAGATGTGTCGCTGCTTCTGCCTGGCTCGCAACTGGGCACTCTTACGGCGGAAGTCGTCTACACTGGCCCCTTCGTGGCGCCGATCATGCAGGGCGACGTGCTGGCCGAACTGGTCGTGGCACGCGACGATCTGCCTGTGGCGCGTATCCCGCTTGTGGCCGACCGCACCATCGAGCGCGGCGGCATCGTTCCGCGCCTGCGTACGGCGGCGTCGGTTCTGGCCGAACAGTTCAAAAACGCCGAAGCCCTTGGTGGCGCCATGAGCGACGCCCCCGCCGAGACGGCAACCCAATGAGTGAGGACAGGCGTCAGTGACCGCGATGTTCATCACGCTCGAAGGAATCGACGGATCGGGCAAATCCACCCAAGCCAAGCTGCTCGCCGAGGCCCTGCGCACGCAGGGTCATGACGTGATCCTGACCCGCGAGCCTGGAGGCTCCAAGGGGGCCGAGGAAATTCGCGCGCTGGTGCTGGAGGGTGATCCTGACCGATGGTCGCCCGAGACTGAAATTCTACTGTTTACGGCGGCGCGACGCGACCACCTCGAAAAGACCATTCGCCCTGCCCTCGCCAATGGCCAGATCGTGATCTGCGACCGTTTCGCGGATTCCACCCGCGTGTTTCAAGGCGTCACGCGCGGCGACTTACAGGACAAGGTCAACCGCCTCCACGCGGAGATGATTGCGATCGAACCCGATCTGACGCTGCTGTTTGACATGGACCCCGCCGTTGGGCTGGCCCGCGCCAAAGGACGTCAGACCGCCGAGGAACGGTTCGAGGATTTCGGCGCAGAGTTTCAGGAGAAATGCCGCGCGGCCTTTCTGGACCTCGCACGCGACAACGCCCGTTTCACAGTGATCGACGCAAGCCGCGACATCGACGCCATCGCGACCGACGCGCTGGACGCCGTGACGGCCCGCCTTAGCAAGACGCGCCCATGAGCACAAAGGTCGATACCATGGAGGCTCCGCCCGAAGCTGACCGCGCCGCAGGTGCCCCACATCCGCGCGAGACGCTTCACCTTTTCGGCCAGTCACGCGCTGAAGCCGACTTTCTCGATGCTTTCAACGCAGGTCGCCTGCATCACGCATGGCTCATTTCGGGGCCGCGTGGGGTGGGCAAAGCCACCCTGGCATGGCGCATCGCGCGCTTCCTTCTCACCCAACCCATCGACAGCGAGGCAGTAGGCGGCGGGTTATTTGGCGAGGAGGCCGCACCTCCTGCCGCAGATCGCCTAGACATCGACCCCGACAGCCCCGTCTATCGCCGTTCCGCGCAACTCGCCGAGCCGCGCCTGTGCCTGATCCGCCGCGCATGGGATGCCAAGAAGGGCAAACACGCCGCGCAGATTTCGGTCGAGGAAGTGCGCAAGCTCAACACCTTCTTCCAGATGTCCGCCGCGGATGGTGGGCGTCGCGTGGTGATCGTGGATGCCGCCGACGAGATGAACCCGTCAGCCGCAAACGCCCTTCTCAAAACGCTCGAAGAGCCCCCCAAAGGCGCCACGCTTCTGCTGGTCTCGCATCAGCCTTCGCGCCTCTTGCCGACGATCCGATCACGTTGTCGCCCGCTTCGTCTCGCCCCGCTCGGCCCCGAAGACCTCTCCGCTGCCCTTGACGCCGCAGGCTTTGATGCCGCAGATCATTCCCACGCGCTCTCCGAACTGGCGGGCGGATCGGTGGGGGAGGCATTGCGATTGTCCAATCAAGGCGGCGTAGACACCTACGGCGAGATCGTCGCGCTCATGGCGACCATGCCCGATCTCGACCGCCCTCGCCTTCTGGCACTGGCCGAAAGCTGCATCGGCGCGGCCAATGTGGACCGCTATGACCTCGTGTGCCGCCTGATCGACCGCTTTCTCACCCGTCTGGCCCGCACGGGCGCAGGACGCCCGCCCCTAATCGAAGCCGCCAAAGGCGAGATCGAGCTTATGCGCAGGCTGGCCCCAGAGGGCCACGCGGCGAAGGCTTGGGCGGAATTGCAACAGACCCTTTCAGCCAGAGCGGCCCATGCACGGGCCGTCAATCTTGACCCTGCCGCGCTGATCCTTGATATGGTATTCGAGATCAACACAATTGCGTCCCGTGTTGCGGCCTGAGGTTCTGCCTGCTGCGCGCTCCAACGGCGGCCAGCATTCGGATAGGCTCTAATGACCACGCCCCCGCGCATCACCGACAGCCATTGCCACCTCGACTTCCCCGACTTTGACGACGACCGCGATGCCGTCATCGCGCGCGCCATGGAGGCGGGTGTGCACAGGATGGTCTCGATCTGCACGCGCCTGCGTCAGGCCGATCAGGTTCGCGCCATTGCCGAAAATTACGCGCCTGTGTTCTGGGCTGCGGGAACCCATCCCATGTCCGCCGCCGAAGAGCCGCTGGCCACGGTTGAGGAAATCACCGCGCTGGCCGAGCACCCGAAATTCGTGGCCATTGGCGAAACGGGGCTGGATTACCACTACACCGCCGAGAGCAAGGACATCCAGAAAGAGAGCTTGCGCATCCACATCGAGGCGGCGCGGCAAACGGGCCTGCCCTTGATCATCCACGCGCGCGATGCCGATGCCGACATGGCGCGAATCCTCACCGAGGAGCACCGCGCAGGGGCCTATAATTGTGTGATGCACTGCTTCTCGTCGTCGCGCGAACTGGCCGAGGCGGTGCTGGACCTCGATTTCTACCTGTCGATGTCAGGGATCACGGCCTTTCCGAAATCGGAAGAGTTGCGCGAGATTTTCCGCGACGTGCCGCAAGATCGCATTCTGGTCGAAACCGACAGCCCCTATCTCGCGCCCCCGCCCCACCGAGGCAAGCGCAACGAACCCGCTTATGTGGCCAAGACCGCCGAGAAGGCCGCCGAGACCTTCTGGATGGATTACACGGATCTGGCCGAACTGACCGAGATGAACTTCGACCGCCTCTTTGCCAAGGCCGCCCGCTATAAGGCTGCTGCCGAATGAGTGCGCGATTTACCATATTGGGCTGCGGCTCGTCTGGCGGGGTGCCGCGTATCGGAGGCATCTGGGGAGCCTGCGACCCGCAGAACCCGAAAAACGCCCGCCGACGCTGCTCCGCTCTCGTCGAAAAGCTCGGGCCCGAAGGGGTCACGACGGTGCTTATCGACACAGGCCCCGACATGCGCGCGCAGCTTATCGACGCGGGTGTGACGAAACTTGACGGGGTGGTCTATACCCATTCGCACGCCGACCACGTCCACGGGATCGACGACCTGCGCCAGATCGTGCACCTGACCAAATCCCGCGTGGATGTCTGGGCCGACAAGGTCACGCAGAATGATCTGATCTCGCGCTTTGGCTATGTCTTCGTGCAGCCTGACGGGTCGAATTATCCGCCCATTCTCAACCTCCACGGGATCACGGGCCCCGTCACAGTCGAAGGTGCAGGTGGGCCATTAACGCTGACGCCTGTGGAAGTGGAACACGGCCAGATCAACGCCCTCGGCTTCCGCATTGGCGATCTGCTCTACCTGCCCGATGTCTCCGATATTCCAGACAGCGCCGCGCCGCATTTTGCGGATCTCGGCACCTTTGTGATCGACGCGCTGCGCTACGACCCGCATCCGAGCCACGCCCATCTCGACCGCGCGCTGGAATGGATCGACCGTTTCGCCCCGGCGCGCGCCGTGCTCACCAATATGCACATCGACCTCGACTACGTGACGTTGGACAACGAGACCCCCGCCCATGTCACCCCCGCCCACGACGGGATGGTGATCGAAATCGGCGGAGCCTAGAGAATGCAGGCGCTCTTCGAGGTTATCCTTCCCGTTTTTCTGGTGATCGGCTTCGGCTATCTCGCCGCATGGAGGAAGTGGATATCCGAGAACGCCATAGACGGTGTCATGCACTTTGCGCAGAACTTCGCCGTGCCCACGTTGTTATTCACGGGCATCGCAGGGATTGATCTGGGCGAGACCTTCCACCCGCCGCTTTTGCTGTCCTTCTACGCAGGCGCGTTCAGCGGGGGGCTTTTTGCCTTTCTGGGCGCGCGTTACGTGTTCAAACGCACCGCCACCGACAGTATCGCCATCGGCTTTGTCGGCCTGTTTTCCAACGGCGTCCTGCTCGGCGTCCCGATCACCGAACGGGCCTTTGGTACGGATGCGCTGGCGTGGAACTTCGCAATCATCTCGCTCCATGCACCGATACTCTACGCAGTCGGGATCACGCTGATGGAAGTGGTCCGCTCCACGGGGCAAGGGCTCTCCGCCCTCTCGCTTATCCGCCAGATCACCACCTCCGTCCTACGCAATCCGCTCATCCTCGGGATCACTGCAGGCTGGTTCGTCAATGTCACGGATACGAGCCTGCCGACAACCGTTTGGGACGCGGTGCACATGATGAACAGTGCCGCCATCCCCGCCGCGCTTTTCGGACTTGGCGGTGTGCTGCGTCGATATCGGCCCGAAGGGGATATGCGCATGATCGTCTGGGCGATTACCGCCTCTCTGATCGTGCATCCGCTGGTGACATTCAGCCTTGCGAAGTGGGTCTTCGCACTCGACACGAACGCGATGCGCTCGGCGACGGTGATGGCCGCGATGGCCCCTGGCGTCAATGCCTACCTCTTCGCCAGCATGTATGGGGTGGCCAAACGGGTCGCGGCCTCTGCTGTATTGCTTGGCACGGCGATGGCCATGGTCACGGGCTGGTTCTGGCTCAGCGTCCTGCCCTGACATAGCCCGCCACGGCGCGCCCAACCCCTCGGATAGACCAACGCCGAGGTGGGTTGCAATCTGGCGTGGCGCAATGCGCATATCGGCAGAATGCCCGCTAGGACACTTGCTTGTGCGAAACGGCTTCACACGCGGCCCGCATGCGCGCCACGTCGCAAGAAATTGCATCAGCTTTAGACCGTTTGGACAGAAATCATCTGGCAAGCGTGGATATTCCACAAAATGAACATAATTGGACGGGACAAGGCGGCCCCGCCCAGATGCGCAGAACGCGTCGAAAGGGGACCAGCAACATTCCCCGTGCTTAAGAGCAGAAGAGAGAGCAGCCCATGGCAACCCGTGTTGTCCAATTTTACAATTTCAACCCCGCAACATTCTTCGGAACAAGCGGGTCGGGCACCTATGTCTACAACGAGGAACGCAGCCCCTCGGGTGTTGCGACCATCAATGACACGGGCACGGGTGTAGACTACGACGCATTCGACGACGATAACGCGGGCGAAAACTCCACCACGGGAACGGTCACGGTGGGCGGCTCGACGTCGACCAATGTCAAGGTCGACAACGAAGCACAATGGACCATCCGCGACACGGTAACGGGCGAGACCTTTCAGGTCGCCCAACTCGACGTCGAAAGTGGCGGCGCATCTGGTCAATATGCGCTTTCCGAACGCCCCCTGATCGAAGGCCGATCCTATGAGGTTGTCGAATACGACAGCTTCGTGGTTGCTTCGAGCGGCGACACCTCCTTCACATGGTCCGATTACAGCGGCGTTTTCGACGGCACCTCGGACGATGACACAATGGCCCCTGGTGATACGGATGCGCAGGGGGACGTGCTTGACGGCACCTCGCCAACACCTTCCGTACTGAGCTGGGAAGACGTTCTCGGCTCAAGTGACATTATGGGCGGCGGTGGCTCGACAACCATTAACGGCGTCAAGGTCGATTACGCCGTGATCGACCATGGCCCCGGCCTCTACGCGGTTGAAACCTCGGAAACCGCATACGAGTCGAATATCTACACCGCCACGAACGAAGACTTCGACCCCACCAGTTCGCTCTTCCTATTGGGTGACAATACGGTCGGACAAGGCACTGGCTCGGACACTGCAACACTCACGCTCGACTTCTCCGCGGACGATCCATCAAGCGGCACCTCGGATTCGGTCCAGAACGTCTCCTTCCGCATCGCCGACATCGACGAGGCGGCCTTTACCGACGTTATCACCATCACCGCCTACGGGCCTGATGGCGTCACCGAAATTTCCGTGACCCTCACCCCCGGTTCGGCCATGTCGCAATCGGGCAATACGGTCGTAGCGGATTCAGGCGGCACTGCCCCTACGCAAGCCGCGGGCTCGCTTCTGGTCGAGATCGACGGCCCCGTTTCGCGTATCGAAGTCTACTACGGCAACCTCGCGACATCCCAACAGGGCGTGCTGATCTCCGACATCCACTTCGACGCGATCACCGAAGGTGCCGCCGATGTCGTCGAGGCAGGCGATGGCGACGATATCATTGATACGGGCCTTCAGGACGATATCGTCTACGCAGGCGCGGGCAACGACACGATCACGGGCGGCGCGGGCGACGATACGCTCTACGGCGAGGAGGGCGACGACACCTTCATCGGTGGCGAAGGCGCGGATACCCATTTCGGCTCATCGGGTCAGGACACCATCGACTATTCCGATTCCGATGCCGCCGTGAACGTGGATCTCACCAACGGCACCTATTCGGGTGGCCACGCCGAGGGCGACAGCGGCTCGGGCATCGACGGAATCATTGGCTCGGACTACGACGACACGCTGATCGGTTACGATGGTCAGGGTGAAGGTGCAGACGCCTTTACCAACGTCCTCGACGGGGGCGCGGGTGACGACTACATCGACGGGCGCGACGGCGACGACATCCTCTATGGCGGCGACGGAAACGACACCATTCTGGGTGGCGGCGGCGATGACCAGATCGACGGCGGCGCGGGCGACGACACAATCTACGGTGGCGCAGGCGCAGATAGCATCCAGGGCGGTGCTGGCGACGACACCATCTACGTCGGTGGCGGTGACAGGGCCGATGGCGGCAACGGCAACGACACCTTCATTTTCGATCCGTCGGAAATCAACGGCGACATGATCACCATCAATGGATCGGAAACCGACGACAGCGATACGGGTGACACGCTCGACCTCAACAGCCTCGGTGATCTCTTTACCCCTGGCTCGATCACCTATTACACGCCCGACCAAGAAAACGGCACGCTCACACTGACCAATGGCACGGTCGTCAACTTCTCCAATATCGAGACGATCATCTGCTTCGGACGCGGCACGCGGATCGAAACCCCCTATGGGCCCCGCAAAATCGAAGACCTACGCGCGGGTGATCTGATCCTGACCTTGGACCACGGCCCGCAACCGCTGCGCTGGATCGGCTCGCGCGAAGTGCCCGCCGAAGGCCGTTTCGCCCCCATCGAAATCGGCGCGGGTGCAATCGGAAACGATGCCGCCCTCACCGTCTCACCCCAGCACCGTATGCTTCTGAACGGGTGGCGCGCGGAAATCCTGTTCGACACGGACGAGGTCTTTGCCCCCGCGAAGTATCTGGTCAACGACAGCACGATCCGCCGCCGCACAAGGGGCACGGTCGAGTATTTCCACATGATGTTCGACACGCATGAAGTGGTCTTCTCGGAAGGCGCGCCCTCCGAAAGCCTCTACCCCTCCGAGCAGTCGCTTGGGGCGTTGACCGAAAGGGCGCGCGAGGAAATCTTCGCCCTCTTCCCCGAGTTGCGCGCCCTGCCCTATACCAACGTCCCGACCGCACGCCGCTGCCTCAAGGAACACGAGACACAGCTCCTGATAGCTTAAGAGAGCGGCGCGGGGATCTGACCAAGCGCGATGGCATCAAAAGACCGCCCGTTTGAACGGCCTGTCTCGAACGCCCGTTGGGATGGACGGGCCCGTCCATTAAGTCTCCACCATACGCGCCTCCCCCGCCGCGATTGCGGCGGCGGTGGCTTCGCGCACCAGTGGCACGATCTCGGCCAAGCGCGCGCCAAGCGGATTGGTTTTTCGCCAGACCATACCGATGGTTCGCGTGGGCCGCGGGTCCGAGAGGTGGGCGACACTGACTGGGGCCGCGCGGGTCTCGGTCGCAACGGCCATCTGCGGCACCAGCGTCACACCGATCCCCGCGCCGACCATCTGCACAAGCGTCGAAAGCGACGAGCCCTCCATCATGTCGCGCGGGCCACGGCCCCCCTTGGCGCAATAGGACAGTGCCTGATCGCGGAAACAATGCCCCTCCTCCAGTAGCAGCAACCGCATTTGGCGCAGGGTCTCGGGATTGGGTACGGCGCGGTCGGCATCGCGGGCGTGGCGCACCAGAACGAACTCCTCCTCGACAATCTCCACCTCGTGCAGCGCAGGTTCCGACACAGGCAAGGCCATAAGCGCGCAGTCGAGCCGCCCGTCGACCAGCTCCGCAATCAGGCTTTGCGTCACCGTCTCGCGCGGACGGGGATCAAGGTCGGGATAGCGCGCCGCCAGATCCGTGATCAGACGCGGCAGGATATAGGGCGCAATCGTCGGGATCACACCGATCCTGAGCGGCCCCGCAAACCCCTCACGCGCCCCGCGCACCATATCGCCCAATGCATCGACATCGCGCAGGATTGCCTCCGCCGCCTCGGCAAACCGCGCCCCCAGATCGGTGAGCCGTATCTGCCGCGCACCACGCTCGACCAGAGGCGCACCGATCAGCGCCTCCAACTCGCGGATTTGCACCGACATGGCAGGTTGCGAAATCGACACCTCGTCGGCGGCACGGCCGAAATGGCGTTGGCGGGCAAGCGCCGCAAAATAGCGCAGGTGTTTTAGGGTAAGTGCGTTCAGAACATTTCCTGTCATAACCTATGGTTATCATAGCAATTAGGTCTTTTCAATTTTCATAATGATGCACTTCCCTTACTCTCCCAGCATCAAGTCATTGCGCGGGCACGGCCCTGCGTCACACAGGAGAGATACGATGGACGGCAACGATATGGGTGGCAAATGCCCCGTCATGCACGGCGCGAACACGATGAATAAGGCCACGAACACGTCATGGTGGCCCAATGCGCTCAACCTCGACATTCTGGCCCAACACGACACACGCACGAATCCGATGGATGCGGACTTCGACTACCGCGAAGCGGTGAAAGACCTCGATTTCGACGCGCTCAAAGCCGATATGCACAAGCTCCTAACCGACAGTCAGGACTGGTGGCCTGCCGACTGGGGTCACTACGGCGGCTTGATGATCCGACTGTCTTGGCACTCGGCAGGGTCTTACCGTCTGGCCGACGGGCGCGGTGGCGGCGGCACGGGCAACATCCGTTTCGCCCCTCTGAACTCATGGCCCGACAACGCCAGCCTCGACAAGGCGCGGCGCCTGCTCTGGCCGCTCAAGAAGAAATACGGCAACAAGGTCAGCTGGGCCGACCTGATCGTTCTGGCGGGCACCATCGCCTATGAGAACATGGGGCTGAAAACCTATGGTTTCTCCTTTGGCCGCACGGACATCTGGCACCCTGAAAAGGACACTTACTGGGGCGCGGAGAAGGAATGGCTGGCCCCTTCCGACGAGCGTTACGCTGATGTGGACAAGCCCTCCACCATGGAAAACCCGCTGGCCGCCGTGCAGATGGGGCTGATCTACGTGAACCCCGAGGGCGTCAACGGCAAACCCGACCCCGCGAAAACCGCCCTGCAAGTGCGCGAGACCTTTGCGCGCATGGCGATGAACGACGAAGAAACGGCCGCACTCACGGCGGGTGGTCACACTGTGGGCAAGACCCACGGCAACGGCGATGCGGGTGCGCTGACCGCCGAACCCGAAGCCGCTGGGTTGCACGAACAAGGCTTTGGCTGGACCAACCCCGCAATGGAAGGGAAAGCAGCCAATGCGGTGACATCGGGCCTTGAGGGCGCATGGACGACCGAGCCGACGAAATTCGACATGGGCTTCTTCGAGATGCTCTTCGGCCACGAATGGGAATTGCGCAAATCGCCCGCAGGCGCGTGGCAGTGGGAACCCGTCGACATCGCTGAAGAGGACAAACCCCGCGATGCCTCCGACCCGTCAAAACGCCACAACCCGATGATGACGGACGCCGATATGGCAATGAAGGTCGACCCGATCTACAACGAGATTTGCCAGAAGTTCATGGCCGATCCCGAGTATTTCAAGGAAACCTTCGCCCGCGCGTGGTTCAAACTGACCCACCGTGATCTCGGCCCGAACACGCGCTACATCGGCCCCGATGCCCCCAAAGAGGATCTGATCTGGCAAGACCCGATTCCCGAAGGCAGCACAGGCTATGACGTGGACGCGCTGAAGGCGAAGATCGCCGCAAGCGGGTTGAGCGTGGCCGAAATGGTCGCAACCGCATGGGACAGTGCGCGGACCTTCCGCGGCTCGGACTACCGTGGCGGCGCGAATGGTGCACGTATCCGTCTGGCCCCGCAAAAGGACTGGGAAGGCAACGAGCCCGACCGTCTGGCCAAGGTGCTCTCCGTTCTGGAACCGCTGGCCGCCGAGGCGGGTGCGTCGATTGCGGACACCATCGTGCTTGCAGGCACGGTCGGTCTGGAACAGGCGCTCAAGGCGGCGGGTCATAGCATCGACGTGCCCTTCACACCTGGTCGCGGGGATGCCACCGATGAGATGACGGACGCGGAGAGCTTCGCCGCGCTGGAACCTCTGGCCGATGGCTTCCGCAACTGGTCGAAAAAGGACTACGTGGTCTCACCCGAAGAGATGATGCTCGACCGTGCGCAGCTGCTCGACCTGACCGCCCCCGAAATGACCGTTCTGGTCGGCGGGATGCGCGTGCTGGGCACCAACCACGGCGGCTCAGCGCATGGGGTCTTCACCGACCGCGTTGGTGCCCTGACGACAGACTTCTTCGTCAACCTCACCGACATGGACTACAGCTGGCATCCGCTCGACGATGGCACCTATGAAATCCGTGACCGCAAGACGGGCGCGGTGAAATGGACCGCGACCAGCGCCGATCTGGTCTTCGGCTCCAACTCGGTGCTGCGCGCCTATGCAGAGGTCTATGCCCAAGACGACAACGCGGAGAAATTCGCCCGCGATTTCGTCGCCGCATGGACCAAGGTGATGGAGGCCGACCGCTTCGACCTGCACTGATCCAAGCTGTCAGGCAAAACGATCCCGCTGGCCACGCGCTGGCGGGATTTTTCGTATGTCGGTGTTGACGACTTAACGTGCTACCGAACTGCTAAGAGAGTCTGGATCGAAAACTTCCCGATCTTCCTCGTCTGCGGAAACGCCGACGAAAGCAAAGATGATCTACCCTTATATCTGGAGGTCTACGCCCTCGTGGACACCTTCACCGCCGAGCAATTCGTGCGATGGAACGGGCTGAACGCAGTGATTTATGACTTCGGCATGGGCATTACAGGCGTAGGGTGCTTTAGCTGGGGAAAATAGGACGGCCTTTGCAACCTGCTGCCCGAGACTTTGAACACAACGACGCCCACGCAGATTTTCCCGTCAGTTGTGACGAGACATAGGGCAACCAGTGATTTCTCTAGGGAGTAAATGGTGCGGTCGAGAAGACTCGAACTTCCACGGGTGTTACCCCACAGCGACCTCAACGCTGCGCGTCTACCAATTCCGCCACGACCGCACTGTCTAGGCTTGGTGAGGGGCTATCTAACGAAGCAGTTGAGGGAAGTGAAGAGGAAAATGAAAAGAGAGGCGGTTTTTTTTCGCCTCTCTCAAGCGCCCACTAAAACGGGCGGGATCGGGACCGTGGATCAGGTCACTCGGTCACGGAAAACGCGGGCAGCGCCGTTCCCGATGCCGGCACCACGGGTGTGGGCGCAGCTTGCACTCCGCTCAGCGACATGGACGCCTTGCGCAAAAGCCCCTGACGTTCGGGCTGACCAGGTGCGAAGACCGCAGGCAGGCCCGCCTCGATGGCCTGAAGGCTGTCCTCATACCATGCCTGTGCCAGATCGGGGCGCTGCGTGGCGCCGACGCCTTGGCTCAGGTGGTGACCCAGCAACTCGCCATAGGCCCGCTCGCCAAGCGCCACCAGAAGCAGCGAGGAGGCCAGCGCGACATCCATATTGTCGGTGCGGTAGCCGACCGAAAGACAGATCTTCGCCGTGCCCGCAAGCTGCGCGGGGGACATGCCAGAACCCAGGACGAAGGCCGAGGTATCGGTCAGCACTTCCGCGCGCGGTTTGATTGACAAGGCAGCGACCTGCGCGGTCATGGTAGGCGCAAGCCCCTCACATTGCGCGGCGATCTGTTGCGGGGTGAATCCCTGCACCTTGGAGATCAACTCCTCGCCCTGCGAAATCGCGTAGGTGCGCGCGAGGCAGAATTGCTCGTTAAGCGCCTGATTGGGATCGCTCATCGATGCCTCGGTGACAAATCCGCCGTTGGTATTGGTCAGCAGCGACACCTTGTTGCAATGGGAGGCGAGCGAAATAGCCGCGCCACCGCCAAGGAAGTTCGGCATCGCCTCACCCTGTGCCGCCGCAAAGGACGGCATCGTGCCCTGCCCGCTTTCGGGCGTTGCGGCGACGGTGGTGGTTGTCGCGGTGCCTGTCGCGGGTGCGGCGGGATTGACGACGACGGTGGTTGTCGAACCGACAGCCCCCGCAGGAGAACTTGCCGCCATTTCAGCGCGGAAGGTCTTGAGCAACCCGCGCGTTCCGTCAGGGCTCGCCGCGACCAGTTGCACGGTCTGCGACCCGCCCGCCTGCGCGCGGTTATAGGACGAGATCAACAGTTCCTGCTCAAACGGCGTCAACTGCCCCGTCACAGGGTAGCCAAGGTAGGCCTGATAGGAAGAGATGGCGGTGCGGGACTTGGCTCCGAGCTGTCCGTCCACCGTGCCCGCATTGAACCCGAAGTAGTTCAGCGAGGCCTGAATTTCCTTGCCTTCCTGCGTCGAGGGCAAGCGCGGTCGGTAGGTCCGCGTGGTTTTCTTGTTCTGGTTGGCGGCCGCACCAAGCAGCCCACCGATAATGGCACCGGCAACAAAATCATTTCCCGCGTCCACCCGTGCGGTGGTTCCCATCAACATGGCTGCGGCCAAACCGGCGGAGATAAAGTGTTTCAAACGCATAGCGTCCCCCGTTTACTGTTAATGGCAAAATCCTAGCATGGGTCCGCTTACCTCCGAGCAAAAACTGCCAATATGGCAAATTTTGCGCTAACATCTGTGCCATCAAGCACAAAGGCAGCGGATCAATTATGACCCTCCATGATTACGCACAAAACACCCCGCGAATCCCCCGCGTCGCATCAGGGCGGCAGCGCTAGACAAATGCGCCCTGCCCGTGCCATGTGCTCTGCGTGAAAACGAAAGGCTGTCGATCCTCGCGCCCTTTCGATCCGCGCCAAAGTGAAGAAACGCAAGGAGGCGGGCCTTTTGCCCGCGTGACGCCCATGGTCGAGTGGAAAAATTCCGAAGGTCTCACCGATTACGACACGGCGGTTGCCACGATGGAAGCGCGCGCCGAGGCCATTGCCAAGGGTGAAGCCGAGGAGCTGATCTGGCTCGTAGAACACCCGCCGCTCTACACCGCAGGCACCTCCGCAAAGATCGCAGACCTCGTCGACCCCGACCGCTTCCCCGTCTATGAGAGCAAACGCGGCGGACAATATACCTACCACGGACCAGGTCAGCGCGTGGCCTACGCCATGCTCGACGTGGGCAAGCGCGGCAAGGACGTGCGCAAATTCGTGGCCGACATGGAAGCATGGGTCATTGCCGCTCTGGCCGAATTCAATGTGCAGGGCGAGATTCGCGAAGGCCGCGTGGGCGTCTGGGTCGTGCGCGACGACAAACCGCTCACCGCAACAGGCGCGAAGGCGGAGGACAAAATCGCCGCCATCGGATTGCGCATCCGTAAATGGGTGTCTTTTCACGGATTGTCGATCAACGTTGAGCCCGACCTGAGCCATTTCGACGGCATTGTCCCCTGTGGCATCACCGAACACGGCGTAACATCGCTTGTCGATCTTGGCCTGCCTGTGACAATGGATGACGTAGATGTTGCCCTAAAACGCGCATTTTACGAGGTTTTCGACTGATTCCTGCGGGCGCGCCGAGCCATGCATCTGGCTAAAGGCAGGTTTGCCCCTGCGACAATCCTGACCTATAAACCAACCCGAAAACCTGTATGTTCACCGCCACGAAAACAAAAGCACACGGAGACACATAATGAATAAACTTTTCGCACTGACTGCCGCAGCTCTTCTCGCCACCTCCGCAGCCGCCTCTGCGGGCGATGCAGCTGCCGGCGAGAAAGATTTCCGCAAGTGCAAAGCCTGCCACACCATCGCCTCGGCTGACGAGACCATCATCAAGGGCGGCAAGACCGGCCCCAACCTCTACGGCGTGATCGGCCGCACCGCAGGCACCGTCGAAGATTTCCGCTACGGCGACAGCATCGTAGCCGCTGGCGAAGCAGGTCTCGTGTGGACCGAGGAAAACCTCACCGAATATGTCGCCGACCCCAAGAAATTCCTCTCCGACTACCTCGGCGAGAGCGCAAAGTCGAAAATGACTTTCAAGCTGAAAAAAGGCGAGAACATCGCAACCTACCTCGCCTCCGTAGCCGAGTAAGCGACAAAACATACCCCAAAGAAACGCCGCTCCCCCGTCGGGCGGCGTTTTGCTTTTGAGGACGCTGTCTCGGATTTACGCACAGCGTTCCCCACATCTTGCCCTCCTGTCTCGGCAAAAGCGCATAGCCCACCCCCTCACACACCATTTTTCTTGCGCGTGAGACGCGTTGACACATTGCGCGGGCGCGCGGGAGCCTCTAAGACGTATTCCAATTCCGCCATCTGGACTTGGAATCCGTTCGGGTTTTTGGGAAAGATAGGGGGAGAAACGCTGATACGCACTGAACTTCGCACCACTACAACGCACTGAAAATCGGGAGGACCGCATGGCAGACGCAGCCATTCACGGCCACGAGCACGAGGATAACCGGAGCTTTTTCCAGCGCTGGTTCATGTCCACGAACCACAAGGATATCGGTATCCTCTATCTGTTCACGGCGGCTGCCGTGGGCTTTATCTCTGTTTGCTTCACCGTCTTCATGCGCCTCGAGCTCATGGAACCGGGTGTCCAATACATGTGTATGGAAGGCCTCATGGCCAACCCCTGCACGCCCAACGGCCACCTGTGGAACGTGATGATCACCTATCATGGCGTGCTGATGATGTTCTTCGTCGTCATTCCCGCGCTCTTCGGGGGTTTCGGCAACTACTTCATGCCGCTGCAAATCGGCGCGCCCGATATGGCCTTCCCGCGCCTCAACAACCTCTCCTACTGGCTCTTTGTCACGGGTGTGGCGCTTGGCGTGGCTTCGATGCTCGCCCCGGGTGGTAACGGCCAGCTTGGCTCTGGTGTTGGCTGGGTGCTCTATCCACCGCTATCGACCAATGAGGGCGGCTATTCGATGGACCTTGCGATCTTCGCGGTTCACGTCTCGGGTGCCTCCTCGATCCTCGGTGCGATCAACATGATCACCACCTTCCTCAACATGCGCGCACCGGGAATGACGCTGTTCAAAGTGCCGCTGTTTGCATGGTCGGTTTTTGTCACCTCGTGGCTGATCCTTCTGTCCCTGCCCGTTCTGGCAGGCGCGATCACCATGCTGCTGACCGACCGTAACTTCGACACGCAGTTCTTCCAGCCGGGTGGCGGTGGCGACCCGATCCTCTACCAGCACATCCTGTGGTTCTTCGGTCACCCCGAAGTCTACATCGTGATCCTGCCGGGCTTCGGTCTTGTGTCCCACATCATTGCCACCTTCTCGCGCAAACCCATCTTCGGCTACCTGCCGATGGTCTGGGCACTGATCGCGATCGGGGCTCTTGGCTTCGTCGTCTGGGCGCACCACATGTACACCGTTGGCCTGTCGCTTTCGCAGCAGTCCTACTTCATGCTGGCCACCATGGTCATCGCCGTGCCCACAGGGGTTAAGATCTTCTCGTGGATTGCGACGATGTGGGGCGGCTCCATCGAGTTCAAGACGCCGATGCTCTTCGCCTTCGGCTTCCTGATCCTCTTCACCATCGGCGGCGTGACAGGCATCGTTCTGTCGCAGGCTGGTGTGGACCGCGCTTATCACGACACCTACTACGTTGTGGCGCACTTCCACTACACCATGTCCATGGGTGCGGCCTTCACCATCTTCGCCGGTATCTACTTCTACATGGGCAAGATGTCTGGTCGCCAATACCCCGAATGGGCAGGCAAGCTGCACTTCTGGATGTTCTTCGTGGGCGTCAACCTGACCTTCTTCCCGCAGCACTTCCTGGGTCGTCAGGGTATGCCGCGTCGTTACATCGACTACCCCGAAGCCTTCGCGCACTGGAACTACGTTTCCAGCTGGGGTGCGATGCTCTCCTTCGCGTCCTTCGTGTTCTTCATCGGTGTCGTGTTCTACACGCTGATCGCAGGTAAGCGCGTGACCGAGAACAACTACTGGAACGAATATGCCGACACGCTGGAGTGGACACTGCCCTCCCCGCCGCCCGAGCATACGTTTGAAACGCTGCCCAAGCGTGAGGACTGGGACAAGGAACACGCGCACTAAGCGTCCCTACCCCATCGAGATACTGGAAAGGCCCTGCACCCGCGGGGCCTTTTCTTTTGCACCTTCGCGCATTTCATACCCCGCCTTTCGCGCCTGTTAAGACTTGCGACGCCAAAGCCCCGCGCAGGTCATTTTTTGTGCGCAATCATGTTTTAGGCTGGCGTCATAGACAGAAGCACGAGCACGGAAATGTTTGAAATCGTCGGCAGACTCTTTGACCGCGGGCAACGCCCAAAATGGCCCACCACATGGCATGACCCACAGTTTTCGCCCATGTTCGACGCCAATACAGGGCGCGATAGCGTGGCAATGCTGATCGCCGTGCGCGAACCTCTGTTCGATTTCTCTGGCCCCAAGCCGAAGGAGATCCTCGCCCACGCTCAAGCCATCGCTCACGTGGTGCGTGCAAGCTGGACAAGTCAGGAGGCGCACAGAGCGGCCAACTTCCTCAAACACACAAAAGCCGACTGGTTTCTCGCCATCCTCGAACATTCGGGGACAGGCGCCTATGCCACCCGCACCCAACAGATCCGCGCGACCTATGCCTTCGACGGAACACGGATCGGGTTGCTCCACTCGGCGGGCCACAAGTTCGAGGATCAGACCGTCTTTCAATGCGTGTCGATCTAAGAGCCCCCGCTTCCCCCCACAAGCCTGCGACCCCCTGACCCTTTCGCGCAGGCAGGTGACGCGTTAGGTTTGCGCTAAACGCACAACCACACAATGCCCTAGATGCCCTACCTATGGACCCCCGCGCATACCGCGCCCATGCCCGAGGTCGCGCCGCCCGATGGTGCGCCGCTGCTGCGCCTTGAGGTCTGGCCGCACCGTTCCCTGCCGTCAAAAGGGTTTTCGGCCACGATCCTCGGCATGTTCTTTCTCGGCCTGATCCCCGTCGTGCCCTTTATCGGGACAACGGCTTTCTGGATTCTACTGCTGTGCATGATGGGGGCGCTCGCCGCGCTCTGGGTCGCGCTGCGGCGCTCGGACCGCGACCTGCTGCACGAAGAGGTGTCCATCTGGCGCGACCGCTTGGAACTGACCCACTGGAGCGCGAAGGGCGAGCGCTTTGACTGGAAGACCAATCCTTACTGGCTGCGCCTGACCCTGCACCCCAAGGGCAAGGTCGAGCAGTACCTCACGCTCAAGGGCGGCGGCGCAGGCGAAACACGGGAGGTCGAGCTTGGCTCATTCCTGAGCCCCGAAGAGCGACAGGATTTGCACGACGAACTCGCGCAGGTCTTGCAACGGTTGCGCGAGACACCTGCGCCCAAACCGCCCCCCGCGCCATGAAAAACGCCGCGCCCTTACGGGAGCGCGGCGTGTATTCTCACGGATCAATTCCGCAGCGTGTCAGGCGAGCTTGTCTTTCACCATGCCGCCAACTTTTCCGAAATCGAGCTGACCTGTGTATTTTTCCTTGAGCGCGCCCATGACTTTGCCCATGTCGCGGATCGAGGAGGCCCCCGTCGCAGCAATGGCAGCATCAATCGCAGCGGAAGTCTCGTCGGCAGATAGCTGACGCGGCAGAAACTCCTCGATCACGTTGATCTCGGCACGTTCCTTTTCGGCCAGTTCAAGGCGTCCGCCCTCTTCGAAAGCCTTCGCGCTTTCCTGACGTTGCTTGACCATTTTGCCAAGGATCGCAAGGACTTCGGCATCGCTGATCTCGGTCTCGACGCCATTTGACCGACCAGCAATTTCGCGGTCCTTGATGGCAGCGTTAACCAGTCGAAGCGTCGCCAGACGGCTCGCTTCCTTCTCTTTCATCGCCGTTTTCAGGGCGCTGTTGATGCGGGTGCGCATATCCATAAAGTCATCATCCCATTGCTATCGCAAGCCTGCACCATAGCGAAACGGGCAGCCAAGCTCAACATGGATATAAATCGCTAAACCATTGAATTCGTTACGTTACCCAATCCTTGCCGATTCCCTCGCTTTTCATGCTGCACCTGCGGCGATCGTCCTTGACCACGGCGGTCACTTTCCATAGGTTCCCGACAATTTTGGGCACATGGGAGTCGGGTCATGACAACGGCTGAAACGTCGCAAAAACCAACCGCGTGTCTCGTTCTCGCGGACGGGACCGTTTTCTACGGGAAAGGCTTTGGCGCGACAGGCGTCACCACCGCCGAGCTGTGCTTCAACACCGCTATGACGGGCTATCAGGAAATCATGACGGACCCCTCTTACGCAGGTCAGGTCGTCACCTTCACTTTCCCGCATATCGGCAACACGGGCACCAACGCCGAGGACGACGAGACCTCCGAGCCAGTGGCCGAAGGCATGATCGTCAAATGGGATCCCACGGAGCCGTCGAACTGGCGCACCGAGATGGAGCTCTCCCCGTGGCTGGCCAAGCGCGGCCGCATCGGCATGGGCGGCGTCGATACCCGCCGCCTCACCCGCGCGATCCGTCAGCAAGGCGCGCCGCATGTAGCGCTGGCCCACGATCCCGAGGGCAACTTCGACCTTGAGGAACTGGTTGCCAAGGCCCGCGCCTTTAGCGGTCTTGTCGGCGTCGATCTGGCCAAGGACGTGACCTGCGCCCAGTCCTACAAGTGGGACGAAATGCGTTGGGCATGGCCTGACGGATACCCCAAGCGCGAAGGCAAGGGCCACAAGGTCGTCGCCATCGACTTTGGCGCGAAACGCAACATCCTGCGTTGTCTTGCCTCTGCAGGCTGTGATGTGACCGTGCTTCCCGCAACGGCCACCGCCGAAGAGGTGCTGGCACATAATCCCGACGGGGTGTTTCTCTCCAACGGTCCGGGCGATCCCGCGGCCACGGGCGAATATGCCGTTCCGATGATCAAAAGCGTGCTGGAGAAAGACCTGCCTGTCTTTGGCATTTGCCTCGGCCACCAGATGCTCGCGCTCGCCCTTGGCGGCAAGACGATCAAGATGAACCACGGCCACCACGGCGCCAACCACCCCGTCAAGGACAAGGACACGGGCAAGGTCGAGATCACCTCGATGAACCACGGTTTCGCCGTGGATGCCCAAACCCTTCCCGAAGGTGTGGTGGAGACCCATGTCTCCCTCTTCGACGGTTCCAACTGTGGTATCAAGGTCGAAGGCAAACCCGTCTTCTCGGTGCAATACCACCCCGAAGCAAGCCCGGGGCCGATGGACAGCTACTACCTCTTCGAGCGTTTCGCCGCCGCTATGGCCGAACGCGAAGTCGCCTGAGCGCACACACTCAAAGAGATTTGAAACGGGGCCACGCAGGATGCGTCGGCCCCGTTTTCATGTCCGCATGACGACTTCGCCAGACCTCTCCTGCGGAGCGCCACACACATTCCCACGCCCTCACGAACCCCCTTCGACCATGCAAGGGGTCGGCAACTTTCACCCCGTGCGTCCGCCCTATTAACCATTTTTTAACCATGCCCCTGTCCTGTGGAGAGGTGCTTTCAACCAGAGCGCGAAACGGGCGAGCAGCCCTCACCCGTGCGGCCAGTCGGCCGCGCCACTCACATGAACGCAGACCACATGGCGGAGCATTGGGATATGGATTTCGGACAGCACAAGATAGTGCTCGGTGGCGCGGATCCCGCGCCCGTCCCCGTGCCCGATCTCGACAAGGCCGCCAATTCCGTTGACCATCCCCACCCGCGCCTGCTGCCTGAACCAAAACGGCGCAAACCCGTGGGACAGGTGCTCCACGAAATGGGCGCAGTCAGCGCCGCCGACATTGCCAAAGCCGCGGCCATGCGCAAACGCGAAGATGCGCGGATCGGGGACATCCTGCTGGCGCACGGCATGGTGGACGAGGAAACGCTTTATACCGCGATTGCCACGCAATACGGCGCCTGCGTGGCCGATTTCAAAACCTACCCCGCCGATGTGCGGCTGATCGAGAAACTGGGAGCCGAACGCTGCCTGCGCGACGGGATATTGCCGTGGCGGCGCGCGGGCGGGGCGGTGCTTGTCGCCTCCTGCCGCCCCGAAGAATTCGAGAAACACCGCGCCGAATTGACCAAGCATTTCGGCGTGATGCGCATGGCCGTGGCCTCCGAAACCGCCGTCCACGATGCTCTGCTGCGCGCGCGCCAACGCAAGCTCGCCGCCTCCGCCGAAACCCGCGTCGCCGCCTCCGAAAGCTGCCGCGAGATGGATATAAAACGCCTGACGCGCCTGATCTCGGTGGTGGGCACGGTGGCGCTGGCCGCCGCTGTCTTCGCCCCGCGGATGACTTTCATCGTTCTGACACTCTGGGCAATCGTGACGCTCGTCATCAACTCGGGCCTCAAGATCGCCGCCGCCTTTGCGCAGGCGGGACGTCGCCGCGAAATCGGGCAGACCTTCGCCACCGCGCACGCGGACATGGCCATGCCGATCGTATCGGTCATGGTACCTCTCTTCCGCGAACGCGAGATCGCGGCGCGGCTCATAAAACGACTGTCGCGAATCGACTACCCGCGCGAGTTGCTCGATATCTGCCTTGTGGTTGAAGAAGACGATCAGGTCACCCAGTTTGCCATCCACAACACCAATCTGCCGCGCTGGATGCGCATGATCGTCGTGCCGCGCGGCGGGGTGAAGACCAAACCCCGCGCCCTCAACTTCGCCCTCGATTTCTGTCGCGGGTCGATCATCGGTATCTGGGACGCGGAAGACGCGCCAGAAAAGGACCAGATCAAAAAGGTCGTGCGCCACTTCGACAGCGCCGCACCCGACGTGGCCTGCCTGCAAGGGGTGCTGGATTTCTACAATTCGCGCACCAACTGGCTGGCGCGCTGTTTCACCGTCGAATACGCCTCGTGGTTCCGTGTGATCCTGCCTGGATACGAGCGCATGGGGCTGATGGTTCCCTTGGGCGGCACTACGCTGTTTTTCCGCCGCAAGGCTATCGAGGAATTGGGCGGGTGGGATGCGCATAACGTCACCGAGGACGCCGATCTGGGCATCCGTCTGGCGCGTCACGGCTACCGCACGGAGTTGATTTCCACCGTCACCGACGAGGAGGCCAACTGCCGCGCGTGGCCGTGGATCAAGCAACGCTCGCGCTGGCTCAAGGGCTATGCGATGACATGGGCGGTGCATATGCGCAGCCCGCGCAAACTGCTGAATGATCTCGGCCCGTGGCGCTTTTTTGGCGTGCAGGCGCTCTTTCTGGGCACATTGAGTCAGTTCGTCCTCGCGCCCTTCTTGTGGAGCTTCTGGGCGCTGCTCTTCGGCCTACCGCATCCGCTCAAGGGCATTCTGCCGCAAGAGGCGTTCATCGCTCTCGGCGCACTGTTTCTGGCCTCCGAGGTGATCACGGTAACGGTCGGGATGTTTGCCACCGCAACGAGCAAGCACAAGTGGCTCTGGCCGTGGGTGCCGACCCTGCACGCCTACTACCCGCTTGCCACCGCCGCCGCGATCAAGGGGCTGTGGGAAATTGTCGTGCGGCCCTATTACTGGGACAAGACCGCCCACGGCGTTGCCGATACAAGCAAAGCTAAGGCAACCGCGCTTCGCGCCAAAGGCCCCCGCCGCAAGCCCGTCAAACCCGTCGAAAAACCCGCCGCCAAAATCGGCAAGGATGGCGTGGTCGAGCTCGGGCGCGGTGTCTTCGTGGGAGACCGCACGCCGCAGCCTCGTCCGCCACAGCGCACTCCGATCCCTGTTAACGCCGCCCTTGAACAATCCCCCGAAACCGCCAGCGCCGCTGCATGGGATGACCACGACGCGGAGATGGAGGGCGGGACAGGTATCCTCACCCTCGCGCCCGCCATGCGTGTCACACCGCCCAGCGAGGCCGCCACACAGTCCGACGATCCGATTCAGGCCTTGCGGGAACTCTTAGACCACCCCCAGCCGCTATTGCCGCCCGCCCCCGACGACGAGACGCAGGACACCCCGAAGCCACCGAGCGCACGCAAGCGTATCCGCTTCAACTACTACGCCCCCGAGTGCAAAACGCCGCGCGGGATCGGCAGGGTGTTGGAAAAGATGGCACAGACGCTAACCGACCTCCCCTTCTCGAAGGCCAAGAAAGAACCGCCGCTCTTCATCTCATCGCGCGGCGCGGGCGCGCAGGCGCAGACGACCAGTTCAGTGACAGACCCCGCGCCGCAGTGCGAAGCGTTGACCTATGGACAGAACACGCCGCCCCTCGCACCACTCAAGCTCACAGGTTTCTCCGAGGCCCCAGTCGCCACGCCTCTCACCCCGCATCATGCGCCGCCGCTGAACCCTGACAGGCTCTACCTGCCCTTCGTGCCGCGAAGTACGCGCGCGCGCCTGTCGCCCTTGCTCGATCTGGCAAGGCCGAAACGGATACTCGACTGACGGCGAGACGGCAGAACGGCTTAGCGCTCCTTGCCAGCGTCGATCTTGAGCCGTGTGACAAAGGCCTTGGAAATATGCTCGCTGAGCGCGCGGTGCGCCGTGTCGCCATCCCCCGCCTCAATCGCGGTGACAATGGCATCATGCTCGGCAACGGCCTCATCCCCGCGCCCCTCCACTGCCAGCGAGGTGGTCGCCAGAAGCGCCATCGAGCGATGCACGAGGTCGAGTTGCTGCACGAGATAGCGGTTGTGCGAGGCGAGGTGGATCTGCTTGTGGAAGCGGCGGTTGGCACGCGCCAGCGCCTCGGGATCACTGACGAGCTTGCGATCCTCCTCCACCATATCACGCAACACGCGGGCCTCTTCGGGCGTGGCATGGCGGGCGGCAAGGCGCGCGGCCAGCCCCTCAAGCTCGGTGCGCACGACATAGAGATCGGCCATCTGGTTGTGATCCAGCGAGGCCACGATCAGCGACCGCCCGTCGCGTGTCAGCATGGATTGGGTCTCAAGTCGTTGCAGCGCTTCACGGATCGGCGTGCGCGAGAAACCGAACCTCTCGGCCAGTTCACTTTCCACAAGCCGGTCGCCCGGACGGTAAACGCCCGTATCAATCGCCTCCAAAATGAGTTCGTAGGCGTCTTTGTGCCCGCTGCGTTGCTCGGTCATCGGCGCATCCTTTGCAATATCCCGCGCACCTTACAGAGCGAGGCTCCGCGCGATCAAGCAACAATCCGCCGCACGGGTGGCCCGAAAGGACGAAGACGCCGTACCACCATGCTTGCCCCGACCCACAACCTCCCCTATCAACGCCCCATGGTAGCCGATGATTTCACACATGTGACGACGTGGATCTTTGATCTCGACAACACGCTCTATCCGCCCTCGGCGGGGCTGTTTGCACAGATCGAGCCGCGCATGACCGCATGGGTGGCGAAGGAATTGGGCGTCGACACGCAAGAGGCCAACCGCCTGCGCGACACCTATTGGAAGGACTACGGCACAACGCTTTCGGGCCTGATGAAACTCCACGGCACCGACCCCGCGCCCTACCTCACCTATGTCCACGACATCGACTTCACGGTGCTGGCGCGGGACGCGGAACTGCACGCAGCCATCACCGCGCTTCCCGGGCGCAAGATCGTCTATACCAACGGCTCGGAGCCCTATGCCCAACGGGTTCTTGATGCGCGCGGTCTGGCGGGGATTTTCGACGCGGTCTACGGGATCGAACACGCGGACTTTCACCCCAAACCGATGGCCGAAGCCTTTGACACGGTGGTGCGGCGCGACGGGATCGACACTGGAAAAGCGGCGATGTTCGAGGATGACCCGCGCAATCTCGAAGTGCCCCACGCGCTCGGCATGAAGACTGTGCATGTTTCCCCGATCGAGGCCCGCGCCATAGCGCCGCACATCCACCACCACACCGACGACCTCGCGCCCTTCTTGCGCCAGTTCTCCCGCTAGAGACGCGCAAAATCAACGCCTTACCCCGTGCGCGATTTTGCCGCTGCGCGCGGAGGTCGCGCGTCAAAGCGCCGCCCTGACGGGGGCGCTGTGCGTGCATAGATAAGGGCCAGATCAAACGCACATCCGCAAGTGTCGCGCGCGCCCGCGCGGGCTGACCGCGACACAGATGCTCCGAAAAGGACAACGCACATGAACGATACCACCCTGACCCAAGACATCCCCGCCGCCGAAGCACCCGTCGATGCGCATGACGAGGAAGCCTCCATCTCCCCCAAAGGCGTGGCCGCCGTCCTCGCCGTAATCGTCCTCGTTATCGCCGCCGTGGCCGTCGGGATCGCGACCTTCGGCTGGCCCGTACTCGGCCTGACCGCACTGGCCGCCGTGCCTGTGATCTACCTCTGCCTGATCCTGCTGACGGTCGGAAAATAAAGGCACAGCGCGCGGGCGGGTTGTGACCGCCTGTCGCTTGGACATTTGCCGCGCGCGGGGCTATCTGTTGTCACACGACGATTGCGCCCGCGTCCTGACCGGAGAGCCAAATGACCACAGCCGCCCGCCCCCCCTTTGAAACCGTCGATGTCCTCGTCTCGGGCGGCGGCATTGCGGGGATGATCACCGCCGCAGCTTTCGGCGCAAGCGGGTTTAAGACGGTGATGGTCGATCCGACCCCGCCCGTGACGGTGGGCGATGATGCGGGCAGCGATCTGCGCTCCACCGCCTTCCTGCGACCCGCGCGCGACCTCTTCCAACGTATCGGCATCTGGGAGGCGCTCGCGCCCCATGCCACGCCGCTGGATGCACTGCGGGTGGTGGATACAGTGACGGGGGAGACAGGCGCGCCCGAAATCCGCTCCGAGCGCCAGTTCGAAGGCGCGGAGACCGCCGACGAGCCGTTCGGCTGGAACTTCCTCAACTGGGTGATCCGCCGCGAGCTTTTCGCCATCCTGCCCTCCATTCCCAATTGCGAGATGCGTTATGGCACGGGGGTGAAATCCCTGCTCACGCGCACGGGCGAGGCCATTGTCACGCTCACCGACAAAAGCCAGATTCGCGCGAAGCTGGTGATCGCCGCTGACGGGCGAAACAGCCCCGTGCGCGAGGCGGCGGGCATCGGTGTGACGACCACGCGCTACGGTCAGAAGTCGCTCGCCTTCACCGCCTTCCACGAGGCACCGCACCACAATGTCTCCACCGAGATCTACCGCGAGGGTGGCCCCTTCACCATGGTGCCGCTGGCCGACATCGACGGGCGGCACGCCTCTGCCGTTGTCTGGATGAACCGCGGGCCACGGGCGCAGGAGCTTCTGACCATGGAGCCAGAGGCGTTCAATGCGGCGATGACCGACCGTTCGGCGGGGCTTTACGGCGCGCTCGAACTGGCCTCCCATCGTGCGGCCTTCCCGATCATCACGCAACTGGCCGACCGCCTGAGCGCCGAGCGGGTTGCACTGGTTGCCGAGGCCGCCCACGTGCTGCCACCCATCGGCGCGCAGGGGTTGAACACGTCTCTTAACGACGTCGCGCAACTTCTTGATCTTGCGCTTGAAAACCCCGCCTCTATCGGCGAACCTGCGATGCTCGAAACCTACGCTCGCGCCCGCCACCGCGACATTTCCACCCGCGCTTTCGTGGTCGATAAATTCAACCGCGTGGTGCGCAATCCCGATGGGATGCTGGGGCAAATCCGCCAGATGGGTCTGAAGGCCGTGCATGATGTCACACCGCTTCGGCGCGGGGTAATGCGGGCAGGTCTTGGGCCTCTGACCTGACCGACCAGACCTGACCTATTTTTTCCGCCCCCAGATATGCAAACGGCGCGCCCCGTAATCAGGACGCGCCGTTTCGAATATTTTGCAGCGAAGCGCCTTACGCGGGCATGACTTCATCAAGGGCCGCTTCCAGACGCGCCACCGAGGCGTCCACGTCATAGAGCTTGTCGAGGCCGAAGAGGCCGAGGCGGAAGGTCGAATAGTCTGGCCCTTCGTCACATTGCAACGGCACACCCGCCGCGATCTGCATCCCCAGCGCGCCGAAGGCACGGCCCGACTGGACCTCGGGATCGGAGGTATAGGCGACCACCACACCGGGGGCTTCGAAACCCTCGGCGGCGACAGACTTCACGCCGCGCGACTTGAGAAGGGCGCGGACGCGGTTGCCCTGCTCCCATTGTGCCTCGCAGAGTTTGGCAAAGCCATATTCCTTTGTCTCCAGCATCGTGTCGCGGAAGGCGCGCAGGGCGTCGGTGGGCATGGTGGCGTGATAGGCATGTCCCCCACCCGTATAGGCCTCCATGATCGTGAGCCACTTGCCAAGGTCCACCGCAAAGGAGGTGGACTGGCGCGCTTTTACCACTTCGACTGCGGCCTCCGAGAGCATGACCAGACCCGCCGAAGGCTGCGCCGACCACCCCTTTTGCGGGGCCGAGATCAGCACATCGACGCCCGTGGCTTTCATATCCACCCATGCGCAGCCAGAGGCGATACAGTCGAGCACCATCAAGCCACCGACCTCATGCACAGCGTCAGAGAGCGCGCGGATATAGTCGTCGGGAAGGATCATGCCCGAAGAGGTTTCGACGTGGGGGACAAAGACGACCTTGGGCTTTTCGGCCTTGATCCGCGCGACCGCTTCCTCGATGGGCGCAGGTGCGAAAGGGGCGTCCACGGCATTGCCCGTGCGCCGCGCCTTGAGCACAGTCTCGTTTGCGGGGATTTGCCCTGCCTCGAATATCTGCGTCCAGCGGTAGGAGAACCAACCGTTGCGGATGACCAGCACATCCTCACCCGTCGCCAGTTGCCGCGCCACCGCTTCCATCGCGTATGTCCCGCCACCAGGCACAACGGCTGCGGTGTCGGCGTTATAGACTTCGCAAAGCGTCGCATGGATGTCGCGCATCACGCCTTGGAAAGCGGCGGACATATGGTTGAGCGAGCGGTCGGTGAAGACGACCGAAAATTCGAGCAGGCCATCGGGATCGATATCGGGGCGCAAAGCAGGCATGGGCGGTTCCTTTGTCATAGCTGATCGTTTGGTCAAACGGCTATCACGGGTCGAGCGCGCGGCAAAGGTGGTTTGGCGCGCAAGGCCAGTGCATTTTGGCGCCCTTGTGCGCCCTAAGGTCGCGTGGAGGGGCGCGCAGGCGGCAACACCGCCTCACGCAGCATCGCTTGCGGGCGCAGGATAGGAAAGGGCGAACGTGTCATCCGCGCCTTGCAAAAGGGCTGCTTGCTGATCCAGCGCCGCATGTCCGCGCGTTTGGTGTCGGAATGAAACGGCCCCCAATCGGCAGCCACCCCCTTCATCCCCGCCGCGACCACCTGATCGCGCGGCACGGTCACGGACATGATCCGCACGGCACACGACAGGTTCGCCGCGCCGTTCTTCAACGCCTCCCCCGTCTGGGCACGGCATCTGCGCCAACGCGCGGTAGGAGGGGCGATCTGTGTCAGGCCATACCATTGCCCACCCCCTCCCACAGCATCCGCCCGCCACGTGCTTTCGTGATAGGAAAGCGCCGAGAGCAACCCCGCCCAAAAGGCCGCACGGTCGGATTTGTCCGCCTGCGCATAGCCCGGACACCACGCATCAATATCGCGCGGCACGGTATTCAAAAGCCGCGCGCCATGGGTCTGCACCGCCTCCATCGTCGCACGCGTCCACGCCTCCCCCTTGGGCTGGCTGTGCCAACGCAATTCGGGCATCCGAAGCACATAGGGACGCGGCACAGGCAGCGGGCTGCGCTCCATCGCATGAGCCTGCCCCGTCAGGAGGGCAAGGAGCAACAGGCCAAAGGCCAGATATTTCAGGTAGCAAAACGGCATGGGGGCGTGCAGCGCTCTCTCTATCGACCCCCATATAATGCGCCATCCGCGGGCGGTTGCAAAGCACCCCCCTTGCGCAATGCGGCCCTGAGCGCCATAGAGTCGCGCAAATCGCCAATCCGACACGAGAACCAAAGCCGCTATCCATGAAACAATTCGTCGCTGCCAAGTTGCATGGCATCACCGTTACCGAGGCCGATCTCGACTATCACGGCTCCATCACCCTCGACCCCGACCATTGCGAGGCCGTGGGCATCCTGCCGATGGAATTCGTGGATATCTGGAACAAACAGTCGGGCGCACGCATCTCCACCTATGTCATCTACGGCGAGCGCGGCGCGCGTCAGTGTATCCTCAACGGCGCGGCGGCACGCACCTGTCAGGTCGGCGACCAGTTGATCATCTGCTCCAGCGAATTGCGCCCCGCCGCAGATGTGACGGAAATCGCCCCGAAAGTGCTGACCTTCACCGCCGACAACGAAGCCGACGAATTGCTCACCTACAAGGCGGGCCGCGACGCGGACGGGCGGCTGACCTTCGACATTCTCAAAGAGGGCGCGCCGCAATCCATCCCCTATAAGGCAAGTTGAAACACGCCCCTCTTGCCCCGCCTCCCGCCCTGCCCTAGAAGGCTTGGGCAAGGCCAGACAGATGCCCAAATGGCCGACCAACGGCACGCGTAAGGACAAGACACCATGCTCGACCATCTCGAATACACCACCCCCAAAGTCAAAACCATCGCAGGTGCGAAGGAAGACTGGGAACTTGTGATCGGCATGGAAATCCACGCACAGGTGGCCTCGAAGGCGAAACTCTTTTCTGGCGCGTCGACTCAATTCGGCAACGAGCCGAACTCGAACGTGTCTTTCGTGGATGCGGCCATGCCGGGCATGTTGCCCGTGATCAACGAATATTGCGTCGAGCAGGCGGTGCGCACGGGGTTGGGTCTGAAGGCCGATATCAACCTCTTCTCCGCCTTCGACCGCAAGAACTACTTCTACCCCGACCTGCCGCAGGGCTACCAGATTTCGCAGCTTTACCACCCGATCGTGGGCGAAGGTGAAGTGCTTGTGGACATGGAACCCGGTGTGGCGCGTCTCGTGCGGATCGAACGCATCCACCTTGAGCAGGACGCGGGCAAGTCGATTCACGACATGGACCCCAATATGTCCTTCGTCGATCTCAACCGCACCGGTGTCGCGCTAATGGAAATCGTCTCGCGCCCCGACATCCGCGGGCCTGAAGAAGCCGCTGCCTATGTCCTCAAACTGCGCCAGATTCTGCGTTACTTGGGCACTTGCGACGGCAACATGCAAAACGGCAACCTGCGCGCGGACGTGAACGTGTCGGTCTGCCGCCCCGGTCAATACGAGAAATATCAGGAAACGCAGGACTTCTCCCATCTCGGCACGCGCTGCGAGATCAAGAACATGAACTCCACGCGCTTCATCCAGATGGCCATCGACTATGAAGCCCGCCGCCAGATCGCGATTCTGGAAGACGGTGGCGAGGTGGATCAGGAAACCCGCCTCTATGACGCGGCCAAGAACGAAACCCGCTCCATGCGCTCGAAAGAAGAGGCGCATGACTACCGCTACTTCCCCTGCCCCGACCTTCTCCCGCTGGAGATCGAACAGGAATGGGTGGACGAGATCGGCAAGACACTTCCCGAACTGCCCGACGAGAAAAAGGCACGCTTCGTGAAGGAATTCGGCCTGTCCGAATATGACGCGGGCGTGCTAACCGCCGAGACCGAGAACGCCGACTTCTTCGAGAAGGTTCAGGCCACGGGCGGCGACGGCAAACTCTCGGCCAACTGGGTGATCAACGAACTTTTCGGCCGTCTGAAGAAAGACGACAAGGAGATCACCAATAGCCCCGTTTCCCCCGAACAGCTCGGCGGTATCGTCAAGCTGATCAAGGCGGGTGACATTTCGGGCAAGATCGCCAAGGAACTCTTCGAGATCGTCTATACCGAGGGCGGTGATCCCGCGCAGATCGTCGAGGACCGCGGGATGAAGCAGGTCACGGACACGGGCGCCATCGAGGCCGCCGTGGACGAGGTGATCGCCGCCAACCCCGCACAGGTCGAGAAGGCCAAGGCCAACCCCAAACTCGCGGGCTGGTTCGTCGGTCAGGTGATGAAGGCCACGGGTGGCAAGGCCAACCCCGCCGCAGTCAACAAGATGGTGACGGAAAAACTCGGTCTGTAAGGTGCCACGGGCACGCGGGCTTGACCTGCGCGCCCGCTCAGGGACACATTGCTCGATGGACCCAAGGGAGAAAGCTCATGCCGCGCTACGAATACCTGTCTGTCCCCGCCCCCAAAAAGGGCGAGAAAGCCAAGGGCGTCAAAGGCGCGGATGGCCGCATGGCGCAAGCCCTGATGTCCCTGCTCAACAGCTACGGGGCCGACGGGTGGGAATACCTGCGCTCCGACACGCTGCCGCTTGAGCAGCGTTCGGGCCTGACCTCGAAAACCATGAGCTACTACACGGTTCTGGTCTTCCGCCGCGAATTGGAAGAGGAAGGCGCGCCTGTTCTCGGCGCCTATCCGACCGAAGAGATCGATGCCGCCGTGGCCGAAGCGGAAGCCCGCGCCGATGCCGCTGCTGCCGCGCAGGAGGCGGCAGAAGAGCCCGTCACCCCCCGTATTGAGCCCCGACTAACGGGTGAGAGCGAAGAGGCACCGCGCAGCTGAAAACGGGGGATTCCCCTCCTCCCGCACCACCTTGGGATATTTCCAAACAGGTGAAGGCAGATGCGCCGCAGCCCCTATGCGTCGAGATCAAGCGACAGCGCGTGGATTTGAGGCACCAGATCGCCAAGGGCCGTATGCACCGCACGGTGACGCGCAACACGCGACAGACCCGCCATGGCATCGGCGCGCATTTGCACATGGAAATGCGTCTCGCCATCCCCGCCAGGGTTGCCCGCATGCCCCGCATGTTTGGCACTTTCGTCAATCACCACCAGTTCACGCGGAGAAAACGCCGCCTTGAGCCGATCTTCTATCGCTTTAACCATTTTCATCGTCCGCGCCCCTTTTCCATTTCCTGTTCCTCCTCTAAAGTCTTGCGTCCGAGTCGAAAAGGTTGATGCAGATGGATAAGAACGATCCCTTCGGTTTCGATATGTCCGCAGCGAAGGACAAGAAGCGTCGTCGTGGCGGCCGTCGTGGCATGTCCGGCGCATTCGAAACATCGAAACGCAAGTGTGAGTGGGAAGGCTGTGAAGAGCTGGGCCAGTATCGTGCGCCGCGCTCTCCCGATCACCTCGACGAGTACAAGTGGTTCTGTAAGGACCACGTGCGCGAGTACAATCTCAAGTGGAACTATTTCGACAACGCCACGCCCGAAGAGATGGAAGAGCAAATCAAGGCCTCCCAAACGGGCGAGCGTCCGACAAAGCCCTTTGGCAAGAAGTCGGTGGAGCAACGCGCGTGGGAGCGTCTGGGGATTGATGATGCCCATGAGGTGCTTGGCGAGAATGCCACGCGCAACCCCGGCAAATCCGACCCCAGCGCGCCGACACGCAAGCTGCCTCCGACCGAGCGCCGCGCCGTGGAGATTCTGGAAGCCAAGGATCACTGGACCAAGGCCGAGATCAAGAAGCAGTATCGCTCCCTGATCAAAGTGCTGCACCCTGATGTCAACGGCGGTGACCGCTCGCAAGAAGAGCAGTTGCAGGAAGTTGTCTGGGCGTGGGACCAACTCAAAGAAAGCCGCTGGTTCAAGTAACGGCGGGGTATCGGCGCGTGAGGGCGTCGGGCGCGTAGCAATCAACCATTTGGTAACACTTGCACCCTAGTCTTCCGACTTGTCCGTGCATTTGTTTGCTATCCGATTGAGTTGTTCGCGCCCGCTATGTCTCTGGTTTCCCACATACCCGCCCCGCGCCCGCTGCTGCCCATGCGGCTGGCGCTTGTGGCGTTTACCGTGGGCGCGATGCTGCCGTCCTTTTTCCACACCATTGTGCGCGAAGCAGGGCTTGGAACGGCGATCTGCCTGACCGCCGCTGCGGCGGGAAGTAGCGCGTTTTTCGGGCCGATTTTTCTGCGGTGGTGGGCGGGGTCGGCGGTTGCGATGCTCACCTCGGGCTTTCTCACCATGCTGCTCAGCGCGGGCATGACCTGTCTTCTGGCTCTGGCCGCCTCGGTGCTTCTTGTGGAAGAGCCGATCACGACACTGGCCAGCGCCCCGTTGATCTTTGTCTCTGGCGCGCTCGTTGCGCCGCTGGCGGTGATTTCCGCCCCCGCCTCGATCATCCTGTGGCTGCTAGGCGTCTTGCTGGTGGGTTGCGCGGCCCGCAGGGCCGTGCGCCAGCAAAGCGGGGATGCCGGCACCCTGACGGACGGACCGTATGACAGATGTCCGACGGATCACCTGCACGAATTACGCCTCCGCAAAATCAGGCGCGCGCCGCCTCGTTCGGATGACGAGACAGGCTGACATACCGCTAGGCTTGAGCGGGACAGAGGCCTGTGGGGCTAAGCTATTGCGCGTCGAGCGCAGGGAGCCTTAGTGATGCCCCCCCGCCTCCTTGCCCGTACCCAGACGGATAAGAGGGTCGATAATCCGCGCCACGATCGGGATCAGGATCAACCCGTAGATCAATCCGAACACCCCGTCGAAGAAGGCCGTGACACCCCATGTCACCGCCGCTTCCGCCTGCATCACCGCATGGCCTGCGGCATGGGCGAGGTCGTGAATGCCCTGATAGGGTTGATGCACCCCGAACTCGTGCAGCCCGTGGATCACGATGGACCCGCCGACCCAGATCATCGCGGCGGTGCCAACCACCATCAAGACCTTCATCAGCCACGGCATCACCTTGACGATGCCCCGCCCCAGCGCGCGCGTGAATGACAGCCTGCCGACCCGCGCGAGCCAAAGCCCCACATCATCGGCCTTCACGATCAGCGCCACGGCACCATAGACCGCAACGGTGATCAAAACGCCCGCAATGGCCAGCGCCCCCGCCGTGAACCAGATGTTCGCGGTCGGATCGAGTGCGGCAAGAATGATGGTCATAATCTCGGCAGAGAGAATGAAATCCGTCTTCACCGCCCCGCGGACCTTCTCTTCTTCGAGGTGGCGCGGATCGCCCGCCCCCGTCGCCTGACCGTCGGCATAGGGTTCATGCGGTTTGAACAGGTGATAGATCTTTTCGGCACCCTCGAAACACAGATACGACCCGCCCAGCATCAGCAAAGGCGTGATCAGCCATGGCGCGAAACTCGACATCAGGAGTGCGGCAGGCAGGAGGATCAGCAGCTTGTTGCGGATGGAGCCGAAGGCGATCTTGCCCACGATGGGCAATTCACGCGCGGGCTGGAACCCTTGCACATATTTCGGCGTCACCGCCGCGTCATCAATCACCGCGCCCGCCGCCTTGGCCGAAGCCTTGACCGCTTGGCCCGCGATATCATCGACATTGGCCGCCGCGATTTTGGCGATGCCCGCCACGTCGTCGAGAAGTGCCAGAAGTCCGCTCATATCACACCCTGCGTTTGGTTTTGTCCCGACCAGATGTAGGCGGCGCGTCCGCCCGTGTCCATGCGCGAATGGAAGGACACCCTCCCTACCCCACATAGGAAAAGGTGCGCCCGAAAGCGCACCTTCCATGCCCTGCGTGCCGCACGGCGGAGCGGTCTAACCCATCCGCGCGGGCCGCAAGTGGCATTACATTGCGGGCAGAAGAACCTTGTCCACCACATGAATCACGCCGTTCGACTGTTTCACATCGGCGATGGTGACGGTGGCGGCATTGCCTTGCTCGTCCTCGATCATCACCATGCCATCGGACACGGACCCTTTGAGCGTGCATCCGCCCACGGTGGGAATATCGTGCACACCCCCGTCAGCCTCGATCATGCCGACAAGCGCCTCAGACATCACATCGGCAGCAACCACGTGGCAGGTCAGGATTTTGGTGAGCTGGTCCTTGTTCTCTTCCATCAAAAGCGTCTCGACGGTGCCATCGGGAAGGGCAGCGAAAGCGTCATTGGTCGGTGCGAAGACTGTAAACGGACCCTCGCTCGAAAGCGTCTCCACCAGACCTGCGGCCTGCACAGCCGCCACCAGCGTGGTGTGATCGGCAGAGTTTACGGCGTTTTCGACGATGGTTTTATCAGCCATCATCTCGGCACCACCCACCATCGGGTTGTCCATGTGATGGTCGGCAAATGCCGCCCCGGTGAGAAGTGCGGTTGCGGCGGCGGTTGCGAGAATGCGTTTCATGGTATGTATCCCTGTTTAGCACTCCGACACTGCGTCGAAGTTACAAGGGTTACGGGGCGGGGCGGGGTTTGGATCTTTTACCACAGATCACGCCTGATCACGCCAGCGCGAGGTGCCTGTGCGCATTTACCCCCCACCGCCCCTTGCACCCGAGCGCGCATTGGGGCACGAAGACACTCAAGCAATTCCGAGAAGGGCACGAACGATGGACGCGAACCTCAAACCAACCGAAACGATCTCTGTGCGTGATGTTTTTGGCATCGACACCGACATGACGGTAAAGGGTTTTGCCGAAGCCACCGACCGCGTTCCCGCCCTCGACCCGACCTATAAATTCGACCCCGACACCACGCTGGCGATCCTCGCGGGCTTTTCCCACAACCGCCGCGTCATGATCCAAGGCTACCACGGCACGGGCAAATCGACCCACATCGAACAGGTCGCCGCCCGCCTCAACTGGCCCTCCGTGCGCGTCAACCTCGACAGCCACATCTCCCGTATCGACCTGATCGGGAAAGACGCGATCAAATTGCGCGACGGCAAGCAGGTCACGGAATTCCACGAAGGCATCCTGCCTTGGGCGCTGCGCAATCCCGTCGCCATCGTCTTTGACGAGTATGACGCAGGCCGCGCGGACGTGATGTTCGTGATCCAGCGGGTGCTGGAGCATGACGGTAAACTCACGCTGCTTGATCAAAACGAGATCATCACGCCGAACCCCTACTTCCGCCTCTTCGCCACGGCCAACACCGTGGGCCTTGGCGACACAACGGGCCTCTACCACGGCACGCAGCAGATCAACCAAGCGCAGATGGACCGTTGGTCGCTCGTGGCAACGCTGAACTATCTCAGCCACGACGCCGAGGCCAATATCGTCCTATCCAAATGCCCGCACTACAATTCCGAGAAGGGCCGCAAGAACATCAGCCAGATGGTGACAGTGGCCGAACTGACCCGCACAGCCTTCATGAACGGCGAGCTTTCCACCGTCATGAGCCCGCGTACGGTGATCACTTGGGCCGAGAACGCCGAAATCTTCCGCGACATCGGCTATGCCTTCCGCCTCACCTTCCTCAACAAATGTGATGAGCTGGAGCGCCAGACGGTCGCCGAATTCTACCAGCGCTGCTTTGACGAAGAACTTCCCGAAAGCGCCGTAAGTGTTGCGCTGAGCTGAATTGATGCTCTAGGGTAACGCAGGGGCATCTTCGGGAGAAGAACCATGCGTTATCAAGGGGGACGCCATCGCGGCGCTGTTCGTTACAGCGCCGGGGTGGATCAAAAATATACGACAATCTGCAATCGCGACGATTGCAGACAACGCGACGGTGTATTTTCCGTCGCGTTTTTTGTGTCTTACTCCCTTCAAAATTTTCATAACGACCTGACGGAATATCGTTTTAAACCCAATACCATGGAGCATTTCTTCCGCTCCATCTCCGACTTGGAGTCTTCTGCGCGAGGCACAATGCGCAACGGGACAAAAACGATCACCGTTCACCCGTGCTGCCTCGACATTCTCAAAATGACTGCACTCCAAACGAGAGACTTGAATGACCCACCACACCGACCCACCACGCACTGAAAACCCCCCGCGCCGTCGCCGCGTCTGGCGCATCATCGGCCGCCTTGCGCTCGTGAGTGTAGTGCTTTTCTCCTCCCTGATCGGCTATCTGGCCTACCTGCAACTGAGCGGCAACTACCACGCGATTGTGGAGGGCGAAGTTTATCGCTCGGCCCAGCCCGACTACGAAATGCTGGAGCGTTTCGCGGTGGAGGATGGCGGCAAAACCGTGCTGAACCTGCGCGGCATCGCTCCTGGTTCGGATTGGTATGACACCGAACGCGCGGCCGCCGACGAGCTTGGCCTGATCCACATCGACTTCCCCATGTCCGACCGCAAGGTGATCTCGCCCGAAGTGGCCGAAGAGTTGATCGCCATCATGCGCGACGCGCCTAAACCGCTTCTGGTTCATTGCAAGGCGGGCGCTGATCGCACGGGGCTGGCGGGAGCCCTCTACCTCATCGCACACGCCGGAGCGTCCGAGGCACATGCGGAACGGCATCTTTCACTGCTTTACGGCCACGTCGGTGTGCCTATTTCCGCAGCATGGCCGATGGATCTTAGCTGGCACGCCTATGAGGCACATATCGGGCTGAACGAAGGTTAACCGCCGCCGCCTTCCGCGTCACGATGCAATACGAAAAGGCCCGCAGATGCGGGCCTTTCCTTTGTGAAATCGCCTGAGCGAGCGGAGCATTCACCCCCGCGCGGCCTTCGTGGCTTTCGCCCACCACGCCACATCCTCAAGCGTTCCTTTGAGGGAGGGCAGAATATGATCCTCGATATCGGAGATCGGACCATCGCCGCCCATCGGATGCACGGCCATGAAATCTCCGCCGCCGATATGCACAGCGTTGCGCACGGGGACCATTTGCAATTCGACCGCAATAGTGCGCAGGTGCTCAACGGCCCGCGCGGCACCAACGCCACCGTAGCCCAGAGCCGCCATCGGTTTGCGGGTCCACTCGACATAGGCCTGATCGAGCGCATTTTTCAGCGCGCCCGTGATCGAGTGATTGTATTCGGCGACGACGAAGATATAGCCGTCAAATTCCGCGATTTTCTTCTGCCACGCGACGGCGGCGGGGTCTTGCGACGGGGCAAAGAGGTTGGATGCCGCCTCGTTGAAAAGCGGCAGGTCAAAATCGCGCAGATCAACCAGTTCAAATTCCAGATCATCGCGCAGGGATTTGGCTGTCTCCAACAGCCATTGCGCGGGCTTGTCGGCAAATCGGGCGTCGCGGATGGAACCGATGATGATTGCGATACGTGGCGTGGACATATGTCTCTCCTTGTTGGTGTCACTTCAGGTCTGGGTGCGAAATGCACGGGGCTTTGGGTGATGCGAGGGACGTGCTGCTGCCCGTCCACTCGGCCGTTCCACCTATAGGTATTCGCACATGAAAACATCTCAACCCCATGAAAGGTGCGTAATTGCGCAAAACCTGTGCAAAGGCTTCCCCGCGCGGAACGCGCATTTTTGCAAGGGTTCCCGCGCTGCTGCGCGGATGCGCTTTCACTGGACGCGCGTCGCGCACGGTGGTTTAACGAGGCCATGACCAAGCCAAGCGACAACCCCGCCGATCCGTTCAAGAAAGCGCTCTCAGATGCCACGAGAGTGCTGGCCCACGACCCTGACCTGACGGTGACATTCTCGATGGACCCTGCGGGGCTGACCAACGACACCCTGCGCCTGCCGCAGGTGTCGCGCCGCATGACGAGCGAGGAAGTGTTGATCGCGCGTGGCACGGCGGATGCGTTGGCCTTGCGCCACCGCTACCACGACAACGCCACCTTCAACCGCTACGCGCCGCAAGGGCAGATGGCCTACGACATCTACGACGCACTAGAAACCGCGCGCTGCGAAGCCGTGGGGGCGCGTCACATGCCAGGCACGGCGGGCAACATCGACGCCAAGATCGCCAATGACGCCATGCGCCGTGGCTATGACGATATCACACGGCAGGAGGACGCCCCGCTGGCCGCCGCCCTCGGCTACCACCTGCGCAAAACGGCCACGGGACGCGATCTGCCGCCCGCTGCCGAAAACATTACGGGCCTGTGGCGCGACTTCATCGAAGGTCAGGCAGGCGATGCGCTGGCCGATGTCGATAGCTTCCTCGAAGACCAGAAAGCCTTCGCCCGCCTCGCCCGCCGCGTGATCGAAGACCTCGGCTACGGCGACCAGTTGGGCGACGATCCCGACGAGGTTGATCCCGAAGACGACCAGAACGCCGAGAGCCAAGAGGACGAGGAATCGCTCGAAAACGAGGGCGAGGACGAACAACAGGAAGACGAGAACGAGGCCGCCCCCGAAAGCGAGCAGGAAGAACAGCAGGACCAACAGGAGGCCTCCGTGTCCTCCGACGACATGGCCAGCGAGGAATTCACCGAGGAGATGGAACTGCCCGACGACGAGGCAGAGATCACCCCGCCGCAGCCCCAGCCTGTCTCCGAGGCCGACCCCAACTACGAGGTGTTCTCGGAAGCCAACGACGAGGAAATCCGTGCCGAAGACCTCGCGGAACCTGCCGAACTCGAACGCCTGCGCACCTATCTCGACCAGCAACTCGAACCGCTCAAAGGCGCGGTCTCGCGGCTGGCCAACAAATTGCAACGCCGCCTTCAGGCGCAGCAGAACCGCTCGTGGGAATTTGATCTCGAAGAGGGCATCCTCGACGCAGGCCGCCTTGCCCGCGTGGTGGCCAACCCGACAACACCGCTGAGCTTCAAGATCGAGAAAGACACAGAATTCCGCGACACGGTTGTGACCCTGCTGCTCGACAATTCGGGCTCCATGCGTGGCCGCCCCATCTCCATCGCCGCGATCTGTGCCGATATCCTCGCGCGCACCCTTGAGCGTTGCAGCGTGAAGGTCGAAATCCTCGGCTTCACCACCCGCGCGTGGAAAGGCGGGCTGGCCCGCGAGGAATGGCTCAACGCCGGACGCCCGCAAACCCCCGGTCGCCTTAACGACCTGCGCCATATCATCTACAAATCCGCCGATGCACCCATGCGCCGCACGCGCCAGAACCTCGGCTTGATGATGAAAGAGGGCCTGCTCAAGGAGAACATCGACGGCGAGGCGCTCGAATGGGCACACCGCCGCATGACCGCCCGCCCCGAGGCGCGCAAGATCCTGATGGTCATCTCCGACGGCGCGCCCGTCGATGACAGCACCCTTTCGGTCAACCCCGCCAACTACCTCGAAAAGCACCTGCGCGATGTGATCGCAATGGTGGAGAAACGCCGACAGGTCGAACTTCTCGCCATCGGGATTGGCCACGATGTGACCCGCTATTATGATCGCGCGGTGACGATCACCGATGTCGAGCAACTGGCGGGCGCAATTACCGAACAACTGGCCGCGCTGTTTGACAGCGATCCGCGCGCCCGCGCCCGCGTCATGGGCATCCGCAAAGCGTCATAGGACTGCACATGGGCTGGCGGCGGACGGACACCAAATGTGGTCCCCCGCGCCCTGCCCTGCCCGAATGACCCGACTGCAAGAAGGACTAGATTATGTTCCAGAGTTTTGAGGTCGCATCCCGCCCCGAACAAGCCGCACCGCGGATCACGCAGCTGCGCACGCAGATGCGCGAAACGGGTCTCGACGCCTTTCTCGTGCCGCGTGCCGACGCCCATCAGGGCGAATATGTCGCTGACTGCGATGCGCGCCTGTCTTGGCTGACGGGCTTCACAGGCTCGGCAGGCAGCGCCGCCATCCTGCACGACCGCGCCGCCCTTTTCGTGGACGGGCGCTACCGCGTCCAAGTGCGTTCACAATGCGATGCAGAGGTTTTCGACTTCATCGACTGGCCCGAAACCACCGTCGCGGCATGGTTCAAAGGCACGGAGGCCGAGAAGATCGGCTTTGACCCATGGCTGCATACCGTGACCGAGGTTCGCAAACTGCGCGAAGACCTGACACCCGTGGGCAAAACGCTGGTCGCCTCGCCCAACCTTGTCGACCGTATCTGGACCGACCGTCCCGCGCGGCCCGAAGCGCCCGTTTCCGCCCAGCCCATCGAATTGACGGGCCGTAGCTCCACCGAGAAAGTCGATGCGCTTTGCGAGGACATCAAGGCGGCGGGCGCGGATGCGCATGTGATGACCCTGCCCGACAGCATCTCGTGGCTGCTCAACATTCGCGGAGCCGACATTGCGCATAACCCCGTGGTGCAGGCCTTCGCCGTGGTCCACGCAAACGGCACAATCGCGCTTTTCGATGCGCCCGAGAAATATGCCTCCCTTGGCCCCGACCCGCGCATCACCATTGCCCCGCGCAGCGAGTTTTCAAATTATCTCAAAGGCTTGTCTGGAAAAGTCCTGATCTCTCCCACCGACGCGCCACATGCGGTGCTCTCGCTGATGCGCGATGGCGAGGCCGCCGAGATCATCGAGGGCGACGATCCCTGCGCCCTGCCGAAAGCCTGCAAGACGCAGGCCGAGATCGCAGGCTCGCGCGAGGCGCATCTGCGCGACGGGGCGGCGATGGTGGAATTTCTCGCATGGCTCGCAAGCAACGACCCTGACGGGCTGACCGAGATCGACGTGGTGAAGAAACTCGAGGGTTTCCGCGCCGCGACCAACCACCTCAAGGACATCTCCTTCGAGACCATCGCGGGCGCTGGCCCCAACGGCGCAATCGTGCATTACCGCGTGAGCGAGGACAGCAACCGCGCACTCAAAGAAGGCGAACTTCTCCTCGTGGATAGCGGCGGACAATATGTCGATGGCACCACCGATATCACCCGCACCGTCGCGCTTGGCGATGTGGCGGGCGATGCGCGGCGGGCTTTCACCGCCGTGCTGCAAGGGATGATCGCGCTTTCCACCGCCCGTTTCCCGCGTGGCGTGTCGGGCGCGCATCTCGACTCTCTGGCGCGTGCGCCTCTGTGGCGGATGGGGCGCGACTATGACCACGGCACGGGCCACGGTGTCGGTGCCTATCTCAGCGTCCACGAAGGCCCGCAACGCATCTCGCGCATCTCGCAGCTGCCTTTGCAGGAGGGCATGATCCTCTCCAACGAGCCCGGATATTATCGCACGGGCGAATATGGCATCCGCATCGAGAACCTGATCACCGTGCGTGCGGCCCCGCCCATCGGGGATGGTGACGACCGCGACCACCTTGATTTCGAGACGCTCACCTTCGTGCCCATCGACCGTTCGCTCATTCTGGCCGACGAACTGGCCCCGTGGGAACGCGACTGGCTCGACGACTACCATCAGGAGGTCTGGGAAAAGATCGCCCCGCGCGTAAGTGACGCAGCGAAAGAATGGTTGCGTCAGGCCGTTGCGCCTCTGTAAATTAGCCCCTCAACCAAATGCTTGTTATTACTCGGCCTTAACACCCTGACAAAGAGGAGACGGCCCATGGATGATCATATTACCGTCCGCGAATTGCCTGGAACCTATGTTGTGCGTGCTGGCGGCGCAGTGCTCGGGGAGACCACCCGCGCTCTCGAACTCAACGAAGGCGATCTGCCGCCCGTGATTTACTTCCCACGCGACGATCTCGCGATGGCCTTTCTCGAACAATCGCAAACCACCTCTTCCTGCCCTTTCAAAGGTGAGGCGACATATTATTCGATTCACACAAAATCGGTGGTGATCGAGAATGCGGGCTGGTCCTACGAGGACCCCAAAGAGAATGTGGCCGCGCTCAAGGGCTACCTCGCCTTCTACCCGCAGAAGGTCGCCGTGGAGCAGCTCTAAGCCGCCCCTGCGTACCTTGCCTGCCTGACAGGTGCCCGACAGTTTGCCCGACGGATGTCCGACACAAGTCCGACGCAAAGCAGACAGCCCGAAATGACAAAACGCGGACCCAATCGGGCCCGCGTTTTTCGTATCCGTTGAGGGCGCGTTTCAGGAGTGTTCTTCGGCCGCCGTGGCGGCGAGCTTCTTGTTGAAGGCGCGCAGGGCATCGACCTGAAACATCGCGCCATGCACCTCTGGAGGCTGATCCTCGCGCAGCGTCACAACGGGGATAAAGATCAGGTTGTGCTGATCAAAGAGCGGCATCACCTTCTCCAAAGTCTCGTTAGGCGTGACGTAAATTCCCTTTTGGATCAATTCCTTGCAAGCTTCCTCGGAAGCCGCGCGCGGAGCGTCGGGTGCGCGGTAGCATTGGTGAACGCGCACCGTGGACAGCAGGTAAGCCTGCGGCCCCGCCGCCAGATGGATGCCCCGCCGCTCTAGGATCGTGAGGAAATAGGAGTGGTCCACAAGCCGCGAGGCAATGGCGGTGGAGAGCGACACAGTGACCATCACCGCCAACCCCGTCTGCCAGTCGCCCGTGAGTTCAAAAACGATAAGCGTGGTGGAAATCGGCGCCCCCAGCACCGCCGCCGCCACCCCCCCCATCCCCGCCAACGCATAGAGCGTCGCAGTGCCCGAAACGGTAGGAAAAACAGCCGTTGCGATCAGTCCGAAAGACAGGCCCGTTAGCGCGCCCACCATGAGCGCAGGCGAGAACATCCCGCCGCCCATACGACCTGCTGTCGTGATGGCCACCGCAACCACCTTGATAAAGGCGTAGACGATGCCCTGCCAGATCAGTAACTCGCCCGTGAGTGCAGCAGATGTGGTCTCGTACCCCACGCCGATAATATGCGGGAAAACAATGGCCATCCCGCCGAGCATAGCCCCCGCCACCATCGGGCGGAAAACAGGCGGAAGTCCGATCCGCCCCTGCACCCACGTCCCGAAATCATCCGCCATGAAAATAGCGCGCATCATCAGGACCGCCACCACACCGCACACGAGGCCGAGCAACAGGAACGCGGGCAGTTCGACGTAGAAGGACAGCACCCCTTCCGCCACCAGAGAAAACTCGGTCACGCCGCCAAATTCGAGGCGGTTGATCACCGTGCCAGCCGCCGCCGCGATGACAATCGGCGCGAAGGCATGGACCGCGAAATGGCGCAGCACGACTTCGAGAGCAAAGAGCGCCCCCGCAATCGGCGCGTTGAAGGAGGCGGAGACAGCGGCGGCCACGGCACACCCCAACAGATCGCGCCCCGTGATTCCATCGGCATGCAGACGGTTCGAGACCCATGTCGAGATTACGCCAGCAAGGTGAACGACAGGCCCCTCGCGCCCCGTCGATCCGCCCGTCGACAATGTGACCATCGAGGCCGCCGCCGAGGCGAGACCCGCGCGCTTTTCCATGCGGCCATCGTTGAGCGCGGCCCCCTCAATCACATCGGCAACAGACCGCACCTGCCCGTCTGGCGTGAACCAGTTGAGGATGACGCCCACGACCAACCCGCCAAGAATGGGCACCAGAAGCACCCAATACCACGGCAGCCCATCAAGGTAACTGTGCAGTTGCCGCACGTCATCCGTGCCGTAGATCGTGCTTTGTAACCAGTTGATTCCTTTTCGGAAAAATAGCGCAGCCACGCCTGACGCCACACCGATCATAAGAGCGATGAACCAGAACTGGACCTGACTGGGACCGCGACGGCGCATCAGGTCAAGCGTCTCCACCAGCCCTTGGCGGATATCCACCAACAGCTTTCGCGGGTATGTTACATTTTCATTATTCATGAGACTGACATGCGCCCTTTCCGAGCCGTGACCTTTCACAGCACATTAGCATCCAGTAAGGTTCTCTGAACAAAGCAGCATTTAGGTTAACCTATGATCCCAGAGACCGCATTTGACGCGCTTTCCTCCGTTCTAGAAGGTCGCGTGTCACGTTCCAAGTCCGATCTTGATCTTCATGGTCGCTCGGAGACATGGTTTCCTCACACCCCGCCTGATGCCGTGGTCTATCCCGAGAGCACGCAAGAGGTGTCACAGATCATGGGGATCTGCCATGCCCACCACATTCCCGTCACCGCGTGGGGAGCGGGCACCTCGCTGGAAGGGCAGACCCTTGCCACATCGGGCGGGATCGTTGTCGATTTCGCACATATGAACCGCATCCTTCGGGTCAATGACGCCGATATGGATTGCCGCGTGCAGCCAGGGGTGACGCGCGAACAGCTCAACACCGAATTGCGCGCGAGCGGGCTGATGTTCCCCGTCGATCCGGGCGCGAATGCGAGCATCGGCGGGATGACCATGACACGCGCCTCGGGGACCACGGCGGTGCGTTACGGCACGATGCGTGACAATGTGATCGGTCTGACGGTCGTGCTTGCTGACGGACGGGTAATCGAGACTGGATCGCGGGCACGAAAGTCGTCGGCAGGCTATGACCTGACCGCGCTGATGGTCGGCTCGGAAGGAACGCTAGGGCTGGTCACGGAAGTGGGCCTGCGCCTGCACGGGCAACCTGAAGCCATCTCGGCGGGTGTCTGTGCCTTTGACACGATCGAAGCCGCCGTCTCCACCGTGATTGCCACGATCCAATACGGCATCCCCATGGCGCGGATCGAGTTTCTCGACACGAAAAGCGTAGAGGCGGTGAACAAATATTCGGGCGCGGACTTCCCGCTCAAACCCCATCTCTTTGTCGAATTTCACGGCTCGGACGCGGGTGTTGTGGAACAGTCGGAAGCCTTTGGCGAGTTGGTCTCCGACTTCGGCGGCTCGCCCTTCCAATGGGCGACCAAACCCGAAGACCGCACCGCCCTTTGGACCATGCGCCACAACGCCTATTACGCCTGCCTCGCGCTCAAGAAGGGGTGCAAGGGGCTGGTCACGGACATCTGCGTGCCGATCTCGAAACTGGCCGAAGCGGTCGAGGAAACGGCGGCGGATATTGCCGCCTCGACACTGGAGGGGCCGATTCTGGGCCATGTCGGTGACGGGAATTTCCACGCGATCCTGCTGCTTGATCCCGAGCAACCCGCCGATCTTGTCGAGGCGAAACGGCTAGGCGAACGCATGGCCGAACGCGCATTGGCACTTGGCGGGACGATTACAGGGGAGCACGGCATCGGCATGGGTAAACGCAGCCTGATGGCGCGTGAACACGGGGAAGGCTGGGAGGTGATGGGCGCGCTCAAAGCGGCGCTTGACCCAACCAATATCCTCAATCCGGGAAAACTGGTGCCCTAACCATCGAGTAGCGCACGGGCGGCGTCACGCGCTGCATCGGTGATCGTGTCACCCGAGAGCATCCGCGCCACCTCGTCGATCCGTGCGTCCGCGTCCAGCGTCGAGACATCCGAGAGCGTCATCCCGTCCACGACCCGCTTGGCAACGCGCCAATGATGCGCACCGCGGGCGGCGACCTGAGGCGAATGGGTGACGACGAGGATCTGCCCCTCTTGAGCCAGCGCCTGAAGGCGGCGCCCCACGGCATCGGCGGTGGCCCCGCCCACACCACGGTCAATCTCGTCAAAGATCATCGTCACGCCCGTCTGGTCGCGCGTGAGGCAGACCTTGAGCGCCAGCAGGAAGCGCGACAGCTCCCCGCCCGAGGCGATCTTGGCCAGCGGCCCTGCGGGTGCGCCAGGGTTGGTGGCAACCGTAAAGGCCACCGTATCGCGGCCATCTGGTCCCGCCTCGCCCTCATTGATTTCCGTTGTGAAAACAGCGCGTTCCATCTTGAGCGGTGCCAATTCGGCGGCCATCATCTTGTCGAGTTCGCAGGCTGCCTTCAGACGTTTTTCCGAGAGCGCCTTCGCCGCGGCGTCGTAGGTGGCAAGAGCGGCATCGCGCGCCTTGGTCAGCCCGTCGATCTGTGCTCCCGAATTGTCGATCCGCTCCAGTTTCTCGCGCAGGCCCTCGGCAAAGCTGCCCAACTCGTCGGCCAGAACGCCATGCTTGCGCGCCAGACCGCGAATGGCAAAGAGTCGCTCCTCAACCTGTTCCAATTCATGCGGATTGAAGCGCAGCGCCTCGATTGTGTCCTCGACGCCACTTTGCGCCTCGGCCAACTCGTTGAGCGCACGGTCCAAAGCATCAATGGCGGGATCAAGCTTGCCCTCAGCCTGCTCAGCGGCCCCTTCGAGCCATTTGAGCGCATCGGTCAGCATCCCCTCACCGCCATCATAAGACATGGCCTGATGGGCTTTGGCGACATCGGCGGCGATCTTTTCAGCGGCCTGCATTCGGCGGCGCTCGGCATCAAGCTGCGCCTCCTCTCCCGCTTGGGGATCAAGCGCATCCAACTCGCCAACGGCGTGGCGCAGGAATTCCTCCTCGGCAGCCAGCGCATCACGCGCGGCCTCGGCCTCGGCAAGCGCCTTACGAGCGGCAGACAGGTCTTTCCACGCGGATCGGGTCGCGGCCAAAGGTTTCGCCAGCCCGCCAAAAGCGTCGAGCATATCGCGGTGGCCGCGCGGGTTGAGCAAGCCACGATCATCATGCTGGCCGTGCAATTCCACGAGATGTTCGGACAGGCGACGCAGCACTTCCCCCGACACGCGGCGGTCGTTGACCCATGCGGTCTTGCGCCCGTCGGCTCCGTTCACACGACGCAGGATCAACTCCCCGTCCTCGGCAACGATATCAAGATCGGCCAGAACCGATTGTGCAGCATGATCATGGGGAAGATCAAATACGGCGGTCACTTCGCCCTGCTCGGCGCCCGCACGCACGAGATCCGCCCGTCCGCGCCAACCGAGAACAAACCCGAGACTGTCGAGCAGGATGGATTTTCCCGCCCCTGTCTCGCCCGTGAGCACATTGAGCCCCGCGTGGAATTCCAGCGCGAGGTGATCAATGATCAACATGTCCCGAATGTCGAGACTTCTCAGCATGGGATGGGTGCCCCGCCCCTCAGAGCCATTCGCCGCGGATCATCTGACGATAGACCGCACCGAGCCAGTTGCTGTTGAAGGCTTTTGCCTCCAGCCCCTGCCCAGTCAAAAGCGCGTAGCTGTCCTCATACCACTCGGTCGAGCGATAGTTGTGGCCGAGAATAGCGGCAGCGGTCTGCGCCTCTTCCACCAGTCCGAGCGACAGGTAGCTCTCGACCAAACGGTGCAGCGCCTCAGGCGTATGCTGGGTCGTCTGGAATTGCTCGACGACAACGCGGAAACGGTTGACGGCGGCGGAATAATGCTTGCGCTTGAGATAGTAACGCCCGATTTCCATCTCCTTGGCAGCAAGGTGATCGAAGGCGAGGTCGAATTTCAGGACCGCCGAACGCGCATATTCGCTGTCGGGGTACTTCTCGATGACGACGCGCAGGGCCTGCAACGCTTGAAAGGTCAGACCTTGATCGCGGCCAACGTCGTCGATCTGGTCATAGTAGGACAGAGCGAGGAGATACTGCGCATAGGCCGCATCCTCGTCGGTCGGGTAGAAATCAAGGAATCGCTGTGCAGCGGCACGCGCGGGCACATAGTCGCCGTCGCGGTGATAGGAGAACGCCTGCATGATCAAGGCGCGCTTGGCCCAGTCTGAATAGGGATAGAGGCGCTCGACCTCCGAGAAGTAATGCGCCGCGTCATCGAAGTCGTTCTGGCTGATCTCGTATTCCGCACGCTCGTATATCTCGGCGGCAGGATAGCCCTCGAGGTCTCGTGTCGGTGCATTGTCACCGCAGGCCACGAGGAGCAATGCCATGGACATGCCCATACCAACTTTCAATCCGCGATAGGTCTTTGCCGCCATGAAAGGTCCACCCTTTGCCAGTCTTCGGACCCTTTTAACAGGGCCTTCGGGAGGTTCCTAGCACAGAAAAATCCTGCGCAAAATGTCTTTGCACTCAATTCTCGCATTGTCGGGATCGAAGACGTGAAAAACTGCGCGTCTTATCAGGCGCAAACAGCCAGATCACGCTGCGAAACACCCGCACCAGGAAGGCGCGCGGCGGTCTCGTGATCGACCGTGACATAGGCCCACGCCCCGCGCGTCGCGAACAATTTGCGCAAAAGTTTGTTGGTGAGCGCATGGCCAGCCTTCTCGCCCGTGTAGCGCCCGAGGATGGGCGCACCCGCAAGGTAGAGATCACCAAGCGCGTCGAGCATTTTATGGCGCACGGGCTCGTCGTCGTGACGTAGACCACCTGGCGAAAGCACCGCATCGCCGTCCACGACAACCGCATTGTCATAGGTGCCACCGAGAGCCAGACCGTTTTCGCGCATCGCGTCCACGTCGGACTTGCGGCAGAAGGTGCGGCAATCGGAAAGCTCACGCACGAAAGCGCCATTGGCCATTTTAAGATGTTTGTCCTGCACCCCGATCGCCTCGTCGGCGAAATCGATGTGAAAGTTGATTTCGAGCGTATCGGCGGGATCAAGGCGCGCTTTCGCACCGTTCACATCAACCGAAACAGGCTTGAGAATTTTCAGCGCACGGGTCGGGCCGTCCTGCGTTGCGATCCCCGCATCGAGAAGCCCGCGCACGAAAGGTGCGGCAGACCCATCGAGGATCGGCACTTCTGGACCATCTACCGCGACCACTGCGTTATCAATGCCAAGACCCGCGAGGGCGGCCATGATATGTTCGACGGTCGAGATTTCCACGCCATCACCGTTGCGCATCAGGGTGCACAATTGCGAAGGAACAACGTGATCCCAGCGAGCGGGAATGTCGGCGTTTCGCGGGTCAGCGGCATCAGAGGCAATATCGGAACGACGGAAGGACACACCCGAAGAGGCGCGTGCGGGGGCGACCGTCATGTGCACGGGCGCACCAGAGTGCAGACCCACCCCGTTGAATGTCACCGTTTTTGCAACTGTTCTTTGCACGTCGTCCTAGACCCTTCAGAGGCTTGTCGCCTCCCTTGATTTGACAGCCAAGCCCGTATCGAACGGGCCTTATGGCTTGGTTGTCAGTTAGTTAAGCATCGCCTAGCAATAGCTCAACTCAATCTTTGTAACCGTTTGTAACACTGGGCAGGACGGACGGGCAGAAAACTGCGCAAATTACCGCCGCATCGCAGCAAGTCCTTCATAAAACAAGGAAAAGGCGCCCCAACGGGACGCCTCATCTCATGTTTCACTTCGTGTAAACGTGACAGGGAAAGCGCGCGGACGCGGCCCTAAATCACCCGCGATCAGTTGGCCTGACGGCGCAGGAAGGCGGGAATTTCGATCTTTTCACGTTCGGGATCGAGTTCTTGATCCTCGTCGTAAGCCTGATGCACCTGCGGCCGCGCGGCGGGCGCGGGCTGCGGTGCTGCGCCAAAGCGCGGCTGGGCTTGCTGCGGTTGCGGCGGCACAGCGCGGCCTGTCTCCTCACCCCCGTGCCCCGTCATGCGACCGATCAAAGAGTTGATGCCGAAACGGCCTTGCTTCTGCTCGGCTTCAGGTGCGGGTGCACGCTGCGGCGCGGAGGGTTGCTTGGCCACGGCTGCTTGCAGGCGTGCAAGCGTCTCGGGTGCAGGAGCACCAGGGGTTTGCGGCTGCGGAGCAACATAGGCTTCGGGTTCAGGCTCGTGCATCGTGGGCTGCGCGTGGTTCTGCGGTTGATACGCAGGCGGCGGCAGGTCGTCAGCGGCGGTCTGGCGCGGCGCGGGAGCGGCGTCGCCACCGTAGTGCTGCGGATCAAACACGTCGAGACTCGGCTGTTCGGGCTCGGCGGGAGCTTCGGCCTGTGCCTGCGGTTGCTGCTGCGCGGCAGGAGCCTGAGCGGCGGGTTGCTGCTCTTCGGCCACTTCCTCGGCGACCTCATGCGAAGCCGCGAGCGGCTCGGCCAGACGACGACGCGGCACGGGCGTTTCGGCCACATTGCCTTCCACGTCGATACCCGTGGCAACCACGGAGACGCGCATATTGCCTTCGAGGGACGGATCCATGGTGGAACCAACGATGATGTTGGCGTCAGGATCGACTTCCTCACGGATACGGTTGGCCGCCTCGTCCAGTTCGAACAGGGTCAGGTCGTCGCCACCCGTGATGTTGATAAGAACGCCTTTGGCGCCTTTGAGCGAAATCTCGTCGAGGAGCGGGTTGGCAATCGCCTTCTCGGCAGCCTGGATCGCACGATCCTCGCCTGCGGCCTCGCCCGTGCCCATCATGGCTTTGCCCATCTCGTCCATCACCGCACGCACGTCGGCGAAGTCGAGGTTGATGAGACCCGGACGCACCATAAGATCGGTCACGCCCTTCACACCTTGGTAGAGCACATCGTCGGCAAGCGAGAAGGCTTCGGTGAAGGTGGTCTTTTCATTGGCCAGACGGAACAGGTTCTGGTTGGGGATGATGATGAGCGTATCGACCATCTTTTGCAGTTGCTCAACGCCATCTTCGGCCTGCCGCATCCGCTTGGCACCTTCAAACTGGAAGGGCTTGGTCACAACGCCAACGGTCAGAACGCCAAGCTCACGCGCGGCCTGCGCGATGATCGGCGCCGCACCTGTACCCGTGCCGCCGCCCATACCCGCGGTGATGAAGCACATGTGTGCGCCCGCAAGATGATCAACGATGGTCTCGATGCTTTCTTCAGCAGCCGCGGCACCAACACTGGCTCGCGCACCTGCGCCCAGACCTTCGGTGACTTTCACACCCATCTGGATTTTCGCACCCGCCTTGGAATGCTGGAGTGCTTGTGCATCGGTATTTGCAACGACGAAGTCGACGCCCTCAAGCGCCTTTTCGATCATGTTATTGACCGCGTTGCCGCCTGCACCACCAACGCCGAAGACCGTGATCTTCGGTTTCAACTCTTCCCGCTCGGGCATTGTCAGATTCAAAGCCATAATCTACCGCCTGCTGTTTGTCCGATCGGGCGTTGTGCCTCGTGTCGGATACGTTCGTCCCCACCCCTGAATCGGAGCGCAATTTACCAGTTCCCCCTAAATCCTAAGGAATTTGAGCCGCTACGTCACCCATAAAACACAATATTGCCACAAAATGTGGGGACGAGGTTGCCCTATTTGAGCGGGATTTTGCGCAATCTGCGATATTTAGGCGCTCTCGCGCCGCACACCACAAGACAAGGCGACATATCTCACAGGCCCGCAAATCGCTATTTGCGCGCAGCCCCGTGGGGCGAATCTTGTCATTCGGTGGCACTGCTCGGTGCCTTTCGCGCGGGGTATGCCCTGCGTCGGAAACTTGATCGGTGATTGATTCACCTGCCTGTCGAGGAGTTTAGCACGGGCGCGGCGGGAGGGGAACCGTCGGGACGGCCCCGCCGCATTCCTCGTTACCAGTTCTCCTTGAACCACCGCACGGCGCGCTTGAGCGAGCGGGCGGGATAGCTGTCGACGGGCACTTCGAAATCCCAGAATTCGTCTTGTGGGTTGGCGGCAAAGACGCACAGGCCCACGGCGGAGGCGAATGCAGCACCCGTTGCGGCCTGCGGCAGACCCTGCACACGCAAGGGACGTCCGATGCGGACCTGCTGGCCGAGGATTTTCGGGGCCAGCGTGTCGAGGCCGGGGATCTGGCTGCCGCCACCCGTGAGGACGATTTGCTGGCTCGGCATATATTCGAAACCTGCGGCATCGAGGCACTCACGCACGCCTTCGAGGATTTCTTCGACGCGCGGACGCATAATGCCAATGAGTTCCGAGCGCGACACGGTGCGACGGTCTTTCTCCCAGTCACCACTGTCGCCGCCCACTTCAATCATCTCGCGGTCATCCATCCCAGTGGCTACAACACCACCGTAAAAAGTCTTGATCCGTTCGGCGGTCGCCGTTGGGATTTGCAGGCCCATTGCGATATCGGAGGTGACATGCTCGCCACCCATCCGCACGCTATCGGCATAGATCATATGTTTACGCATGAAGATCGACACATCCGTCGCCCCGCCGCCCAAATCAACACAGGCCGCGCCAAGCTCTTGCTCGTCTTCAACCAGCGCGGAGACGCCAGACGCATAGGCCGCAGAGGCAAGCCCGGCCACTTCGAGGTCACAACGCTTGATGCAGTAGAGAAGGTTCTGGATCGTCGCACTGTCGACCGTCAGCATATGGATATCGCAGGCCAGAGTCTGACCGATCTGGCCGCGCGGATCGCCAAGGCCGGAACGGTGGTCGAGCGCGAAATTGACGGGCTGGGCATGGAGAACCTCGCGGTGCGCGCCATAGTCGGGCACATCGCAAGCGGCGAGAACACGCGCCACATCCTGCTCGGAAACGGTTTGCCCCTCAATATCCACCTGCCCGTCAAGTCCGTAGCTGCGCGGCGAGCCACCCGAGAAACAGGCGATGACGTGATCTACACGGGTCTGCGCCATTTTCTGCGCGGCCTGCACGGCGGTGCGGATGGCCCGCTCGGTCTCGGCCATGGCATCGATCTCGCCGAACTTCACGCCGCGCGAACGGGTCGTGGCGGCACCGATCACGCGGAAGGCGGATTGCCCCGCCATCGTGCCCACGCCTTCGGCACCCGAAAACCTCTCGCCGTCGAACCGAAGGATGAGACAGCCGATCTTCGACGTGCCCACATCAAGAATGGCAATCACCCCGCGTTGCAGGGCAGCATTGCGCATGTTTCGCATTGCACGTTGGGTCGCATACAGGTCAGTCATCGAAACGACACTCCGAGTTCCAGTCCTTTGATGCGGCGCAATTCCTCATGCGCCGCTTCAGACAAACGAATGGTGGGCCGGCCAGGATGGCGCATGTCCACATGGGTGATGTCACGGTCGAGAAGATCTTGCGCCTGATTGAGGGCAATGACCTGCGCAACCGCGCCAAGGGGGTTCTTTTCGGGCAGCATGACGGTCTGCCCGCGATCCAGAACGAGATTCCAACGGCGCTCGCCGATGCGCACCAAACCACGCACGCGGGTTACGATGGGCTGCGCCTGTTTGAAGATCGCCAGCGCCTCGCCCACGACCTTGTCCGCGCCCTCACCCGCGATCAGCGGCAGGTCGGCGCGGCTCAGACGGCTGTCGAGCGCCCCGACGCGATGCCCTTTCGGGTCGAGCATTTCAAGCCCGTGCGGCCCGCGCCACACAACGGCGGGGGTACGTTCGGTGATATCAACCTGCAAGATCCCCCCTGCCCGCACGCGCAGACCCGCCTTTTCCACGGCATCAAGGCTTTCGATCTCGGCAAGCATTCCGTTGAGATCGAGGTCAAACGATGAGATCGGGAAATCCACGGGAACGATCTCACGGATGTCGAGAGCGACTTCTTCGGAGGCTCCGTCGATGGCCATGAGTTTGACCATGAATTCAGGGCGGTTTTGAATCTCGCGCTTCAGCTCGGCATAGGTGTCCGTCACGGCCAGACGGTTCTCGTCATCGGCGAACCAGATCGCCACCAGCCCCGCAATGAACAGAGCCGGCGCAACGCGACGCATGAAGAAACGGAAAGACGGCGTGAGCCACAGACGGTTCATGCGGTAGGCCGCACGGGAAGGAGCGGGATCGCGCGGCGCGGCGTTCTCGGCGGTCTGCTTGCGTGCACCGATGGCGCGGGCGACGGCCTCCGACACACGAGCAGAACCACCCGTTACGGGCGCACGCGGCGTGGGTGGTGGTGCGGCGCGAAACTGGCTCGGGCTTACCGGTTGCATGAGGCATCCTCCACCAAGGCTGCACAAAGCGCGCCGAAGCTCAGACCCGCATGGGCGGCTTGTTCAGGAGCAAGAGACGTCGGCGTCATGCCCGGCTGGGTGTTGGTCTCCAGAAGGATCAACCCTTCCAGCCCGCGAGCCTCATCCCAGCGGAAATCGGTGCGGCTCAACCCGCGGCACCCTAGAGCCGCATGGGCGCGGATCGCAAAATCCTCACAGGCGGCCGCAATCTCGGCGGGCACCTCGGCGGGGATCACATGGCGCGACCCGCCCTCGACGTATTTCGCGTCATAATCATACCACCCGTCGGTCAGAATATCGGTCACGGCCAGCGCACGCGGCCCCTCGGCAGTATCCAGCACAGCAGTCGTCAACTCGCGGCCAGGTGCGAAGGCTTCAACCATCACCACATCGGGCGTCTCGCGCGCCAGTTTCGGCGGGCCATTGGCGGCTTCCGAGACGATGTAGACGCCAACGGAGGAACCTTCGTTATGGGGTTTGACGACATAGGGAGGCGCCATCACGTGACGCGCCTCGACCTCTTCACGCGCAGCCAGAACGCTTTCGACAAAAGGCAGACCGTGGGCGGCATAGACCTCTTTGGTCTTTTGCTTGTCCATCGCAAGGGCGGAGGCCAGAACGCCAGAATGGGTGTAGGGAATGCGGAGCCATTCGAGAATGCCTTGGACGCAGCCATCCTCGCCCCAACGGCCATGCAGCGCATTGAACACCACATCAGGCGCACAGGCATGCAACCGCGACACGAGGTCATCCCCCGCGTCGATTTCGACAACCTCAAAGTTTTCGTCCCTCAGCGCGGCAGCGCATTCACGCCCCGACGACAGCGACACCTCGCGCTCAGCGCTCGGGCCACCCATCAATACCGCCACTTTCGGGGATTGCCTGCTCGACATACCCTCTAGCGCCTCATATGCGGGGCCTTATTGTCTGGCCCTTTGCCACCCTTTTGCGGGTGATTATCTGTCCATTTTGGACTTATCTGCCCGTTTCGGGCAAATTTCGCCCCATTTCAAGGGGCTTTCGCGCCGTGCTCGTCCTGTTCTTGTGGAACACCTGACGGGATCGCTTCCCCGTCGAACGCACCGACGCGTTTGATTTCCCATTGTAACGTCAGCCCAGCGTTTTGAAACACTTTTTTTCGAACAGTTTCGCCAAGAGTTTCAAGATCGCGTGCGGTGGCGTCGCCCGTGTTGATCATGAAGTTGGAATGCTTCTCGCTCATCTGCGCGCCGCCAATGGAAAAGCCGCGCAAACCCGCATCATCAATCACCTTCCACGCCTTGAGATCATGCACGTCATCGGCGCGCCCCGTCGAGGAGAACCCCGCAGGATTGCGGAAGGTCGATCCCGCGCTGCGATCCTTAACGGGCTGGGTCGCATCGCGTTTGGCAAGTTGATCCGCCATCCGCGCTTCTAGCTCGGCTGGATCGCCCTGCTCGGCTTTAAGCGTTGCGGACACGACCACCCATCCATCGGGCAGCTCAGATTGGCGGTAGGCAAATTTCAAATCGTCGCTCGACAGGGTTTTGACCTCCCCTGCCCGCGTCACGACCCGTGCAGAGACGAAATGATCGGCCACGTAGGAGCCGTAGCACCCCGCGTTCATCCTCACCGCGCCACCAATCGCTCCGGGGATGGTGCGCAGGAAGGTGAGGTCCAGACCTGCAGCGGCGGCCTTGCGTGCGACATGTGCGTCCAGTGCGGCAGCGCCCGCCGTGACCGTGCCCGCGTCTGCGTCAATCTCGATGCCGTTGAACCCGCGCCCCATGCGGATCACGACAGCCCGCAAGCCCCCGTCACGCACGATCAGGTTGGAGCCCACGCCCATCGGGAAGACCGCGACATCTTCATGGAGTGCCGCGAGAAAGTCGCACAGGTCCGCCTCATCGGCGGGCATGAACAGCGCATCCGCAGGTCCTCCAACGCGCAACCAAGTCAGATCGGCAAGCGGTCGGTTCTCCACCAAAGTGCCACGCACGGGCGGGTAAGTCATTTCGCAACATCTCCAATGGTCATACGTTTGAGCCAACGGCCCAAATAGACAAGCGGCCAGCGCAGGACCGAAATCCCCGCGGCCAGAACAACCAGCCCGATCCACGGACCGTTTTCATAGGTGACATACCCCACGAGCGGCACCCCAAGCGCAAAGAGCACATAGGCCTGCGGCCAGTGATTGCGTTTGGACGGAAACAGCGCCAGCACATTTGCCAAGATCGCCCAAAGGCAGGCAAGGATAAGAGAGTTAGACATGGCGTTCTCCTGTCAGATCAGATCGAAGTGATCCGGCCCAACACCGCACGTCCCAGTGCGGCGAGTGGTTTTCGAAACAACGACACGGCAGCGGCGAGACAAACAACAACTGGCAGGGTTCCGAAATCGCGACCGAGCCAGACCAGAAGCGGCGGCAGGGTGACGAGCGAAATCGGCCCCAGACGCATCTGATAGCGCATTGGTAGCGGGGCAAGCGCCATCGTGGCAAGCGCCCAGATGCAGATTGCGGCGAGCGAGTTCATTGAAACGCTCCCTCAAACAAACGACCACGCCCCACGCGCGACATCAGTCTTTCGCGGCAAGGCGCGCAGGAAGCGCCTGTGCCCATGCGGAAATCGTCCCTGCCCCGAGGCAGACGACCATATCACCATCGCGCGCCTGTTCGCGCACGAGGCGTTCCAAATCTTCCTCCGAAGTCACAGCGCGCGCATGGCGGTGGCCGTGGCGGATCAGGCCAGCGACAAGATCATCACGGCTCGCCCCCTCAATCGGCTCTTCGCCTGCGGCGTAGATATCGGCAATGCCCACCACATCGGCTTCGTTGAAACAGGTGCAGAAATCCTCGAACAGGGAATGCAGACGCGAATAGCGATGCGGCTGGTGCACGGCGATCACACGGCCGTCACAAGCCTGCCGCGCGGCCTTGAGCACGGCGGCGATCTCGACGGGATGGTGGCCGTAGTCGTCAATGATGGTCACACCACCAACTTCGCCCACACGGGTAAAGCGGCGGTTAACACCACCGAACTCTGCCAGCGCCTGTTTGATCTGGTCGGGCGACATGCCGAGGTGACGCGCGACAGCCACAGCGGAAAGCGCGTTGGAGACGTTGTGATCCCCGGGCATCGGCAGGGTGCAGCCCTCGATGGTGATCCCGTCGGCGGCCAGCACGATATCGAAATGCGCCACGCCCTTCTTATAGGTCAAGTTTACCGCGCGCACATCTGCCTGCGCGTTGAAACCGTAGGTGACAACACGGCGGTCGGTGATCTTGCCCACGAGGCTTTGCACTTCGGGATGGTCGGTGCAGCATACGGCAAGGCCATAGAAGGGGATGTTGGACACGAAGTCGTAGAACCCCTGACGCAGCTTGTCGAAATCGCCCCAATGTTCCATGTGCTCGGGGTCGATGTTGGTCACGATCGCAATGGTCGCGGGCAAGCGATTGAAGGTGCCGTCGCTCTCGTCGGCCTCCACCACCATCCAGTCGCTCTCACCCACTCGCGCATTCGAGCCGTAAGCATGGATAATTCCGCCGTTGATCACGGTCGGGTCAATCCCGCCCTGATCGAGCAGAGCAGCCACCATCGTGGTTGTGGTCGTCTTGCCGTGCGTGCCGCCGATTGCGATATTCGACTTAAGCCGCATGAGTTCCGCCAACATCTCCGCGCGGCGCACGACAGGCAGACCTTTGGCCCGCGCAGCGTCCAACTCGGGGTTGCCCGGTTTGATCGCCGAGGAGATCACGACAACTTCCGCGTCCTCAAGGTTCTCGGCCTTCTGGCCCACGAAAATCTTGGCACCAAGATCCGCCAGACGGTCGGTGATTTTTGACGCTTTCAGGTCAGAGCCCTGCACCGTGTAACCGAAGTTGAGCAGCACCTCCGCGATCCCAGACATGCCGATACCGCCGATACCGACAAAATGGATCGGTCCGATTTCGGTGGGGAGTTTGGTGGCTGCGCTCATCGTCGTCTCTTTCTATATTCTCTTACTGGGCCATCCATGACCCGCACCGTTAACCGCGCCCTCTTAGCGCCCTGCGAGCTGCTCCACCAGCCCTGCCAATTCTGCCGCCGCGTGGGGCTTGCCGAGGGCAAGCGCGGCATGCGCCATTTGCACCGCCCCTTGGGGATTGGACAGCACCAACATGATCTGTTCGGTCAGGGATTGCGACGTCAACTGGCTTTCAGGGACCATAATCGCAGCACCTCCATCGACCAACCCACGCGCATTTGCGGTTTGGTGGTCGCCCGTGGCTGCCGCGTAGGGCACAAGGATCGAGGGCCGTCCAATCACCGAGATATCCGCAACCGTCGAAGCACCCGCACGGGCGATCACCAGTTGCGCCTCAGACATGCGCTTGGGCACATCGTTGAAGAAGGTTTTGACCTCCGCAGCGATGCCTGCCTGTTCATAGAACATCTCGACGCGGGCGACGTCTTCGGGGCGGGCCTGCTGGCTCACCCGCAAGTGGGACTTGATCGCATCGGGAAGGCCAGCCACTGCTTGCGGCACTACGTCGGAGGTGATCCGCGCGCCCTGCGAGCCCCCCAGAACCAAAAGCTCCATCGGATAATCACCTGGCGCGATATAGGGCGCGGCGGCTTTTTCCAGAACGGCGGCGCGGACAGGATTGCCGACATGCACCCCCTCCACCCCTTCGGGCAAGGTCGTCGGCCATGTGCCACAGGCGACAAGGCCCACACGGGAGGCAAAGACCTCATTGACGCGCCCCAGCACGCCATTTTGTTCATGGATCATTCGCGGCAGTTTCATCAGGGTGGCCGCCGCCACAGCGGGGATCGCGGGATAGCCGCCGAACCCCACAACGACAGCAGGACGATCACGGCGGAACTTGCGCATCGCGGCAAAGACACCACCCGCAATTTTGAACGGCACGGCGAGTTTGGCCAGCACGCCACCGCGCGCGAAGGTCGCCGAAGGAATTTCCTCGATCTCCACCGCCATCGGGAAACCGCCCGTATAGCGCGCACCGCGTGCGTCGGTGGAAAGTTTCACCCGCCAGCCACGCGAAAGCATGACCTCGGCCAAGGACTGCGCGGGGAACATATGCCCGCCCGTGCCGCCTGCTGCGATGACAAGAAGGGGTGCTGTTTCGGACATATCCGTCCTCCTTCCTCTATCGCTTGTTACGGATCAGGATGTCGCCGATCTCGCCCTGCGGACGTGACCGCGTGAAGGCAAGGAGCGCGCCGAGCGCGATGCCCGAGGCAATCACCGAGGACCCGCCATAAGACACGAACGGCAACGTCATCCCCTTTGCGGGCAAGAGGCGCACGGCCACGCCCATATTGATGAACGCCTGAACACCGAAGGCACAGGCCAGCCCCGTTCCCGCAAGGCGGATAAACGGATCGCGCTCTTTCAGCAGGCGCCAAAGAGAGCGCACGGTAATGAGCGCGTAGAGCGAGAGGATGACCAGCACGAGGACAAGCCCGTATTCTTCCGCCGCAACCGCGATGATGAAATCGGTATGCGCGTCGGGCAGCGACCATTTCACCGTGCCCTCACCCACACCAACACCGAAGAAACCACCCTCGCGGATCGCGTTGGTGGCGTAGCCGATCTGGGTTGTGGGGTCGATGTCGGGGCTCAGAAACCCGTCGATGCGCCGCGCGAAGTGTTCGGAATTGTGATAGGCCAGCGAGCCGCCTGCCACCACAAGCCCCACCACGCCAAGCAGGATCACAATCGGCGCGCCGCCGACAAAATACATCACGCACCAGCTGAACAGCAGCAGTGAGGCCTGACCAAAATCAGGTTGCAGCGCGAGAAGCACCACCAGAATGCAGGCCATGAAAAAGGAATAGAGCCGCCCTGGAGGGCCACCAATTTCATGCGCGGCGGCCATCATCCATGCGGCGGTGATGACGAAAGCGGGTTTGAGAAACTCGGAGGGCTGGAAGGAGCCGAAGCCCAGCGAATACCACCGCGTCGCGCCCTTGCCGAAATCAGTGCCGAAAAACGGCAACAGCGCCAGCGCGATAAAGGTGGCGATAAAGGCCAGAACACCCAAACGGCGCACGCGATGCGGATCCATCATCGTGACAAGCACCATCGTGATCAGTGCGGTTCCGCCGAAAACGGCCTGTCTCTGAACGTAGTAGAAATCCGCGAAATTGTTCTTTTGCGCAAGCGGCGGAGAGGCCGCCAGCCCGAGCAGAAGCCCGATCCCGAACAGGACAAACACGCTCGACAACGACCACTTGTCGATCGTGCGCCACCAACGCGGAAGAATCGGCTCGCCGTCCCGCCTCGGGATGGAGCCATACACCATTTCTGTCATGGGACCGCCTACTGCCTCATCTGCGATTGCCCGATTTTTCGGGTCTATGTGATGAATCTAGCGGGTTTTGTCAGGCAAATCCACCACAGATTCCCTGCGCCACACGCCCACGCGGAAACGCGCCGCTTACAGGAGAGCTTCGACCTGAGCGGTGAAGTCCTCGCCGCGCTTCTCGAAATTGGGATACTGATCGAAAGAAGCGGCGGCGGGCGCCAGAAGCACCGTATCACCCGCCTGCGCCTCGGATGCCGCTTTGGTCACGGCCGCCTCCATCGTCTCGCAAATCTCATAGGGTGTGTCGCCCAGTTGCAGAGCGAAATCACGCGCCGAGAAGCCGATCAGATAGGCCTTGGCCACAGAGCCGAGATGGGGCGCGAGGTCGGCGATACCGCCATCCTTGCCCATGCCGCCCGCAATCCAGCGGATCGACTTGAAGGCCTGAAGCGCCTTGGCGGCGGCGTCCACATTGGTTGCCTTGCTGTCGTTGACGAAACGCACGCCGTCCTTCTCACCCACCAGTTGCGAGCGGTGCGGCAGGCCCGCGAAGGTTTCAAACGCCGCGCCGATGACCTTGGGCGGGATGTTGATCGCGCGACACGCAGCATAAGCGGCGCAGGCGTTCTGATGGTTGTGCGCACCAGGAAGCCCCGCGATCTCGCGCAGGTCGAAAGATGCCATCTGACGCCCTTTGCGCCATTCGGACAGAAACCCCTTACGCGCAAAAACAGACCAACCGTCGGTGAGTTTGCGATCTACGGAGACGCGGATCAGGCGTGTATCGCTCAAACCCTCGACCAATTGGTTGGCCAGATACTGCCCTTCTGCTTCATCCACCCCAATCACCGCGCGGTCGGGACCACCCTCCGAAAACAGGCGCCGCTTGGCCGCGAAATAGCCGCCCATCCCGCCGTGACGGTCGAGATGATCGGGTGAGAGGTTGGTAAAGACAGCCACGTCAGGTGTGAGCGCACGGGCCAGATCGGTCTGGTAGCTCGACAGTTCCAGCACCACGACTTCGCCATCTTCAGGCGGTTCGATATCCAGCACCCCGCGCCCGATGTTACCCGCCAACTGACTCGGCGTGCCGTTCTCGGTCAGGATATGGTGGATCAGCGCGGACGTTGTCGATTTCCCATTCGATCCTGTAACCGCGATCACGCGCGGAGGAGTGTCATGGTCCATCCATTCCCCCTGCCCCAGCGAGCGGAAAAACAGACCGATGTCATTGTCCACGGGCACGCCTGCGTCCCACGCCGCCGCAATCACCTTGTTCGGTTCGGGATAGAGATGGGGGATGCCAGGAGACACAACCAGACAGGCCACATCCTCGAAGGCCCCCTGCTTGGTAAGATCGTGGATGGTGAAACCTTCCGCCTCCGCCGCCGCACGAGCCTCAACACTGTCGTCCCAGCATAGGGCCTGCGCCCCGCCCGCCTTCAGACTGCGCGCCGTGGCAAGCCCCGAACGCCCAAGCCCCAGAACGGCCACCTTGCGATCTTCATATCCGAGAACGGGGATCATGTGCGGCCTCCTTGGCCAAAGGGGAAGTTAGCGCAGCTTCAGTGTCGCCAGACCGATAAGCGCCAACACCAGCGAGATGATCCAGAAGCGGATCACGATGGTGGGTTCGGCCCAGCCTTTCTTCTCGTAGTGGTGGTGTATCGGCGCCATCAGGAAGACGCGCTTTCCTGTGCGCTTAAAGTAGAGAACTTGAATGATGACCGAGAGCGCCTCGACCACAAAGAGCCCGCCGACGATGCCCAGCACCAGCTCGTGCTTGGTCGCCACAGCAATCGCGCCCAGAGCGCCGCCCAGAGCCAAAGACCCTGTGTCGCCCATGAACACCGCCGCAGGCGGCGCGTTGTACCAAAGAAAGCCCAAACCTCCGCCGATGAGCGCGGCCACGAAGATGAGCAATTCCCCCGTGCCAGGCACGTAGTGAAGGCCGAGGTAGTCGGTGAAGTCGACGCGCCCCACCACATAGGCAATCGCACCCAGCGTGCCCGCCGCAATCATCACGGGCATGATCGCCAGCCCGTCGAGACCATCGGTGAGGTTCACCGCATTGGCCGCGCCCACGATTACGAACATCGCAAAAGGCAGGAAGAACCAGCCGAAATCGATCAGCACATCCTTGAAAATCGGCATGGCAAGCTGGTTGGACAATTCTGGCGGATGCACGAGAGCGGCCCAAGTGGCGGCAATCGCGGCAATGATGAAGCCCAAAAGCAGCCGCATCCGTCCCGACACGCCCGCCGTATTGGCCTTGGACACCTTGGCATAGTCATCAGCAAAACCAATCGCGCCATAAGCAAAGGTCACGAACATCACGATCCAGACGTAGTGATTATCCCACCGTGCCCACAAGAGCGTTGAGGTCAACAGCGCCGTAAGGATGAGAAGCCCGCCCATGGTCGGCGTGCCAGCCTTGGCGAAATGCCCCTCAGGTCCGTCCTCGCGGATGGGTTGCCCCTTCCCCTGACGACGGCGCAGCGCATTGATCAAGGGACGTCCAAAGATGAAGCCGAAGATCAGGGCGGTAAAAAACGCCCCGCCTGCGCGCATCGTGATGTAGCGGAACAGGTTGAACACCCCGCCCCCGTCCGACAACTCCGATAACCAGAAAAACATCGCGCGTTACCCCTTTGCGTCTTCGGTGGGCAGCGGATGCCCCAACTTGCGGATCGCGTCAACCAGCAGGCTGACTTTTGATCCCTTCGATCCTTTGACAAGCACCACGTCGCCCGCGTCATAGAGCGACGTGATTTCGTCGCGCGCGGCCTCTGCTGTCTCGTATAGACGCCCCCGCTTTTGCAGCGGCAAAGCCTCGTAAAGCGCAGCCATCAAGGGGCCGATGCAATGAACAAGGTCGATCGCCTCTATATATTCCAATTCGGCCAGCGCGGCGTGATCCTCACGCTCGGTCGCGCCCAATTCGAGCATATCACCCAAAACCGCGACACGGCGCCCCTTTTCAACCCGCCCCAAACCATCGCGCGGTTGGGCGGCGGCCAGAACTTCGAGGCTGGCGGCAATGGAGGTCGGGTTGGCGTTGAAGGCATCGTCAAGAAGCACGATGGATTGCTCTGTCTCGATGGGGTCAAGCGCGATGATCTCGCGTGCGCCGCGTCCCAAGGGGGGCGCCCAGCGGGACAGATCAGCCGCACCAAGCGTGACATCAAGGCCAAGCGCATCCAGCACGGCAAGGCAGCCAACCGCATTGGTCGCAAAATGTCGCCCCGCGCTGGACAGGCGGAAAAGCACCGAACTTCCGTCGACCTCGGCCTCGGCCACGGTCACATCATCCATCAGGCGCAAGGCGGTCAAACGCGCATCACAGGCCTCGCTTTCCCCGAAATGGAGAACCCTGCCGTCCCAAGCGGCGTCGAGGACGGGCGTGACCGAGAGATCACCGTTAAACACCGCGACACCGCCCACAACCAGCCCCGCGCAGATCGACGCCTTTTCGCGCGCAATCGCTTCCAGAGAGGTAAACGCCGCCATATGCGCGGCAGCAACGGTGGTGATCATTGCCACATGCGGGCGCGCCATTTCGGCCAGCGGGGCGATCTCGCCTGGATGGTTCATGCCGATCTCGATCACGGCGAAATCCGCATCACGCGGCATCCGCGCGAGCGTCAGAGGCACACCCCAATGGTTGTTATAAGAGGCTTCAGCGGCATGGACCGTACCCTGCCCGCGCAAAATCGTGCGGAGCATTTCCTTGGTCGAGGTCTTGCCCACCGAGCCAGTGACCGCCACGACCCGTCCCGTAAACCGCTCGCGGGCGGCTTCACCGAGCCGCTCCAATCCGCCAAGCACATCATCAACGATCAACAGCGGCGCATCTTCACCCACCCCGTCGGGCACGCGCGACACGAGCGCCGCCGCGGCCCCCTTTTCAAGAGCCTGCGCCACGAAGTGATGCCCGTCGCGCGCCGCCGTGAGGGCGACGAAGAGATCGCCCTCTTGAATGGTGCGCGTGTCAATGGAAACGCCCGTGACCTCGAAGCCCTGTGTCGCGCGACCACCCGTAGCCGCAATCGCCTCCGCCGCCGCCCAAAGCACGCTCACAGCGCACCATCCAGCGCGGCCACGGCCATTGAGGCCTGCTCCACGTCATCGAAAGGAAAAACATCCTCGCCCACGATCTGCCCCGTCTCGTGCCCCTTGCCGCAAATCAGCAGCGCATCACCAGGTTGCAAGGCATCCACCCCGCGCAGGATCGCCTCGGCACGGTCGGCCACCTCAATAGCCTCGCCCGCCCCCAGCATCACTTCGGCACGGATCGCGGCGGGATCTTCGGAGCGCGGATTGTCATCGGTGACGATCACAACATCCGCATGATCCGCCGCCGCCTTGCCCATCAGGGGCCGCTTTGTCTTGTCCCGATCTCCGCCCGCGCCGATCACTGCGATCACGCGGCCCATCACGTGCGGACGCAGCGCCTGAATGGCGGTGGCCACGGCGTCGGGCGTATGGGCGTAATCGACAAAGACCGCGGCACCATTCTCGCGCGTCGCGGCATGTTCCATCCGCCCGCGCACGCCAGACAGCTCGCTCAGACAGGAGAAGACCTCGTCAGGCTCGCCGCCCGCCGCGATCACCAGACCAGCGGCCACAACGACATTCTCGGCCTGAAACCCGCCGATCAGATCAAGGCGCACCTGAGAGATATTGCCCAGAAAATCGAGACGCAAATCCTGCCCCGTGGCATCAAACCTCTGCCCCATCACGCGCAGGTCGGCGGCATCCGATTGCCCTACGCGCATCACGTCAATGCCCCGCTCGGCGCACAGGCCCTCAAGTTCGACACCTTTCGGGTCATCAATATTAAGAACAGCCACCGCATCCTCAGGCAAAACCCGCGTGAACAGCCCCGCCTTAGCGGCGAAATAGGCCTCGAAGGTCTCGTGGTAATCGAGATGGTCCTGCGTGAAATTTGTGAATGCCGCCGCAACAAGCCGCACACCATCCAGACGGCGCTGCGCCAAGCCATGTGAGGAAGCCTCCATCGCGGCGTAATCCACCCCCGCCTGCGCGGCCTCCGACAAAATCCTGTGCAGGGTGATCGGCTCTGGCGTCGTGTGTCCGCTCTCGCCCTGCCAGTCGCCTTCGACACCCGTAGTGCCGATGTTGATCGCGCGCTGGCCCATGAGTTGCCAGATGTTGCGCGTGAAGCTGGCCACGGAGGTTTTGCCATTGGTCCCCGTCACCGCGACCATGCGTTCGGGCTGGCGGCCATAGAAGAGCGCCGCAGCATAGGCCAGTGCCTGCCTCGGATCTTCGGCCACGATCACGGCGGGGTTGTGCTCGGCAATGGCGTCGGCGGCAATCTTGACCCCCTCGCGGTCAGTCAGGATCGCACCCGCCCCCATCCTGAGTGCATAGGTGACAAACTCGGCGCCGTGGCTTCGCGTACCGGGAAGCGCGGCAAAGAGATGACCCTCTTGCGTCAGGCGACTGTCCACCGACAACCCCGTGACATTGGCCTCGCGACCTCCTAGCGCGGTCAACCCCAACTCGGAAAGTGCTCTTACCATGCCGCGCCTGCCTCTTGCTCTTCTGGTTATCTACTGCGTTGCGGTAAGTGTTACCCTAGCTTGCTCGGCGGATTCAATCTCTGGTCTCAACCCGAGAAGCGGTGCCGTGCGACGGATGATTTCCGCAGCAACAGGCACGGCTGTCCAACCCGCCGTGCGGCGTGGCTTCGGCCCCGAAGTCTCCACGGCCTCGTCAAGCGCGACGACCAACACGTATTTCGGGTCATCCGCTGGGAAAACCGAAGCAAATGTCGTGATGGTCTTGTCGTCGTAGTAGCCACGCCCATTCTCGCGCGGTTTATCAGCGGTGCCTGTCTTGCCCGCCACTTTGTAACCTGCAACCTGTGCAAAGCTCGCTGTGCCTTTGGGATCATGAACCACCCCGTAGAGCATCGAACGCGCCGCCGCCGAGACTTCCTCACGCGCCACGCGGGGGCCTTTAGCGACCACGCCATCCTTCTTGATCAGCGTCGGCGTCACCCGCGTCCCGCCATTGAGTAGCGAAGCATAGGCCGTTGCCAGATGCAGCGGCGAGGCCGAAAGCCCGTGACCGAAGGAAATTGTCAGCGTTGAAAGCTCCGACCATTTGGGCGGCAGGAGCGGCTTGGCCGATTTCGCCTCCGACAACTCAACGGGGGTGGCCTCGAAAAAGCCGAGCGATTTCAGGAACGCCTGCTGGCGCGTCACGCCGATTTCCTTGGCCACATGAGCGGTGGCCACATTCGACGATTTCACGATCATATCACGCAGAGAAAGCGTCGGACCGTAGTTATGACCCTCGAATTCGCCGATCCTGTGCTTGCCCCAGCGGAACGGTGGCGTCGCGGGAATTTGGGTGTTGGGATTGGCCAGCCCCAACTCCATCGCCTGCGCGGCGGCAAAAATCTTGAAGGTCGAGCCAAGCTCGTAAACGCCCTGCACCGCGCGGTTGAACCGCGGGTTGTCCTCCTGCTTGCGACCCTCGACATAATCGGGACGCGAGTTGGGATCGAAATCGGGAAGCGACGCCATGGCGACGATCTCGCCAGTATGCGCATCCATCATCACCGCAGCCGCGCCTTTGGCGTCGAGCATCCGCATCCCGCCGTAGAGCACTTCGCGCACGGTGGATTGCACGGTCAGGTCAATCGACAATTGCAGCGGCGCATCGCCATTGGCGGGATCGCGCAGGTAGTCATCGGCATATTTCTCGATCCCCGACTGGCCCACGATCTCCGCGCTCATCACGCCTTCGCGGCCGAATTTCGTGCCGCCGAGCACATGCGCGGCGAGTTTGCCGTTAGGATAAAGACGCTCCTCGCGCGGCCCGAATAGCAGCCCCGGCTCGCCAATGTCATGCACGGCCTGCTGCTGCTCGGGTGCGATTTTCTTTTTGATCCACAGGAATTTACGCTTTCCCGTGAATTTCTTGATCAGATCTTCTTCATCCAGATCGGGAAAAATGCGCACCAATTCCTTTGCAGCGTGGAGCGGATCAACCATCTGGTGCGGTTGGGCATAGAGCGAATGGGTCGTGCGGTTGGTCGCCAGAATGCGCCCGTTGCGATCCACGATATCAGCACGCTGCGCGAGGATCGGTGTGCCCGATGTCACCGCACGCGGCTCTTCGGGAACCGTGGCGGCGACCTGCCCCATGCGCAGGCCGACAACCGCGAAAGCCGACAGAAAGCCAAGCCCGAGGATCAGTAACCGCCCTTCCGCGCGCAGGCGCGAACGGTCGTTCATCTCTTCGTGGCGCAGGCGCAGGTTCTCGCGTTCAATGGCGTCGGGGTTTTCCCCCGCCTGACGCGCGCGCAGGATGCGGGCAAGCGGGCGTAGCGGCGTGCGTCCAGCCATTATTCGCCCTCCCCGTCAATGCGTCCGACCACGTCGATGGCCCCTTCGATTTCGAACAAGATGCTGGTGTCGTCGGAAGGGAACGCGACCTGATCCACCCGCCCGAATTGCTCGGGCAGGAAGGGCAGAAGGCCCAAACGGTCGAAGTTGATCGTAGCAAGATCGCGCAGCCGCTCGGGGCGGTTGAGATAGGCCCATTCGGCTTTCAACACGGCAAGCTCTTCACGCTGATGGCCTATTTGACGTTGCAGGCTCGACATCTCGCGCAGCACCTCTTGAGTGCGGTAGTTTTCTCTATAGGCCCAGAAGGCCAATCCCATAACCATCGCAGCGGAAACGAAAAAGTAGAATGCCCGCATTATCCTGCCCCTCGTGACACTTGCCTCAAAACAGGTTTCGGCAGACCAAGTGCGGCGCGATCAGCAGGAGCGGCGGGCGCATCCGTGCGCCGCCCGACCCGCAGGCGCGAGGATCGCGCGCGGGGGTTTCGCTCCAGCTCGTCCTCATCGGGACCAATGGCTTTGCTGAGCTGCTCGAAGCCGGGTGTTTTCACCTCTTGCACAGGAGCGTAGCGCGATCCGCCGCCACCTGTCGAGGCCCGTTGTTGAAAGAACCGTTTAACCACACGGTCTTCCAGCGAATGAAAGGTCACAACCGACAACTGCCCGCCCGGCTTCAGCGCGCGCTCGGCGGCCTCAAGCCCTGCGACCAACTCGCCGAACTCGTCGTTGATATGAATGCGAATGGCCTGAAAAGTGCGTGTCGCGGGATGGCTCTGACCTGGCTTCTTGCGCGGCAGGAGCCGCTCGATCAGGCCTGCCAGTTGCAAGGTTGTCTCAAAGGGCGCTTTCTTCTCGCGATCCATCACGATGGCGGCGGCAATTTTGCGTGACTGGCGCTCCTCGCCGTAGTGGAACAGCACATCCGCGATCTCATCGGCGGAAGCCGTGTTGACGAAATCGGCGGCCGTCGGCCCGTCCTGCCCCATCCGCATATCGAGCGGCCCGTCGCGCATGAAGGAAAAACCGCGCTCGGCCAGATCAAGTTGCATGGAGGATACGCCGAGATCGAGCACGACCCCGTCGAGATCGCTTGCATAGTCGTCGAGTTTGGAAAACGTGCCTTCAACCAACGAAATACGTCCGTCGAAATCCGCCACCCATTCGGCGGCCATCTCATGAGCCAGCGGATCGCGATCAACGCCCGTGACGTGTTCCGCGCCAGCCTCGATCAGCCCACGCGTATAGCCGCCCGCGCCAAAAGTGCCGTCAAGCCAGCGCCCCATGATCGGTGCGCACTCGCGCAAAAGCGGACGCAGAAGAACGGGAATGTGGGGCGCATCGGGAGAGGTGGCAGCCTCGGACATGGATCAAGACCCCATATCGTCGAGCAAGGACAGCGGATCGAAATCCTCGCCCTGATCAGCCAGAAGATCGCCCGTAATCTTGGCGTCCTCGATCTCGAAGGTTTCGGGCTTCCAAATTTCGAAGGTCTCACCCATGCCCGCGAAATAGGCCGTGCCATCAAGGCCGATCTTGTCACGCAAAAGCTGCGGCAGGACCAGACGGCCATCGTTATCGACTTCTGTGGGGCGGGCGCGATTGAGGATCATGCGCTGCATGATCTTGCGGCGCTCGGAGCCACGCGGAAGGGCGGCGATGTCAGCAGCCAACGCCTTGTAGCCCTCATATGTATGGACGATCAGTTGTTTCTGGGCGTCGTGACCGTAGACGATCACCATGCGGGGGCGGCCTGTTTGGGAGGCGAGCGGATCGCCCTCTTCGAGTTCACGACGAAAATCGGCAGGGATCGACACGCGTCCCTTCCCGTCCACCTTAAAGGTGTGTTCGCCTATGAACATGCCGGCCAAATCGCGGCTCCCGTTCCTGTCCCAAGGCCCTGCGGCCCCAAATTCGCGCACCTCACGGCGCGCACTCATCTCTTCGGATCGCGTCCGATCCCTGAATTCTCGCGCCGCCTTGCGGCACCCGCCGGGGGCATTTCGCCCCCCTAAGAAGGGAAACGGCGGACCGAGCCGCTGCCACTGCTCAATCCGCCGCCCTCGTCCCATTTCTGGGGTGTCCGACTGCGCGCGCCACCTGGGGGGATGTCTGCTCGCTCGCGCGCCGGATCTCGTTGTTCTGGTGAGAGAGGCGCCTGTATGAAACCTGACTTAATGGTTCTTTGTTCGCGGTTCTTAATGTGCCGCTCATTCCCGTCTCACCGGATGCCTTAAGATGTCACGGGATTTCATGGTAATCAATGGTGAATTTACCCACAGGCCACGAAATAAGGGATTTCCACCCCTTCGAAAACAAGATGTAGTATCGAGGAGTCACTGAAAATTTACCACAAATTGACATACCTGCAAACAGACACACAACATATAGATAAATCTAAACACCCCATCTAGAGAACCATGAACTCCCAGAAAGTCCATCAATCGCGTCAAATTTCAGAGAAATCCACCAAGTTATCCACAGGAAGTGATTCGCATTCAGGGCATTTGAGGCCTCAACTCCCACAAATTCCCACCAGTCCCGTGAATTCCCGTAAGCACTCCCATAAAGTCCCATACACCCCTCATCCACACAATCGCGCCGTATCAAAACGCGAAAAGCGCCCACATCGGGGCGCTTTCCTTAGGAGAGATGGAGGTGGCGGTTTAGGCGATACCGCCCTTTATCAACCGGTCGGCCAGTTGCAGGAACGGCTCGGCAAGCGGGCTGTCGGTCGCGGCAATCGGCGTGCCCCCGTCGCCGCTGGTGCGCGTTTCCAGCGCCAGCGGCAGCGATGCGAGGAAAGGCACATCAATGCGCGCAGCCTCCTCCGCCACACCACCATGGCCGAAGAGATGCGCCTCATGCCCACAGTTGGGGCAGACATAGGTGGACATGTTCTCGATCAACCCCAGCACGGGGACGTTCAACTTCTCGAACATTGAAATCCCACGCCGCGCGTCGATCAGCGCCACATCCTGCGGCGTGGAAACCACAATCGCACCTGTCAGCGCCGTTTTCTGGCCCAAAGTAAGCTGCACATCACCCGTACCTGGCGGCATATCAATAAGCAGAACGTCCAATTCGCCCCACGCGACCTGACCCAACATCTGCTGCATCGCGCCCATAAGCATCGGCCCGCGCCAGACCACGGCCTCACCATCCTTGATCATCAGACCGATGGACATCATCGTGACGCCATGCGCGTGCAGCGGCTCGATGGTCTCCCCATCGGGGCTGGCGGGACGCTTGGTCACGCCCATCATGCGAGGCTGGCTCGGCCCGTAGATATCCGCGTCCAGAAGACCGACCTTGCGCCCCTGTCGCGCAAGAGCCACGGCGAGGTTGGCGGAGACAGTGGACTTCCCCACCCCGCCCTTGCCCGAGGCGATCGCGATAATGCTTTTGACCCCCGCGGGCTTGGTCTTGCCCTGCTGCGGCGTCGGGTGGCGTCCGATCTTGAGCGCAGGCGGCTCTCCCCCTTGGGCTGCGGGCGCGGGGCGTGCGGGTTGAGGGTTGCCCGAATGCGCAGTCATGACGATAGAGACACCCGTCACCCCATCGAGCGCCTCGATCCGCGCCTGCGCCGCGTCGCGTGCGCCACCCCATGCCTGAGCCGCGGCGGCATCGGGCGCTTCGATCACGAAACGCACCATACCACCCTCGATGGTCAACGCGCGCAAGCAGTCGGCCTTGGTCAGCGCCCTGCCATCGGGAAGGGTCACGTCAGCGAGCGCAGCCATAATATCGTCGCGGGTCAAACTCATTGGGGCACCTGTCTGTTGCGGGATCAATTCCTGTCCTCCGACATAAGACGTCACGCGCCCCTTGGCCACCACCCGATCTCAGTCGATTGCGCGCACCCCGCTGTGCCATCTCTATAAGGGAGATAGGCACGGGCCGTGCCTACAACCCGAGCCGCACACCTCCATCCCAAATGCTGCGCCGCAGCACCCTCACATCAACCACTGAAAAAGCCGCGGGGATAGCGCAACCGTTAGCGCAATCCAAAGCGCCTTAAAATTATGTCAGTATGTGACATGCATTTTCTGCATGGCGGCATTGTCGATCTGTCCATTGTGCAAATGCAGCAATTGCACCATCTTGAGGTCAACAAGGCAGCGACAGAGCAAAACGCCTCCGCAGCCAAACCGAAACGCACGGCTCCGCGCCGACAACCGAATAGACCAAGGTAGAGCAAAATGGCTTATGTAAACAACATCTCCACGACCGCACACGGCGCTGGCTTCTCGGGCCTCTTTGCACGCATCGCCGAGCGCGTTGCACGCTACCGCGTTTACCGTGAGACACAGCTTGAGCTGAACCAACTCACAGACCGCGAACTGGCCGATCTGGGCATCTCGCGCTCCACCATCCCCGCAGTGGCTCACGAAGCCGCCTACGGCGTATAAGAATTCGATATCAGACCCTTCTCCTCCTCCCTAGGGTCCTGATCGAAGCGGCAACGTCTCTCCTCCTCCCTGGCGTTGCCGCGCTAATTCCGGAATTCGGGGCTTCCTCCTCCCTTTGGCCCCGGAGACCAGAGCAGCGGTGCTCTCCTCCTCCCTGCACCGCTGCACATATCGGCCCCTCCCTCCTCCTCCCTGAGGGTCCGTACCAAAGAAGCGGTGATGTCTCTCCTCCTCCCTGACATCACCGCTTTTTCTTTGTCTGGCGCATCGCCACTCCACACCCACGCAAAATACCCGCGCCCCGCTATGCGGCACGCGCCAAAAGGCCACCCGCGCGGCGGATGGCCTTTCAGATTCGTTTTCCAGAGATCTAGAAGGGAACGTCGCCCGCGTTATTCGCCCGCTTTATCGGCAGCCATGACGAAACTCGCCACAAGACGCTTCTCACCCGAATGATCGAAGTTAATGGTGAGCTTGTCGCCTTCAGTGTCGACCACATTTCCGTAGCCGAATTTCTTGTGGAACACGCGCTCCCCTACCCCGAAGACAGGCGTGGCGGTCGAATCAACCACCATATTGCGCGCCTTTTTAGGTTGTCGCAGATTGGTTTTCGCCGTTCCGAGTCGTTGGCTGCGCTCTTGCAGCCGTTTCCAGCCAGGCGAATTGTAGGCATCCGCCTTCGACACAGCATCAGAGAAGGATGCCTCTCTGCCGCTTCCGAAAGCATCGCCTCCGAATCCCCCTGCCGCGCCGCCGCCACCATAGAGGCCAGGCGGGGTCAGGATATCGACGTGTTCGGGAGCCAGTTCGTCGATGAAGCGCGAAGGCAGTTGCGATTGCCACTGTCCATAGACGCGACGGTTGCCCGCAAAGGAGATCGTGCACACCTCTTCGGCGCGGGTGATTCCCACATAGGCCAGCCGCCGCTCCTCTTCGAGCCCCTTCAGGCCGCTCTCATCCATTGATCGTTGCGAGGGAAAAAGCCCCTCTTCCCAACCAGGCAGGAACACCACGGGGAACTCCAGCCCCTTGGCGCCGTGGAGCGTCATGATGGTGACTTTCTCCTCCTGCTCGTCGCTCTCATTGTCCATGATCAGCGCGACGTGTTCGAGAAAGCCGCCGAGATTGTCGAACTGTTCCAGTGCCTTGATAAGCTCTTTGAGGTTTTCAAGCCGACCTGGCGCCTCGGGCGTCTTGTCGTTCTGCCACATCGTTGTGTAGCCGCTCTCGTCGAGAATCATCTCGGCCAGTTCGATATGGCTGATCTCGGCGGGATCGTGGTCGGGGCGTTCGACCACCTCATCCTCGTCGGCCACACCGTCGTAACGGATTTGCTGTATGGCGAGCGAGGACCAGCGGTCGAGTTGCTCAATCAACTGCGCCACCGCGCCCCGCGCCTTGCCTTTGAGAATCCCCTCCTGCGCCGCGATCCGCGCACCCTCTTTGAGCGCCACACCGTTTTCACGGGCCACCGACTGGATGTCCTGCATGGCCTTATTACCCACGCCGCGCTTGGGCGTATTCACGATCCGCTCGAAGGCGAGATCGTCCTCGGGCGAGATCACCACGCGGAAATAGGCCATCGCGTCGCGAATCTCCAACCGCTCGTAAAAGCGCGGGCCGCCGATGACGCGATAGGGCAAACCGATGGTCAGGAAGCGATCCTCGAAGGCACGCATCTGATGCGAGGCACGCACGAGAATCGCCTGCTCTTCGAGCGAATAGCGCCGCAGACGTGCGCGCGACCCGCTGGCCATCGCCTCGATTTCCTCGCCGACCCAACGTGCCTCTTCCTCGCCGTCCCAATGACCGATGAGACGCACCAATTCGCCCTCGGTCTCCTCGGTCCAAAGCTCCTTGCCAAGGCGGTCACGGTTCCCCGCAATCACGGAACTTGCAGCGGCAAGAATATGGGGGGTGGAGCGGTAGTTCTGCTCCAGACGCACGACCTTCGCGCCAGGAAAATCCTTTTCAAACCGTAGGATATTACCCACTTCCGCACCGCGCCAACCGTAGATCGACTGGTCGTCATCGCCCACGCAGCAAATGTTGCGATGCCCCTGTGCAAGCAGACGCAGCCACATATATTGCGCCACGTTCGTGTCCTGATACTCGTCCACGAGGATATATTTGTAGCGGCTCTGATATTGCTCCAAAAGGTCGGGATGGTTCTGGAATATCGTGACCATATGGAGCAGCAAATCCCCGAAGTCACAGGCATTGAGGTCTTTGAGGCGCGCCTGATACTGCGCGTATAGCACCTTGCCGCGATCGTTGAACGCAGCCTCATCCGCCGCGCCGAGTTTCGCGGGCGTCAGCGCCTTATTCTTCCAATTATCGATCAGCCCCGCCAGTTGTCGCGCAGGCCAACGTTTCTCGTCGATTCCTGCCGCATTGATTAGCTGTTTGAGCAACCTGATCTGGTCGTCGGTATCGAGAATAGTGAAGTTCGACTTCAACCCGACCAGTTCCGCGTGGCGCCGCAACTGCTTGACACAGATCGCGTGGAAAGTGCCAAGCCACGGCATCCCGACGCCATGGCCGCCAACCAAGCCCTCGACGCGGTTTTTCATCTCGCGGGCGGCCTTGTTGGTGAAGGTTACGGCGAGGATGTCATTGGGCCGCGCGTTGCCAGTGTTCACCAGATGCGCAATGCGGGCGGTCAGCGCCTTCGTCTTCCCCGTGCCCGCGCCCGCGAGCATCAGAACGGGACCGTCAAGCGTCTCGACCGCTTCGCGCTGCGCAGGGTTCAACCCGTCAAGATAGTCCGCGCCGCGCGCGGAGGCGGCGGCGCTCATGGCCATCTGGCTCAGGGAAGGTCGCGCGGCGGCGGCCTCAAATGCATCATCGTCGGAATAACTGCTCATGACGGCCACGTTACTCAAATGCGGTCAGGAGGAAAAGTGTGTTCTGCAATTGTTCACACAAATCAGGCAAACACTTCGCCACCCCCATTAGGGACGTTTGTGGACGTAGTATCTGGCTAACACCCGCAATGCCCCGCCTGACGCTAGGCTCGTCCCCACCATTGCGACAAGGGAGGAAACAATGGCGAAAATTCTGATGATCACAGGTGACTTCACCGAGGATTACGAAACCATGGTGCCGTTCCAGTGCCTCTTGGCCTGCGGACATAGCGTCGATGCGGTCTGCCCCGAGAAGGCCGCGGGCGATACGGTCAAAACGGCGATCCACGATTTCGAGGGCGACCAAACCTATTCCGAAAAACCCGGCCACAACTTCGCGCTCACGGGCACCTTCGCCGACACCGATCCCGCCGCCTATGACGCGCTAGTTATCCCTGGTGGACGTGCGCCCGAATACCTGCGCCTCAACGCCGATGTGCTTGCCATGGTGCGCCATTTCTTCGACGCGGACAAACCTGTGGCCGCGATCTGTCACGGAGCGCAACTACTTGCTGCGGCTGGCGTTCTGGAGGGCAAGACATGCTCGGCCTACCCTGCATGTGCGCCCGAAGTGACCGCAGCGGGCGGCAGTTTCGCCGACATCGAGGTGACTGACGCCGTGACCGATGGCAAACTCGTCACCGCCCCCGCATGGCCCGCACACCCCGCATGGCTCGCACAATTCATGGAATTGCTGTAAGCCTACACTAACGGCAGCGGGCGCCTTGACGTCCCCTGCCCTCATATCGGAGGGAGACCCCCATGTGTGAACTCTTTATCAAGGCCGACCCACATCTTTGGGAAAGCCGTACGCGCAGTTTGCGCATCGACGGTGTGGTGACATCTATTCGTATCGAAAACCACTTCTGGGTCACTCTGGAGGAAATCGGCGCGCGTGACGGGATGTCGGTGGCACAACTGGTCACGCGACTTTGGCACGAAGCAATGGATGCCAACCACGATCTAGGCAATTTCACTTCGTTTCTACGCGTGTGCTGCACCCGATATCATGCACTCATCGCAAGCGGTGACATATCGCACGACCTAGAACGCCCGATCGCCAGTCATCCGGCCCGCGACATCCTGCGCGCGGAAACAGAACGACGGGAAAAGGCAAAACGGAGCAGCGCGACCGTTAACTAGGTGTGTCTGTTTTTCCGCCCGCGGGCTGCGCGGAGACTTGCGAGGAAAGCGCGGTGACGTAGCGGACGAACAGCCGCGAGAACACCACGACTTCCTCCTCGTCCCATCCGTCGAAAACCTGCGAAATCAACTGCCATTTCTTGGCCGTAAAATCTCCCAGCAACTTGTAGGCTTTCGGCGTAAGCGCGAGCACGGATTTGCGCGCGTCCTCCTGCACGGCGCGGCGCTCGACGAAGCCACGCTCCACCAGTCCCGACACGATCCGCGAAGCCCGCGACGGGTCCACCGACATCGCTTCCGCCACCAAACCGATAGTCGGCTCCTGAGGTTCGCGGCGCCCGACACCCGCCGTGATCTGCGCCACAGACAACAATCCCTGCAACAGAGCTGGCTCAATTTTTTCCTCAAGGCTCGCGAGCATCTTGCCCTTGAATTCGCCTTTCTCGGAAATGCGCCGCCACTGGAACAGCGAGAGGTCGAACCCTAAGAGAGCCTCGATGGACTCCTGAGAAAAACCTTTTTCCTCAAGGAGTTCAGGTACCCCCTTATGGATGCGCGAGTGTAGGTTTTTGGCAGCGTCATTTTCTTTCATGCGCCCTGTTATGCAAAGATTTGTGCCACTGTCAACAATATGCGAAAGACAAATACATGCTATTGACACATATTTACAGACACCCTAAATCCACGCAACGCACATCTCCGCACAATCAGGATTCGACATATGACCGACCCGAAAAATCACCCCGCCACCGCGTCGGATGATCCCGAAGCCAGAAGCGCTGTACGCCTCGTGATTGCCTCGGTCGGTGTGCTCTTGTTGTTGGCTTCACTCGATCAGACCATCGTCTCGACCGCCCTGCCGACCATCGTGGCGGACCTTGGCGGGCTGGAGCATCTGTCGTGGGTCGTCACCGCCTATATCCTCGCCTCGACCATCGTCGCCCCGCTCTATGGCAAGATCGGCGACCTTTACGGGCGTCGAAACACTGTCTTCTTCGCCGTTACCGTCTTCCTGCTCGGATCGGCGCTTTGCGGCATGGCCAATTCGATGACCTTCCTGATCGCCGCCCGAGCACTGCAAGGGCTCGGCGGCGGCGGACTGTTCGTGCTGGCGCTGTCGATCATCGCCGACGTGATCCCGCCACAGGAACGCGGCAAGATCCAGGGCGTCTTCGCTGGCGTCTTCGGCATCTCCTCCGTCGCAGGTCCACTTCTGGGCGGGTGGTTCGTCGATGCTTTTAGCTGGCACTGGATCTTTTACGTGAACCTGCCCTTCGGCCTTCTCGCGCTTGCAGGGTTCTTCTACGGCTTCAAAGCCAATCCCGAACGCGTGTCCCACAAGATCGACTACGCAGGCGCGGTGACGCTGACGCTGGCCTTGGGCGCGACGGTTCTCGTGACTTCTCTGGGCGGGCGCGAGTTTGCATGGACCGACCCGCGCGCACTGGCTCTGATCACGCTGTCCGTTGCGGCCCTCGCAGGTTTCATCGCAATCGAGCGCCGCGCCGCCGAACCGATTATCCCGCTAGACCTGTTCAAAATGAATGTGTTTTGGACCACCTCTCTGGTCTCTTTCGTCTCGGGCGCGATGATGTTCGGGTCGCTCACATTTATGCCTGCTTTTCTGCAACTCGCCAAAGGTGCCTCCGCTACAGGGTCAGGGCTACAACTCATCCCGATGACCATCGGCATTCTGTCCACATCCACGCTGTCTGGCCGCTACATGGCGCGCACAGGGCGCTACCGCCACCTTCCAGTCATGGGGCTTTCGGTGGCGGCGGTCGGCATGTTGATCCTGTCTCGCCTGTCGCCCGACTTGCCTTCGGTGGCGATCTGGGCCGCATTGATCATGGTCGGCGCTGGCATGGGGACAGTGTTCCCCGTCGTGACCACCGCCGTGCAAAACGCCGTCCCGCGCACGCAGATCGGCACTGCGACAGCAGCGGGCCTGATGTTCCGACAGGTGGGCGGCTCGATCGCCGTCGCTCTTTTCGGCGCCATCTTCGCCGCACGTCTGGGATCTTTGATGGTTGGGGTGGACCTTGAGGGCGTGGCATCGGTCGCCGAACTCGGACCGCAAACCCTCGCGCACCTGCCGCAAGAAACGCAAGCCATGGTGGGGCAATCCGTCGGCCATGCGCTCCAACCCGTCTACCTGATCGCGGCAGGTCTTGCGATTAGCGGGGTTCTGTTTTCGCTGCTGCTCAAGGAAGTGCCTCTGAGCGCGCACAGAGCCGACGAAGTTCGCGAAACAGCCGCGTCATAACCGCATCTTGAGCGAGATTTTCACTCCACTTAAGGGGCGCAGTTTTTCCACTGTGCCCCTTTTTCATGCGTTTCGTGGTCAAACAGGGGATTTACACACCCCGCTTCCCTTTCGTTTGCGCCAACAGTATGAAGCTGGCATATCAGGCCGAATGGGGATTTACTGCAGTGCAGAAAAACCACTAACCTGATGCAAATTTAAGCAGCCTGAAGGGGAGACTGCCACTATGCCCGAATTCAAAAAGGTTCTAATCGCCAACCGCGGCGAGATTGCCATTCGTATCATGCGCGCGGCCAACGAACTCGGGAAACGCACAGTCGCGATCTACGCGGAAGAGGACAAGCTGTCGCTGCACCGCTTCAAGGCGGACGAGGCTTACAAGATCGGCGAGGGCATGGGGCCGGTTGCGGCTTACCTTTCGATCGACGAGATCATCCGCGTGGCCAAGTCCTGTGGCGCCGATGCGATCCACCCCGGTTACGGCCTTCTGTCGGAGAACCCCGACTTCGTCGACGCCTGCACCGAAAACGGCATCACCTTTATCGGGCCGAAAGCTGAGACCATGCGCCAGTTGGGCGACAAGGCCTCCGCGCGCCGTGTGGCCATTGAGGCTGGCGTCCCCGTCGTGCCCGCCACCGAAGTCCTGGCCGACGATTTCGACAAGATCCGCGAAGAGGCCGAGGAAGTCGGCTTCCCGCTCATGCTCAAGGCGAGCTGGGGCGGTGGCGGCCGCGGCATGCGTCCGATCATGAATGCCGAGGAGTTGGAAGAAAAGGTCAAGGAAGGTCGCCGCGAGGCCGAAGCTGCCTTCGGCAACGGCGAGGGCTACCTTGAGAAGATGATCATCAAGGCGCGCCACGTCGAGGTGCAGATCCTTGGTGACAGCCACGGCAACATTTACCACCTCTACGAGCGCGACTGCTCGGTCCAGCGCCGCAACCAGAAAGTTGTCGAGCGCGCGCCTGCCCCCTTCCTGTCCTCCGCGCAACGCGAAGAGCTTTGCGCGCTTGGCAAGCGTATCTGCGAGCACGTGAATTACGAATGCGCGGGTACCGTCGAATTCCTCATGGATATGGAAACGGGCAAGTTCTACTTCATCGAGGTGAACCCCCGCGTTCAGGTGGAGCATACCGTCACCGAGGAAGTCACGGGCATCGACATCGTGCGCGCGCAAATCCTGATCGCCGAGGGCAAGAGCCTTATGGAAGCGACAGGTGTTGCCAGCCAGTATGACGTGAAACTCGACGGCCACGCGCTGCAAACCCGCGTGACGACGGAAGACCCGTCCAACAACTTCATCCCCGATTATGGCCGCATCACCACATACCGTTCGGCCACGGGCATGGGCATCCGTCTCGATGGCGGGACGGCCTATTCGGGCGCGGTGATCACGCGCTATTACGACAGCCTTCTGACGAAGGTGACGGCATGGGCGCGCACACCAGAGGCTGCGATCAAGCGGATGGACCGAGCGCTCCGCGAATTCCGTATTCGCGGCGTGTCGACCAACATCGACTTTGTGATCAACCTGCTCAAACACCCTGTGTTCCTGTCGAATGAATACACCACGAAATTCATCGACACGACGCCTGACCTGTTCAACTTCAAGCCCCGCCGCGACCGCGCGACGAAGCTTCTGACCTATCTCGCCGACATCACGGTGAACGGCCACCCCGAAACCGCAGGCCGCCCCAAACCCGCCGCCGATGCACGCAAGCCCGTGCCACCCAAGCTCCACACCGAAACGCCCCCAGCAGGGACGCGGCAGCTTTTGGAGGAAAAAGGTGCGCAGGCCGTGGCCGACTGGATGCTGGCGCAAAAGCAGCTTCTGATCACCGACACCACCATGCGTGACGGGCACCAGTCGCTTCTGGCGACGCGGATGCGGTCGTTCGACATGATCAACGCCGCGCCGGCCTATGCTCACAACCTCTCGCCACTCTTCTCCGTGGAGTGCTGGGGCGGTGCGACCTTTGATGTGGCCTATCGCTTCTTGCAGGAATGCCCGTGGCAGCGCCTGCGTGACATTCGCGAGAAGATGCCCAACATCATGACGCAGATGCTCCTGCGCGCCTCCAACGGGGTGGGCTACACCAACTACCCCGACAACGTGGTGCAAAGCTTCGTGGCGCAGGCCGCCGAGACGGGCGTCGATGTGTTCCGTGTCTTCGACAGTCTCAACTGGGTCGAGAACATGCGCGTGGCTATGGATGCGGTCATCGAGAGTGGCAAGGTCTGCGAAGGCACGATCTGCTACACGGGCGACCTGCTCGATCCCACGCGGCCCAAGTATGACCTGAAGTATTACGTCCGGATGGGCAAAGACCTGAAGGCCGCAGGCGCGCATGTGCTGGGCCTCAAGGACATGGCGGGCCTGCTCAAGCCGACACAGGCGGCCATGCTGATCAAGGCGCTCAAGGAAGAGGTCGGCCTGCCGATCCACTTCCACACCCATGACACCAGCGGCATCGCAGGGGCGACGATCCTTGCCGCTGCCGAGGCTGGCGTGGATGCTGTGGACGCGGCGATGGATGCCTTCTCTGGTGGCACCTCGCAGCCCTGCCTCGGCTCCATCGTTGAGTCCCTGCGCTTCACCGACCGCAACCCTGGCCTCGATATCGCCGCGATCCGCGAGATGTCGAACTACTGGGAGGCTGTGCGCCACCAATACGCCGCCTTCGAAGCGGGCCTCGAAGCGCCCGCCTCCGAGGTCTATCTCCACGAGATGCCCGGCGGTCAGTTCACCAACCTCAAGGCACAGGCACGCTCGCTCGGTCTGGAAGAGCGCTGGCACGAAGTGGCGCAAGCCTATGCCGATGTGAACATGATGTTCGGCGATATCGTCAAGGTGACGCCTTCCTCCAAGGTTGTAGGCGACATGGCCCTGATGATGGTGTCGCAAAACCTCACCCGCGAAGAGGTGGAAGACCCGAAATCAGAGGTCTCCTTCCCCGACAGCGTCATCGACATGATGCGCGGCAACCTCGGCCAGCCTCCGGGTGGCTTCCCCACCGGCATCGTCAAGAAGGTGCTCAAAGGCGAAAAACCCAACACCGAGCGTCCGGGCAAGCATCTGGATCCGGTCGATCTCGAAGCAACCCGCGCCGAGATCGCCGAGAAACTGCCCTTGCAGGCGGTCGATAACGAGGATCTCAACGGCTACCTGATGTACCCCAAGGTCTTCACCGACTACATCACACGCCACGAGAAATACGGCCCCGTGCGCGCCCTTCCGACGCCGAACTTCTTCTACGGCATGGACGCGGGTGACGAGGTCTCCGTCTCGATCGACGAGGGTGTCACGCTTGAAATCCGTTGTCAGGCCATTGGCGAGACCAACGAGGAAGGCGAGGCCAAGGTCTTCTTCGAACTCAACGGCCAGCCGCGCACCGTGCGTATCGCCGACCGTTCCGCCACCGCCACCATCGCCGCGCGCCCCAAGGCCGAAGCGGGCAACGCCGCCCATGTCGGCGCACCGATGCCTGGCGTCGTGGCAACAGTGGCGATCGCGGCGGGCCAAGAGGTCAAACAGGGTGACGTTCTGCTCACCATCGAGGCGATGAAAATGGAAACCTCGATCAACGCCGAACGGGATGGCACGATCAAGGCGCTCCATGTCGGACCAGGCAGCCAGATCGACGCAAAAGACCTCCTCGTCGAGTTCGAGTAAGCACCCGAGGCACGCGCCACATGCGTGCCCGTTCAGATCATCAAAAGACGGCCGCGCGACCCTCGCGTGGCCGTTTTCTTTGCCGCAACACTGCGGAATGTCTAGCGCGAACAGCGGGTAAACCAATCGGTTTACTTACGTGAAGACCTCGGGCAGGTTGCGGCGTAATGCGCCGCCCGACACCGGGCTCGGATCACACGCCGCACAGAGAGGTTGACCAATGTTCGAAATCACTGCCCTTTACGTGGGGCTGGCGGGGATCGCCTATGCCGCACTCTCACTCTACGTCTCGCTCGGCCGCAAGGCGCGGAACCAATACAAGGGGGATGGCGGCGATACTGTGATGCAGACACGCATCCGCCAGCACGGCAATTTCATCGAATACACGCCGATCACTCTCCTCCTCATCGCAATGCTAGAAAGTCAGGGGGCAACCGCGGGTGTGATCCATGCTGCGGGGATCATGCTTCTCGCCACACGCGCGGGCCATTTCTTCGGCTTCGGGCATCCAACAGGCTACCGAATGCGCTGTTGGTCTATGGTGGGATGCTACGCGCTTTTGCTGCTTCTGGGCGTGAGTGTTGTGGTGCGGGCGTTACTCTAGGGCGCGTCATCGGGCAACTATCGGCTCGCGGTAAAGAAAATCCGCATTTCGACGAATTTTCCACTTGCAGCGACCCCGATGATTGCCTATTTCACGCCTCACCCAAGGAAGCGGGCGTAGCTCAGGGGTAGAGCATAACCTTGCCAAGGTTAGGGTCGGGCGTTCGAATCGCCTCGCCCGCTCCAATTTTCCCGCTGACCGCAAGGTCAGACACCCCACGGGAGACGTAAGACACCAACGTTACAGGTGACACGCCGAGCGGGCGTAGCTCAGGGGTAGAGCATAACCTTGCCAAGGTTAGGGTCGGGCGTTCGAATCGCCTCGCCCGCTCCATTTTCCTCCACTTTCGGAAATCAGCTTCTCTCCGCGTCCGCGGATTGAGTCGCATTATGCCGAGGCAAGCCGTCGCCACTTCGTGCCCCTTTCGTCTCAGACCTTATGGGCCAGCGCCGTCCCCTCATGAACCAACTCAGGAAGATAGGCGCGCTCACACGCTTCAGAGACTTGCGCCTCGGGGCAGATGTCATTGATCGTGCATGTGTCGCAGATGTTAGGCACCTGTTCACGCATCGTGGCGCAAGATGTGCTGTTAGGGTTCACAACGCTTTCGGCAATCGCGACGAGATCCTCGGGCGTGGTCGATGCCCCCTGCACCGCGCGCAGATTACCCAGCCGTGAAAAAAGGTCATGCTGCATGACGGGATCATGCTCGGAAACAAGGATGGCCACCGCTTGCGGCTGATGAAACTCCGCCAGCAACGCCACAGCCAAGCCACTCTCGCCGCCCACAACCAGATCGAAAATCAACAGATCAAAGGGCTCGGAGCGCAAAAGCTCCATCGCTTCCTCTTCGCTGCGCGCGCGACGGACATAATGCCCGCGCGTGCCAAAGGCGGTCTGCCATCGCGTCGAGATCTCTACAGAGCCATGCCACATCAAAAGGCGCATTCAAGTATCCATGGAGGGTTGTCAAAGGCACGCACCGGGCGCGCAGGTTTACGGTTTCGTAAGAATATGCCGTCGAAGAAATTAATTTCTTGTTAATGCCCGGCTAAACAATCGCCCCTTCGCGCAGGAAATCCGCGCGGAAGGTCGCGGCCTGTCTCTTATTTTTGCCCCTCGCCCCTACCCTTTTGGGCGCGGTGCGAAAGCCACAGGGCGGAAGCCTTGCACAAAGCCCCATTGGCAAGCCTGCCTCCCCCTCGCTATAAGCGGCGCGAAACCAAGAGGATACGCCGATGCGCACAGCCAAGGTCACGCGAAAAACCGCCGAAACCGCTATTTCTGTCGAGATCAATCTCGACGGGACGGGGCGGTATGACAACGCCACGGGTGTGGGCTTCTTCGATCACATGCTCGATCAACTGGCCCGCCACGCGCTCATCGACATGACAATCCGCGCCGAGGGTGATCTGCACATCGACGACCACCACACGGTCGAAGACACGGGCATCGCAATCGGTCAGGCGCTCACGCAGGCCGTGGGCGACAAGAAGGGCATCAACCGCTACGGTCATTTCGCGCTGGCCATGGACGACACGCAGGTGGCCTGCGCGCTGGATCTTTCCGCGCGCCCCTTCCTCGTTTGGAACGTCGACTTCCCGACGGCCAAGATAGGCACTTTCGACACCGAGCTGGTGCGTGAGTTCTTTCAGGCGCTCTCGACCCACGGCGGCATCACCCTGCACGTCGATTTGGTCCACGGGATCAACTCCCACCACATCGCCGAGGCTGCCTTCAAATCCGTAGCGCGTGCGCTGCGGATGGCGGTGGAGACCGATCCGCGCATGGCCGACAGCCTGCCATCGACCAAGGGTGCGCTCTAGGCGCCCCTTGGCAAGCGCGCCCATCTCGCCTAATCCACGGCTGACAGCACAAAGCGCGAGGACCATGCGATGCTCACGGCATTGGTAGACTACGACAGCGGCAACCTGCACTCGGCACAAAAAGCGTTCGAGCGGATGGCCCGCGAGCGCGGCGAAGGCACCATCGTGGTCACATCCGAACCCGATGTCGTGGCCAAGGCCGACCGCATTGTGCTTCCTGGTGACGGAGCTTTCCCCGCCTGCAAACGCCACCTCTTCGACCACACGGGGCTTTTCGAGGCCATCGAGGAAGCTGTGACCAACCGTGCGCGTCCCTTCATGGGGATTTGCATCGGGATGCAGATGATGGCCACACGTGGTCTGGAATACGAAGAAACCGCGGGCTTTGACTGGATCGGCGGCGAGGTGGACCTGATCCGTCCCTCCGATCCTACCCTGAAGGTGCCGCACATGGGCTGGAACGATCTGGTCGTGGAACAGGCGCACCCCGTGCTTGAGGGCATCGAGACGGGCGATCACGCCTATTTCGTCCACAGCTACCACGTCAAAGTCACCGATCCCGCGCACCGTCTGGCATATGTCGACTACGGCGAGGACGTCACCGCGATCATCGCGCGTGATAATATGATCGGCTGCCAATTCCACCCTGAGAAGAGCCAGCGCGCGGGCCTGCGCATCATCTCCAACTTTCTCGGCTGGGCGCCCTGAGCGGACGGCACCACCGGCCAGACACGAAAAGGGGCCCCGCGGGGCCCCTATTGCTTTGCGATCGGCTCTAAAATCAGTTGATACGCGCCCAGATTTGCGACGAACAGATCAACCCGCCCGCAACACAACCTTTGAGCGTAAGTCTGTCGCCGTTCATCTCCATCTTGCCGATGTAGATCTTGTTATTGGACGGACGCCAGACCTTGCCCTCGTATGCGCCGCCACCCTTGGGCGCCATGTCGATGACAAGCGCCTTTCCGATGTTGGGCGACTTATACTCTCCCTCGGCATTGAAGGTGCGGGTGATATTCCCGCAAATTGCCGGCCCACACGGCGCAAGTTTGACATAGGCATAGGAGCCATCGTCCACCTGTGTCTGCCACGTGCCCTCAACGGGATCAGCAGCGAATGCAGGGGTGGCAAGACCGAGCGCAAGCACGGCGGTAGCAATTAACGACTTCATGGATTTCTCCTCCCTCTTAACTGCCCACATCCTGACGCCGCACGCCCGAACGGGGCAAGAATTACGTTGGGGCACGGGCCTCATGCGGGGCAAGAGCGCGCGCGTCTTGCCATTGCGCGCAGTTCCATGCCAAAGGAAGCGGGACTTTTGACGAAAGGGCCGCTGCCATGATCCTCTACCCCGCCATCGACCTCAAAGACGGCAACGCCGTGCGCCTCTACAAAGGCGAGATGGAGAAGGCCACGGTCTTCAACGACAACCCCGCCGCGCAGGCGCTGGAATTTGTCGAAGCGGGTTGCGAATGGCTGCACCTTGTTGATCTGAACGGCGCTTTCGCGGGTGAGCCCGTCAACGCCGCCCCCGTCGAGGAAATCCTCAAACAGTGCAAAGTCCCCGCCCAGCTTGGTGGCGGCATCCGCGATATGGCCACCATCGAGCGCTGGCTGGAGCGCGGCCTTGCCCGCGTGATCCTCGGCACGGTCGCAGTGGAAAACCCCGATCTGGTGCGCGAGGCGGCGAAAGCCTTCCCTGGGCAGGTCGCTGTGGGCATCGACGCACGCAAAGGGATGGTCGCCACCAAGGGCTGGGCCGAAGAAACCGATGTGACCGCCACCGACCTTGCCCGCTCCTTCGAGGACGCTGGCGTGGCCGCGATCATCTACACCGACATCAACCGTGACGGCGCGATGCAGGGACCGAACATCGAGGAAACCGCCGCGCTGGCCAATGCTGTCTCGATCCCCGTGATCGCATCGGGTGGGGTCTCCTCCATCGCCGACCTGCAAGCCCTCAAGGACTGCGGCGCGCCGCTCAACGGCGCAATCTCCGGCCGTGCGCTTTATGACGGGGCGATTGATTTGGCCGAAGCACTCAAGGTGATGAAGGCATAAGCCGCGCCTCCGAGCCAAGACCAGCCCGATTGCATCACAAGCGCTGGCGCAGTAAAGCCTAAGGGAACGCGTATCCGAGGGAGCCACCATGCTCAAAACCCGCATCATTCCCTGCCTCGACGTGGCCGAGGGCCGCACCGTCAAGGGCGTCAATTTCGTCGATCTGGTAGACGCAGGCGACCCCGTGGAACAGGCCCGCGCCTATGACGCGGCGGGGGCCGACGAGCTGTGCTTCCTCGACATTAAGGCCACGCACGAGAACCGTGGCACCATGTATGATCTGGCGACCCGCACGGCGGAGCAATGCTTCATGCCCCTGACCATCGGTGGCGGGGTGCGGACCACCGAGGATGTGCGCAACCTGCTGCTCGCAGGGGCCGACAAGGTCTCCTTCAACTCCGCTGCGGTCGCCGACCCAGACGTGATTTCCCGTGCCGCCGACCGTTTCGGCAGCCAGTGCATTGTCTGCGCCATCGACGCGAAAACCATCGAAACGGATGAGAACGGCACCCCGACCAAATGGGCGATCTTTACCCACGGCGGGCGCAAGGCGGCGCTCGACAAGGACGGCAACCCCATCGACGCGGTGGAATTTGCCAAGCTGATCGCCTCCAAGGGCGCGGGAGAAATTCTACTCACCTCCATGGACCGTGACGGCACACGGGCGGGTTTCAATCTCGCCATGACCCGCGCAATCGCCGATGCAGTCTCCATTCCCGTGATCGCGAGCGGAGGCGTGGGCAATCTTGACCACCTCGTCGAAGGCGTCACCGAAGGTCATGCCTCCGCCGTGCTTGCCGCTTCCATCTTCCACTTCGGGGACTACTCCATTCAGGAAGCCAAGGAATACATGGCCTCCAAAGGCATCCCCATGCGGCTCAACTGAGGAGCAACCGCCCATGTCCGACATTCTCAAAGAGCTCGCCGCCACCATCGAGGCCCGCAAATCCGCCGATCCCGAAAGCTCGTGGACCGCGAAACTGCTCTCCAAAGGCCCCGAGAAATGCGCCGAGAAATTTGGCGAAGAGGCCGTGGAAGCAATCATCGCCTGCGCCAAAGATGACCGCGAGAACCTCACCTACGAGGCTGCGGACGTGCTCTATCACCTCACGGTGATGCTCGCCTCGCGGGACGTGGCGCTCGACGATGTTCTGACCGAGCTCGCACGGCGTCAGGGCGTGTCGGGGATTGCCGAAAAGGCAGCGCGTTAAGCCCGACCATCGCGCATCACAGCGCACCAATCATCTTGAAGAGCCCAGATGGCTCACGACACAGGGGCAATCCCAAGGCGTGGGATCTCGATCTTCGGACAGCGATCCATGGCCACTTCAGCACCATGCGCAACCGCGAGAGCTGCGGCTTTCTCGTTAACCACGCCGATCTGCATCCAGACATATTTGAGGTTTTTCAGTTCCCTGAGGGCTTCCTCGACCACGGGCTCCACCGCTTCTGAGCGGCGAAAGATATCCACCATGTCCACGGGCTCGTCGATCTCGGAGAGCGAAGCCACGACCCTCTGGCCGAAAAGCTCCTTGCCCGCCTGGCCCGGGTTCACGGGGATGACCTTATAGCCCTGTTGTGCGAGGAAATGCCCAACCTGGTTTGAGGGGCGATCCGCGCGCGGCGATGCACCCACCATGGCAATGACACGAGTGTCGGTGAGGATGCGGGTGATATCTTCGTCAGTCAGTCGATCAAGCATGATGTGAGTGTAGCGCATCTGTGTAACAAAAAAAGCCCGGACACGATGGCCCGGGCTTAAGTGTCGGAACGAGGGACAGTGAGAGTGACGCGCGGGTTCCGTCCGCGGCGTCTTGTTAAAGAGATAGGATTGCCCCCTGCCTGCGAAAAGGGCAGGCACGGTAAAGGTTTCGTGACCGCAGCGCGGGGAACCATTTTCGTGGGCGGCACCTAGGCACGCTCGGATGGCAGGTGCCTTAGCGCTTTGCAGCGGCGTAAAGAGCGACAGCGGCTGCGTTCGAGACATTGAGCGAGCCGAAATCGCGCGCAAAGGGGATTTTGACCAGCGCGTCGACAGTCTCCTTGGTTTTCTCGCGCAGCCCCGGCCCCTCGGCCCCGCACACAAGTGCGACCGCACGGCCCGCGCAGCCCTCAAGCGCGCCATCCAAGGTCTGCTCCGCCTCGCCATCAAGGCCGAAGACGAGGAAGCCCATCTGTTGCAACTCGGTGATCGTATCGGCCAGATTGCGCACCTTGAGATAAGGCTGACGCTCCAACGCGCCTGATGCGGTTTTGGCCAGCGCCCCTGTTTCGGGCGCGGAATTGCGGGCGGTGGCAATCACAGCCTCGGCACCAAATACCTCCGCCGAGCGTAGAATCGCGCCGACGTTATGCGGATCCGTCACACGGTCCAGAAGCACGACCAGCGGCGCACCTTCGCCCGCCCCCAAACAGACATCGCGCACCGATCCCCATTCGAGCGGTTTGACCTCAAGGGCAGCCCCCTGATGCACCGACTGCGGATCAATCGGCACGTTGAATTTGCGCGGATCGACCAGTTCGGGTTCGATTCCCGCAGCAGCAATATCGCTTTCAAGTTTGTTGAAGGCGTTCTGCGTCACCACGAGGCGCAACTTTTCACGCGCGGGGTTGGCCAGCGCATCGCGCACCGCGTGAAGGCCGAAAAGCCAAACGGTCTGGGCCGCAGCTTTGCGCTTGGCCTGTTCTTTTTCGACAACCCATTTCGGCTTTTTCATCGCGTCGGTCTTCCTCGTAATACGGCTTGCGTTCTCCATGCCGAAGGCTTTGAGCGCGCGCAAGTCATTTTCCTGTTGACGCCCCCGCTCGTCTTTCGTATCCCCCGCTCCACACGAGGTTTTACACCTCTGTGGGCGACGGGCTGCAAGGTGCGGCAGCGGACTGTAACTCCGCCGAGGAGACTCATGCCTGGTTCGATTCCAGGGTCGCCCACCACTTCCTTCCCTTTTCAATCTCGCTTATTCGCTTCCTGAAACGGGCGCAGTGCATTCGGATGCGGCGCGCATGGTGTCACCAATGTACGCGCCGCTCCTGTTCGAAATGGTCTAGTTGATCTGGATCGCCGCGCGTTCGTAGTTGACGGTGTCCTCGGTGTCATCGTCATAGACGATCCGCACATCGACCGTCTGAACACTATCGAGTTCGAACGGCACCAGAATTGCATCGAGGCTCTCGGCCTTAAGTGCATTGGGCTGCGCAGTGTCCTCGTAGCAAGGCTCGGCGACAAACTCCGCCTCTTCCCCGCCGTTCACGCTGTAATAGATGTGATCCAACCCGCAGCGCCACGACAGAAGATTGGTGAAATAGAGAAGGTCACGCCCTTCGTAGGGACGCACCGCCACCCATTGCGCCTTGGTCACAGTGAGGATGGGCTTGATCTCCGCTGCCGTGGTCATGGATTGCGCCCATGCGCCTGCTGTGCCCGCGCCAAATGCGGCCGCCAGTGCCAAAACGCGCAGGCCAGTCCTGACACGGTCCTTCGTCGGTTGCATGATATTTCGTCTCCCCGATATCCACGCGATCCCGTCGCGCACGCTCGGTCGCAATCATCGCTGCCCTTTCCTCTTTCGACCCCTGCGCATCCGCCCTATAGTGGCGGAAAAGCAAAGCCTCGAAGGCATGGATAAGCCGACCCATATGACGAGTAAGCCCGAAAACCCGCAACCGTTCAACGTTGTAATCGTCGGCCAGAACGGGCGGTTGATGTATGAAGCACTGCTTTTTGTTGCCTCGCTGCGGTTGAGCGACCCCGATTTCGCAAGCCGAATCCTGATTGCCGAACCGCAAGCAGGTCCGCTTTGGAAGAACGATCCCACCATGCGCCACCCCGAGCTTCTCGCGGCGCTGGCGCGATTGGGGGCGGAGATTATCCCCTTCGAGAGCAAGCACTTCGGCCAGAGCTATCCTTACGGCAACAAGATCGAAGCTCTTTTGGCGATGCCAGAGGGCGAACCCTTTGTCTTCTTCGACACCGACACGCTGATCACGGGAAAGCTGAGCACCGTTCCCTTTGACTTCGACCGCCCCTGCGCCTCACGCAAAGTCGAGGGGACATGGCCGAAACTGGAACTCTACGGACCTGGCTACACTGAAATCTGGAAGTCGCTCTACGACATGTTCGACCTCGATTTCGAAAGCTCGCTCGATCTGAGCCAGCCCGACGAATACTGGAAACGCTATCTCTACTTCAACGCAGGCTTCTTCTTCTACAAATGCCCGCGTGCCTTCGGCGAACGCTTCCTCGACTATGCGCTACAAATCCGTGACAATCCGCCACGGGCGGCGGAACTTCAGGTGTTCGACCCTTGGCTCGATCAGGTGGCACTGCCGCTTGTCATCCACAGCTTCGGCGGCGCACGACGCACCATCCCCGAGGACACGCTGGACGGTGCCGTTTCGTGCCATTACCGTACATTCCCGCTTCTCTTCGCGCGTGAGAACGATCACACCGTCGAGGTGCTTCGCGAGGCGGCGGCCCCCAACTGGGTCAAGAAGGTGCTCAAGGAATATGAGCCGATGAAGCGGATGATCTTCCAAAACAAGGGCGACAAGGTCCGAAACATGTTTGATCGCAACGCCCTGCCACGGCGCGAGGCGAAGATCAGAAACCAGATAAAGCGCGCCAATTTGTGGATGCGTTAGAGCGCGCACGGATTGCTTTGTGCGCGCCCCCGCCGATTACGCGTATCACCCTTTGCATATTGTCGCGAACAGGTTACGTTTCAGGCGGTTATAATGACGGGGCGGCGTGAGAATGCGTCGGTAGATTGCAGGAATGAAACCTGATTTTGCGCTGAACCTGAGCCACGATGGCATCAAGTTGCTCCACCGCGCGCCTGCGGGGTGGCATGTCATGGGCGAGGTCGCGCTCGACGATCCCGACATGGAGACCGAACTGGCACGCCTGCGTTCGCTGGCCACCGCGATCTCGCGGGGCGGTTTGGCGACGAAGCTGGTGATCCCCAACAGCCAGATTCTCTACCGAACGATCAAAGACCCTGCCACGGACCCCGCGCGATCCGCACTGACCCGTGATGCGGCGATCCGTCAGGCGCTTGACGGGGCGACGCCATACGGTCTGGATGAACTGGTTTGGGATGCACAGGCAGATGACGGGTGGATCTATCTCGCCGTTGTCGCCCGCGAAACTCTCGATGAGGCCGAGACCTTCGCCTCCGAACACCGATTCAACCCCGTCGCCCATGTCGCCATTCCCGATGCGCGGGCCTTTATTGGCGAGCCGTTCTTCGGCCCGACCAGCATGGCCGCGGAGCTCCTTGGCCCCGATGCTGTGGTCGAGCGCGACACTGCGGCGATTGAACTGAGCGGCACCGCCATTCCCAAACCTCCCCCCCTTGTCATGCCCGACCCGCTCCCTGAGAACGCTGCCGCGCGTGAGGGCGCGCGCGAAGTGGAAAGCGATCCCACTCCAGATGTGCAGGTCGAAGCCGAACCAGAACCGCATACTGAAGCGGAAAGCACCACCGAGGCCGCTACCGGACCGAAAAGCTCCGACGATGCGCCTAGCCCGACGGAAGCGCTCAAGGAGAGTGCCGAAGCCGCGGAGACAACGGAAGACGCAACGGACGCCACCACAACCGAAGCCGCCGATACGAGCAAATCGGAAGAAACCGAACCGACCGATGCGTCTGCGGAC
>NZ_JBLXFZ010000006.1:112089-254631 GCF_048261515.1 Celeribacter sp.
ACGGACACGGACACGGACACGGACACGGACACGGACACGGACACGGACACGGACACGGACACGGACACGGACACGGACACGGAGAAATCTGCCCTCGGCGAGGCCGCGTCAACAGATACTGACCACACCGAAACCGCGCAAGAGCCTGACGTCAAGCCGCGACCGCTGACCGCCTTCCGTTCCAACCGCGTGCAAAGCGACACCCCCGCGCCGCAGGTCTCGACCGACAGCATCAAGGCACAGTCCTCGCGCCTCTTCCGCGCCACTCCTGACGCGCCGGAAGAAAAAACGCTCACCCATCTCGCGGTAACGGCCGACACCCTGCCTGCAGATGATGTTCCCAAGAAACCGAAGGCCAAGCCCGCGCCCAAAGTTTCGCGTGGCGGTGCATTGCCCGAGCCACCGCCGATGCCCGCGCCGCCACCCTTGGGCCGCGCCTTTAGTTCTGCTGCATCGACGCCCCCCGCGGCCCCACGCACGCCAACACCAAGCGATCCCCCGCCGAGCCTGTCTCTGGGCAAAATCGACGACAAAGATGACGCGAAAGTAGACGCCAAGGTTGCACCCGCAATCGCTCCGCTGTCGCCGCCCGCCGACGAGGAAACAAGAGGTGGTCTGGGCCGCGCATTGGCACGTTTGGGCAGCCTTCGGCGCCCGCGGTCCGAGAAGGAAACGAGCGTCGAAAAGGATAAGGCTGACACGAAGGTGAGCGCGGCAGCTCCTACAGTCACGACGACATCCGACGCCCCAACCACGCCAGCGACTGACGCCCTCTCCGCCGACGAAACCGAGAAGACTGAAGCGCCAGCAGAGGCGCCTGCGCTCACCACAGCATCTCTGACGCCGCCAACACCGACGCCCGCACGATCTCCCGTGTCGCCACCGGCCTCTTCCCCTGCGTCCGCCCCCATCCCGACGCCTGCGTCCACGCCAGCACCGAAATCGAGCGGCCTTACCGCCAAGCCTTTGGTTGATGACGCACCCGACAGCGCGGTTCTTGCCGAGAGTGGCGCGCTAACCGAAGAGGAGGCGTTGACCGTCTTTGGCGCACGCAAGCCGCGCGGCGAGAGCGGGACACGTGGCAAGCCGCGCTTCATGGGGTTGATCCTGACCGCCGTGCTGATCCTCGCGCTTGTGCTGATCGGCCTGTGGGCCAGTTTCCTGCCTGACACGGATGCACCGCAGACCAGCGCCCTGTCGCCTGAAGAGACCCTACCCACTGAAGAACAGGCGCCCGAAACAGTCGCGCAAACCCCGACAACCATCATCGACACCACACCCGACGAAAGCGAACTGGCCCATGAGCCAGAGGCAGATTTCGCGGAGACGCTCCCTGCCGAACCGCTTTTGGACGAGGATCCTGATGCGCCCGCGCCGCAACTGGCCGAAACGGAATTGCCGCCGCCCCTCGCACCTGAAGCAGCTTTGCCAGATGCCGAAGAGGTCGCCGCGCATTTCGAGACCACAGGCGTGTGGATCGCCCCGCCTGACGCGGGCAATGCCGCCGCCCCTGCCGAGGACACGACGGAAGCGCTCTATATCGCCTCCATCGACCCGCAGATCAGCTCCAAGGACGCCACCGCCCTGCCCGATGTTGCGCGGCTACAATCGGATCCGATGACACTCGACGGCCTTCTGCCGCCCGCGCCCGCAGGGACAACCTACGACTTCGACGAACGCGGCCTTGTGCGTGCCACCCCCGAAGGGGCCCTGACGCCCAGCGGTGCCGTGGTCTTCGCGGGCCGCCCCGATGTGGTGCCTGGACCGCGCCCCGTGGAAGCCGCTGCCGCCGCACAAGCCGCCATTGACAGCGATCCCGAAGGCCCCGCCGCCACCCGCGCCGCCGAAGAGGACGCGATCCGCGAAAGCCTTGAGGGCTTTGTGCCACGCCTGCGACCAGAGGCGCTGATCGAGAACAACGAACGCGCCAATCTGGGCGGGTTGACGCTGGCCCAACTGGCCGCCTTCCGCCCCACCCTGCGTCCCGCTTCGCTCCAGCAGGAAGCACAGGAAGCCGCCGAAGCTGCAGGTCAGGACGCGCCCGCCGCAACAGCGCCGCGCGTGGAAGCCTCACCAATCCCGTCAGCGCGCCCGCAGGACTTCGCCAAACTCGCCGCCGCCGCACGCGCGGCTCAACAAGCCGCAGCGCAGGCCGCCGAAGCGAACACCACAACCAACTCGGCCGCCGCTGGCGTCACCGCGAACGTGCCGCAATCGCCTCTGCCTTCAGGTGCACCCGTTACCGTGGCGCGCGCGGCCACCGAAACCAACCAGATCAATCTGCGCCGTCTCAACCTGATCGGCGTCTTCGGCAGTTCTTCGGACCGCCGTGCGCTCCTGCGCCTGCCCTCAGGGCGGTTCAGCAAGGTCAAGGTCGGCGACAGCATCGATGGCGGACGGGTGCAGGCGATCTCCGCCGATGCACTGACCTACGTCAAGAACGGCCGCTCCATCACCTTGCAGGTTGGTGGAGGCTAATTCCTTCCCGTCCTGTCCATGCGACGGATCACCCGTCACATCGCAGCGGCACCCAAGGCCCTTTGGATACAAAAATTACGTTCTGATAGCTGCTTTCGGAATTTATTCACGTGGAGATACTTGTTCTTCACCAATGCAGACTTAATCTTTTAGGAGCGGTCCGTTCTTCCCTGTGACCGCCGCCCCCAAAAACTGACCCGCCCGTGGAAAAGGAAATTACACCGCGATGAACGGACTCCTGATGCAAGCGACCATCTATCTCGCGGCAATGGTCATTGCGGTCCCTATCGCGCGGCGTCTCGGGTTGGGTTCTGTGCTGGGCTACCTCATCGCGGGCATCATGATCGGCCCCGTGTTCGGCCTCGTCGCCCATTCCGAAAGCGAAGACCTGATGCATGTCGCCGAATTCGGCGTGGTGATGATGCTCTTTCTGATCGGTCTCGAACTGGACCCGCGTGCGCTTTGGGAAATGCGACACAAGTTGCTCGGTCTGGGAGGTTTGCAAATCGGCCTCACGGGCGGGGTCATCACCGCCGCCGCCATCTACCTCGGTCAGCCGTGGCAGACGGGCGTGGCGCTTGGCATGATCCTGTCTCTGTCCTCCACCGCGGTCGTCCTGCAAACCCTGTCGGAGAAAGGGTTGATGCGCACAGGCGGAGGGCGCTCGGCCTTCGCGGTGCTGTTGACGCAGGATATCGCCGTGATCCCCATGCTCGCCCTCATGCCGCTTCTGGCGGTCGGGTCGAAACTTTCCATTAACCCCGATGGCTCGATAAGCCGTGCGGTCGACGATCTGGCCCATTCGGGTAACCTGTCGCTGGTCGAGGGCTTGCCAGCATGGGGCGTGACGCTGGTCACATTCGGTGCGGTCGGCGCAATCATTTTTGCAGGTGTATTCCTCACCCGCCCCGTCTTCCGCTTTATCCACGCCGCCAACATGCGCGAGATCTACACCGCGATTGCGCTGCTGATGGTGGTGGGAATCGCGCTGTTGATGAACGCCGTGGGACTATCGCCCGCGCTCGGCACCTTCCTCGCGGGTGTGGTGCTGGCCAACTCCGAGTTCCGACATGAGCTTGAGAGCTCCATCGAACCCTTCAAAGGGTTGCTACTTGGCCTCTTCTTCATCGCCGTGGGCGCGGGCATCAATTTCACCATCCTGTTCCGCGATCCCATGCTGATCGTCGGCGCGACGCTTGCCCTTATGGTGACGAAGGGCCTGATCCTTTACGGCATCGGGAGGTTGTTCTCGCTGCGCAAACGCGCGCAATGGCTCTTTGCACTGGCGCTGGCACAGGCGGGGGAATTCGGCATGGTGCTGACCACTTTTGGCCTCCAGCAAGGCGTTCTTAGCGTCTGGCTCGGTCAGCGGCTGATGCTGGTCATCGCGCTGTCTCTGGTCTTCACACCGCTGTTCTTCATCCTCCACGACTACCTGCGCCGCAAGCTTACCGAACGTGGCGAGGGCAGCATGAGACAGGCAGATGAAATCGACGACCAACAAGCCGTGATCATCGCGGGCATCGGACGTTTCGGACAGGTGGTCAACCGCCTCGTGCAGGCCTCGGGGTTCAAGACCGTGGTCCTCGACAACGATCTCAAGACCATCCAGTTGATGCGCAAATTCGGCTTCAAAGGGTTCTTCGGCGACCCCACCCGTCCCGAGTTGCTCCATGCGGCAGGGATCAACGATGCGAAGGTTCTGGTGGTCACGCTCGACGATCCAGAGGCCGCCACGCGCCTCGTCGCCTATGCGCGCCAGCAGAACCCCGACCTCTTTATCATCGTGCGCGCGCGCGACCGCATCCACGTCTACCAACTGTTCAAGGCAGGCGCGGACAAAATCGTGCGCGAGATGTTCGACAGTTCACTGCGCGCGGGCCGCTACGTGCTCGAACAGATGGGCTTCTCCGAATATGACGCCGCGATGAGTGAGCAGGCCTATTTCCAACACGACCGCGAGGCGCTGCGCGTGCTGGCCGAGCTTTGGGATCCCAAGGTGCCGCTGAGCGAGAACACCGCCTATGTCGAGCGCTCCCGCACCCTTGATCGCAATCTCGAAGCCAGCCTGATGGAGCAGCTCGAAGCCCGCCACAAGGCGCAGGAAAAACCCGCCGCCGAGTGAACCGATTTCATGGGAGCGGGAGCAGCGGTTAGCCCGCCGACACCCCCGCCTCCGCAAAGGTCGCCATACCCGAATGACATTCGAGCGCCGCCCGCACCAAGGGGATGACCAACGCCCCGCCCGACCCTTCGCCAAGGCGCAAGCCGAGCGAAAGAAGCGGCTCCTTACCAATCCCTGCAAGCAGGCGACTATGTGCGGCCTCGTCGGACTCGTGGCCCGCGATACAGTGATCAAGCGCCCCGGAAACAGCCCGCTCCAATGTCGCCGCCGCCGCCGTACAGATGAACCCGTCCAGCACCACGGGAATGCGCAGGTCGCGTGCACGCGCAATCGCCCCAGCCATCGCTGCCAGTTCGCGCCCGCCCAAGGCAGCAAGAATGTCGAGCGGGTCTTTGTCGCCGTGCAGAGCCACGCCCGCCGCGACCACTTCTTCTTTGATCTTCAGGCCCGCGTCATCCACGCCCGTCCCGCGCCCGACCCAATCGGCTGCCGTGCCGCCGAAAAGCGCATGGGCAATCGCCGCCGCCGAGGTCGTATTGCCGATCCCCATTTCGCCTACGACGAGCAGGTCGGCTTTTTCGTCCACCGCATCCCAACCCACGCGCAGCGCCGCAACGCAATCGGCCTCGTCCATCGCCACAGTCTCGGTAAAATCACCCGTGGGACGATCAAGCTCGATGGCATGGACAGACATGCTGGCCCCTGCGTTGCGCGACAGTTGATTGATCGCCGCGCCGCCGTGTTCGAAATTCGCCACCATCTGCACCGTTACTTCCGCAGGGAATGCCGAAACCCCGCGCGCGGTGATGCCGTGGTTGCCAGCGAAGACAATGACTTGCGGTGCCTCTACCTTCGGCTGCGCATTCCCGCGCCAGCCCGCATACCACTGCGCGATCTCCTCCAATCGCCCGAGCGACCCCGCAGGCTTGGTCAACTGCGCGTTGCGTGCGGCGGCTCCATCGATCGCAGCAGCATCAGGCATAGGCGCATCAAGAAGGCGCGCGCGTAACTCGGAAAGGGTGGAAAAGGACATCGGCTAGGCTCCCGCATTGTATTTCTTTGCCCGCTTGTCTATCGCTAGACCCCATGGAGAAACAGACCCGATCGGTTAATTTTCGCCCCGAGCAAGGAGATATCGCGACGGCGATGGCGCTGCTCACGCGGCTGCCCGTGCGCGCGCGTTTCGAGCGCTCCGCACAGGCTATCTGGGCCTTCCCGCTTGCAGGTCTGGCCGTGGCAATCATCGCGGCGGCGGTGGCGACACTGGCAGGATGGGCTACCCTCACCGCCCCTCTCATCGCCGCCCTTGCTCTCGTAACGCCGATCATCGTGACAGGTGCGATGCATGAGGACGGGCTGGCCGATAGCGCCGACGGGCTTTGGGGTGGGTTCGATCCCGCACGCCGTCTGGAGATCATGCGCGACAGTCGAATTGGCGCCTATGGGGTGCTGGCCCTGATCGGCGCGCTCCTGATCCGCTTCGCCGCCCTCTCCGCCCTTGCCCATGCAGGCGCAATCGTCCCTGCACTCATCGCCGCTGCCCTCCTGTCACGCGCCGCCATCGGTGTGCCTATGCTCGTGCTACCCCACGCGCGACGCGACGGTCTGGCGGTGCAGACAGGTCGCCCTCCACGCGAAGCGGTGCTGCTCGGTGCGCTTATCGCCTTGGCGCTCGGATGGCTTGTGGCGGGGTTTGTCGCCGTGGTGGTCGCCGCCTGTGCCATCGCCGCCGTCACCTCCGCCGTCATGGCTATCGCACGGGCCAAGATCGGCGGTCAGACGGGCGATATTCTCGGCGCGACGCAACTGCTCGCCGAGCTTACCGCGCTGATCACCTTCGTCGCGCTGCTGTGAGACCGCGCGTATGAGATTGCGCACGGAAACCCCTGCTGACCACCAACGCATTTGCGACCTGACACAAGAGGCCTTTGCCCCGATGCCCTATGCGGACGGGGACGAGGGTTACGCCATCGGACGGATGCGGGAGGCGGGCGACCTGACCCTCTCGATGGTGGCCGAAGAAGCTGGCACAGTCGTAGGTCATGTTGCCTTCTCCCCTATCGCCATAGCAGGCCTGAATGACGGCTGGTTCGCACTCGGCCCTATCGCGGTCGACCCTGCCCATCAGGGCAAAGGCATCGGGCGCGCCTTGATCGAAGGCGGACTGGCCGCACTCAAAGCCCGCGAACCCAAGGCCAAAGGCGTGGTTCTCACGGGCGATCCCGCGCTCTACACGCGCTTCGGCTTCACCTCGGACGGGAGGCTGAGATACGGCGGACTGCATCCGCGCTATATCCTCCACCGCACGTTTGACGCTTCGACGCCCGTCCCAACGGGCGAGGTGCGCTTCGTCGACGGGTTGGAGACCTGAGGGGCAGGCAAAGGAAAACCGCCGCGCGAGAATCAGCTCGCACGGCGGTCAGAAATTCCAGCTCGGTCAGGAACGGTTAAGCCGCGGCGCGGCTCACCAGAACGTCACCAACCTGCTTTTGCGCTTCGACTTCATCGGTGCCTTCAACAGCGGCCACTTCGCGGGTCAACCGATCAAGAGCAGCTTCGTAAAGCTGACGCTCGGAGTAGGATTGCTCGCGCTGGTCGTCGGCGCGGTGCAGGTCACGAACCACCTCGGCAATGGCGATGAGATCGCCCGAGTTGATCTTTTGCTCGTATTCCTGCGCACGACGCGACCACATGGCGCGTTTGACCTTCGCCTTGCCTTTAAGCGTTTTCATCGCATGTGCCACGACGTCGGGTGAGCTCAAGCCCCGCATCCCCACTTCGGTGGCCTTATTGGTCGGCACGCGCAACGTCATCTTGTCCTTCTCAAACGAGATGACGAAGAGTTCGAGGGGCACGCCCACAACTTCCTGTTCTTCGATCGAGACGATTTTGCCCACACCATGCGCGGGGTAGACAACAAAGTCGTTGGGGCTGAATTCGGGTTTCTTGGCCTTGCTCATTTGCAGCATTTTCCTCGCAGAACCATCAATGCCACGAAGTCCCGACATCGCCCCGTTTCATGGTCCCTCGCACCAAATATCCCCGCCTCCCCTGTCAAAGGGTGGAAAGGAATCGCGGTCTGTCTTGCAACAGCACCGACGCGCGGCGCGAAAAACCTGATCCCCGGTCACGCGAAGCGCTGGGGTTCAGGGGCGATATGTCGTTTCGTGGTTGGGCCACCATACCAAAAAATTGCGCCAAAAGAAAGCGATGCACGAACTAGACCATCCCCACGGAGCCGCAGAACAGAGAAATAGGCACGTACCCCTGACAAATATGACGTTTTTCCAACAAACACGCCCGCGCCTCTCAAGAGGAACACGGGCGAAAAACGCGCGATGATGCGCAAAATCGGCCTTTTGAGCGAATCACATTGGCGCGCGGAAATCCATCTCAGACCACCGCACAGCCTCCCCTCTCACAAAGAAGGGCTTGTGGGATCAATCCCCCTCGCCAGGTGCCTCGGAGAAGTATTTCTCCATCTTGCCGGGCTCGCCGTCTTTTTCCTCATAGCCAGGAAGCGGATCTTTTTTCGAAAGGATCACAGGCCATGCTTCGGAATATTTACGGTTGAACTCGACCCATTTCTCCATGTCCGGCTCGGTATCGGGGCGGATCGCGTCGGCAGGGCATTCAGGTTCGCACACGCCACAGTCGATACATTCGTCGGGGTGAATCACCAGCATGTTCTCGCCTTCGTAGAAGCAGTCTACAGGGCAAACCTCGACACAGTCAGTGTACTTACAGGCAATGCAGTTTTCGATGACGACGTAAGTCATGGGCGTAGGGTCCTCGTTTAACCGTGGCACCTAGCTACCGCCACGGCGCGGATCATTCAAGCATATCACGGCGGGAAAGGAGACCGGTGCGACGATCTTTCTTCGTCGGGCGCCCCTTTCCTTCAAAGCGCGGCGATGGTGGAACAACGTCCCGATCGGGCGGCGGCGGGCTGCGATCCGTGTAAAGTGTCTGCGCTTCGGGTGCAGGGCCGCGGCGCGTGCCGCAAGCGGCAATCTCCACGACACGGATCGCGCGGCCTTGCGCAAAGGTCAGCACATCGCCCGCACCAACGGCGGTTGCGGCTTTCGCTACCTTCTTGGAATTAACCCGCACGTGACCCGCGGTGACGGTTTTCGCCGCCAGACCGCGGGTTTTGAAAAAGCGGGCATACCAAAGCCACTTGTCGAGGCGAATGGTTTCCCGCTCAGCCATTTCGGCTTACTTCTTGTCCTTCAGTGCAGCCAGCGCGGCGAAGGGGTTGTCAGGGTCGATGGGTTTTTCGCGACGCGGAGGACGTGCGGCATAGGTTTGCGGCTTGTTGCCACCCTTGCCACCACCGTCGCGACGCGGGCCTTTGCCCTTACCCTTCGGCTTGCCACCTTGCTTTTGCCCCTGCGGACGGTTGCCGCCACGACGGTTTCCGCCGCGATTACCCGCCCACTTGAAGGTATAGAAGACCTCCATTTCAGGCGCGGCATCCTCAGCGGGAGCTTCCGTTGCGGCTTCTGCCGTTGCAGCCTCATCTGTCGAGGTGGTCTCCTCGGCAGGAGCTTCCTCAGCCTTAACCTCGTCGGTCTTGGCCTCCGCCTCGGCAGGTGCAGCATCCTTGTCGGCTGCATCGTCTGTCTCGGACGCGGCAGGAGCAGCAGCCTCGACCGCCTTTACCTTGACCCGCTCGCCCTTTTCAGCGCGATAGCCAAGGCCGCTCATCAGGTCGGCAAACTGTTCCAACGTCATACCCGTGATCGAGAGCATATCGGGATTGGCTTCAAAACCGCCACGGCTGTCCTGACTGCGCAGCAGGTCGGCGAGACGTTCGAGCATGTCGATACGGATCGCGCGAGCACCAGCAAGGCGGTAGCCCGACATGTCGTAATAACCATCAGGCGCGCCCTCAAGCGCGGGGATGGTCACAAGACCCGGCGGCGGGCTGTCAGGGAAAACGTCAAACTTCGCGGCCAGTGCCCACAGCAACAGACGCAAGCGCGTCGGCGCGGGCTTCAAGAGCGCGGGCATGAAAATGGTGAACTGACCGAAACGCACACCGTGTTTGCGCAGTGCGCCACGGGCGTCTTGGTCGAGTTCCTTGACCTCGTTGGCCACCTGATCGCGCGGAATAATCCCCTGCGATTCGACCAGACGGAAAGCAAATCCGCGCGCCAGACCTGTCAGAGCCTCGTCACGCGACATCGCCAGAAGCGGCTCGAACAGGGTCGAGATCTTACGGTCGATGAAATGCTGCAAACGGCGCGTGACCTTCTCGGCCACATCCGCACCCGCCGCTTCATCGACGAAAGCTTCGACACGGGGCTTGAGCGGGTCGTCGCCCGCCACGAGTTTGCCCACGGCCATCTCGCCCCACATCAGACCACCTTGCTCGGTGAAATCCATTTCCGTATCGGGAGCGTTATAAAAACGGTCCGCCCGCAGATTGAATTCAGGCGCCAACGAGGCAACCGCCGCTGCTGCCAGCGTCTTCGCCTCATCTGGGCTGGACGCCTTGTCCTGCCTGAAACGGAAACCTTCGAGACGGCCGACGAATTCGCCCTCTACCGTCACTTCACCCTTGTCGTTCACCTCGGCCACAAGGCTCTCCTTCTGTTTGAGCCGCCGAAGGAGCACACTCGTCCGCCGGTCCACAAATCTCTGCGTCAGTGCGCCATGGAGCGCATCTGACAATCGGTCTTCTACTGCGCGGGTCGCTTCGCGCCAATGTCTTTCGTCATCGACCCAACCCGCACGTTGCGCAACATAGGTCCAAGTGCGCACATAGGCCAGCCTTTTAGACAGCGTGTCAATATCGCCGTCCGTACGATCGATCCGTTTGATGCGCCCCGCCAACCAATCATCGGGCACACGGCCGTATTCGTGCACGAAACCAAAGATTTGTTCCAGAAGCGACGTATGCTCCCCGTGGCTGATATCGCGGAAATCGGGAATGCGGCATACGTCCCACAAAAGTCGCACATCGCGCGAGGTGCGCAGGCGCGGCGCAACCGTTTGCAGACTTGAAAGCGTTTTGAGCGCGGCCAGATCATCGGCCTCACGCGCCTTGACCAATGCGCTATCCTCAGGCGAAGCCTCCAATGCAGCAATCAGAGCGCGCACAGAACCAAAGTTCAGCCGCGAATTGCGCCATTGCAGTTTCTTGAGCGGAGTGAACCGATGCTCCTCAATGGCCTCGATTACCTCGTCATCAAGCGGCTCGGCCTCACCAGTGACACCAAAGGTGCCGTCGGTCTGATAACGCCCCGCGCGCCCTGCGATCTGCGCCATTTCGTTGGGCGCGAGATGCCGCATCCGCCGCCCGTCGAACTTGATGGTCGAGGAGAAGGCCACATGGGTAACGTCGAGATTGAGCCCCATCCCGATGGCGTCCGTGGCCACGAGGTAGTCCACATCGCCGTTCTGATAGAGCTCTACCTGCGCGTTGCGTGTGCGTGGCGACAAAGCCCCCATGACCACCGCCGCCCCGCCCTTCTGGCGGCGCAGGAGTTCGGCCATTGCATAGACATTATCAACAGAAAAACCCACGATTGCGGCGCGAGCGGGCATCCGACTTATCTTTTTCGAACCTGCGTAGGTCAGGCGCGAGAACCGCTCGCGACGCATGAATTGCGCTTTCGGCACGAGGTGCTGAATCGTGCCTCGCATGGTCTCGGCACCCAGAAACAAGGTCTCATGCGTGCCGCGTGCATTCAAAAGGCGGTCGGTAAAGACATGCCCGCGCTCGGGATCGGCGCAAAGCTGGATCTCGTCCACGGCGAGGAAGTCTGGGCCTGTGTCTTGCGGCATGGCCTCCACGGTGCAGACCCAGTATTGCGCGCGTGGCGGAACAATGCGCTCCTCACCTGTCACCAGCGCCACAACAGACGGGCCACGGATCGCAACGATTCGGTCATAGACCTCCCGCGCAAGGAGCCGCAGCGGCAGGCCAATCACGCCCGTGCGATAAGACAGCATCCGCTCGATCGCGTAGTGGGTCTTGCCCGTATTGGTAGGGCCGAGAACCGCCGTGATCTGACCGACCGTGGCTGGCGTCATGCCCGAGTAGCCGCTCATTTCGGCGCCCTTTGTGGTTGGAATAGCGTGGTTCGTGGTGGCGTGTCTGGAATGGCCTGTCTGATGAGGCGGTGTGCCCTATGGTGTCCTTGTGCCCGTTTCTAAAGCGCCACGCCCTGAAGCGCCAGTTCAAGACGCGCTATTCGGTCCGATAGCCCCTCCATATAGGGGTGGATTTCCGTAACCTGCCGCAGCACTTCAAGCGCGCCCTCAGGATCGCCCGTTTCCTCCAGAATCAGCGCCAGCCCCGAAAGCGCCCCGAAATGACGCGGCTCCAGCGCGAGCACCCTCGCGATATCTTGCACTGCGGGACCGACGAGACCGGCCATGTAATAGGCCGTGGCCCGCCCGTTATAACCCGCCGCGAAATCGGGCGCGTGGTCAACAAGCGCGGTGAAATGCGCAATCGCAGTCTCCGTGTCCTGCGCCTCCAACGCCGCCTCGCCCCGTTCCAGAAGCAGGTCCATCGCATCCGACCCCGAACGCGCAAGCTCTAACGCAATCTCGCTCTCGATCTGCCCCGCTTCGTCGCGTGGTGCTGTGGCGAGTTGGTCGAAGAGATCGGCAAGCCGCAGATCATCCAAGGCATAGGCGGCACCGCCCGCGCCCCAAATCACCTGCCCGAGCGAAATCAGGAGTGACAGCGCAAAGGACGTAACGATATGTTTGAGAATGGCCTGTAATCTTTCCATAACAGGACTAAGTGTAGCGTGTCGGTTGCGCGGGGCAATGGCTTTAGCCGCCCGCGTCGCACACGTCCGAGCACGAAACCGCGCGCCAACAGCGTGCTTGCCCAATTCGGCGCCGCTTGGGCGCCACTCAAGGAAGGAAGACCCATGAGCGATATCGTCACCGCAGCCGTGGAAAAACTGAACGAGAAAATTGACGGCGGTTTCTCCGCTGGCACCGCGAAATTCGTGATCGAAGGCGAGGGAGCCATCGTCATCGACGAGAACGGCGCACGCGCCAGCGACGACGACGCGGATGTGACCCTCACCGCCGATGTTGAGACCTTTCAGGGTATGCTCGACGGATCGGTTAATCCGACCGCCGCATTCATGGGCGGCTCGCTGTCCGTCGATGGCGACATGAGCATGGCCATGCAACTGGGCGCGGCTCTGGTCTAACGATTTTTCGTGGCGCGCATCAGCGCGCCACGGCACATTACCTTCTCTCGACGCACAACGACCTTCTCTCGACGCACAACGCCGCACATCTGCCCCCCCTGCCACAACGGAGCCTCCACACGTGACAGCACAAACCAATGCCTCCCGCACCGAGCCTCCCTTCCCAACCGCGCCCTATCACGCGGATGTGGCCCAAGGACCAGAGACGTGGGAAAGCTATTGGCTCACTGCCGATGATGGTATCCGCATTCGCGCGGGCATTTGGCGCGATCCCGCGATGATCGGGGAGACACCGAAAGGCACGATCTTCATCCTGCCTGGCCGCACGGAAGCGGTCGAGAAATACGCCCGTGGCGCGGCGGTTCTGGGCGAGTTGGGCTATGCCTCACTTGCGATAGACTGGCGCGGTCAGGGATTGGCGGATCGCCTTCTGGACGATCCCACCATCGGCCATGTCGAACGGTTTTCCGATTACCAACGCGACCTTGCCGCCGTGATCGACATGGCAAAGCGGCTCGACCTTCCGAAGCCGTGGGGCATGATCGCGCATTCCATGGGAGGGGCCATTGGCCTGCGCGCCTTAATGGGCGACCACCCTTTCGAGGCGGCGACTTTCTCTGCGCCGATGTGGGGCATTGGCCTGTCACCAACTCAAAAGCTTCTCACACGGGTGGTAGCTCCCGTGCTCAAGGCCGCAGGCTTCGCCAACAGGCATGCGCCCGGGACCAACGGGAAACCCTATTACCAAGTCCAACCCTTCGAGGGGAACACACTGACCAGTGACGCGGAGATGTATGCCTACATGCGTCGTCAGGTGGAGGCAGAACCGCGCCTTGGCCTTGGTGGACCGTCGAGCCACTGGGTGCTTGTTGCAACGGCTGAAAACGCCGCAGCCGCCCGCCTGCCCTCACCCGACATACCTGCCCTTTGTTTCCTTGGCACCGACGAGGCGATTGTCGATTCCGAGGCCGTGCGCGACCGCATGAGCCGCTGGCCCAACGGCACCTTGATCTCCGTCCCCAAGGGCCGCCACGAAATCCCGATGGAACTGCCCCCGATCCGCGCCGAATTCTACGCCCGTGCGGCAGCGCTTCTGGACGAGGTGCGGATGCCGATGACGTAGAAGCGTATTGCCGCTTACACATCGGCCTGCGCCCCCTGTGCGCGAATGCCCCCTTTGCATCCAGCACCCCACTGCATATGTCTAGTCCCAACCCAATAACCCGATGCGCACCCTGCACCGATCCGCGGCGGCGCGCCACAAGGAGCCATTGATGCGCGACCTGACCAAGACCCTACCATTTTCCCTGCCCCTGCCAGTCTATGACGCGGAGGCCGTGAGCGGCGACACCGAGTTTGGCGACCTGCCCGAATGGGATCTCACCGACCTCTATCCTGCCGACGATGCACCCGAAGTCAAACGTGATCTCGACTGGCTGGAAGAAGCCTGCCGCAGCTTTGCCGCCGATTACGAGGGCAAGCTGGCCGATCTCGACGGTGCGGGGATGTATGAATGCATCAAACGCAACGAGCGGATTTCTCAGGTCGCGGGCCGCCTCGGCTCCTACGCGGGGCTGCGCTACTACCAGAACACCACCGATGGCGCGCGGGTGAAGTTCTTCTCCGACATTCAGGACAAGCTCACCAATTTCACCGCACCTCTGGTCTTCTTCTCGCTCGAAGTGAACCGCATTCCCGACGAGACCATTGAGGAAATGCTCACCCATGCCGACCTTGCGCGCTACCGTCCGATCTTTGAACGGATGCGCAAGATGCGCCCCTATCAGCTTTCCGACGAGCTGGAACGCTACGAGCACGACATGTCCATCGTCGGCGCCGCCGCATGGAACAAACTCTTTGACGAGACAGTTGCCGATCTGACCTTCACCGTGGACGGCGAAGAGCGCGGATTGGAAGCGACCGCGAGCCTTCTGTCCGAACCGGACCGCGACCTGCGCGAGGCTGCGGCGAAAGAGATCTCCCGCGTTCTCGGCGCGAATATCAAAACCTTCGCCCGCGTCCACAACACCCTCGCAAAGATGGGTGAGATCGAAGACAAGTGGCGCGGGATGCCCACACCGCAGACCTCCCGCCACCTCTCCAACGATGTCGAGGCGGAAGTGGTCGAGGCGCTGCGCAACGCGGTTGTTGCCGCCTATCCGAAGCTCTCGCACCGCTATTACGAACTCAAACGCGGGTGGCTCGGTCTCGACAAGTTGCAGATCTGGGACCGCAACGCGCCGCTACCGATGGAAGAAAAGCGCGTGATCGGCTGGGACGAGGCGCAAAAGACCGTGATGGAGGCCTATGCGGGCTTCGATCCACGCATGGCCGAAATCGCGAAGCCGTTCTTCACCGAAGGCTGGATCGACGCGGGCGTAAAACCGGGCAAGGCACCAGGTGCCTTCGCGCATCCCACCGTGACCGACGCGCACCCCTATGTCATGCTCAACTATCTGGGCAAGCAACGCGATGTGATGACGCTGGCGCATGAATTGGGCCACGGCGTCCATCAGGTTCTCGCCGCCGATCAGGGAGAGCTTCTCTCCTCCACGCCGCTCACGCTGGCCGAAACGGCCTCGGTCTTTGGCGAGATGCTGACCTTCCAGAAACTTCTGGGCGATGCGAAAACCGACGTCGAGCGCAAGGTTCTACTGGCGGGCAAGGTTGAGGACATGATCAACACGGTCGTGCGCCAAATCGCCTTCTACGACTTCGAATGCAAACTCCACGAGGCGCGCAAGGGCGGAGAGTTGACCGCCGATGACATCAACGCGATCTGGATGTCGGTGCAAGGCGAGAGCCTTGGACCTGCGTTTGAATTCATGGACGGCTACGAGGTCTTCTGGTCCTACGTGCCGCACTTCGTCCACTCGCCCTTCTATGTCTACGCCTATGCCTTTGGCGACGGTCTCGTGAACGCGCTCTACGCGGCCTATCAGGAAGAACCTGAAGGCTTCCAGGACAAGTATTTCGAGATGCTCAAGGCGGGTGGGTCGCTGCACCATTCCGAACTGCTCAAGCCTTTCGGGCTGGACGCCTCGGACCCGAAATTCTGGGACAAGGGCCTGTCGATGATTTCGAGCTTTATCGACGAATTGGAAGCGATGGAGTGAGAACCGATTCCCGTTAGGGATAATCGCCCCACAAAACACAAAGCCCCGCTCAACCGGCGGGGCTTTTCATTTGGACAATAGCGCTTAAGCCTCAGTCCAACTCTGTCCAGGGCCAGGGTTTCACCTCGCTATCGGCGGTGATGTAGCGGGTGGATTTGGCAAACCAGATGCCAATGTCCGTGCCGACGCTGGCGATACGACCATTGGGCTTTTTCCCCGTGGTCAGCAGAACGATCCCCTGCAACACCGCCAGAAGGCCGATGATGGTCGACGCGAAGCTCATCATGATCCAGATGATGATCGAATAGAGAATGCGCGCACCGATGTTCTCGGTGATTTCCTTGGGACGCTTGTCCGTTGCACCGCCCAGATCGGGCATTACGTGGTCGAATTCATTCGGGTCGGCCATGGCGATTCCTTTAACGAGTTGCCGTAGTTTACCCGTTTTAGGCCCACACCCCAATCGAAAGGCGCGAGGTCGGCATGACGCCCATCCGAAACAGGTGAGCCGCCTGACGCAAGGTTTCACTTGGCGGCATTGCACCCCCACTCATAGGCTGGCCGAACTTGTTACAAACGGGAGGAATTTTCATGGTAAAATGGATAGGACGCGGCCTCGGCATAGTGCTGGTGGTCGGGGCGGTGGTGTTCTTCGGAATATTGCCCGGCATTGTTGAAAAGGGACAGAACCCTGTTGCAGACCATGCCCCCTACCCCGTCACCGCCGAAGCGCAGGCCCTGCACGACAGCCTGACCATTGGCGATCTGCATGCGGACAGCCTGTTGTGGAACCGCGACCTCTTGAAGCGCGCAGATCGGGGCCATGTGGATTTCCCGCGTCTCAGAGAGGGTAATGTCGCCGTTCAGGTCTTCACCACAGTGACCAAAAGTCCTGCTGGCCAGAACTATGACCACAACTCCGCCGACGCCCGCGACAACATCACGCTTTTGGGCATTGCCCAACTCTGGCCCGTGAAAAGCTGGTTCAACCTGACCGAGCGCGGGCTCTATATGGCGAAACGGATGCAGCGCTATGAAGAGAAAGCGCCCGAACAGGTGCGAATCCTGCGCACCAAAAGCGATCTCGATGACGTCCTCGCCGCCCGCGCGAACGGGCAGGCCCTGACCGGTGCGCTGATCGGGTCGGAAGGCGGGCATATTCTCGAAGGCGATCTCGCCAATCTCGACCGCATTTATGACGCAGGTTTTCGCCTGATGGGGCTGACGCATTTCTTTGACAATGCTCTGGGCGGCTCGCTGCATGGTGAGGAAGAACACGGGCTGACCGACTTCGGCCGTGATGTGGTGCGGGCGATGGTCAAAAAACATATGGTGATCGATCTGGCCCATGCCTCACCGCAAATGGCGCGGGAGGTGATCGAGATGACCGACCAGCCGCTGATCCTGTCGCATACGGGCATCCATTCCCATTGCGAGGTGAAACGAAACTTCCCCGATGAGTTGATGCAACAGATCGCCGCGACAGGTGGTGTGATTGGCATTGGTTACTGGGCAGATGTGACCTGTGACGCCTCCCCCGACGGGGTTGCCCGCACGATCAAGGCTGCGGTCGATCTGGTCGGCGCGGATCATGTGGCGCTCGGCTCCGATTATGACGGCTCTGTCGCGGTGGAATTCGACAGTTCCGAACTCGCCGCGCTGACACAGGCGCTGATGGATCAGGGATTGAGCGAGACGGAGATTGCCAGCGTCATGGGCGGCAATATGGTCCGCGTCCTGCGCCAGATTTTGCCGGACTAACACCTTTCGCATAAAATTCGGGCGCCCTATCAGGGGCGCCCGTTCGAAAATATTCCTGATAACGTCCAATCAAGGCGCTCGTCCTCAAAGCCCTGTCTCTGATCCCACCCGCGGACATCAAACCAAGGCTCGGATCACAGGCAACGACGAAGCGCTAGGCGCGGTGCCGTCTACGCGAGGGGGTTCCTACCTCAATCTCGCCAGTCTCAACACGCGCGCCCGCCGCTTCCGGCGGCCCGTCACTTGCTTCCACACCGCCTCCCACATCGGCGGGGCAGGTTTTCGCGCCCTAGGGCGCTAAACGGGCGGTTCCTCCGCATTGGTCTGGCGCGGTCCTCGGGACTGTCTCATCTGAAAGCCTCCTTTCCTTGCCGTTCCAACACTTTAACTATACCCGAGTCGCCCCCTAGCGTCCTTGATCGAGCGCAAATATCGCATCAATCATGGCCTGCGTGCCGCGTGCATCCTCAAGAGTCCACGGGTAGGGTTTGCCCTCCCGCACGGACGCAACGAAATTCTGCACCTGAAGCACATACTGCCGCACGGGGGTGAAATCCTCGACCTGCTTGGCTCCGTCCGCGTCCTGCATCTCCACCGTGGTGCAGCCGTGAGCGGAGGCGTTGAAGGGCATGGTGAGCGTGATGATGCCCTCGGTCCCGTGAAAGCGCATCGACTGGGTGTTGGCCATCCGCGTCGATGTCAGCGCGTGGTAGGAAAACCCGTCGAAGTCGGCGTTCACTTCCGCAAATGTATCGACACCGTTTTCATAGCGGATATTGGTGCGGGTGATCGCGCGCGGTTCCTGCCCCGTCGTCCAGCGCACCGCGCCATACGGGTAAACGCCAATATCGGGGATCGAGCCGCCGCCCGTTTCGGGACGGTTGCGGATATTTTCGGGGTCAGGGTTGTTGTAGCTGAACACTCCCTCAACATGCACCAAATCACCAATCGCACCCTCAGCCAGAAGCCCCTTAACCCGCTGCCACTGCGGGTGATGGACGATCATGTAGGCCTCCGCGCACAGCAGCCCCGTCTCGTCACGTTTGGCAATCAGCGCGTCGATGTCGCCCGCCTTGAGCGCAATCGGTTTCTCACACAACACATGCTTGCCCGCAGCCAGCGCCTTCAAGCTCCATTCGATATGCAGATGGTTGGGCAACGGGATGTAAACCGCGTCAATCGCATCGGAGGCGAGCAGCGCGTCGTAATCCTCGAACACTTCGAGATCGGGACAAAACGCCTGAAACGGTGCGGCCTTCGCGGCCGATGAGGTGGCAATCGCGGCGAGTTTTGCGCCTTCAGCTTCGTGGATGGCTCGCGCCATGGTGGATAGTGCGAAATTCGAAGCGCCGAGCACGCCGAAACGGACGGGGTTGGTCATGGTTCTCTCCCTGATTTTGCGCAAACATGCGCCACCACCGCCCGTAAGAAAAGGGGGCAGCCCGCGGCCACGCCCCTACGGTAAATGTTGATAGTTGGAGGTGCCCGCATTAAGTTGCGGGCACTTTCTTTTTGTTTTCTGCCTTTCCAGAGGTGAAATTTGCCGAAAAACAACGAAATTCCACCGAAGAAATCTTCGGTGGAGCGTAAACGCCGCCTTCCACGAACTCCTGGCGGGTTCAGCATTAACTTTTGCCGCAATCCACATTGCGAGCTCTACGGAGAAATGCCGAATCCATTTGATGGCAGAGGCCGTGGAATCCAAGGAAATGGTCGGGTTGTCGGGTCCGGTGAAGACCGCACCTATGTTTGTCCGTCCTGCGGCAAGTATCACATTGTAAAGTCAAATACAGGCATTCTCGAGGAATACGCACGACTACGCAAAACCTTTGGAAATCTGCACTTTCCTTCATGCCAAAACCTTGCGTGCCAAAATCATGGCGTTCCAATCCACCTCGCGAAATTGGCTTATGCGAAGTTTGGGAAGACAGCTTCCGGCGATCCTCGATATCGTTGTAATACTTGCCGACAGACGTTTTCGGTAGGTGCTCCTACCAGACGGCACAAGAAGACCCATGAGACCGGCAGCATCCTGAAGAACCTTGTGAATAAAGTTCCTCTCAGCCGCATGTGCGAAATCAACAACGTCAACTTTCAGCACATCTACTCGAAGATCGACTTTATCGAGCAACAATGCCTTAAGTTCGGAAATCGCCGAGAAGTGGATCTCGCAGATTGCTTTTCAGGGACGTCTCCTTTTTTCGCGACTGACGCCCAGGTCATCCATGTCAATTGGCAGGTCCGGTCTCGGCGAGGGTCGGTGCCTATGATCCATACCGCCACGGTCCACCAGGGAAGCCAGTATGTAGTCTCATCGACGATGGATTATGACCCTGACGTTCAACCCGAAGACCTTGATGAGTGGATGGCGGTAAACGGCGATTTCACTCTGCCGCGATCTATGCGGAAGCAAGCGCGTTTATGGTCACATCGAGAGTATGCCGAAAGCGTCGCCCGATATAACAATGACATCATCTCCGAAGATGATTTAATGGTCGGAGGCGACTTGCAGCTGCCTGGCGTTGGGTCTCGGGTTCGGACAGACATAGCAGCTTATGCGCATCTTATGCAGGTGAAGAAACGCGTTGGAAAATGGTATCGCAGTGCAACCTATTGCCTCGATATGGACAGCGTTCTGGGGGCTGCCGCTTCTGCTATCTGGGTCGATGACATCAAAAAGCACAGTGTGAATATCGCACAGATCGACTTTCAGAAAAATCTGACCAGTGATCAGAAACAGGCGCTCAGCCGACAAGGTAAAGCAAAGCATCGTCAGATGTTGGATGAGCTATCAGTCGAGGTCGCGGCCATTCTCGGTCAGAATTCAGATCTTACCAGCACGGAAGCGTTGGTCGCAGTTCTTCTGGAGCGACTGGAGGATAGCCTTGATCAAGAAGAACGCGGAAAGCGCCTCATGGAAGATGGAATGCCTTGGCCATTCCACACGCAGGGCGAGCCCAACAAGAAGATTAAGCTGTGGACCGATTTCGGACAGCATACGCGTGTCGAATTGGCGCAGATCCTATGTCGCGCGTCCATTCATCCAGTTGATGCCTATTTTGCAGTTGTCCGACGCCGCGTCGCGGGATTTGATCGAGGATTGCAGACTGGGTCGAACCGGCGGCGAACCTGGTATGCCTACGCGTTCTACGACCCCAATATGGTCGTGAAGATCATCAATATCCTGCGTTTTTACTACAATTACATGGTCGCGGGATCTGACGGGCGAACCCCCGCCATGCGTCTTGGCTTGGCGAGGGGCGTGATCTACGAGAGAGACCTATTTTCACTTGTGTAAGCTATTGGCCGAGCTCAATACGCCCGCCCTGCTTCAAGAGATCATAGATCACAGGGGTCAGGAGTTCGAGGCTCTGACGATCAGACTTGAGCAGTAAGGTCGCGAGGGCGGCATGAGATGACATGGCGCGCGCGACAGCCGTTTCCACTGCACCAGGCAGGTGCCCTTTCATGGCGCCAGTCTTATCGTTGCGCTCGACCTGGGCCATCACCACAGGATTCTCTCTGGCAATCGTTGCGATCTGATTCACGAAACTGACCTGATCGCTGAGAGGTGTTGCTTCTCCGAAGATACTGTTGAGCTTGGTGATGATTTCCTGAATGTAGACAGGAACAGGGCCAGGCGCCACAGAGCCTCCAGGGCCTTCTGGCTTCAGGGTGGTGTCACCTTCCCCATCGTCATCGCTCCCATCGGCATTCTCAAGGGGGCGGGTTTTGATATCATAACCCGTTAGAGTAATACCCCGAAGGTCAACATTTTCAGGCGGAACGCCGTTGAGGCGATTTTCCAAGAGCTTGGCGAAGGACGCAAAGTTCTCCAGATCCGGATCACCAAGATCAATCAACTGGGCGATGTAGGAATAGGTCCGGGCGAAGCGGCCAAGTCCCTTCTTGAATTCCATCATCTGCCCGATTGCTTCAGCGATCTGCCGACGGTCATGGTCCGCCTTCTTCATGCCGTCATCATCGCCGACCAGACGTGCTTTCTCGAAGGCGTCTTCTGCGTCCTGCGCAACACCGCGCAAGCTTTTCAGGCGATCATTGAAGGTATCTGTCGGCTCTTGGGTGGCTGCGAACATGGCTTTGTGCTCGTTGTCACCACCGGCATTAAGGGCCGCGGCCGTTTGATATCGCGCCCTCATAAAGTTCAACACATGGCTATCATCATAGACGCCCTGCGCGTCGAGTTTTTCCTTGATGTCATAAATGACATTCAGATCCTGAACCTGCTCGATCTTTGCGCCGCTGTCGTATTGGGCAAAGGCAGCCTGGATCGTGCCGGGCTCATTCACAAAGTCGATAATGAAGACCTGATCCTTGCCGGGGAATGTCCTGTTCAGGCGGGACAGAGTCTGCACAATTTCTACGGCGTTGGCGATCTTCTTGTCGATATACATCGCCACAAGTTTGGGTTGGTCAAAGCCGGTTTGGAATTTGTTGGCCACCAACATCACGCGATATTCTGGGCGATCAAAAGCGACCCGTAGATCCTGTCCGCCGATACCAGGGTTCATGTTGGCTTCGGAGAATTCAACATCCTCATCGACAGTGAACACATCATCCAGCAGAAGATCGTCATTTGGATGCATGACCTCTTTCCCCGTCAGCTTGCCTGAGAAGGCCACTAAGGCGCGTATCTCCTTGTAGGCGGGGTTGGCTTCAATAAAGGCATCAAAGGCCTTCTTGTAGCGCACAGCGGCCGCGCGGGAGCTTGTGACCACCATGGCCTTGGCCTTACCGTCCAGACGGTGAGCAACATTCTTTGAGAAGTGCTCCATGATGAACTGGACCTTCTGGGTCACGTTCGTCGGGTGCAAAGTCATCCACTTTGCCAAAGCTCGCTTGGCCGCCTTGCCATCGACGCGCCTTTCCTCAACCATCTCCTGACCGAGATTGAATGCGGTTTTGTAAGGAACGTAGCCTTTCAACACATCAAGGATGAAGCCTTCGTCGATCGCCTGACGCATCTCATATTTGTGAAAGGATACAGGCAGGTTGTCATCGGAAACCGGTTTTTTCGGGTCTGCCGGCCTTCCGAAGAGCATCATGGTGGAATGCTTCGGGGTGGCTGTGAAGGCGAAGTGAGAGACATTGGCCGGACGCTTCCGCGAGCTTTGGATTTCCGCAAGAAGATCCTCGACCGTCATATCCGACATGTCTTTCTTTGAAGACAGGGCCAGCGTCGCCTGAAGCTTGGATGCTGTATTACCTGTCTGTGAGGTATGCGCCTCGTCGATAATCACCGCAAAGTTTTTATCCTTCAGAGACTTCTCCGTCAGGATCGCCTCCATGGCGAAAGGGAAGGTCTGAATCGTCACGACGATGATCGGCGTGCCCTTGGTCATCGCCGCAGTGAGTTGCTCGCTCTTCGACTTCGAGGAGGTCTCGCGATCAATGGCGGCAATCAGGCCCTGTTGGTGGTCGATCTGCTGCACCGCATCTTGCAACTGCCCGTCGAGCACATTGCGATCGGTCACAATGATTGCCGTGTCAAAGATTGGCGTGCCGTCATCCTTGCGCAGTTTGACCAGATCATGGGCGGTCCACGCAATAGTTGAGGTTTTACCCGATCCCGCGCTGTGCTCACAGAGATACGCCTGTCCCGGACCTTTATCCTTGGCGTCCGAGATCATTGCGTTCACGGCGTCAAACTGGTGATATCGCGGGAAGATCAGGGTTTCCTTGACTGTCCAGTTCCCCTTCAGGTCGACCACATTTTTCTTCTCGACATAGACAAAGCTATGGAAAATCCGCAGGAAGTTGTCGGGCTGGCAAATGGTTTCCCAGAAATAGGCCACGGGATATTCGCCATCCTCGCGCGGCGGGTTGCCGCCGTGACCGTCGTAGCCCTGATTGAACGGCAGGAAGAAGGTGTTTTCGCCTGCGAGCTTGGTTGTCATCCAGATTTCGCTATCCGACATCGCGAAATGCACCACGGCACCGCGCTTGAATGTCAGAAGTGGATGCTTGCGTTTCGAGACCGGATCGACCGGAAGGCGGTCGTTGCGATACTGGTTCTTGGCGTGTTCAACCGACTGGGTGAAGTCGGTCTTCAACTCCACTGTGGCCAGCGGCAAGCCGTTAAGGAAGAACCCGAGATCGATCGCCAATTCACGGCCCGGATGGTATTTCAGCTGCGGCACCACGCGAAGGCGGTTGGAAGCATAACGGTGCAGGACATCGGCGTTGCGCTGATCTTCTGGTGCTGCCTCGGAGAGATCGAGATGCCCGCAGCCGGCGATCGAAAAGCCGTTGCGCAGGACATGCATCACGCCGTCCTTTTCCAACGCAGTCTCGAGGCGTTTCATCACAACCTCTTGGGTCTTGTCACCATTCATGGCGGCAAGCTTGTCCCACTTCGGCCCTTGGGTGGTTTTCAGCCACGCCTTGAGGTCTTCTGGATAGAGCGCGTAATCCTGATCGTAACCAGCGCTGTCACCGACCAGCCAGCCCTGCGCGGCGAGCTTCTCGACGATATAGGATTCAAGGTGCTTTTCGTGGTGTAAATCGGTCATGGTAAAACCTCGGAGAAACTTGTGCCGCCTTCCTTCAGGATGACGTAGTCGACAGTGATAGTATCGGTTTCTGCTCCGCGAGAACGATCCTGAACTTCAATGACCTTGAGTGCCGCAAAAAAACCTGCGGTGTTTTTCATGATCAGGATTTGACCCTCTGAAACAGTTCGGGAACTCGAGGTAAAGTTGTAAGAGGTAGCGTCTTTGACGTCATCAAAATCGGTCGCACCTTCTGCAACGGCAATACCCCTGATGGTTTCCGGATCATTGTAAAAATATACGGAGGAACCCGATGCAGGGGATGTCTGTATTTCGAATCTCCAGATATCTTCGCCAATTTCCGCCCTTCCGTCGTAATCCTCCTGCGAGAAGGAAAATCGACCAGACTCGGTCTTGGATCGAGGGGGAGTCACGTCGTTGTCCTTGTGTGTCAACGTTGCACCGATGACTTTACAAATCTTCGCGGCCAACTGTTCTGGCGTGTTTCTGGCTGCCTCAAGATAGCTGATGGTCGATGGCATTCCCGGCAACTTCACATCATGAAACCTGACTGGATAGATATACTTATTCTTGGCTGAGATGGCTTTTGATTGAGCCGCCTGTCGCTCTACACTAGTGAATGCCTTTTCTACGTATTCCTTGGAAACGAAGATAATCACAGCCTTCATTCTTTCGCTGTAGAGATCGTCAAGGGTGTCGACCAAATTGCACCCCCAGAGATCAGCCTCATGGAAAGCATCGTAGAAGACGTTTACATTGCGGGCCCGCAAAGCAAGTGCAACTTCTTCGACATAATCCCGCTGCTCTCCGGCAAAGGACAAGCCGACCGAAAACGAAGATTCTTTAAAAGCTGTCATTCCTCCAGTCATGCTGCGCTCCTTACGTCAATCTTTCCGGTCACGGCGGCGGTAATCAGAGCCGAACGTTTTTCTTTGAGGAGCTCGATGCTACGGTCGGTGGTGGAGATCAGGCCGTCGATGCGGGCGGTCTCGCGGTCGATGTATGCAAGGATCTCATCCTGCTCTTCCAACGAAGGCAGACAAACACGCAGGTTCCGGAAGTGATCCCAATAGAGCCTCATCCGGAAATCTGCGATACCACGTGAGAACCGACGAATTTCTTCGGAAGCCGATTTCGTGTGCAGAAGATGCTCGATGAACTTCGTGCGGAACTCTGCGATCGGATGGGCCACGACATATGCGGGGCTAACAAGCCCATCGACCTGAACTGCGCCAAAGGCACCCTGCCATGCGCGCATCATGTTGTAGACCAGATCACCAGGCGCCACGCCCTGATATTTGGTTCGGTCTTCGCTCAGTGCCACCTTGCGGTCGCGCTCTTCATCAGAAAGCTCTCCATCGGTGACGCCATCGTGGATGGAGACTGAAAGAACAGGAAGGCTGGGATCGGGCGCGCGGAAAGCTTCGCGGAAGAGCGCAGCGATACGTCTCACATCCCAATGGGACGGAACCTGCCCAATCCACTCGACACCCGAGTCCTTCATCGGCACATCGGCATCAATTCCCTTGGTCACCGCATGGGTGATCACGGCGGCGCGCTTTTCTTTCAGAAGCTCGATGAACCGGCCCTTCTTCTCGATCAGCCCATCAATCCGTGCGGTCTCGCGGTCGAGGAAATTCGCGATGGCGGTTTGTTCTTCATAGCTAATGTCGGGAACCGGAAACTCAAGAAGCTCCGATTGACTCAGGTTCTGGCGAATTCCGCCGCCGAGTCCGTTGAAGATATTTCCGAGGTAAGCCCCGTAGAAATACCAATAATAAAACTCCGAAAGCACGCTCGAAATGCGCGGCGATAGGCGAATATATGCGGAACTCATGATACCGCGACGTGGAACGAGTCCGACTCGGCTTGTCTTGATGTTTTGCAAGTCGATCAACTTGAAAGCCAGATCTCCCTTCTCGAAAATTTGGTAGGTGCCATAATCTGAAGACTGCAATCCATCGGTATCGTCGAGTGATCTATCAATAACGCCGCCCATGGTTAGAGCTAAACGGTGGGACTCTTTCATTCCTGTGTTGTGTTCCTTTCGGTAACCAAACAGATGTTTTACGGGAACAGTTTCCCAAAGGGACGTTCCAACAAAATCTTCCATGAAATCTCTTGGTAGACTCATTCCGTCACCTCCGACAGCAGCCCCGCAATCTCGGCCTCTACAGCCTTCAGATCGGCATCAATATCTTCGAGATCCCGTGGCGGCTGGTATTCATAGAAATACCGGTTGAAGTTGATCTCGTAGCCAACCACGCCAACCTCGCCATCGGTCTCGTCGCGATACGTCTCGTCAATATAGGCGTCCTCGGCATGAGGTAGCACCTCGGTCGCGAGGTAATCGTGAATGTCGGTCCCCAGCGGCACGTTCTCGTAATCTGTTAGGTCATCATCCGGAATGATGTTGCCCTTCTTGTCCACAACCGGATCAAGTTCAGGATCATGAACACCAAAGGCCTTGCGGAAGGCCTTGATCAGCCCGACATCGGCTTTACCCAAAGTCTCGTTACGCTTGACGGCATTCTTGGCGAAACTCTCCATCCAGTGCCAGCCTTCGGTCCGGTCCATGTTCTCGCGGAAAAGGTCCTGCCATGCGGCCTGCTGTTCTTCCGTCCGCTTCTCCCAAGCCTTCTCCTCGGCTAGAGCGGCAATACCCTCCTCCGAGATGACCATCTTCTTGCGCAGCGGGCGCAACACTTTGATACGGCGGTATCCGAAGTCGGTGCTGTCACAGATCAGGCTTTGCTTGCCGGGCTCAAACTCGGAATACATCCGCACGATCTCGCGCGTTTGATTCTCGCCTACGCGGCGGCGCTTGTTGCCTTCCGACTTGCGCATCGCCTCATACATCTCGGTCGCATTGATGAGCTGGACCTTGCCTTTGCGATGTGCGGGCTTCTTGTTGGATAGGATCCAGATGTAGGTGCCGATGCCTGTGCGGAAGAAAATTTCAGTCGGCAGGGCAATGATCGCCTCGACCACGTCCTGCTCCAGCAGGTGACGGCGGATTTCGGATTCACCTTGTCCCGCATTACCGTTGAAGAGCGGAGAACCCGACAGGACAATGGCAGCTCGCCCACCACCCTTGGAGGGATCTTCCATCTTGGACAGCAGGTGAAGCAAGAAAAGCATGGAGCCGTCCGAAACACGCGGAAGTTTTGGGCCGAACCGCCCCTCGAAACCCTGCTCCTTGTGTTCGCGGGCAACCTCGGCTTGATCCATTTCCCATTTTTTGCCGAAGGGCGGGTTGGAAACGCAGTAATGGAACTTCTCATCGCGGTGCTTATCGGCTGAAAGGGTGGAGCCCAGCATGATGTTCTTTGACAGGTCGCGCCCGGGGTCGTTTTCCAATGTCTTCAAAAGCATGCCAGCAAGGCAGACCGCGTGTGTTTCGGGTTCAAGCTCCTGACCATAGGGCACGATCACAGGGGCGATAGAATACCGGTCCTGAAGGCTGCGGACATGCTCCATACCATCAGAGAGGAAGCCACCGGTGCCGCATGTCGGGTCATAGAGTGTGCGAATGAGGCCCGGATTGTCGATGAAAAGTTGGTCGTCAGGATCGAGCAGAAGTTCAATCGCCAGATGAACCACATCGCGCGGCGTCATGAAGTCCTCGGCCGCCTCGTTCACCTCGGCACCGAAGCGGCGGATCAGGTGCTCGTAGATGTTGGACATCACGCGCTCAGGGACAGCCTTGGGATGCAGATCGATGGTCGCAAAGTTCTGGCAGATCTTGTAGAGCACACCAGCCTTGTCCATGCGGGCAAGAGTGTTGGCAAAATCGAACTGTTCAAAGATGACGCGGGCGTTCTCGGAGAACTGAGCAATGTAATCCTCGAGGTTTTGACGGGTTCGGGTCGCGCCAAGGCTCGCGAGGGAATAGTTCGAGGTGTTGTAGAACGGATGGCCGGTCTGCTGGCGCAGAATGACATCCATATCGATCCCGCTGTCTTTCAGGGACTTAATGGTTTCCTGAACCTGTTCGCGGGTCGGCTCCAGCACGCATTCCAGACGACGCAGAAGCGTGAAAGGCAGGATAATCTTGCCGAACTCAACGTGTTTAAAGTTCCCCCAGAGGTCATCCGCATTTCTCCAGATGAAATCTACCAGGGAGGTGTTCTTTACCTGCGTCTTACTCAATGTCGCCATCCTTCTTAAATCAGCAAACCTATGCGTCACTACTATTCATTTTTGTCATCAAGATGCGTCTTCAGAAGCTCAAACGCCAAACGAAAACCGTCAACCTGGCTCATCCTGTTTCGCACACAGAGCTCTTTGAAAGCCCATCGTTCATCCTCTGTAAGCTTCAGGTTAAGATTGGCCAGCTTCTGTTGTCCTTCGGGCATCCCAATATCCTTTTGAAGAATGTAGGTCTCAATTAAAGTTTATGCAAATAACGAAAGCAAGAAAAAACGCATCTCCTTTGATTTTTTGCATGATCTGAGCTGAGAACAAAACAAAAGGGCGGAAAGCTCTCGCTTCCCGCCCTTTTGTTTTTGGCGACCATGCACGCATCAACATTTATCGTAGGGGCGTGGCCCGCGGCCACCCCCTTTGCATAATTCATCGGTCCCGCGCGGCCTTGGCCGCAGGAAAGCGCGATCAGTTTGGAAGCATCCCCTGCTCGACCGCAAGTTCCTTCATGCGCTTTTGCAGCTTCTCGAAGGCCCGCACCTCGATCTGACGAATGCGCTCGCGCGACACGTTGTAGACGCTGGAGAGGTCTTCGAGCGTAACGGGTTTGTCCTGCAAACGACGCTGCATCAGGATGTCCTTCTCGCGGTCGTTAAGCACGTCCATCGCCTCCATCAGAAGCGCACGGCGGCTTTCCAGCTCGTCCTGCTGCTCATAGTGCTCGGCAGTGTTCGCACTCTCGTCTTCCAACCAGTCCTGCCATTGCGCCGAGCCATCTTCGTCACCGACGGTGGCGTTCAATGACGCATCACCGCCCGACATACGGCGGTTCATCGAGATCACCTCGTCCTCGGTCACACCGAGATCTGTCGCGATCTTCTTAACGTTTTCGGGTCGCAAATCGCCGTCCTCGAGCGCTCCGATGCGCGACTTGGCCTTGCGCAGATTAAAGAACAGTTTCTTTTGCGCTGAGGTCGTGCCGAGCTTCACAAGGCTCCACGAACGCAGGATGTATTCCTGAATGCTCGCCCTGATCCACCACATCGCATAGGTGGAAAGGCGGAACCCCTTTTCGGGATCAAAGCGTTTGACGGCCTGCATCAGGCCCACGTTGGCCTCGGAAATGACTTCCGCCTGCGGCAGCCCGTAGCCACGGTAGCCCATGGCGATTTTGGCTGCGAGACGCAGGTGGGAGGTCACGAGTTTATGCGCCGCCGAGGAGTCCTCATGATCGACCCAGCGTTTGGCCAGCATATACTCCTCTTCCTGCTCGAGCATCGGAAATTTCCGGATCTCTTGCAGGTAGCGGTTCAGTCCCTGCTCGGGAGACGGCGCTGGCAAGTTGCTGTAATTCGACATTTTCTTCACTCTTTCGCGTTTTGGTTACCGTCATGTTACACTATTTAACATTATGTAACAACCTTTAACATTCAATCGACGGCAGCGCCCCTTTTGGCGGGACTTGGGGTGGGTTTTGCGTCCGCCGCTCGGGAGGGACAGGGGGAGGATGGCGGACGCATGTCGTTCGGCCTTATCAAGACCGGCTGGAGAGAAAATGGACCTCAACGGGCGGTCATGCCACTCCAAACGACTGCACTCACATATTTGTGCAAATTCAACGCAATCAATGCGGACCTTCTCTCTATTTATGCAAACCCCACTGTGCGCAGGTCTAGAGACGGAAATCGCAACCCTTTGTAAAATAAAGTAAACCTCAAACCCGCTATGAACCTCACACAAATGTGTGTGTTACCAAGCGACGGAAAGATGTTTCAACGCCCGTCACAAATTGCCGTGCATCATCGTGGGTTGGAAGTCATTTTCACGACGCAACCACGCCCCTAGCGCAGACCCGCAATCAAATCCGCCATATCGGACGGCAGAGGCGCTTCGAAGCGAATCTCGTCCCCCGTCACAGGATGGATAAATCCGAGCACCGCCGCGTGCAGCGCCTGACGCGGGAAATCCGCCACAGCCTCGCGCGCGGCCTCACTAAGCGCCTTGTGGTTGAGCTTGCGCCGCCCGCCATAGGTCTGATCCCCGACGAGCCCGTGACCTGCATGCGCCATATGCACGCGAATCTGGTGCGTGCGCCCTGTCTCCAGCCAGCACTCCACCAAGGACAGTTGCACAGGCGCACCAAAGCCCTCGATCACTCGCGCACGTGTCACCGCGTGGCGCCCCTCGGAAAAGCTCACCGCCTGTTTCTGGCGATCCGTGCGGTGGCGTCCCAAAAGTGTCTGGATCAGAAGAATGTTGGAGCCTTCGAACCCCACGCCCTTCACGCCGCGCAACCGCGGGTCCATCACATCGGGCGCACCGTAGACCAGCGCAAGATATTTGCGCTCCACCGTGTGCTTCTCGAATTGCTTCGCCAGCCCCTGATGGGCCACATCATTTTTGGCCACGACCAGAAGGCCGCTGGTATCCTTGTCGATGCGATGCACGATGCCTGGCCGTTTGACACCGCCGATGCCCGACAGGCTCGCCCCGCAATGATGCATCAGCGCATTGACCAAAGTGCCGCGCGGACTGCCTGGGGCGGGATGGACGACCATCCCGACAGGTTTGTTCACCACGATCAGGTCGTCGTCCTCATAGATCACGTCGAGGGGGATATCCTCGGCCACAACATCGACCTCCGCCGCCTCGGCGACCGTGATCTCAACCGTGTCGCCCTGTGCGACTTTGCCCTTGGTGTCGGTGACAACTGAGCCGTTGATCCGCACCGCCCCCTCGCCCAGTAGTTTAGCCAGCCGAGACCGCGACAGGTTGGCGCTCTCTGGCACATCGCGCGCGATGGCCTTATCAAGGCGCTTGGGCGGGTTTTCCGCGATCTGGAAGGTGACGGTTATGTCGGACATGGAAACTTCTTCAAATGACGCGGTGGAGATCGACCCCGCCGAGGCCGCGCGATTGACGTTCCTGCGCAGGCTGGTGACGGTGCTGACCGTTGTGATGATTGGCGGGTTTCTAGTCCTGATCGCGCTCCTTGTCACCCGTTTCCCCACGAGCGGCGACACATCGCGTGTGAGCTTCGACCTGCCAGAGGTGATCGACCTGCCCGATGGCGTGGCTCCGCTGGCCTTCACACGTGGTCCTGACTGGGTGGCAATCACCACAGAGGTAGAGATCCTGATCTATGATGCCACTACGGGAGCACTGCGCCAGCGCGTCGGGATCGAATAGTCAAAGCACGCAATTGCCCATGCGGCAGGAACGGGCCTCAAAAATCTGGCGGGGAGAAGAGTGGTACCACCTCCCCGGCTCGAACGGGGGACCTCCTGATCCACAATCAGGCGCTCTAACCTACTGAGCTAAGGCGGCACTGTCGGGGGATTTACTTCCCTGCGGAGACGAATGCAAGAGGGGTTAGGGCGAAAATTGCGCCCATATCGCTAAGCTTGCACCGCGCCGACGATCCGCGTATTTCCTGTTGCGCAACATCAGGAGCCATAGCCATGGGCATCAATTCCGAGAAAGACATCGAAGCCAACCTGCAAATCGGGCCGACCACCGAAGGCATGGTGCGTCTCTTCGTGGAAGCGGGTGAGATGGAAATCCCGATGGACTTCGACCCCGAAGAAGCCGAGGAAATTGCCGAAGAGCTGCGCGCGGCTGCGGCTCAAGCGCGCAAACTGGGCTAACGCCCCGCGTGGGCCTAATCGACCAGCCCCGCCACACCCGGATCCCGATAGCCCTGCAAGCGGCTCGCCGCCGTGCGCGCGAATTTCATATGCATAACCTTGCGCCGCGCGGGCGCGAGTTTGGCCTCATCGGGCATTCGGATGATCTCGGCACTATAGCTGTCGGCCAGAATCAGCCCCGTATCATCAGGTAAAAGTTCGGTCGGGAAATCCTGATCCACCGCGAAGAAGTAGCGGTCGCACCATTCCAGATAGCCCTGCCATTTTGTGTCCGAGGTGAAATCCGCGCGGCTCGATTTGCATTCGATGATCCAGACCTCACCTTTCGGCCCGAGCGCCATCACATCCACACGCAGCCCGCGCGTCGGCACCAACTCTTCGACGCAGACAAAGTCATGGCTGCGCATGTGACGGCTCACCCCGCGTGCCAGAAGCTGCCCAGGCTGGGCCCTGGAGAGGAAAGGATCAATCGTGTTGCTCATGCCCCAATGTGAACAAAACGGAAACACATTGCAAGACTTGTGCCCCCTGCCCCTCACGAACATAGTGGCGCGATGGAATTGACCACCGCCCTTGCCCGCTTTGAGGCCACCGACCCGACGCGGCTTGCGCAAACGCCGCGCGCGGACCTTTGGCGTGTTCAATGGCGCGGCGACGTGGCGGTTCTGAAACTGCTCACTGATGAAGGCATGGCGGCCAACGAGGCCCGCGCCGCCGACCTGCTGCGGATTTGGGACGGTCGTGGCGCAGTGCGCCTGCTGGATGCGAGTGTGGACGGGCGGGCGCAACTGATGGAGTATTTGGACGGGCCGCTTTTGGGCGATATTGCGCGGGACGGAGATGATTTGGCTGCGGCGGCAGAACTGGCGCAGGTAGCAATGTCCCTCGCCCAACCGTCTGATCCGCGCTTCCCTGATATCGAGACCTATGGTGCGGCACTGCTGATGGCATCGCCCACGCTCTTTCCCGCGCGCCACCGCGCGACCTTCGAGGCGGCGCGGTCGATGTTCCGGCACCTGCTCGACACCACCACCGAGCAACGCCTCCTGCATGGCGACCTGCATCACGACAACATTATGCGCGGAACACGGGGATGGGCGGCAATCGACCCCAAGGGCATTAACGGCGATCCACATTACGAATTCGCCAATGCCTTCCGAAACCCTGAAGGGTTGGAAGAAGACTGCGCACGGCCCGAGCGGTTTCACGCCTATGCGGAGACCTTTGCCAAAGCGACAGGGTTGAACGCGGCGCGGCTCAAGCAATGGGCCTTTGCCCATTGCGCTTTGTCGATTTCATGGAACCTTGAGCGCGGGCATTCCCCCGACGACGATCTCGTCCTGCTCACTCTATTTGCCAATCTGAGCGACGCCCCCTTGTCGCGCCCCCATGAACGGCTTACCTAGACCAGTGACGGGATCTGCTCGGTTCGTACATATGGGCGCAAGTCTCTGGTGGCCTTAAACACCCGAAAGGGAGCTGGCTCTGTCTGGATCCTGGTCCAGTTACCTGGCGCCCACCTGATATATCAGGCTTCGGGAGCAACGCGCTGCTACGGCTGCTGCGGTCCCCCGTCACCCTTTCCCACTTTGATAGATAGCTGTCGGACTAGCGGCGCCCCGCCTCGGCGGGCCGCGTCTCGACGGGCACGGGAATAGCAACAGGTGTGGCGTGAACCGGGATTGTGTCCCGCTTCCCACCTTGGTCGCCATCCTCACCCGTTTCCGCCATGCGCATGATCGTCATGCCAAACTGAACCCCCGAAAACACGATGCCATTCGCAGCCCAGAGAATCACCACAGCAATCGCACCGCCCTCGGTATGCGTGACGAGATGCCAGAGGTTGCCGACGTTGAAATAGAGCAAGGCCACCACGAAAGCCGCGGCCACGGCAAAGCCGATCAGCGTTTGAGTGATATAAAGTTTGACCAGTTTGGGCACGACAGGCTCCCCGATAACGATGCACGTTTGAGGAGAGGATAGCACCGCCTTGGAGCGATGCCAGACCGCGAATGGTCGCAGGTGCGGCCTTAGAAGGCTTCGGGATGCGCTTCGCGTGCCATGTGATCAAGCACGGCGTTGACGAATTTCGGCTCGCGGCCATCAGGGTAGAAGGCTTGTGCGACCTGAACAAATTCCACGATCACGACCTTGGGCGGGGTCTTTCCCGCCACCAACTCACCACCCGCAGCGCGGAAGAGCGCACGCAGGGTGCTGTCGATCCGCGCGATCGGCCATTTCGCCACCAGCGCACGGTCGGTCATCTGGTCGATCTTCGCCTGATTGGTGACGGCGGTTTCGGTGATGTCGTGGAAGCTGTCCACATCTCCTTCGATGAACTCGCCCTCCTCTTCCGTCACCAGACCGAAGAAATGGTCGTAGAACTGGCGGCGGACCTTATCCACCGTCGCATCCGACATTTCCATCTGGAACAGCGCCTGCACCGCGTAAAGGCGGGAGGCGCTTTTCATGTCACGTTTGCTGGGGGTCTTTGGCTCGCTCATGCGGTTTCGGGTCCTGTGGTCTCGCCCGCCATGCGGATCGCGTCGGAATGGAACCCCACGTTATCGCGGGGAGCCGCCCATTTGCGCGAAAGCGCGACGAGATGCAAGGCCGCAGCCGCCGCACCACCACCTTTGTTTTGACCCGCTGCCTCGGCGCGCACGTCGGCCTGCGCCTTGTTCTCGACAGTCAGGATGCCATTGCCGATACAAAGCCCCTGCAACCCCATGAGGGTCAGAGCCCGCGAACTGTCGTTGCACACGGTGTCGTAATGGGTCGTCTCGCCACGGATCACACAGCCAAGAGCCACGTAACCGTCGAAGTTGGACATGCGTTCGGCAATGGCAATCGCCGTTGGCACTTCAAGCGCTCCGGGCACCTCAACGAGATCCCACGTACCGCCAGCCGCCTCGATGGTGGCCTTGGCACCTGCAACCAACTCGTCGGCCACGTCCTTGTAATAGGGCGCCACGACGATCAGCACCTTCACGGGCTTGTCGAATGTGGGCAGGTCCAGAGTGTAATGAGCTTCATTCGCGGCCATATCTTAGCCCTCCTCGGAAATCTTGCGGGTGCCGACGATTTCAAGGCCATAGGCTTCAAGCCCGACCACCTTCGGCTGCGGGTTGTCCGTCACCAGTTCCAGTTTGGACAGGCCCAGAGCCGCCAGAATCTGCGCACCCAAACCATATTGGCGCAGGGTCTGCGGCGAGGCATGTTCGTCCGCGATCAGTTTCATCGTGATGTCGCGCAGAAGCACTACGACGCCGCGCCCTTCGCGTGCGATCAATTCCATCGCGCCTTCGATTTCCCGCGAGGTCCGCCCGATACCGAGCACATCCTCCAGCGGGTTGAGCGCATGCATCCGCGCCAGAACAGGTTCGTCCCCCGCAAGATCGCCCTTGGACAGAACGATATGTTCGGCGCCCTGCAAGTCGTCGGTGTAGATCTGCATGTCCCACGCGCCACCGAAGGCCGATGTGACCGTCTTGTTGGTGGTGCGGGTCACAAGATTGTCGTGGCGTCGACGATAGGCGATCAGATCGGAGATCGTGCCGATCTTGATATTGTGTTTCTGTGCGAAACCCACCAGTTCGGGCAGGCGCGACATGGTGCCGTCTTCGTTCATGATCTCGCAGATCACGGCGGCAGGCATCAGCCCCGCCAGACGGGAAATATCGACACCCGCTTCCGTGTGCCCCGCCCGCACAAGTACACCGCCATCGCGCGCGCGCAGCGGGAAGACATGACCCGGCGTCGCAATATCCTCGGCGGTCTTGGAGGGGTCAATGGCAACGGCCACGGTGCGCGCACGGTCATGTGCGGAGATGCCTGTTGAGACACCTTCTTTCGCTTCGATGGAAATCGTGAAGGCGGTTTCGTGGCGGCTGGAGTTGTTCGCCGCCATCATCTCCAGACCGAGCGCATCAATGCGCTCTCCCGTCATCGCAAGACAGATCAGCCCGCGCCCGTGGGTCGCCATGAAGTTGATCGCCTCGGGGGTCGCCATCTGCGCGGGGATCACCAGGTCACCTTCGTTCTCGCGATCCTCATGATCGACCAAAATGAACATGCGCCCGTTGCGCGCATCCTCGATGATCTCCTCGATGGAGGAAATTGCGGGTTTGTAATGCTCATTCGCGTCGGTCATATCGGGCCTTCCTTCGTTGCGCCCTCTCCGTTACCTCTTCGGCACGGATTTGGAAAGTGCGACCGCACGTATCACCCGTGCGCCCATGCACCAAGATATGCGGATGGACGGCTGCTCTCCGCCCGCGTCACTCACGCTTCGAATGCTTTGAGCCGCGCGACATAACGGGCCAGCGTGTCTATTTCGAGGTTCACCGCGTCACCAACCGAGGCGTCTCCCCATGTGGTGACGTCCTTGGTATGGGGAATGATGTTGACGCCGAAACGGCTGCCCTCAACCTCGTTGACGGTCAGCGACGTGCCATTGAGGGCCACCGATCCTTTTTCAGCGATATACCGTGCCAGCTCGGCAGGCGCTTCGAAGGTATACCGCGTGCTGTCACCCTCGCCTTCCATGCCGACGATCTCGGCCACGCCATCGACGTGACCCGACACGATATGACCGCCCAATTCGTCGGCCAGCTTGAGCGCGCGTTCGAGGTTGATCCTGCGTCCTACAAACCATGCATTGCGCCCGATGTTGGTCTTGTTCACGCTCTCGGCGGAGATCTCTACATCGAACCAGTTCTGCGGCGTGTCGCCCAAAGCCACCACCGTCAGGCACACACCGTCACAGGCAATGGATGCGCCAATGTCGATCCCGTTCACGTCATAAGAGGTGCCGATCCGCGCCCGCAAATCGCCGCGCTGTTCCAGCTCCAAAACGACACCGACATCGGTGATGATTCCAGTAAACATCGCATGCTCCTGTTTGCGGTTTCGCCACAGACCTAATGCGGTCTTTTCTTCCTTACAAGCCAGCACGATATGGATTTGTGCCTCGCTCTGCGCTAAAACCGCGTCACCGCGCACCTTTAGGGCTATGTGTGGTCCGTCATAAATTGGCCCGAAAGTGGCGTTAACGAGTGCTGAGTTAACCTCGTCGCGCCCCGATCTGACGGCGCACCCATGAACAAAGGACGGCCCACGGCACATGACCACGCAGGCTACCCAAATCGCTGCCCCTCCCGCCTCGGCCCGCGTCTTCTTGATGCTACAGGGTCCGCACGGGCCGTTCTTCTGGCAGTTGGGCAAAATGCTGCGAGCAGCGGGTGCCGAGGTTTGGCGCGCGGGGTTCAACGCAGGCGACCGTGCCTTCTGGTTCGATCCCAAGACCTTCCTGCCCTATCTAGGAACGCCGGAGGAATGGCCCGACACCTTTGCGCAGATCGTCGCGGACAAGGGCGTCACCGACATCGTTCTCTACGGCGACCCCCGCCCGATGCACGCCATGGCCGTGGAAAAAGCCCGCGCACTCGGCCTGCGCATCCATGTCTTCGAAGAGGGCTATATCCGCCCCTTCTGGGTTACCTATGAACGCGATGGCTCCAACGGAAATTCCGCGCTGATGGAGCTGACAGTGGCCGATATGCGCGCCGCGCTGGAGACCATCGAAACCGACAATATCGAACCGCCCGACCATTGGGGCGACATGCGTCAGCACATCTTCTACGGCGCCCTCTACCATTGGTTCGTGATGTTCCGAAACGGCGCATTCAAACATTTCCGCGGCCACCGCGACCTGCCCGTGTCAAAAGAATTTTCGCTCTATTTCAAACGGTTGCTGATGATGCCGCTGCACCGCATGTCGCGTCGTTGGCGCACGTGGCGCATTCGCAATTCAGGCCACCCGTTCCACATTGCCTTGCTTCAACTCGAACACGACGCAAGCTTTCAGGTGCATTCGCCCTACACCTCGATGCCCGAGTTCATGTCCGACGTGATCGCAGGGTTTGCCAAGGGCGCACCGCGCCACCACCACCTCGTGTTCAAAGCCCATCCGCTCGAAAACGACCGCCGCGATCTGGTGGCCGAAATGCGGCGCATCGCGCGCAGCCACGGGATCGAGAAGCGTGTGCATTTCGTGCGCGGGGGCAAGCTCGCGGGCCTGCTGAACTACGCCCGCTCCGCCGTCACCGTCAATTCCACATCTGGACAACAGGTGCTTTCACGCGGCCTGCCGCTGCGCGCTTTCGGTACTGCGGTCTATGACAAGCCCGAGTTTGTTTCCCGCCAGCCTCTCGACGAGTTCTTCGCCGCCCCCGACCGCCCCGACACGCGTGCCTATCGCGATTTCCGCCAGTTCCTTCTGGAGACCAGTCAGGTGCCTGGTGGCTATTATTCCGCACGCGGACGGCGCCAACTTCTTCGCCTCGTCGTCGACATGATGTTGGCCGAGCGTGGCCCTTACGAGGCGTTGATCAGCGGGAAAGCGCCGCCGCGCCAGCCTGTGCGCCTCATAAGGTAGGCTCCGCGCCCCCATATTTCGTGCGCCTGCACACGCCCACCACATCCCCTGCCCGCCGCCCTTCCACACGCGACCCCTGCGCAACAGTTGTCTGCGCCCCGCGCCCGCCAGCCCCCGCGCGACTGGATTTTTGCGTTCAAATCGTCTATCTGTCCTGAAAAGCTTGCAAAAAGCATGAAGAGGAACAGAGCAGTGAAATTCCTTACAACGCGCACGGCCCGTGTCGTGATCGCCGCAGCCTTGGTGGCGAGCATTTCCGCCTGTGGCCTGCCCCGTTCGGGGCCCAACAAGCGCGAGATTTTCTCCGGATCGGTTTTGCAGGAGGGTGATGCCTTCATCATCTCCGTCACCGACCGCGTCACCGCCGCGACCGCCATCACGCAAAGCCTTGGTTTCTCGTCGGAGTTCATCAACGCGGGCCTCGTCGGCTCCGACACGATCTCGGCGGGCGACACGCTCTCGCTGACGATCTGGGAAAACGTCGATGACGGCCTTCTTGCCAATCAAGGTGCCAACGCCACCGTGCTTTCCGAAGTGCAGGTAGACGGTGCGGGTTTCATCTTCGTGCCCTATGCGGGACGGATCAAGGCTGCGGGCAACAGCCCCGAAGCCATCCGCCGCATCATCACCGAAAAGCTCAACACCCAGACCCCCGACCCGCAGGTTCTCGTTTCGCGCGTCGCAGGCGATGGCGCGACCGTTACCGTCGCGGGCCGCATCAACGGCCGTGGCATCTATCCGATTGAACGCCCCACACGCACCCTTTCGGCCATGCTTGCCGCCGCTGGTGGTGTCTCCGTCGAACCCGAAACCGCCCGCATCAAGGTCGTGCGCGGCGGCCATACTGGCACGGTCTGGTATGAGGATATCTTCGACAATCCGAAATACGACATCCCGCTGCGTGGCGGCGACCGCATCCTTGTCGAGGCCGACCCGCGCGAGTTTACCGCGCTCGGCGCGACAGGCGCGCAAACCGTGGTGCCCTTCGAAAGCCGCACCCTCTCCGCGCTTGAGGCCATCGCCCGTGTGGGCGGTCTGCGCACCAATTCGGCAGATCCCACGGGTGTCTTCATCTTCCGCAACGAAGGCGAAGAGCTGGCCAAACAGGTGCTTGGCCGCGACGACATTGTGGGCACCCAGCGTCTCGTTTACGTCCTCAACCTCACCGAGCCCAATGGGCTGTTCCTCGCTCGCGACTTCCTCGTGCGCGATGGCGATACCGTCTACGTGACCGAAGCACCCTTCGTGCAGTGGCAGAAAACGCTCGGCGCGATCACTGGAACGATCAACTCCGCCGATGGTCTGGCAACGGCGGCTGGCGATCTCGGCGGAAGCTGACCTCCCCATGTCCGACAAACACGACGCCCCGCCAAATGTCGCGGGGCGTGGTGCGTTTGACGCCGCACTGACCGCCCCCTCCAATGCCGCCCTGCGCCGCGCCGTCGTCACCCATCCGCGCGCGCAAAGCGCAGCATGGCTCGGTGCCGCGCCGCTCTGGGCCGATGGCTGTGCATTCGGTGTCTGGACAGATGGCACCGCCAATCCTCTCGATGGCGCGGAACGTTCCGAATTCGAAGCTGCACTGCGCGAAGCGCCACTCGACGATACCGCCCTTCTGGATCGCGCCCGCGCGGGCATCGAATGGTGGGTAACATCGCAAATTCACAAGTTTTCAACCGATCATAGCGACGACGCGCTTCCAAATGTTCCATTTGTGCTACTTTTGGATCAGAGCAAAGACGACGCGCGCCTTGGAACTTCTGGTAACAGCAGCGCCGACCTACGCGAAATCCTCATCTTTGCGCGCACCGAGCTCCTTAACGCCCATGTCGTGATCCTCACCGCCGAGAACGGCCATTTCACCGAGGAGGACGCAGGCCCGAACGTCACGCTCTTGCCCGCAACGGCAAACCCGTGGCCCCTCTTCGAACGCGCTACCGCCGTCTATACCCACAGCGCCGAGGCAGGGTTTTGCGCCCTTCTCGCAGGACACCGCCCGCGCGTCTTCGGGACGCCGTGGTATGCGGGTTGGGGGCTGACACAGGACGAAAATCCCTCGCCCTATCGCGGGCGCAACCTTACCCGCGCGCAACTCTTTGCCGCCGCAATGATCGAGCAGGCCCTCTGGTTTCACCCCGACACGGGCACGCAAATCGAGTTTGAACACGCCATGGCCATTGCCGAGGCCCGCCACCGCGCCGCCCGACAGGACAGCGATGGCTATGTGATCACGGGGCTGGCACGCTGGAAGCACCAGTTCATGCGGCGCTATTTCGGGCGCAACTCCGCAACGATTTCCGACCGCCCCGATACGGTCGCCGCCGCGAAGGCCTTTGGCGCGCGCCACATGGCATGGGGCATGGACCCCGCCGCCGATCTGCGTGTTGAGGACGGCTTCCTGCGCTCCAAGGGCCTCGGCGCCGCTTTGGTGCCACCCGTTTCGCTGGTGGTCGACGACCTCGGGATTTACTTCGACCCGACCCGCGCCAGCCGCCTTGAGAAGTTGATCACCGCGCGCGAAACTCTGCCCGATCACGCCGCACGCCGTATCCGTGCCTTTCTCACCCACCTGCACGCGCTTGGACTGAGCAAGTATAACCTTGAGGCATCCACGACAGAGCCCCTCCCCGATGGCGAGAAAATCCTTGTTGTGGGACAGGTCGAAGATGACGCCTCCATCCGCCTCGGCGCGGGAGAAATCGCCACCAACGCCGCCCTACTCGACGCCGCGCGCGCCGCGCATCCCGATGCTGTGATCGTCTTCAAACCCCATCCCGATGTGGAAAAAGGCCTGCGCAAGGGCGCGCTTACTCCCCTCGCGTCCAAGGCCGATATCGTCGCCCGAAATGCCGACCCGCTGACGCTGATCGACGCTTGTGACCATGTCTGGACCATGACTTCTCTGATGGGGTTCGAGGCGCTCTTGAGGGGCAAGGACGTGACGGTGACGGGCACGCCCTTCTACGCGGGTTGGGGGCTGACACGTGACCTCGGTCGAGTGCCCGCACGCCGCGCCGCACGCCCCTCACTCGACGCTTTGGCCCATGCGGCCTTGATCGACTATCCGCGGTATTTCAATCCCGAAACGGGCGCGGCGATCTCGCCCGAATGCGCCCTCGATATGCTCGCTACCCACACGCAGGGACGCAGCGGCATCGCCGTCAAAGCGCTCTCAATACTACTGAAATTGCGCGACAGTATCAGGTAGTCCGGGGCGCCCGCGTCCAGAGCGACAGCACATCGGCACCGATTTTCTCAACGCTGGACAAAGCGAAACGTGGTGCTTGCGACAAATGCACCAGCCCCATAGCCCCGAGACTTGGAAGCCCGTCCGCTCCGATGGCCACACCTGCCGAGAACAGCGCCGCGCGATCCACCAGATCGGCTTTCAGAAGCGCACCCGCAAGCGCACCGCCGCCCTCGCAAAACACCCGCGTCAGCCCCGCCGTGCCGAGCGTTTCCAAAGCGGCGGAGGGATCAATCCGCCCCTGCGTGACAGGCACCTCGAAAAGCCGCGCACCAATCCCCGTCCAGGCCTCGACCAATTCACGCGGGGCGCCTGGTCCGTGCAAGACCCACAGGGGCACCTCGCCTGCCGTCATCGCCAATTTTCCCGTCAGCGGCAGATCCAGAGCGCGGGACATCACGACCCGCACGGGTTGGCGCGTTATTCCCAGACCGCGCACGGTCAGGCTCGGATCATCAGCACGCGCCGTGCCCCCCCCCACCAGAACCGCATCATGATCAGCGCGCATTGCGTGGACACGCCGCCGCGCATGCGGCCCCGTAATCCACTGGCTCTCTCCTGTCGCGGTGGCAATCCGCCCGTCCCAAGAGGCCGCCATTTTCAACGTCACTATCGGACGACCATCATTGACACGTCGGAAAAACCCGTCGAGCACCTCCGCCGCCTCATCCGCGCATAGCCCCGTCTCCACCGCAATCCCAGCCGCGCGGAGCATGGCGATGCCGCGCCCGTTCACGCGCGGGTCAGGATCGCCACAGGCCACAACAACCCGCGACACGCCCGCCGCGATCAGAGCTTCGGAACATGGCGGGGTTTTGCCGTGGTGGGAACAGGGCTCCAGTGTCACGTAAACTGTCGCGCCGCGTGCCAATGCTCCCGCCTGCGCCAGCGCCACGGGTTCTGCATGGGGGCGCCCACCGTCCTGCGTCCACCCGCGCCCGACAACCCGCCCGTCAGCCACGATCACGCAGCCCACGGCAGGGTTCGGCCACGTCCGACCAAGCCCGCGCCGCGCAAGGGCGATCGCGTGCCGCATGTGGGCCACGTCAACACTCACGGAGATTACTCCTCGGGAGGAAGTTCGGGACGCAACTCGCTGACAAATTTGTCAAAATCGTCGGCCGCTTGAAAGTTCTTGTAGACAGAAGCGAAGCGCACATAGGCCACGGTGTCGATCCGCGCGAGGCTTTCCATGACGATCTCGCCAATGGTTTTCGACGGAATATCCGTCTCGCCCATGCTTTCGAGACGACGCACGATGCCCGAAATCATCTGGTCCAGACGTTCGGGTTCGATGGGACGTTTTTGCGCCGCGATACGGATCGAACGCTCCAGCTTGTCACGGTCGAAATCTTCGCGCCGTCCGTTTGTTTTCACCACCACGAGATCGCGCAACTGCACCCGCTCATAGGTCGTGAACCGTCCTCCACAGGCCGAACAGAACCGACGCCGACGGATCGCAACGTGATCCTCCGCGGGGCGACTGTCCTTCACTTGGGTATCCAAATTTCCACAAAATGGACAACGCATAGGGAGTTCCCCTCTTTCTTCTCTACTGCCTCACCGTAGGGTCTTCGCCCCACTTATCCACAGGCACTATAGGGGGCCTCCCATAATTTGGGTAGATGGAAAATTGACAACGATATGTTGTGTTGCCTCCAACCCGCGCGGCAGCACTAGCGCATCATCGCCACGACGCGTCTCAGGTGTGGATGGTCCCGATGTTCGAAAAGGTAAATTCCTTGCCACGTGCCAAGGCACATCCGTCCAGAAATGATCGGAATTTGTAAAGTTGTGGGAAGCAGTGCCGACTTGATATGCGCAGGCATATCGTCGGGGCCCTCATAGGTATGGGTGAGATAGCGCATCGAGGGATCGGTGGTCGGCGGCACAAGACGGGTGAAGAATGCCTGAAGATCCGTGCGCACTTCAGGGTCCGCATTTTCCTGAATGAGAAGGGAGGCGGAGGTGTGCTGAACGATCAACGTCAGCACCGCCTCATCCGCATCCTGCTGCGCCACCCACGCCGCAACTTCTGTCGTGAATTCGTATAGCCCTGGCCCGCGCGTCGAAATCTCGAACTGGCAATGGCTCATTCACAGCTCCCCTTGCTGAGCGGATCCACCGTGTCCGAGCGACAAAAGCCAGCGTCCTGCATGGCAAAAATCAGCGTATCAAAGTCGAAATATCCGCCCGCATCGCAGGAAACAGATGCAAGCACCGCCTCACCACGCCGCACATTCACACCTCCAACAACCGTCCTGTCGATCTTGTCGGCGTTCCAGTGGAGTTCATAGATGAAATCGCCGTTGGGAATTTCCACCATATCCCAAATCCCGCGTCCGATCCCCGACCATGGCTGCATTGTGATCGCGTCAAAGTCGCGCGTCAGCTCAATCTCGGGCGCCTCGGCGGGACCAAAACGGTAGGTGACGCGGTTTTCGTTGGGCGTGAGGCATAGCTCGACGACCTTCCCCGCCACCGTGCAATTCATGATCGGTTCCTGATTGCCTGCGCAGGTGGCGTGAGCGGCAGATACAGAGCACACCACTACGGCAGCTATGGCGAACGGACGGTGTGTGAATGAATGTCTCATACGCGGACAGTAGCGGAAGGCGCACGCGTGATAAAGCTTAGGTGGCGACGCCCTCAATGACACACTTCACCACGGGCGCGTGCTCGCTGCCCAACGAAACGGTCTCAACCGCTGCACCATCGACGGGAGAGAGAAAGACCTGATCGAGCGTCGCAATACAACGCGCCAACTCATCGGCAGGCACAGGTATCTCAATTATCTCCCGCGCCTGCTCGGCGGGGTGGCATAGCGAGAAAAGGGACGGCGGCGCGGCAAAGCAAACCCCGGCGAGAAGTGCAGAGACAGTCGTGAGTGCCAAGAGGCGATGTGTCATAGCGTTGCCTTTCTGAACCATGTGTTCAGTCAAGAAACGCCAGTGGAGTTAATAAGGTTTCAATATTCGGCGGCTTTACCCGCAAAATTACGCGTCGTCTTAAGACTAAGAGGGTGCCACGCGCCCCTCAGTCGAAGATGCCCACGCCCATCTGATCAATGAAAACTTGAGCCTTGCGCAGGCTCTCCGCCCGCGCCTCAGTTTCGCTCGCCATGGTATCGGCGCGCACCATCTGATGCGTTTTCATCGCGCCATCAATCTCGCGCTCGATGCGAGCCGCAACGCGAAACCCGCCCGCGTCTTTGATCGGTTCGGGGTAGATGAGGAAGCCATTATACTCCTCAGCGGCCGCCTTCTTGCCCCCGCCCGAAGCGTCCCCTTTGCCCCCGAAAAGTTTGGAAAATAGCCCCATCTCGCGCACCTCCTGTTTAAGCTGAGTTTGGCGGGATGGCGCGGGGAGTTCAAGGCTAAGAGAGGTGAGATATGTACTTAGCCAATGGCACGCCCAAAACGCCACAGTGCAAAACGACCCGTTGATGAGAACGCAAAGCTTCTATCGGGAAACGTTAGCTTTCAATCCCATTTTTCAAAAGCTTATGGAAGCCAGAAACCTTTTTGTACATCATCTCGGTAGAGAACTGATCGGGGTGAGCAAAATTTCTTACCCCGTTATCGCCTCCCAGATCTTTGTAGATCTTTGAATACAGCAACAGCGTGGTCTCTCTTAGGGCACGTGGTGACGGAATACGTTGCTTTTTCAGGACTTCTAGTTGGTCCAAGTGTGCAACAAACTTGTCTCTGTAGCCTCTTACCAGTGTATGAAAGTCTGTATACGATACATGCTCGAACGTTTTGAGCCCTAGCGCATCTGACTTAAGAGCGCGCTGCAGACCGCTCTCGAGCTCTGACCGAAATCTCTCATGCTCATTTTCATCAATTAGTTTTTTCCAATGATGCTTTTCCTCCCATTTCCCGAACAGCTTGCACCAATCGGCGCAAATCGTATGAAAAAGAGAATTGTAGAGCGTAGCAACCAGCACATTGCCATTCTCGAACTCTAAACGATCCACAGCCATCAAAACTTCACTCGCGTCAAGAATGCTTTGCATCACATGAAGCGCAAGAAACCGTTTATCCATCGCATTACTCATATCACAAAAAACGCCCCCCTTTCGGGAGGCGCTCCTATCTTTACTGATCCAAGAACGACCGCAGCTTGCGAGATCGCGAGGGGTGCTTCAGCTTGCGCAGGGCCTTCGCTTCGATCTGGCGAATACGTTCGCGGGTCACAGAGAACTGTTGGCCGACCTCTTCGAGCGTGTGATCGGTGTTCATGCCGATACCGAAGCGCATCCGCAGCACCCGCTCTTCGCGCGGGGTGAGGCTCGCCAAGACGCGCGTTGTCGTCTCTTTGAGGTTCTCTTGGATCGCGCTGTCGAGCGGCAGGATCGCGTTCTTGTCCTCGATGAAATCACCCAGTTGCGAATCTTCCTCGTCGCCAATCGGCGTTTCCAGAGAGATCGGCTCCTTGGCAATTTTCATCACCTTGCGGACCTTTTCGAGCGGCATTTGCAGCTTCTCGGCCAATTCCTCCGGCGTCGGTTCGCGACCGATTTCGTGGAGCATCTGACGACCAGTCCGCACCAGCTTGTTGATCGTTTCGATCATATGGACCGGAATACGGATGGTGCGGGCCTGATCGGCAATCGAGCGGGTGATCGCCTGACGGATCCACCACGTCGCATAGGTGGAGAATTTATAGCCGCGCCGGTATTCGAATTTATCCACGGCCTTCATCAGGCCGATGTTGCCTTCCTGAATGAGGTCAAGGAATTGCAGACCGCGGTTGGTGTATTTCTTGGCAATGGAAATCACGAGACGCAGGTTGGCCTCGACCATTTCCTTCTTGGCCTGACGGGCTTCTTTTTCGCCCTTCTGGACCTGTGCCACGATGCGGCGGAATTCGGAAATGTCGACGCCGACATACTGGCCGACCATCGCCATCTCGCCGCGCAATTCCTCAACCTTGTCAGAGAAACGGTCGATCAGCATCTGCCAACCGCGTCCCGTTTTCGCATCCATCCGCTCAAGCCACGTCGGATCAAGCTCGGAACCGCGATACTCGTCGATGAACTCGCGGCGGTTAATGCGCGCTTGGTCGGCGAGTTTCACCATGCCGCTGTCGATGGACATGATGCGCTTGTTGATACCGTAGAGCTGGTCGATCAGCGCCTCGATACGGTTGTTGTGGAGATGCAGCGAGTTGACCAGAGTGACGATCTCGGAGCGCAGTTTCTGATACTCCTCCTCGTCGGCTTTCGAGAATGTTCCATCCTCGTTGAGCGTGGCCGACATCCGCAGATCCTGCATCTCGGAGAGACGTGCAAAGTCGTTGGAAATCTGTTCGAGCGTTTGCAGAACGGACGGTTTGAGAGCGGCTTCCATCGCGGCGAGCGACATGTTGGCCTGTTCGTCCTCATCGTCGTCATCGTCATCATCGGAAGCAATCGGGTTGCCGTCCGCGTCGAGTTCCTGCTGCTTCTCGGCGGCGGGTTTCGCGGCCGCCTCCGTTTGCACAGCGCCGCCGACGACGGGTTCTTCGCCCTCGTCCTCGTCGAGCCCTGTGCCAAAGGTGGCCTCAAGGTCGATCACATCGCGCAGCAGAATGTCCTCGGACAGAAGCTCGTCGTGCCAGATCGTAATCGCCTGAAAGGTCAGCGGGCTTTCGCACAGACCTGCGATCATCGTGTTGCGGCCTGCCTCGATGCGTTTCGCAATCGCGATCTCACCCTCGCGGGAAAGCAATTCAACCGACCCCATTTCGCGCAGATACATGCGCACAGGGTCATCGGTGCGGTCGAGCTTTTCGGTCTCCGAGGAGGCAAGCGTCACGTCGCGGTTCGACTTGGCCTCGACCAATTCGCCGCCTGTCGCGCCGTCCTTGCCCTCTTCCTCTTCGGCTTCTTCAGCCTCGATAATATTGATGCCCATTTCCGAGAGCATCGACATCACGTCCTCGATCTGCTCGGAGTTCACCTGATCAGGCGGCAGTACCTTGTTGAGTTGATCGTAGGTGATGTAGCCCTTTTCACGCGCCTCCGAGATCATCTTCTTGACCGCGGTCTGGCTCATATCGAGCATTTCTTCCTGGTCCTGATCGTCGCGTTTGGCGTCGTCGTTGTCTTTGGCGGCCATCTGGCTCTCCTCATACGTCCCTATACGCACGCCGCGACCCCGTAGCTCACAAGGCGCGGAGCCGTTATCGCGTGGCGTTGCGAGTCGATTGATCTCAATCGCCCGCCCCAGATCAGCGCGAATCATGTCACGCGAATCACCGATTCGCCACCCGAGTAGCGCATATTCGCTTAGCATTTGCGTCTTGGCGCTCGGATTACAAGGGTTCACGTGCCTTTATCGCAACGTCCGTTGCATCCTCTCACGGGCTCTGACGGGTGATTCGCACCGATTCTCCCCCGCTCTCAGCGGGGCTTGCTGCCGCCCGTGAGACGCTCAAGCAATTCGCGAAAGGCGTCGCGCTCGTCGCGTTTGAGTTCAGCGCCATTGTCGGCGATGTCGAATTCGGTGCGATCCTCGGCCTCGGCCTTGGTCGCGCGGTTGCGTGCCTCCGCCGCCTGATAAAGGCGCCAAGTCACATTTTCATCGCCCGCTTCCACCAGATCGACGATCCCGTCACTCAACTCGGCCTGATAACCGCGCCGCGCCTTGATCTTCGCCAACTCCTCGGTGAGGCAGGCCTGCGCGACCTCGGGATCTGGATTGCGCACTGGCGGAGCGATCTGGACATGGGGATGGGCGAAAAGGCGATCAATCGAGCCGCGCCCGACCATCTCCGTCACCACATCGCGCAGGGTCTCCCCCGCATCCGCCCGCGTCACAATGGCATCAAGGATTTGCGCGTGATCGGGACTTTCGGGGAGAAGATGCTCAAGCTGGCTAAGAAAAACCTCGGCCATGCTCGGATTGCGCAGCACCGTGGCAAGGATCACAGCCTCGCGCATCAGGTCCGCGAATCCCTCGTCACCCGCAACCAGCCGCGATGATTTCACCCCTTCGGTTGGGATGGCCAGTTGCTTGCCCCAGCCGCCACGCCCGCCACCGCCCGAGCCGCGCCGTGGCCGCGAGTAGCCACCCTGCTGGGGTGCGGGCCCGCTATCGGGACGCCCGCCCGCGGGGCGGAACAACTCGTAGCGCATCTCCTTGAGGATTTCGCCGTAGTGGCGCTTGATCGACGGATCGGTGATCGGGCGGATCGCATCGCGCAGGGATTTGTCCAGCGCCGCGCGCCGTTCGGGGCTGTCAAAGACCTTGCCCTCGGTCTCCCGCCGCCAAAGCAGAGCCACCATCGGCAGAGCGGTATCAAGCTGCTCCTGCATCGCCTCGACGCCCTTGTCCTTAATCAACTCGTCGGGATCGGTGCCTTCGGGCATCACGGCAAAGCGCAGGCTCTGCCCCGCCTGAATGAGCGGCATGGCCAGATCAATCACGCGGTAAGCGGCCTGAAGCCCCGCGCGATCCCCGTCGAGCGCGATCACAGGCTCCTGCGCCATGCGCCACATCAGTTGCAACTGGTGGTCGGTCACTGCGGTGCCGAGAGGCGCCACAGCCGCCCCAAAGCCCGCCTCCGAAAGCGCGATCACATCCATATAGCCTTCGGCCACGATCAGCGTCTGACCCTTACCACAGGCCACCCGTGCGGGACCGTGATTGTAGAGCGCGTGGGATTTGTCGAAGAGGATCGTCTGCGGGCCGTTGAGATATTTCGCGCGCGCATTGGGGTCCATCGCCCGCCCGCCAAAGGAGATCAGCCGACCACGTGCATCACGGATCGGGAACATGATGCGGTCGCGATAGAAGTCATACATCGCCCGCCCGTCATCGGGCTTGCCTGCCAGTCCCGCCTCATGGGCGGTCTTGTCGTCAATGCCCTGATCCTTGAGATAGGCGAGAAGCGCATTGCCCGCGGGCGCATAGCCGATTTCAAATTGCTCACGTGTCTCGGGGCGCATCTGCCGCCGGTCGAGATAGGCGCGCGCATTCGCCCCGCCCGCCTGCGCCAGCGACATTTTGAAAAATCGCTGCGCCGCTTCGAGAACCTCCGCCAGTTCGGAACGGCGGTCAGCCTTCTTCTGCGCTTGCGGGTCGCGTGCAGGAATGGGCATCCCCACCTCGCGGGCCAGAATTTCCACCGCCTCCATGAAGTTGACGTTCTCGGTCTCTTTCACAAAACCGATCGCGTCCCCTTTCGCATGGCACCCGAAGCAGTAATAGAAGCCCTGCTTGTCATCGACATGGAAAGACGCGGTTTTTTCCTGATGGAAAGGGCACGGTGCCCACATGTCGCCCTTGCCCTGATTGGACTTGCGCGGATCCCACACGACCTTGCGCCCGACCACTTGGGCCAGCGACACGCGCGAGCGTAGTTCATCCAAGAATCCCGGTGGTAGCGACATGGGGCGCAGTATCCGCTTCCGCGCCTGCGCTGTCCAGCCGATTGCGCGCGCTCCTCGTCACTCAATCGCGGGCGCTAAACGGGGCGGAAATGGCCCCTGCCGCGCGGCAATCTGGCACGCGTTCATCCCAAATTAACCATGTCGCGACAGAATCGCGGTGCCGCAGAATCGCTTTGCGGCGAAATGGAGGCAAATGTGGCGGCTTCGGCGCGCAAATGTGGCGCAAATGTGGCGGCCAGTTCTGGATAGAAACGAAACCCCGCATGAACGCGGGTATTGTTGCCGCAATGCGACCATAATTCCACTAAGCCTTTACGCAGGATCAACTTTTAACCTATTAATCAGGCCAGCCCTACGTGCGCGCACTTGCCGTGTTACGCTGGGTTAACTGGGATTGGGGGCACCTCACGCAAGAGCGGAATGGTGCTATGCAGAATGAATACTCGTCCGCGTCGGTTATTGGGACGCAATCGCGCGCTTTGGGGAAAGAGCGCGATAACGGCGTGAAACAGGAGCGCCGGCCATTCGGTCGCCGCCTGTCGCTTCGTCATATCCATCGTCGCTTCGCACGCAACGAGGAGGGATCCTTTGCGATCTTCTCCCTGTTCAGCATTCTCATCATTTTTGTCCTCGCAGGGATCGGTGTCGATCTGATGCGCCACGAGGCGCTGCGCACCGAATTGCAGGGCACCCTCGACCGCGCGGTGCTCGCCGCAGCAAACCTCGACACCAATGCCGATGCCGAAGAGGTCGTGACCGACTACTTCGAAAAGGCGGGCCTCGGGGAATACCTCAACGACGTCCAACAGACAGGTAACGGCAACCAGCGTACCATCTACGCGGAAGTCAAAGGCATCGTGCCGACCTTCTTCCTCAAACTCGTCGGCATCGAAACACTCGAACTTGGCACTCACGCAAAAGCGCAGCAGGGGATTACCGATCTCGAGATCGCCATGGTCCTCGACGTGTCAGGCTCGATGCGTGACTACAGCCGTATTAGCAACCTGCGCAGCGCGGGCGAGAAGTTCTCCGAGATCGTCTTTGGCAACTCGGACCCCGATCACATCGCGGTTTCCGTCGTCCCCTATTCCACCCAGGTTAATGTGGGCCAAGACGTGCTGGGCGCTTTCGACATCGACGACGCGCATAACACCTCCGCCTGTATCAACTTCGAGGGGCAGGATTTCTCCTCCAACGGGCTCTACTTCAAGGACAACGACGATGGTCGCCACTATGAGCAGACCATGCACTTCGACCCTTTCTACAACCGCAGCTACAACTCGGGCCTCAGCCTCGAAACCTGTAACCCCTCCTCCAGCAATACCGCGCTGCTCTTCTCGCGTTCGGAATCGGCTGTGACGAACAAGATTAAGAACCTCACCACCGACGGGAACACCTCCATTGATCTCGGCGTGAAGTGGGGCGCGGCGGTGCTAGACCCGTCCAACCGCCCCCTCGGCTTGCACCTCGCAACGAACAATGTCGTCGATCAATCGATGGCGGGTCACCCGCTCAACCGCTCCGCCTCGAACCTCAAGGTAATGGTGGTGATGACCGATGGTATGAACACCAATCAGTACTACATCCCCGATCCCTATCGCGAGGGGCTAAGCGATCTCTACATCTACAACGACCGCGTGTCCTTTCCGTCCAGCGACCGCGAGTGCTATTACAGCTGGGGTAAGAAATACTGCTATGACGTCGAAGGCTACTACGTCCCCCAGACAGGCTACTTCTACGAGGACGAGCCTTACGGCGGCGACAAAGCCCGCCAGCTGACATGGGCCGAGGTTTGGTCACGGTTCACGGTGACATCGCACGCCAACGCGCGCCGCGATGCGAATGGCAACAGTAACTCCACCTACAATAGCTGGATCAACAAAACTCGTAAATCCATCGGGGGCACCACCAAGAACACGCGCCTGCTGACCGCCTGTCAAGCGGCCAAGGACGCTGGCATCATCGTCTTCACCATCGGGTTCGAAGCGCCAAACAGTTCCGTCACCCTGCTCAAAGAATGCGCAACTTCTGACAGTCACTACCACGACGCCGATGGCGCACAGTTGAGCGATGTCTTTGCCTCGATCGCGACCAAAGTTACGGAATTGAGGTTGGTTCAATGAGTATTCTGTCACGTCTCACCCGCCGCCTGCGCCGCCATCGGCGCGACGAGGAGGGGTCCGCCACAGTCGAATTCGCTCTGATCTTCCCCGCATTTGCGATGTTGCTCATGGGCGGGTACGAGGTGGGCTATTACGCGGTCAGTTCCACAATGATGCAGCGCGGCCTCGATCTCGCCGTGCGCGACATCCGTCTGGGTGCAATGCCCACGGTAACGCCCGAAAACGTGCGCCTCTCGATCTGCACCTATGCGCGGTTCGTGCGTGGATGCTCCGACAATATCCACATCATCCTTGAGCCCGTGGACGCGCGCAACTTCGACATGCCCAACAAGACGGGTGAATGTATCGACCGCGCCTCCAACACCATTCCCGACACTATCTTCCAAGACGGTGGCGAGAACGAGTTGATGCTGGTGCGCGCCTGTATGAACGTCTCGCCAGTGCTGCCGCTGGCGACGATCTCCTCGCGCCTCGAAAAGTCCTCCGGCTCAGGCTACCAGATGTATGCCACAGCAGCCTTCGTCAACGAACCCAACACCTAAAGGAAGGTGGCCGCCCATGTTGTCAGTCATCAACCGCGTAAAAGCCGCCCGCGCCCGCTTCCACCGCGCCGACGAGGGGTCCATGTCCGTCGAGGCGATCATCTCGGTGCCCGTCGTCTTTACGGCGCTGATCTTTTCCTACTGCTACTTCTCCGCCTTCGAGGCAAAAGCGCAGGCCAACAAGGCCGCCTATACGCTGGCCGATTACGTCACACGACAAACCGACGCCGTCACACCCGAATTCATCGACGGGTTGAAGGGCATCTACACCTTCCTCACTCGCGACTATGACGTCTCGGTGCGTGTCTCGGCCGTGAAATGGATCGAGGAAGATGGCGACGAAGACTCAGGCGAATACGTCCTGCAATGGTCCACCGCCAAAGGCGACTTCGATCCCCTCACCGACGACAATTTCGCAGTTATCGAAGGCCGTTTGCCGATCATGTCGGCGGGCAATGAATCCATCGTTGTCGAAACCATGCGCTATTGGAGCGCACCGATGATTATCGGCCTCGACAAGGTGCAATTCTACGACATCATCTCGTCGATGCCGCGCTTTGCCACCCATGTCGCCTTTGATGATTCCGGTCGGGGCTGATCGCGCCAAACCACCTCTTATCGCAGATCACACCGCGCCCCGTTAGGCGCGCGGTTTTCTGTGTCCTATCAGTTGCATCAGAAGCGAGGCTCAACGGGCCCACAGGCCTTATAGCGCTCGGTCAAGCAATCGGCGAGGAAGGGTTTGCCACACGGGAAGCGAGGATATCGGCCATCGCCTTGCCCTCGCCTGCGGGTGTCACGCCACCTATACCGATCCGCCGACCAAGCCGCCAGTAGAGGCCAGGGGCCCATGCACGCGCCTTGCTCCCTGCGCCCGCGCCAGACTTGAGCACCACAACGAACCCGTTCGACGGCTTGAAGGCAAAGGCACCGCGCTCGACCTTTTGCACCTCGTCGATGCGGCACAAGACCTCGCCCGTGTTCAACTCCAGCCCCTGCTGCGTCAGAACCAGATGTGCCTGCGTCGCGGTCCATGAGCGTGCGGACACCGCCAGCGCCCCTGCTCCGACCACCAGCATGAAAACCTTCCAGCCCGCCGACATCTCGCCCGTTTTCATAGCGATGTAGATCAACAGCGCACCCAGACCTACCATCATTGCCACCGAGAACACGCGGCGGATGGGGGATGGATGGAGGTAGAAATTATCGTCCACGAGCGGCACTCCCTTGGCTGTCTCGCGTTCTCCCTACCCTGCCGCCTGCCCGCACGGCAAGGGGGAAGCGGGCGCGGTCGAGACTGGCCGTTCGATGCGCTCCGCCCATTGCCCCCGCCGCGCGCGCTCGCTACTGTCCGCGCCAAGGTGTGCATCGCGCGCGTCACTCGCGGCACCACGCCAATCCGCAACCAACCCGAAGGGGGCATCACATCCATGCGCATATCGCCCGCCCCCTTTCACCGCCATCTGTCGCACCGTGCCGCCCTTGCGATCCTGATCGCATGCGGAACACTCACGGCCTGCTCCCCGAGCGAAGACATCAGAAGCGCACTGCCGCCGGTGCCTGAAGATACGCCGTGGCCCACCCTCGTGCCCCGTTCCCAAATTGAATCTCCTGACGATGAAGCCATCGCGCAAAGCGAGGCTGAGACCGACGCGCTTCTCGCCCGCGCCGCCGCCCTGCGCGCCCGCGCAGCGTCGATGTCCGCGCAATAAGCCACGTCCCCGCGCCCTGCCCGACCCACGCCCCGTTGCACCGCCCTGCGTTTAGGGCTATCAGCATCGCCGAATTCACCGCTGCTATCTTTCCTTTCCTGAGGTTCCCATGTCCGACACTTCCTCCTCCAAGCCCCCCCTCCGCCTCGGCATTGCGGGTCTGGGCACCGTCGGCGCGGGCGTCATCAAGATCGTGCAGCGCAAAGCCAATCTGCTTGCCGCGCGCACGGGTCGCCCCATAGAGATCTCCGCCGTCTCCGCGCGCAACCGCGACAAGGATCGCGGCGTGGATATCTCCGCCTATGCGTGGGAAGACGATCCCGTCGCGCTTGCCCTGCGCGATGATGTAGACGTGCTGGTGGAACTGATGGGTGGCGCAGACGGCCCCGCCAAAGCCGCCACCGAAGCAGCCCTCGCCGCTGGCAAGGACGTGGTCACGGCCAACAAGGCCATGCTCGCCATCCACGGCAACGAACTGGCCGCCAAAGCCGAAGCCAAAGGCGCCGTCCTGCGTTTCGAGGCGGCCGTCGCGGGCGGCATCCCCGTAGTCAAAGCGCTCACCGAAGGCCTCGCAGGCAACCGCATCACCCGTATCGCAGGCGTGATGAACGGCACCTGCAACTACATCCTGACACGGATGGAGAACGAGGGACTGACCTACGACGAGGTTTTCGATGCTGCCAATGCGCTCGGCTATCTTGAAGCCGATCCGACCCTCGACGTGGGCGGCATTGATGCGGGCCACAAGCTCGCGCTGCTCGCGTCTATCGGTTTCGGCACCCGCGTGGCCTTTGACGACATGGTGTTGGAGGGGATCGAACGGATCACCATCGAAGACATCAACCACGCCGCCGACATGGGCTATCGCATCAAACTTCTGGGCGTCGCGCAGATGACAGGCCGCGGCCTTGAACAGCGCATGACCCCCTGCCTCGTCCCTGTCAAAAGCCCCCTCGGCCAGCTTGAGAACGCCACCAACATGGTGGTGCTCGAAGGCGACGAAGTGGGTCAGGTCGTGCTACGTGGCGCGGGCGCGGGCGAAGGACCGACGGCCTCCGCTGTTCTCTCCGACGTGCTCGACATCGCGCGCGGCTTCCGCATCTCGACCTTCGGCGTGCCAGCCACGACACTCGACAGTTCGACCCCCGCCGTTGCATCCACGCCCGCGCCGCACTACCTGCGCCTGTCGCTCGTCGACAAACCCGGCGTTCTGGCGAAGGTTACGGCGGCACTGGGTGATGCGGGCGTCTCCATCGACCGGATGCGCCAGTATGGCCAGCACGACAACCCCGATGTGGCCCCCGTGCTGATCGTCACCGATCCGACCTCGCGCCGCGCCATCGACGAGGCGTTGACCGTGATGGAAACCAGCGGCGCTCTGGCCGCCCAACCCGTCACGATCCGCATCGAGGACGTGTAACCCACGCGCGCCAAACACCACGCCAAATTCCTATACCCGCCGCCGCCATGACGCGCGCGGCCCGAGCAGCCGTGCGCCCGCGAATACGGACGCGCTGCTCGGCGCAAAAAACGGCACACAACCCAACCCCGCGAAATCCTTAGCGCTTTGGCTCTCCGTTTGCGCAAACATCACAGATGTTAGCGCACACAGCGTCTTGCCCACGTCCTGAAGATATGCACAAGAACGTCTGCACCGTTGACATAAATGACCGACAGGACCACCTCCATGGCACCGCCCAAGAACCTCTTCTACGACCGCATGCTCTCCCTCGGCCTCGCCCGCGTCGCCGAACAAGCGGCAATCGCCTCCGCCGACTTCATCGGCCACGGTGACGAGAAGGCCGCCGATCAGGCTGCGGTCAATGCCATGCGCGACCAACTTAACCAGCTCGACATCCACGGCACTGTGGTGATTGGTGAGGGGGAACGCGACGAGGCCCCGATGCTCTACATCGGTGAAGAGGTCGGCACGGGCAACGGTCCTGCTGTGGACATCGCGCTCGACCCGCTGGAAGGCACCACGCTGACGGCCAAGGACATGCCCAATGCGCTCACTGTCATCGCCATGGCGCCGCGCGGCACGCTCCTGCACGCGCCCGACGTCTACATGGAAAAACTCGCCATTGGGCCGGGTTACGAGAAAGACGTCGTTTCCCTGAAAATGTCCCCGACCGAACGTGTCGAGGCGCTGGCCAGGGCCAAAGGCGTCACCCCCAAAGAAATCACCCTGTGCGTGCTTGAACGCCCTCGCCATGAAAACCTGATCGACGAATTGCGCGCCACGGGTGCTGCGATCCGCCTGATCACGGACGGCGATGTGGCGGGCGTCATCCACTGCGCCGAACCCACAACGGGCATCGACATGTACATGGGCTCTGGCGGCGCTCCCGAGGGCGTCCTTGCGGCCTCCGCGCTCAAATGCATGGGTGGCCAGATGTGGGGTCAGCTGCAGTTCCGCAACGACGACGAGAGAGGCCGCGCCGACAAGGCAGGCATCCGTGATCTCGACCGCATCTATGCGCGCGACGACATGGTGACTTCTGACGTGATCTTTGCGGCCACGGGCGTCACCGACGGCTCCATCGTGCGCGGCATCGTCCGCACGCCCACGCATCTGACGACCGAAACCATCCTGATGCGCTCCAAAACGGGATCGGTGCGGCGCATGACCTACACCAACCCGATCGGTGGCTCCGCCGCCTAGGCGCAACACGCTTGCGAAAGACTACAAAGGCGGCCCCACGCGGGTCGCCTTTTTCTTTTGCCTCACCCCTCCGCGCGATCCTGCCCCGCGCGCAACATTCCGCGATTGCCCTCCCCCGCGCTGGCAGTCCATAAGAAGGCATGAGTGATTTTCTTGACGTCTCCGCCTCGCTGACGGGCCGCCGATGGGTCGGGCCTGCGGGCGAGATCATCCGCCATGCCGAAGCCATGGCCCAACTCACCGACCTGCCGCTTGCGCTGTGCCAGATCCTTGCGCGTCGTGGCATCGAGGCGCAGGACGCCGAGTCCTTCCTCGCGCCCACGCTCAAAGACTTGCTGCCCGATCCCGCCACGCTCAAGGACATGACCGCCGCGGCCACGCGATTCCTTGCGGCCTTCGAGCGGCGCGAACGTATTGCGGTCTTTGCCGATTACGACGTGGACGGGGCCACCTCCGCCGCGCTGCTGATCACATGGCTGCGCGAGATGGGCCATCGCGCCACGCTCTATATCCCCGACCGCATCGACGAGGGTTACGGCCCCAACGAACCTGCAATGGAGGCGCTCGCCCGCGACCACGACCTGATCGTCTGCGTCGACTGCGGCACGCTCAGCCACGGGCCGATAGCCGCAGCAACGGGCGCCCCCGATCCTGCCGATGTGATCGTCCTCGACCACCACTTGGGCGGCGAAACCCTGCCCGAATGCACCGCCGTGGTGAACCCCAACCGTCAGGACGAAACAGGCGATCTGGCGCATCTGTGCGCGGCGGGTGTGGTCTTCCTGATGCTGGTGGAGACGGGCCGCCAGTTGCGCGAAGCGGGCAAACGCGGCCCCGACCTTATGAGCTACCTTGACCTCGTTGCCTTGGGCACCGTGGCCGATGTCGCGCCCCTGATCGGCGTCAATCGCGCGCTGGTACGTCAGGGGCTGCGCGTTATGGCAGGGCGCAAACGGATCGGCATCGCCAAACTCGCCGATGTCGCCCGCATGGACGGGCTGCCCTCGGCCTACCACCTCGGCTTCCTCCTCGGCCCGCGCATCAACGCGGGCGGGCGGATCGGGGCGGCGGACCTCGGCGCACGGCTGCTGTCCACAACCGACCCGCACGAAGCCCAAGCCCTCGCCGAACGCCTCGACATGCTCAACACCGAGCGCCGCGAGATCGAGAATACCGTGCGCGATCTGGCCACCGAACAGGCGCAAGAACGCGGCCTCGACGGTCCTCTGGTCTGGGCCGCGGGCGATGGCTGGCACCCTGGTGTGGTGGGCATCGTCGCCTCCCGCCTCAAGGAATCCACCAACCGCCCCGCGATTGTGATCGGCTTTGACGAGGACGGCATCGGCAAGGGGTCGGGGCGTTCCATCACCGGCGTCGATCTCGGTGCCTCGATCCAGCGCCTCGCGGCCGAAGGGCTTTTGGAAAAGGGCGGTGGTCACAAAATGGCGGCAGGCCTGACCGTGACCCGCGACAAACTCGACGCAGCCATGGAACGCCTGTCCGAACTGCTCGCCAAGCAAGGCGCTGGTGAGGCTGGTCCTGCCGACCTCAAACTCGACGGGCTTCTCATGCCTGGTGCGGCCTCCGCCGACCTCATCGAACGGTTCGAAGCCGCGGGCCCCTATGGTGCCGCCGCCCCCGCGCCGCGCTTCGCTTTTCCCGATTGCGCCATCCACTTCGCCAAACAGGTCGGCGCGAACCACCTCAAACTCTCCTTTTCCGATGGTATGGGGCCACGGATCGACGCGATTTCCTTCGGCGCATTCGACGGCCCGCTCGGTTCTGCGCTGCAAAATCATGGCGGCGCGCGATTCCATTTGGCGGGTCGGCTGGAAATCAATCACTGGGGCGGGCGGAAATCGGTGCAATTGCGTCTCGACGATGCCGCCGAAAGCCGCGGCTGACAGGGTTTTTCGGGTCTGCAGAATTTTTTTTCATTTTCTTGCAGAATTCCTCTTGCGCCCGCCCGCCGCTTTTCTTAAACACCGCCACACGCCAAGCGCGGCCCGTTCGTCTATCGGTTAGGACGCCAGGTTTTCAACCTGGAAAGAGGGGTTCGATTCCCCTACGGGCTGCCACTTTTCCCGCACCTCTGCCCGCTTGTCGCACCGCCCCTCAGGGCCCGCGAGATCGCGACCGCATTCGCGGAATGAGCATTCAACCCAATCCCGATTTTGCCCTGCTCCGTTTCCCGCACGGTTAATTCTGCGCACTCCCTTCCGTGCTGAACCTCGTCGCAGGGAGTTTTTCCGCGAACAGTTTCATAGCGCTGACATGCGAAACGAGAGCACTGGCGCACGTGGCAAGCCTCCCGCACCCACACCACGCCTCCTAACCCGACATGCCATCCCCCACGGCAACACGCTGCGGCGGTGCTGCGTGAATTGCAGGGTCAAAGATCGTCGCCGTCGCGCGACCCGCGTGTTTGGAGGCGTAAAGCGCCAGATCGGCGTCGTGCATCATCTGGTCGGCATCAAGTGTTTCGTAGATTTCGCTCGTGGTGATCCCAATCGACCCCGAAATGCGGCACAGGACATCGTTAAAGGGCATCGGCTCCTCCAGACGCCCGATGATCCTGTAGGATATGCGCATGAGCCTCTCGTGGTCCACAAGGCGGCTGAACACCAGAATGAACTCATCCCCGCCCACACGCGCGACCATGTCCTCGTGGCGGGTCTCCTCAACGAGAATCGCCGCCACCCGTTCGAGCACCGCATCCCCCGCCGCGTGACCGTGGGTGTCATTGACCGACTTGAAAAAATCCAGATCGAGATGCATCAGCGAGAAGGGCACGCGGCCACGGATCATTCGCGCCATGATCTGATCCATCGCGCGACGGTTTTTCAGCCCCGTCAGCGTGTCGGTAAAGGCCTGCTCCTCCGCCGCCATTTTCGCACCTTGGAGGCGCAGGTTGAGCTGCTTGATCTCGTCGAGCACCGCCGATTTCGCCTCGACCAGATAAAGCATCTCGATAGCCAGATCGGTATGGGCGAAATCCGCAACAGACAGCCCGAATTCCGCCACCGCATCCACGACCGACAGGCCGAATGACAGGTTGAGCAACTCGCCGCTTCCATCGGCCAGCGGCACCGTAATCCCTTTGAGCGCGATTGGCGCGCCGTTTGTCAATGTCAGGAACAGCTTGGTAAAATGCGGCAAGGCACTGGCGGAATCGGCACGTCCCAACCCGTTGTCCCGTACATCGAAAACATCGCGCACATGGCGTCCGATCAACTCCTCGACCTTGAACATCTTGCCCAGTGTCGGACCGACATGGCGCACACGGCCCGCCGCGTCGAGGCGGACGTGCATCGGCATGACCAGATCCAGAGCACCTGTGTCCAAGGTCATCATGCCGTGGCCCCCTCGGTCTCCACCAGATTGAAGGCCCGCCCCTCGGAGAAGGCCGCCTCAAGCAGATGCACCTTGATCACCTCGTCGCCAGAATCCTTCCACCCCTGATGTTCGAGAAAGACCAAAGCGCCATAATCATCCGCCATCGCCCGTAACACGCCGAGCATGGCATAGCCGAACCCAGGCATGGCGTGCGAACAGGTCAGTTCGAACACGCCGTCGCCATCGGGCTTTACCGTCATACGCGGCAATTCCAGATCAGGCAGGGCCAGACGTGCCCGCCCCTGCAATTCGTTCAGCGAGAACAGGAACTCCGCAAAACTCTCTCCCCCGAATCGCAACAGCCGACGGATCGCCTCCACATTGGGATGGGATACGAGATAGGTGCCTAGATCTTCCAGAAGGCTCTCGACAGGCTTTCTGAAATGGCGCGCCGTGGCCGCCAGCACATCAAGGGTCACGGTGTCAGGATAGCCAAGCATGGCTTCAAAATTATCTAAGCCGAGCCCCGCTTCGTCCACGATGTCAGACCACGTTTGCGCGCCATAAGTATCGCGCAAAAAACACTGGATGGCGCGATTGATCATGCCATGCATTTCGGCCGCCCCTTTCATTCGTATGGGGCAGTGTTACGCAGACAATCTTAAAAAAGTGCCAATGCGCGTGGCGATTTATCGTCAGCGCACGCTCACAGCACCAGCCACGCGGGCAGACCCGCAATCGACGGCATCACCGTGTCGGCATGGGGGGTGAGGTTCTCGCGCCCCGCGATCCCCGTCAGCACGCCCACCGACACCATCCCCGCCGCGCGTGCGGCATGAAGATCGTGAAGCGTATCGCCCACCATCACCGTGTCCTCTGGCCGCGCGCCCAAGGCCCGTGCGGCGGCAAGGCAGCCGTCAGGCGCGGGTTTCGCACCGTGGCCGCTGTCGTAGCCGATCACCACATCAAAGGCCGACGCAATGCCCATTTCGGCCAGCTGCACCTCCGTTTGCGCCGCGAAGTCATTGGTCACGACACCGAGCCTGATCCCCGCCGCGCGCAGCCCGTCGAGGCATCGCTCCAGCCCCTCAACAGGCACGGGAACAACCACCCCCTCGGGTGGCGTCACACGGGCGATAATCTCTTTCGGTTCAAGATCGGGATAGTAGGTCGCAAGCACAGGCACGACCTCCTCGGGCGTCCCCGCAATCAGGGGGCTGTGCGGCTCGAACCGCGCCCCCGCCAGATCCAGCCCGAAAGACCGCGCGATCTCCTCGACCGCGTGCCCTGTCTCATCCGCCACGAGATGCGCGGCCTCAACGGACCACGGCCACCACGTCGCCTGAAAATCTACCAAAGTGCCGTCCTTGTCGAAGAGCACCGCTTTGATCTCGCCCGTCATCATCTCACGTCCAGTTCACTTGCGCCCCACCGGGCAGGGCCATGCGCGCTTCCATCGGTGCCGTTGGCGCGCCGCCCGTCTCCTCGGCCCAACGCAAAACCCACGCATCATCCATCGTCACGAAATCCAGCACCGCGGCCAGCACCTCCGCCTCGCCGGCGCGCTGCGCCAACTCCTGCGCCGACATGCCCGAACTGCCCATGAATATCGCGAACAAATCGTCATCTCCCGCCAGCCACGTCAGCACGTTGAGCGCGATTGTCTGGGCGGTCGCCTCGTTCATCATTTCTTCAACATCCTTATCGTCAGAAACGCTTTATTAACCAATCTCCAGCAAAGTGAACGCAATGAACACCCCCGAAACGGGCCCACGCCCCTGATCCGCGAAAAGCGGACCCTAGAAGGGGAGATCCATGACAGGCCCACCCCCATGGGCCGAAAGTGTAGACGGTTGAATTGCGTGCATTTTTGCTGACGGGAGTCGCCCCCGACCCGCACGCGCAACAGGAAGTCGAGGAACTCCAATGGCAGGACGCATTCTGCTCGCGGACACGGTGCCAACCAACCGCATCTCGCTCAAGGTCAAACTCTCCGCCGCACGCTACAGCGTCGAAATGGCCGCGGGCGGGAAGGATGCCATGGCCAAGGCCAAATCGTTCCAGCCCAACGTGATCCTGCTCGACGCGGAAATTGACGATGGCAAGGCCGCCGCCCTCTGTGCATCGTTGAAATCCGATCCTGATCTCGCCCATATCCCCGTCGTCATCATCGGCCACGATAACGCCGAAACCCGCCTGTCTGCTCTACGTGCGGGGGCCGAGGACTTCTGGCCCCGTCCAGTGGGCACCGAGGCGCTTGGCATCCGTATCCGCGCCCTTATGCGCACTGCGGCCACCGCCGAAGAACTGCTGCATCGCAAGGATACCGCCTGCGCCATCGGCATGGCCTCCGCCGATGGGCACCCGACCACCATCCCGCGCATCGTGCTTGCAGGGCGCGGGCTCGAAGAGGCGATGAAATGGCGCGCAGGGCTTTCGGGGCTGATCGGCGCGGAGTTCGAAATTGCGCGCCGCGCGTCGCTCGCGGAGACCCTGACGGGAGAGCGGCCTGCCGATGCCATCGTCATTGCCGCCGACCTTTCCGACATCGGGGAGACCGCACGCACGCTTTCGGAGTTGCGCTCCCGCGCGGGTGCGCGCTACGCCGCAATCCTCGTCCTCTACCCGCGCGGGCAGGAAACGAAGGCCCTGACAGCCCTCGACATGGGCGCAAGCGATGTGCTGGCACTGGGCGCCGACCCTGAGGAGCTGGCCCTGCGACTCACGACCCAGATCATGCGCAAACGCGAGGCCGACCGCCTGCGCGAGACCATCGACCACGGGCTGCGGCTGGCCTCCGTGGACAGCCTCACAGGCCTCTACAACCGCCGCTACGCCCTGCCCCATCTCGACGCCATCGCCACCCGCGCCGCCCGAAAGGGCGCGGCCTTCTGCGTGATGCTTGTGGATATCGACCAGTTCAAGGCGGTCAACGACACCTTCGGCCACGCCACGGGCGACGCCGTTCTGGTCGAAGTGGCCAAGCGGCTACGCAACAACCTGCGCGCGCGCGACATGGTGGCGCGCATTGGTGGCGAGGAGTTTCTAATCGCGCTTCCCGACACCTCGCTCGTGGAAGCCCGCAACGCCGCCGAACGGCTGCGCAGGGCGGTCTGCGCCAGCCCTGTGGCGCGTTCAAGCGAGGGAGCGCGTGTCTCCACGTCGATCTCAATTGGCATGGCTATGGGCGTGGGCGAGATGGCGGGCGAAAGCGGCGTGGTCGATCACCTCATCTCCATCGCCGATAATGCGCTCTACGCCTCGAAAGCCGAGGGGCGCAATCAGGTCACGCTTGGCTCACACGCGGCCTGAGGCATTGGCCCCAAACGAAAACGGGCCGCATAATGCGACCCGTCTCAATCCACTTGGCACAACGCCCTCACCGCTTGCGCGGGGGGCGCTGCAAAATCTGTTCCAGACGTTCCGCATAGGCGGCACGATCCTCCTCCGACATCTCCGCCACATGCTCCGCGAGAAGCTGCGCGCCGATCTCCTGACGGGCGGCCAGATCACGCTGACGCTCGGTAATCAACTCTGCAAAGGCAGCGGCGTCAAAGGGCTCGGCCCGAAGCGTGGAAACAACCTGTTCAAAATGCACCCGCACGCGTTCGCGTGCTGACTCCCGATCGCCCATCTGGCGCATGAATTCCAGCGCCAAGGCCCGCCGCCCCTTGCCCTCGATCGCGTCGATAAAGGGCGCAAAGCCGACGTCGCGGTTGCGCATTCCTTCGCCCTGCCCGTCGCGCGCTTCGGTCATCTCACCGCCATCGCGCGGGGTTGGACCCCTGTCAGGATGCCTCAGCGCCGTGCCAACAACCATCCCGACCACCGCCAGATTAAGCGCCAATGAAACCGCGAGGATCACACGGCTCCACCGCACACCGCCCTTGGCCGGCGCGGCCCCCGTGGCCCCCTCGTCAGTGGTGGTTTTCGGATCGTTGATCTCGTCACTCATGCCTTATCCTTCCAGTGCCAGATCGTAAAAGCTCGGCACCATGTCGTCGAGCGTATAGGTAATTTCGTCACTCGCAGTGTCCTGCACATCCCATGCGCCCGAGGTCAGCGCGGACACGGTCGTGGGTGAGGACAACCCCAGCGCCAACCCCGTCACCGCAGCCAGCCCCATGCCGCCCACCGAGCGCCAACCGCCCACCGCGCGGATCATCGCCTCGATCAGAGGATGACGGCTGCGCGGGACTGCCATACGTGCGGCACGTTCCTGTGCCGCCTGCGCGTCACGCTCGTCTGCCACCGCTTCGGCATCGCCCGCGATCCGCGTCATCAAGGCAATCATCGCCTCATCAGAGGCATCGGCCCGCACACGCGCCTGCGCAAACAGCCCGTCCAGCATCGCTTCCGCCTCCGCATCAAGCGGCTCGGGCGTGGTGTTCCATTTGTCTTTATCCGTGGTCATATCAGACCCCCAATTCATCGCGTCGGCCAGCAAGCCGCTTGGCCAGTGAGCGTTTGCCCCGTGCGGTCAGACTTTCGACCGCCTCTACCGAGACATCCAGAATGTCGGCGATTTCAGGGTTCGCCAACCCTTCGATATGGCGCAGCGTCACCGCCTGCCGTTGCCGTTCGGGCAATTCCGCCAAAGCGGCATCCAACGCATTGATCCGTTCACGCTCGATCATCCGTGCCTCGATACTTGGCGTATCATCGGCCAGCTCGGGTGCTTCGTCCAACCCCGTCCCGCGCCGCTTTCGCAGACGATCGGTGCAAAGGTTGGTCACAACACGGTAGAGCCACGTTGTTACCTTGGCCTCACCCTGCCGCCACTCGGGCGCGATGCGCCACAGCCGCAACATGGCCTCTTGCGCCACATCCTCGGCCTCTGCTCGATCCCCCAACAACCGTGTCGCATACCCCAATACCACAGGGGTCAACCGCACGGTCAAAGCCTGTGCGGAGGCGCGGTCGCCGTTGGCGAATGCGGTGAGCAGCGCCTCGTCGGGCACCTCGCTCAAGGCGTCATAGGGCATGGTCATCGTGCCTCATGAGTAGCCCGTCCCATCGCCGCGGTCCATCGGATAGCAGCAACAGGGGGGGGGCGGGCGGATTGGCGGGTGTCGAAATGTCAGACATCACGTCGTCCATCGCGTCAGGTGTCGGGCGGGAGCGAACCCCCGCCCAAGCCGTCACTTATTGCTTCTGGCCTTTCATGCCGCCCTTGCCACCCGGGCCGCGCTTACCACCGCGCTCCTGGAATTTCTCCATGGCAGCTTCCAGTTCCTCTTGCGAGATTGCACCGTCACCGTCGGTGTCGATACGCTCGAACAGGCTCACTTTGGGAGCGGGCGCAAACTCTTCCGCGCTCAGCACACCGTCGTCATTAGTGTCACGGCGGTCGATCATTTTCTGAACACCCTTGAGCTGGCGCTCTTCGCGCATCTTCTCGTGATGGGCCGCCATCTCGTCGGCATCAATCGAGCCGTCGGAGTTCGTGTCGATCTCGGCAAACTTTGCGGCGCGGAACGCTTCAAGCTCGGCGTCGGTCACTTTGCCATCGCCGTCCGTATCTACAGCGGCGAAATCAAGCTTCGGCCCGAAAGCCCCACCGCGCTGCATACGGTCGCCGTGGTCGTGGCCGTTGCCTGCTGCGTAGGCCGACAGCGACCCGCCCAGAATTGCGACCAGTGCGACAGCGGAGATCATTGCTTTACGTTTCATCGGTTATATCCTTTCCGTGTTCCATAACCCGCGGGCGGGGCGCGTCACTGCGCCGTTGTCTTGCTCGCGTTATGGATATCAAACGGGCCACCTCCGCCTTTCCGTCGCATAAAGTGAATTTTTTTCGCAACCCGCCCGAATGAGCGCCAATCAGGGGCAAGGGTCGCGCACGAAAGAGGAGACAGGCGGTCGCGCGACAACGGGACGCGGAGACAGGCGAATGCAATACGTATTATAAGCAATACTTCTTATAAGGAATACTTCTTGGTCGTCGCATAGAAATGCTAAAGAGCATCGGACAAATCCGAGCCGCGATCCAGATGCAAGAAACCATGCACGAAACAAGGACTGTTTTATGACCGATCTGTCCCATTCCGGGAGCGCAATCCGCCTGACCGATGGCGAGCGCGAACTGCGGCCTGCATTGATGCGCGGCTGGAAACGGCGCTGCCCGTCCTGTGGGAGCGGCCCGATGCTCAAAGGCTACCTCAAGGTGCGTGACGAATGCCCCGTATGCGGCGAACAGTTCCACCACCACCGTGCCGACGACGGCCCCGCCTATCTCACGATCCTGATCGTGGGACACCTGATGGCGCCGCTGATGGGCTGGTTCTTCCTCGAATTCCGCCCTGATCCGCTCTTTGCCACCGCCGTGTTCTCCACCGGCGCTGTGCTGGCCATGCTCTACCTGCTGCCACGGATCAAGGGCGCACTGGTGGCCTTCCAATGGGCCAAGCGGATGCACGGCTTTAGACAGGAAACCTGACGCGCCCGCGCGCACCAGCCCCCCTGCCCGACATGAAGACGCCGCACCCTTTCGGATGCGGCGTTTCTTTTTTGAGTATTTGACCTGCGAAGAAGACCTCAGGCGTTCTTGCCGCGCCGTGTGCTGGGATGCAGCGCCGTGCCGAGGATATGGTCGGACCTGTGAACCACGTGGCTCGCGTGCCCCACGATCAACGGATCGGGCGTCCCGACGATCTCGTGATCCTTGTCGGGATAGTCCACCGTCGAGAGGAAATGGCGCATACAGTTGATCCGCGCGCGCTTCTTGTCGTTGGATTTAACAATCGTCCAAGGCGCATCTGCCGTGTCGGTGTAGAAGAACATCGCCTCCTTCGCCTCGGTGTAGTCATCCCATTTATCGAGCGACGCCTTGTCGATGGGCGAGAGCTTCCACTGTTTGAGCGGATCGGTTTCACGCGCCTCGAAGCGGCGTTGCTGCTCGGCCTGCGTCACCGAGAACCAGTATTTGTAGAGTTTGATGCCAGATCGCGTCAGCATCCGTTCAAGCTCGGGCGTCTGGCGCATAAATTCGAGGTATTCGTTGGGCGTGCAAAACCCCATGACCCGCTCCACGCCGGCGCGGTTATACCACGAGCGGTCATAGAGCACGAATTCACCCTCCGTCGGCAGATGACGCAAGTAGCGTTGGAAGAACCACTGGCCGCGCTCCTCGTCGGTCGGTTTGTTCAGCGCCACCACACGGGCATGGCGCGGGTTGAGATGCTCCATGAACCGCTTGATCGTGCCACCCTTACCTGCCGCATCGCGCCCCTCGAAGATCAGGACGAACTTCTCCCCCTGTTCCTGCGCCCATAGCTGTGCCTTGAGCAACTCCGCCTGAAGTTTGCGCTTCTCGCTCTCATAATCGGTGCGCGACATCTTCTTCTTGTAGGGATAGGCACCTGTCTCGAAAGCCTGCGCGATACTGTCGGGCGTCACCTTGGGAAAGGCCGAAGGGTTGCCAAGATCAGTGGCGGCAGGCGCATCCCCGTCCTGTGTCACAGGGCGCGGGGTTATGTCGGGCTTTGCGGCCACTTCGGGTTTGGTCACTTCAGGCTTGGCCACGGGGGACTTGGGCGCGGTCTTGGGCGCGGCATCCGAGGCGGGCTGCGTATTGGCAGGGCGTGAGGCAGTCGGTTTGGCAGGTGCGGTCATAAAGGCAATACTCCAGAGTTGGCAAAACGCAATTGCGCTGTCTTGGAGATATTACACCGAAACCACCCCTGTTTCATTGATCTGGGGCAAGGTCGACGCCGAGCTTTTGACCTGCCCCAGCATCAGTGCCTTATACCAAACCTCGTGTCGGACGGTCGTTGGTCTTGTTGAACACCATCCCGTCGAACAGCTCCGCAAGATCGGGCCGCGCAGCAGGGCCGTTGGAAATCGCCACCACAATCAAAGAGCCATCGGGACGCAGCACAAACACGCCAGGCTCTGCGAAATTCCCGTCCGCCTCCGAAGGAGACAAGGGCGCGGTGACATAGACGCCGAGCTGCGCCATTTGCGCCTCGGTGAGACCATAGCCGAGATCGAAACCCCAACCGAAGGCATCCACATCCTCCTGCGCCTTGGCCGCGCTATCGGCCGAAACCACCGCCACATCAAAGCCCGCCGCGTCCCACTGGTCGCGCATTTCATTGAGCACATTGAGGTATTTCTTGCAGCGCGGACAATGCTTGCCACGATACACCACGATCAGGGACCAACGTTCGCGCGGCCCGCCAAGGGTCAAGACCCCGCCACCAAGTTTGGGCACTTCAATCGGGCCTAGGATTTCTTCGGGGACAGGTTTGGGGGTGGGCATGGGCGATTCCTTCATGAGGATGATTTTTAGCGATCGCTCAACATTAGTCGTGACGCGCCTCAAAGACAACGCGGGCCTACGCACACCCGATCCGCATTCCTCGGCGGAGGGCATCATCCCGCCCGTCCACGGAAACTGCCCCTAGGACCGCCAAGCACGACGCATAGTGCAACCAACCCGCCACAGACCGCGAAAAAATGTTGCGCCCCAACCTCTTCCCGTTGTTGCTCCCACGCCCCTCGCGGCATGAACGTTTGACCATATAAGGACACATCCCATGCTCGACGCTTCCGATCTCCGAGCCGCCCTGCGCATCCTCATGACCCTGATGTGCGCGGCAATCGTAAGCGTTGTCATCGCCACCCCAAGCGCAGCACAAAGCAGCGACACCGAGCGCGGCTTCTTCCTGCACGCCGAAAAGCCGTGGGGCGCCTGTGACGGCAATTGTTCGTGGACGATCATGGGCGGCAAACAGGTCACAACGACAATGGCGCAGCTCATTGGCGTGGCCGACTTTACCCAAGGCGAATTCGGCTTTATCCCCCGCATCCCCTTCTCCGAGTGGGAATGGGAGGAAAGCTATTACATTGGCGGCGCCCTATCCCGCCGTTTGCTGACCTTCGGCCATCACCGCGTCGGCGAGGTGATCTCGCTGGAAGGGGAAATCGGGCTGGCCAAACGTTTTGGCACGCAAACCGAGTTTGAGACATGGGGCGCGCTCTACGCCCGCTGGCATCTCTTCCCGTGGGGCCGATGGGTCAAAACCTCCGTCGGCGTCTCCACGGGCCTGAGCTACACGCCGAGCATTTCCGATTGGGAAGTCGACCGCTCAGGCAACGGCGAAGGCTCCCGCCTGCTTCACTACCTCTCGCCCGAGATGACCTTCTCGCTGCCCGACACCCCGAACCAGGAGCTTGTCTTCCGTCTGGCACACCGTTCGGGCGGCTCGGATATGTTCGGCCCCAACTCCATCTTCAACAACACCAGCGGCGGGGCGCAGTATTTCGTGGTCGGGATGCGCTACAAGTTCTGACCCACACGCGCCGCCGCCCCGCGCACCCCACAACACCTTGCGCCCGCTCCGCTCGAATGGTCTAATCCTAGGCCAACGAGCAAACCCCAAGAATCGAGCGAAAGCGCCACCATGTCCGACGATCTCCTTGCAGGAAACGACACCTCCTACGACGCCTCCTCCATCGAAATCCTCGAAGGGCTGGAACCCGTGCGCAAGCGACCGGGCATGTATATCGGCGGTACCGACGAGCGCGCGCTCCATCACCTCGTGGCCGAAATCCTCGACAACTCGATGGACGAGGCCGTTGCGGGCCACGCCAACCGTATCGAGCTGACCCTGCACGCCGATCACTCCATCACCGTCACCGATAACGGGCGCGGCATCCCGATCGACCCGCACCCGAAATTCCCCGACAAATCCGCACTCGAAGTGATCTTCTGCACGCTCCACGCGGGCGGCAAATTTTCGGGCGACGCCTACGCCACATCGGGCGGGCTGCACGGCGTGGGCTCCTCGGTGGTCAACGCCCTCTCCGACCGCCTCACCGTCCAAGTCGCCAAGAACAAAGAGCTTTTCGAGCAGACCTTCGCCCGCGGCATCCCGCAGGGTCCGATTGCCAAGATCGGCGCCGCCCCCAACCGCCGCGGCACCTCCGTCACCTTCCACGCTGACGCCGAAATCTTCGGTGCGCTCAAGTTCAAACCCAAGCGCCTCTTCACACTCGCCCGCTCCAAAGCCTACCTCTTCTCTGGCGTCGAAATCCGCTGGAAATCCGAGATCGACGATGGCGAGACACCCACCGAGGCCACCTTCCACTTCCCTGGCGGTCTGGCCGACTACCTCACCGAAACGCTCGGAAGCTCCGCCACCTACGCCGACAAACCCTTCTCGGGCACCGTCGACTTCCAGTCCCGCTTCGGCGTGCCGGGCAAAGTCGAATGGGCAATCAACTGGACCCCTGCCCGCGACGGCTACATCCAGTCCTACTGTAACACCGTGCCCACCCCCGAGGGCGGCACCCATGAGCAGGGCTTCTGGGCCGCGATCCTCAAAGGCGTCCGCGCTTACGGCGAACTCGTCGGCAACCGCAAGGCCAAGGACATCAACCGCGACGACCTCGTGACAGGCGGCTGCGCACTCGTGTCCTGCTTCATCCGCGAACCCGAATTCGTGGGCCAAACCAAGGACCGCCTCGCCACCTCCGAGGCCGCGCGCCTCGTCGAGAACTCCGTGCGCGACCACTTCGACAACTGGCTCGCCGCCGACACCAAAGCCGCAGGCGCCATCCTCGACTTCCTCGTGCTGCGCGCCGAAGAGCGCCTGCGCCGCCGTCAGGAAAAAGAGACACAACGCAAATCCGCGACCAAGAAACTCCGCCTGCCTGGCAAACTCACCGACTGCACGTCGAAAGACCGCAGCGGCACAGAACTCTTCATCGTCGAGGGCGACTCTGCGGGCGGCTCGGCCAAGGGCGCGCGCAAACGCGAGACCCAAGCCCTCCTGCCCCTGCGCGGGAAAGTCCTCAACGTCCTCGGCGCAGCCTCCAACAAGCTCTCGTCAAACAACGAGATCAACGACCTGTGCGAAGCCCTCGGCACAGGCATGGGCACGCGCTTCAACATCGACGATCTGCGCTATGACAAGATCATCATCATGACCGATGCGGACGTGGACGGCGCGCATATCGCCTCGCTGCTCATGACCTTCTTCTTCATCCAGATGCGGCCGCTGATCGACCAAGGCCACCTCTACCTCGCCTGCCCGCCGCTCTACCGCCTGACGCAGGGCGCGAAACGGGTCTACTGCCTTGACGAAGCCGAGCGTGACGCGTGGCTGGAAAAAGGTCTTGGCGGCAAAGGAAAAATCGACGTGAGCCGCTTCAAAGGTCTTGGCGAGATGGACGCCAAAGATCTGAAAGAAACCACGATGGACCCCAAAACCCGCAAACTGATCCGCGTGACAATCGACGAAGACGAACCTGGTGAAACAGGCGATCTGGTCGAGCGGCTGATGGGCAAAAAGCCCGAACTGCGCTTCCAGTATATCCAAGAGAACGCGCGGTTTGTTGAAGATGTCGATGTGTAAAAATGGAGTAGAAAATGCGTCAGATAATTATCCCAATTGTATCGTTACTTTCCCTTGCAGCTTGTATGCCAACTGTCGAAGGTTATCAGGCTCTTGTTGACGGTTGGAAAGGTGCCCCTGAAAGCCAATTGGTAGCGCAGTGGGGCATCCCAGATTCGGTTTATCAAACTGGCGGCGTAAAATATCTCAAATACCAATCTAATCGAACAGTGATAATTCCAGGAACTGCACCGACCTACACCACCACAATGATAGGCAATACGGCCTACACTAACTCTTATGGCGGCTCGGCGCCCTCCGCTGTGGCAATGTCTTGCGAAACAACTTTCATGTTGCAGAATGGAAAGATCGTGGGAACCACGTTCCGAGGAAATGATTGCAAGGCAATGCTGCCTGAAGCCTAGCCCGAACCACAAGGGTGGGCGTGTAAGCGTCCTCCCTTGGTAGATGATGGTGAGCCGTGCTGCCAGTGACAGCGCGAAAGCCGACCGAATGCAGGCTTTCGTGATTTGCGCCGCAAATCACTCTGGCAGAGTTCCCACGCACAATCCCGGCACAACGCCCCCAAAAGCAAAGACCCCGCCGAAGCGGGGCCTCACAGCACTGGCTACAGGAATGCTATCTCCAAATCAGCCAGCGGCCCTTGGTAGGGTCTTAATGCGGATGCAAAAGCAGTGCCGCCACGCCCCCTTCACCTGTTCATAAATATCCGAAAATCCCGACCATCTCCCCCCGCAACGGCAGTGCGGGGTTAACTCCCGCGCCCCATTGCCCCGCGCCACAGGCCGCATTACGCTGCCCCCATGCGCATTCTCTTTATTCTCTGCCTTCTCGCCTTCCTCGCCGCGCTGGCGTGGTATGTCGGTCTGCAAGGCTATGCCTGCGGCTTCTCCCCCACGGGCAGCGCCAACTGCCCGCTACGGATGCCGTGGGAATTGAGCGACGAGGATTTCGGGGTGATCGCCGTGCCTCTGATCGTCGCGGGTCTCGCCCTGATCGCGAGCGGTTACGCCGCCTTTTTCCGCACGTCTCCCGAATCCGACACCTCCGCCGACGACTGACCTGCGATCACGCAATCGTCACCCCTCCTCACATCCCCGCGCGTCACCTTGGAAGTGCGGGCGGGCGCCCCCTTATTCAAAACAGTCATAAGAAAAGGGAGACGCCCTCATGCAGAATTTCTTCAATTCCCTCGCCCTCACCCTCGCTGCCTTGATGGCCTCGCCGGCTTTGGCGGAATCGGATGATCCGCTGCACACGCCGCAGGTACGCGCGAGCCAAGAGGCCGCCGCGCCCGTGGCAGACCCCACAGAAAAGCAAACCGACTGATGTGAGCCACGTGATTTCGGGCATGGGACGCGGCAGGGCTGCGTCCTGTCTCGGCCACGCGCTGCCCGACACGTGCCCGACAGATGTCCGACACAAGTCCGACGGATAGCCGACACCGTTTAAGCGGCCACGATCCGCCCTTGGTCCAGACGCACCACGCGATCCATCTTCGCGGCCAGTTCCATGTTGTGCGTGGCAATGAGCGCACTTAGGCCCTCGTCGCGCACAACATCCATTAAGCCATTGAAAACAATATCAGAAGTTGCGGGGTCAAGGTTGCCCGTAGGCTCGTCAGCAAGCAGCAAAGCGGGGCGATTGGCCAGCGCACGGCAGAAGGCAACCCGTTGCTGCTCCCCGCCCGAAAGCGCCGCAGGACGGTGATCCGCCCGCGCCTTCATCCCGACTTTCTCCAGCAATTTCAATGCTCTAGACTCCGCATCCCGCGCGGAGACCCCATCGACCAGTTGCGGCAGGACCACGTTCTCAAGGGCGGTAAATTCGGGCAGAAGGTGGTGGAACTGGTAGATGAACCCAACGCCTTGCCTGCGCAGGACAGTCCGTTTTTTGTCCGATAAATCAGTGACTTCCACGCCGTCGATCTTCACCGAGCCGCGCGTTGCCACGTCCAGTGTCCCCGCGATATGCAAGAGCGTCGACTTCCCCGCCCCCGAAGGTGCGATCAGCCCCACGACCTCGCCCTTGGCCACCGCGAGATCCACCCCGCGCAAGACGTTGACTTCGTTGTGTTTTCCAGAGTTGTAGACCTTCGTCACGCCGTCCAGATGCAACATGTCACTCATAGCGCAGCGCCTCCACAGGGTTCATCCGCGCCGCCCGTCGCGCAGGGAAAATGGTCACGATGAACGACAGACCCAAGGACAGGCTAACCGCTTTAAATACATCAATAAATCGCAACTCCGCAGGCAGCGCATAGATGCCGCGGATGCTCGGATCCCACGCCCCGCCACCGTTGAGATAATTGACGAAGGCCATGATGCTGTCGATGTTGAGCGAAAACAGCGATCCCAAGGCCACACCGCACAGCGTCCCCATCACGCCCGTCACCGCACCACAGATGAAAAACACCCGCATTACAGAGGCTTGGCTCAATCCGATGGTGCGCAGGATGCCGATGTCGCGGCCCTTGTTCTTGACCAGCATGATCAGCCCCGAGACGATATTCATCGAAGCGATCAGCACCAGAACCGAGAGGATCACGAACATCACGTTGTCCTCGATATCGAGCGCCCGCAGGAAATTCCCCGCCGACTGCCGCCACGTCCAAAGAACCGCGCGATCCCCGACCGCCTCATAGAGCGGCATGGCAAGGTCATCGACCGCTTCGGGATCTTCGACCATGACCTCGATCTCGTCGGCGGCACCTTCGGAATTGAAGTAGCGCTGCGCCTCCTCGAACGGGAGGTAAGCTCTTGTTTTGTCGATATCATAGCGCCCCGCGGTGAAGATATAGACCACCTCGAAAGACGACACGCGCGGGCTGGTGCCAAAGGCCGTTTTGGCCCCGTCAGGCGAGATCAGTTTGAGCCTGTCACCCACCATGACGCCCAGTTCCCGCGCCACGCCCGAACCGATGGCGATGCCTTCGGAGAAGCGCGAAATATCGCCCCACGCCTCGTCGGGTGTCTGCGCCACGCGGGGAATGGTCATCAGGTCGGCCTCGGAGATGCCGTAGACCTCGACGCCTGCGTTGGAGCCACTATGGGAGGCCATGACCTGACCACGCACCAAGGGCGCGGCACGGGTCACACCAGGGATTGCGGCAATGGCGTCCCGCCATTCCTCATAGCTCGGAATGTCGCGGGCGGTTTGTCCATTTTCATCAATGTAAACAGAAGAATAGACTGTCACATGCGCGTTGGAGCCAAGGATCGTATCGACGAATTCGCTGCGAAATCCCGTGCGCACGGCCAGCGTGATGATGAGCGCCGCCACGGCCAGCGTGATGCCGATAAAGGAAATCCACGTCATCACCGACACGCCGCCCTCTTCGCGGCGCGCGCGCAGGTAGCGCCATGCGATCATCCACTCGAAGCGGGAAAAGGGGCGGGTCGCGCCAGTTTCTGCGCCTTGTTCGGGGTTGGCCATGTGGCTTGTGCACTCGCAATTGTTAAGCTGCCCGACACTCCCTTGCGCGCGCCGAAAGGTCAAGGCTGCGCAGGCGGGTCAGGGCTGCGGCTCACGCAGGCGTGCAGCCGCGCGATGTAGAAAGGGCGACCCGTCAGGCCGCCCCGTCACGCGATCCACCAAATCAGGGGATCAGTAGTTGTTCAGATCAGAGGCATAATCGGCATGGGACTCCCCTGCCGCCTTCGCCGCTGCTCGCCCTTCCATCGCCCAGAGCAAACCGCGACGGATCATCTCGCGCGCAGGCCCGTGGTCAATCACGTCGGCATGGTGGCCGAGTGCATTGTAATAGACCCGCCCGATGCCCCAGCGACGAGTCCACGCCACGGGCATGTCCACCGCGCCGTTGGGCGTGTGATACCAAGTCACGGTCGGGAAACGGGTCGTGGCGAGAACCTCGTTGGCGGGATCGGTGTGCAGGTAATACTGCTCGCTCTCGACCTCGAAATCCTTGATCCCCGCGTTGAGCGGCGAGGAGGAATTGGCAATGTTGACCGTGTATTTCACCCCGTCACCACCTGGGTGGCTGACCCAGTTTGCACCCGTCATGAACTGCCACAGGACTTGATCTCGAAAGGCGTCGCACATGCCGCCATGCACGCCCGCAAGCCCCGTTCCGCGCGCGACGGCCTCGGAGACATTGACGACGTAATCCTTCTCGATCGTGCTCATGGTCCAGATCGGCACGATCAGGTCCAGCTCTTCGAGTGCCGCCTGATCGGCGAAACAGTCCAGATGGTCGACAACCTCGCAGGAGACCCCTTCGGCCTCCAGAATTTCGCGGCACAATGCGGCCACCTTGTCAGGCTCATGTCCGTCCCAACCACCCCATGTTATCAATGCCTTGGCCATAGTGTCCTCCCTGTGAACCTTGTTGGTATACCAAACTCAACTTGGCCCGCAAGGTGGGACGCGCGCGCAGGAAGGTCAAGCGCGCGACTTCTGCATCCACGGACAGGCCACTTGCATGCGCGCAGCAAGTGTGTGCGGGAAAAAAGCGCCTTGGTCGCGCGGCGTCAGAACTGGAGTTTGGCTTTGCGACGACGCCCGCGGCGGAAGGGCCATGTAAGGAAATGCAGGAGTGCGGCAACCACCCCGTAACCCCCCAGAAATCCAGCGAGCGCCGAAATCCCGCCCTCGACCGAGATTGGCATGGCAGGCACAAAATCATCCCACGTGGCGCGCGCGGTCTCGGTATCAGCGACACGATGCGGCATGGTCAGGCGCTCCATCGGGGAGGCCGCGCGAAGTTCGGCCAGATCCTCGGTCAGTTTCTCATGGCGCGCGATGGTGCGGCGCATGTCACTGCGGCGGTTCTCCAGAAACACCGACCCGCCCAAGGATGCCAGTGCCTCCTCGCGCGTCATCTCGGCACGCTCCGCCGAGCGATCAAAATCGGCAATCACAGTATCGAGCGCCTCGACCTGCCCGCCCAGACGTTGCAGGTATTGTTGGGTAAACTCGGGGTATTGCGACACGGTGGCGGCTCCGAGGAGCCCACCGACAAGAGTGAGCGTTTTGACGATCATTGCGTATTCTCTGCCTCCTGCCCGTCTGACGCGGGCCTTCGACAAAAACCTAACGCAAGAGGCGGGGGAGCTTCAATGAAACCACGCGAGACATGGCGGAATCTCGCGCGGCGGGCGCCCACATCGTGCCACGGCAAACATTGAGGAAAGGTGAAGGCCCGCAGCACAGGTAACGAAAAAGCCCGCTGGATCACCAACGGGCTTTCAAGGTCAATGACCTGACTTTCAGTCGAGCAAAGCGGGCGGCTTAAAGCTCGGCGTAAATCTTCGCGATCTTTGCCACGGCCTCTTCGGGCGGTAGCTCCTCGCTCTCGCCCGTGCGGCGGCTGGTCACTTCGACCACGCCGTTCTTGAGCCCGCGCGGCCCCACCGTGATCCGCCACGGCAGACCGATGAGGTCCATCGTCGCGAACTTGCCCCCTGCCCGCTCCTTGCGATCGTCATAGAGCGGCTCAAGGCCGAGCGCCTCGAAGGACTTATAGAGCGCCTCGCAAGCCGCATCCGCCTCATCGTCACCCTGCTTGAGGTTGACGATGCCGACGTGGAACGGTGTAACCCCTTCGGGCCAGATGATGCCGTTCTCGTCGTGGCTGGCCTCGATGATCGCACCGAGAAGGCGCGAGACACCGATGCCGTGACTGCCCATGTGGACGGGCACAGGCTTGCCATCGGGCCCCTGAACCGTCGCGCCCATGGCCTCGGAATACTTCGTGCCGAAGTAGAAAATCTGACCGACTTCGATCCCGCGCGCGCGGCGTTGACGCTCGGCGGGCACCTTAGCGAACTCCGCCTCGTCATGGGTCTCGTCGGTGCGCGCGTAGCGGGAGGTAAACTCGTCCAGCACCGCTTGACATTGCTCCACGCTATCGAAGTCCACTTCGCGGTCGCCAAAGCTCAGATCGGTGATCTCGCTGTCGTAGAACACTTCGCTCTCGCCCGTTTCGGCCAGAACAAGGAACTCGTGCGTGTCGTCACCACCAATCGGTCCCGAATCCGCGCGCATCGGGATCGCTTGCAGCCCCATCCGCTCGTAGGTGCGCAGGTAGCTCACCAGATGGCGGTTATAGGCATGCATCGCGTCCTCATAGGACAGGTCGAAGTTATACCCGTCCTTCATCAGGAATTCGCGCCCGCGCATCACGCCGAAGCGCGGACGGATCTCGTCGCGGAACTTCCACTGTACGTGGTAGAGCGTCATGGGCAGGTCTTTGTAGGACTTGACGTAGGACCGGAAGATGTCGGTGATCATCTCCTCGTTCGTCGGGCCATAGAGCATGTCGCGGCCATGACGGTCGGTAATGCGCAGCATCTCCTCGCCGTAGTCGTCATACCGTCCGCTTTCACGCCACAGGTCCGCCGATTGCAGCGTGGGCATCAGCATCGGGATGTGGCCCGCACGCTGCTGCTCTTCATGAACGATACGCTCGACGTTTTTCAGCACCTTGTAGCCCAGCGGGAGCCACGAATAGATGCCCGCGGCCTGCTGACGGATCATGCCCGCACGCAACATCAAACGGTGTGAGACGATCTGCGCCTCGGATGGGGTTTCTTTGAGAACGGGAAGAAAATAGCGCGAAAGACGCATCGGGAAGCCTCGCAGCGGTGAACATTTCGTCCCGTCTATGCCATCGCGCGCGCGCGTACAAGACGGGGCCACAGGACGCCCCCTTAAGCAGATCGAAAGAATTCACCTTTAGATCAGGTCACAGAACAAAGGAATCGGGGGCCAATGTCCGTGAAAGACCGCGTGATAATCGCCAGCGTTGTGCTGGCCTGTCTGGCCATGGCGCCTCTTGCCGTGCTGAGCGCGCCCTATCGCGACGGCCCCGCACTGGCCGTGATTGCGCCGTGGAACAACATGGATGCCGTTCTGGTCGATGCAGGCCTGCGCGAGATTGCCCCGCTGCGTGCGCCTTTCGGCGCGCTGGTGCTCCCCGACCCCGATGACACGCGGGCCGACCTGAGGTCGCACGGCGTCTGGACGCTTCTGGATGGCGCCCTGATTGCCGCAATTTGTGGAGTAGACAATGCCTGACACCCCAGAAACCTTCGAGCAGTCGCGCGCGGATGCGACGCGCTACCTTGGATTGGTTAACGCGGCGATGGCATGTGCTATCGCGGCTTTTGTGACCGCCACAGGCGGCAACGCCATGCTGGCAAGCGCTGGCGGCGCCGTCTTTGCCGTGATCGGCCTTCTCGCGCCACGGCTCGCGCCACGCGCCTCGCGGATCGTCACCGCGCAGGCTCTCGTCGGCACGACGATTGTCTTCAACGCATCGCTGCTCGGCCACCCGATGCAAATCGACAGCCATATGCTCTATTTCGCCGCTCTCGCGATGATCGTGCTGATGTCGGGCATCCGCCCGCTTCTGGCGGCAGCGGGCACGATTGCCATTCACCACCTCGTCCTCACCTTCGCCATGCCCGCACTGGTCTACCCCTCTGGCGAGTTGGGTTTCAACATCATGCGCACGTCGGTTCATGCGCTGATCGTAGTCATGGAAACCGCCGTATTGGGCTACATGATCCATAAGCGGCACCAACTTAACGCCATAGTGGAAGAACAAAAAGTTCAGGCGCAGAAGGCCACAGAGGAAGTGCGCGCGGCACTTGAAGACGCCCGCCACGAGAAAGCCCGTGCCGAGGCCGCTCTTGCCGAGGCCCAAACCGCCTCCGCGCGCGCCGCCGAGGCCCAACGCACAGCGCAAAGCGCCCTGCGTGAGAACGAAGAAGCACAGCAGGAACGCGCCGAGGCCCGCGCTCGCGAGGAGGAAAAACGCGCCCTGCACGATGAGGCGCTCAAAAACCTGCTCGATATTTTCTCGGTCCACCTCGACCAGCTGTCCTCGGGCGATCTCAGCACCCGTATCACCGAAAACCTGCATCCTGACTACGAGAGCCTGCGCACGCTTTTCAACGAGACCGCCGAACGCCTTGGTGCCACCATGGCCGAGGTCCGCGCGCAATCGGCGGCCATGCAAACGCAATCGGGCGAGATTGCCGCCTCCGCCAACGATCTGGCCACGCGCACCGAACGCCAGTCCGCCGCTCTGGCCAATATCGCCGAGTCGGTGAAGGAGCTGAACACCTCCCTCGCCTCGGTCGTCGAGGACAGTTCGGACGCACGCAAACTTGCCGAAACCACATCGCGTGAGGCCGCCGAAGGATCGGAGATCATGGAACAGGCAGTCACCGCCATGCGCGGAATCGAAGACGGATCACGCGAGATCAACAAGATCACCACCGTGATCGACGACATCGCCTTCCAAACCAACCTTCTCGCACTCAACGCGGGTGTCGAGGCGGCACGCGCGGGCGAGGCGGGACGCGGCTTTGCCGTTGTCGCCTCCGAAGTGCGCGCTCTGGCGCAACGCTCTTCCGATGCGGCCCGCGAGATCAACCAGTTGATCGACCGCTCGACGCAGCAGATTTCGGATGGCGCAAATCTCGTCGACCGCACGGGTCAGGCGCTCGGCGGGATCAAGACCTCAATCGACCTGATCGCCACGCGGCTGTCCTCCTCGGCCACCGCGATGGAAGCACAGGCCAACCAGCTCTCCGACGTCAACACTTCGATTTCCGAGCTGGAAGGCGTCACCCAGCAGAATGCAGCCATGTTCGAGCAAACCAATGCCGCGAACACCCTGCTTTCCAACTCCGCCAAGGCGCTCAGCGATATGGTTGCCATCTTCGTCACGGATGCGGGGACGGCCACATATACGCAAGCACCCGACGAACCTCTGCTTGCCGAAGCCTCATAGGCACCCCCACGCCCGCTAGCCTCTCTAGCCGCACGCGAGCTAATCGTGCCTTGATCAATTCACCCGCAGGTGACGCGCGGCCTTGAAACCCCCGTCCGAACGGGCGATATGTTAGGGAAACATGAGAGGGGCAACATGGCACTGCCAGTCCGCGACCAAGTCAAATACTGGGGCGTCACCGCAGCCGTGTTCCTCGGCGCGCTCTATATCCTTGGCGATGTGATTCTCCCCTTCGTGCTGGCCATGGCGGTCGCCTATATGCTCGACCCCGTTGCCGACCGGCTTGAGACATGGGGCATGTCGCGTATCGGCGCCACGATCCTCATCACCGCCGCCGCCGCTGTCCTTTTCGTCGTTGCCATGCTCGCTATCGTCCCCACCTTGGTGCGACAGGCGACCGATCTCGTGGCCACAGCACCCGAACTTTTCCAACGTCTTCAAAGCTTTCTGACCGAGCGCTTCCCCGATCTGCTCGACGAAACCAGCCAGATCCGCCAGACCCTACTCAAGATCGGCGACACCATCCAGTCACGCGGCGGCGAGCTTTTGCAAACCGCGCTCGGCTCGGCCATGAGCCTGTTCAACGTGCTTATGCTCGTCGTCCTCGTGCCCGTGATCACCTTCTACCTGCTGATGGACTGGGACCGAATGGTTGCAAAGATCGACGGGCTTTTGCCGCGCGATCATGCGCCGGTGATCCGCAAGCTGGCGGGCGACATCGACCGCACGCTGGCCTCCTTCATCCGCGGGCAAGGCACTGTCTGCCTCATCCTCGGCACGTTTTACGCCGTTGCCCTCATGCTCGTTGGCCTCAATTTCGGCCTCGTCGCGGGCGCAATCGCGGGTGCGTTGACCTTCATTCCCTATGTCGGCGCGCTGGTGGGCGGCGCTCTTTCCATCGGGCTGGCGCTCTTCCAGTTCTGGGGCGAATGGCAGTGGATCGCCGCCGTGGTCGCGATCTTCGCCGTGGGCCAGTTCTTCGAGGGCAATATCCTGACCCCCAACCTCGTCGGCTCCTCCATTGGCCTGCACCCTGTCTGGTTGATCTTCTCGCTGACCGCCTTCGGCACGCTTTTCGGTTTTGTAGGGATGCTCGTCGCCGTCCCCGTGGCCGCCGCCATCGGCGTGCTCGCCCGCTTCAGCACAGAGCAATATCAAAACAGCCTGCTCTACCGTGGCCAGTCCCACCACAGCAGGCGGCCCGAACCACAAACAAACCCCGACGACACCTCCCCTGACACACCCGTCGGACCCAAGTGATATGACCGACCAACTCGCCTTTCATCTGCCTGCCCGCGAGGCGCTGGCCCGTGACAGTTTTTTCGTCGCGCCCTCCAATCGTATCGCCGTTGCGACGCTAGACAACTCCGACGGATGGCCCAGCGGGAAACTGGTGTTGGTCGGCCCCAAAGGCGCGGGCAAGACCCATCTCGCCCATGTCTGGGGTGCCGAACGTCAGGCGCAGATCATCTCATACGACGCACTCGCACAGGCCGATATCCCCGCGCTTGCCGCCGCACGTCACGTTGTGGTCGAGGACGCCGACCGCATTGGCACCCTGCCCAATCCGACCGCTGCGGAAGAGGCATTGTTCCACCTGCACAATATGGTTCTGGCCGAGGGCGGGCGGCTGCTCGTCACGGCCACCGCCGCGCCGAACCACTGGACGCTGGGCCTGCCCGATCTGGCCTCGCGGATGCAGGGCACAACGGTGGTCAAAATCAACGACCCCGACGACATGCTGCTTTCGGCCATGCTGATCAAACAATTCGACGACCGCCAGCTGGCCGTGCCCGCGGGCCTGATCCCCTATCTGGTCAAGCGCATCACCCGCTCGGCACAATCGGTGCGCGACGTTGTAGAGGCGCTCGACACAGCCGCGCTACAAGCGCGCAAACCAGTGTCACAAAAACTTGCCGCACAGGTGCTAGACAATCTGGAGCAATAGGCAAAGAATACGATCTAAGGACCTGATTGCGTCAACGAAAGGCCCGACTGATACCATGACATTGCCGACCGACTTCCTCGCCGCCGACTTCCCCGAACCGATTGCCCTGCCTGATGAAAAGGTCACGGGCCCTGGACGGTTTTTCAACCGCGAGCTGTCGTGGCTGGCCTTCAACTGGCGTGTTCTGGAAGAGGCCGACAACCCGCGCGTGCCGCTGCTCGAACGTCTTCGCTTCGTGTCGATTTCCGCGACCAATCTCGACGAGTTCTACACCGTGCGCGTCGCGGGCCTGCGTGAATTGGCCAAGGCGGGCAAGACCACACCTGCCGCAGATGGCCGCTCCCCCGCCGAGCAGATTTCGCTGATCTCCGACAATGCCCGCAATCTGATGCAGGCGCAAAACACCGCTTTCAACAGAATCCGTCGCGAGATGGAGGCCGAGGGCATCGCCATCTGTTCCCGTGACACGCTTCAGGACGGCGACTTTGAGCATCTCGAAGAGGCATTCCTCAGCCGCGTCTTCCCCGTGCTCTCACCGCTGGCGATTGACCCCGCGCACCCCTTCCCCTTCGTGCCGAACCTTGGGCTGGTTCTGGCACTGCAACTCGAACGGACACGCGACGGAAAGCCGTTGCAGGCGCTGCTGCCGATCCCCGCACAGATCGAACGCTTCGTCCGTCTGCCAGCAACCGAGAAACGCCCCGACCGCTTCCTCCCGCTCGAAGAGGTCGTTCTGATCTTCGTCGATCGGCTCTTCCCAGGCTATACGGCATCGGGTTCCTGCGTGTTCCGCGTGCTGCGCGATAGCGATCTGGAGGTCGAAGAAGAGGCCGAAGACCTCGTGCGCGAGTTTGAAACCGCCCTCAAACGCCGCCGCCGTGGCGAGGTGGTGCGCCTAAAAATCTCGCAAGGCGCCCCCGAAGCGCTGGCCTCCGTCATCAAGCGCGAATTGAAGGTATCTGGCGACGAAGTCATCGAAATGAGTGGCATGATCGGCCTGTCGCATGTCTCCGAACTGGTGCTGAAATCGCGCACCGATCTGCTTTGGCCAAGCTACACGCCGCGCATTCCAGAACGGGTGCAGGACCACGAGGGCGATATGTTCTCGGCGATCCGCCAGAAGGATATGCTGCTCCACCACCCATACGAGACTTTCGATCTGGTGATCCGCTTCCTGCAACAGGCGGCAAACGATCCTGATGTGGTGGCCATCAAGCAGACACTCTACAGGACCTCCGATGACAGCCCGATTGTGTCTGCGCTTTGCGAAGCCGCCGAAAATGGCAAGATGGTCACGGCGCTGGTTGAACTCAAAGCCCGCTTTGACGAGGCCGCCAACATTCGCCAGTCGCGCCGTCTGGAACGCGCGGGCGTGCATGTGATCTACGGGTTCACCAACTACAAAACCCACGCCAAAATCTCGACCGTGGTGCGGCGCGAGGGTGCCAAACTCGTCACCTACACCCACTTCGGCACCGGCAACTATCACCCCATCACCGCGCGGATTTATACCGACCTGAGCTTTTTCACCTGCGACGCCGCCCTTGGCCGCGACGCGACCAAGGTGTTCAATTACGTCGGCGGATATGCCGAACCCGAGGGGCTGGAGAACCTCGCCATCTCACCCCACGGGCTCAAGGCGCGCCTGCTCGAAGGGATCGCGCAGGAAGCGCAGAACGCGCGTGAGGGAAAGCCCGCCGAAATCTGGGCCAAGCTCAATTCACTGATCGAACCCGAAGTCATCGACGCGCTCTATGCCGCCTCCTGCGACGGGGTCAAAATCTCCCTCGTCATCCGCGGCATTTGCGGCGTGCGTCCGGGCGTCAAGGGGCTGTCGGAAAACATCCGCGTCAAATCCATCGTCGGGCGATTCCTTGAGCATTCGCGTATCGTGATGTTCGGCAATGGCAAATCGCTGCCCTCCAAGAAGGCGCGCGTCTACATGTCGTCTGCCGACTGGATGGGCCGCAACCTCAACCGCCGCGTCGAAACGCTGGTCGAAATCCACAACCCGACCGTCAAGGCACAGATCACCCGTCAGGTCATGGCCGCCAATATGGCCGATGTCGCGCAAAGCTGGGTGCTCTCGCCCACGGGCGAATGGCATCGTCCCGATTTGTCCGACGTCGAAAAGCCCTTCTCCTGCCACCAGTTCTTCATGCAGCACCCCTCGCTTTCGGGTCGCGGCTCGGCGGGGGTCAAGGATGTGCCCGAACTCACCCATGACGATTGAGGGCCGACGACGCGACGACAGCCCTTTGTGCGATTGACAGTGCAAAACCGCTCCGCCTAACCTGCATAAAGAAGCTCGGGGACCGACGCGTGACACACACCAACGACACCGCTGCCCATGCGGCTGCGACGGAGGCCGATCGCCTCGACTGGGGCAGGTTTGGCCGCCCCCTCTTTCTCGATGAAGAGGCGCGCGCGCTGTCTCGGGTGGGCGTGGTCGATATCGGATCGAACTCGGTGCGCCTTGTCGTCTTTGACGGCGCCGCCCGTTCCCCCGCCTATTTCTACAACGAAAAGATCCTCTGTGGCCTCGGTGCGGGGCTGCGCGAGACAGGGCGCCTGAACCCCGAGGGCAAGGTCCGCGCCATGTCCGCACTGCGCCGTTTCAGCCGTCTGGCCGAAAGCATGGACATCGCGCCGCTCACCAATGTGGCCACCGCCGCCATGCGGCTGGCCGAGGACGGCCCCGCCTTCTGCGAGGAGATCAAGGCCGAAACGGGCATGACGATCAACGTCATTGACGGCGAGGAGGAGGCCCGCCTCTCGGCACAGGGTGTGCTTCTGGGCTGGCCCGAAGCGGATGGTCTGGTGTGCGATATCGGCGGGTCGTCGATGGAACTGGCCGAAGTGTCAAAAGGCAAGATCGGCAAGCGCCTCACCTCCCCGCTCGGCGCGCTGGCGCTCGACGGGATCAAGGGCGGACGCGAAGGGCTGAAGTCCCACATCCGCCCGATCATGGACAATTTGCGCGCCGAATTAGGAAAAGATTACAAACGGATATACCTCGTCGGCGGCTCATGGCGCGCCATTGCACGTATCGACATGCACCGCCGCGACTACCCGCTCCACGTGCTGCACGAATACCGCATGCACACCCGCGCAGTCACCGACACGATCCGCTTCATCCGCAACAACGACCTCAACACGATCCGCCACGAAACTGGCACCTCGGCGGCACGGATGGCGCATGTGCCCAAGGCGGCGGAAGTCCTGCGACAACTGACCCGCGCATTCCGTCCCAAGGAGATTTGTGTCTCCTCCTACGGCATCCGCGAGGGGCTGCTCTATGAGCAAATGCCCGAAAGCGTGCGCCGCCGCGATCCTCTCGTGGAGGCCTGCCGCTTCGCCGAGCGCAAGGACGCGCGTCTGCCAGGTTTCGGCAAGCAACTTCACAGGTTCATTGAACCCGTGTTCCGCGCCCGCAAGTATGAACAGATGCGCATGGTGCGAGCCGCCTGCCTGCTCCATGACGTGACATGGCGCGCCCATCCCGACTACCGCGCCGAGGTCTGCTTCGACAACGCGACCCGCGCCAACCTTGGCGGGCTGAGCCACAAGGAACGCGTCTTTCTCGGCCTCGCCCTGCTCCACCGCTACAAGAATTCCCGCGCGGGAACCCCCTTCGAAAACCTCATTGCGCTGCTTTCCGAGAAGGAAATCCAGAACGCCGAGGTTCTGGGCAAGGCCATGCGGTTCGGCGCGATGTTCGCGCTCGACAAACCCGACAAGGTGGCCCGCCTCGATTTCCGTCCGAAGAAAAAGGAATTGATCCTGACGCTGGTGCCCGCAGCCGAGGATCTTTTTGGCGAAGTGGCCGAAGCCCGATTCCACGCCCTCGCCTCCGCATTGGGCGCGCAGGCCGAGATCAAACACGTCAAGAAGGCGCCGCGCTAACCTTCTCTTTTCCTGCGAAAACTTCGGGATCGAAGTCCACAGTCACGGGGAAGTGGTCCGAGGCCGTCAAAAGCGCCTCACGCAATTCGGGCGTCTCGAAGCAGCGCGGATCGTCGAAGGGATGCCAGATACGCCACGTCGCCCCCTGCGCCAGATCCTGTGACAACATGATGTAATCGAGCAGCGCCGAGAGGTAGCGTTTTTCCTTCTCGATGTAGAAACGCGCAGAGGTCGGCGCGGCTCCAAGACGACGCGAAAGCGCCTGGCGTGCGTGCGGCTCGATAAGACGCAAATCGGGCGGCACACCCTCCTCGCCTTCACCCAAGACGATTTCAATCCCCGAACGGCCAAAGAGCTTCTCGTATTCGTCGAGACCAGGCCCGTCATTGAAATCCCCCAGAACCATCAGCGGATCACCCGCGATCAAATGCCGCTCAACCCGCTCGCGCAGCCAGATGCATTGCGCCAGTTGCTTGCGGCGATTCTCGATGGAAATGCGCGTCACATCGCGGGCGTTGCGCGCGCCGTGCGGCGCCTTCGATTTAACGTGAACGCCGATCATCCGAAACGCCGCATCATTCTCGCGCACCTCCATCGCCAGTTCCAGCGGCGGCTTGGAAAAACGCACGGGATCGCGGTCACGATCTGTGTCGAGGTCGAGGTGATAGACCGAGTTGAAGGCGGGCGGCTCGCTGTCGTTACCCAGATCGGCGGGGGCGCCTTGGGGATCATGCCGCGCGCGCAGGACAAGCGGATCATACATCACCGCGATTTCCTGCTGCGTCTCGTTAACAAACCCCATTTCGACCGCCCGCGCACGGATGCCAGCCCAATCGGCGAACTGCTCCAGCGCCCGTACCGTATCGCGTTTGCGGTTGGTGTCGGGGGCCTCGATGACCATCACGGCGTCCGCATCCAAGGCATTGAAAACAATACCCAATGCATCCAGTTGATCGGCCCGCGTTACATTGTGGCGCGCCGACCAGCGTCCGTCATGCAGCGGCCTGCCGTTTCGCGAAAACAGCGCGTCGAACCATTCCACATTGTAGGTCGCAATCCGCATGTCACCCCGCGTGCACGGCCGAGATTTCTTCCCATGCCGCATTGATTTCGCCCATGCGGTCTGTGGCCAGTTTGATCGCCTCCTCAGGCACGCCGCGCGCGATCAGCACATCGGGATGGGTCTCGCGGACAAGTGCGCGATAGGCCAATTTGATTTCTTTAACAGGTGTGTCGGGATCGACGCCCAGCACCTCATAAGGGTCGCGCTCCGCCTCGGGCACGAAACGCGCGCGGATGATGCGGAAGCGGCGCGGGGACATCTCGAAAATCTCCGCCACGCGCGCCAGAAATCGGTCCTCGTTGGGATGATATTCCCCGTCGGCCATGGCGATGTGGAACAGCCCGTCGAGCAGGTCGAAAAGCGGCTGGCACTGGTCGCCATACATTGCCTTGACGCGGGTGGCGTAATCCTCGAACCCCGCCACGTCCTTACGCGCGAGATTGAACACGCGAGCGGCGGCGGCCTCGTCCTCAGGGGCGATATGGAACACTTCGCGGAAGGCCGTGACTTCGTCGCGCGTCACCTGCCCGTCCGCCTTGGCCATCTTGGCCCCGAGCGCGATCACCGCGATGGCGAAACCCACCCGTTTTTCAGGCTCCGAGCGCAGACGCGAAAACACCTCGGCAAGGCTTTCCCCTGCCGCGAGCGCCCCGATGGCGTCGAGTATGCGTTTCCAAATCGACATAGGCGCACCATAGCGGTGCGGGGCGGAACTGTCAGGCGACAAATCCGCCGCAGCGTCACATTCGCGTCAGGGCGATGTCACAGGAATTTCTGCATAAAGAGGACGTCGAGCCAGCGGTCGAACTTGTAACCCGCTTGCGGCAAACGTCCCGCCTCGGCATAGCCCAGAGCATCATGGAAGGCGATGGAATCGCGGTTGTCGGCGTCCACGGCGGCGATCATCGAGTGGTTGCCCGCCTCGCGCGCATGTTCCTCGATGGTGATCATGAGGATGCGGCCAAGCCCCTTCCCCTGCGCCCCGTCGCCCAGATAGACCGAATGCTCCATGGTGAAACGGTAGCCGTTGTTGCCTGGGCGGAACTGGTCATAGGTCGCATAGCCCACAACCTCACCGTCCACCTCGGCCACGTAAAAGGCCCGCCCGCGTGCAAGGCGGTCCTCGACCATCGCGGCCCATTCGACCTCGGAGCGCTCCTCCGAGGAAAAACTCGCCGTCGACGAGGCAATCACCGGTGCCATGATCGCCTTGAGGGCGGCGGCATCGTGTTTTGTGGCTTGGCGCAGCTTCATGAAATCCAGACCTCTCCTGATGGCGTGCCGATTTCCGCTTGGATCGCGGGGCGTGCGGCTTGCACGATTCCAACATTTTCGCGGCCCAGCACGAAAGGTGCAAGAGCCGATCGCAAGGCATCGGCCTGCGGGTGGGCCAGTTTGAGACGGCGCAGCGTGAACCCGTGTTGTGGCAGCGCGGGCGCGGGATGCTCCGAGTGCCACTCGATGATCGCAGGAAAGCAACCATCAAAGGGCAAAACGCCCGTTTCGGGGACGACCATCCGCCACGCATATGGCCCGCGCTCAAACTCCATGATCCGCCCCATATCCGCAGGCGCCAGCGCCAGCGCGACCTCAAGATCGGGCGTGTTGATCACCCAGTTGGTCAGGCGCGGAGGGCCGCTGAAGTTGTCCAAATCGAACCAACGCGGAAATTCGGGCGGCGTGGCGTCAGGGTCGCGGGCGATCACTTCGAAATAGGCCCCACGGTCGAGCGAGGCCAGATGGTTGTGCGTCCCCATGACCTCATGCACCCCGCGTTCGGTCAACGACACATCCAGAAGCGCTTGCGCATGGGCGCGCCCCGCCGCCAGATCCTCCGTCGCCATCACCAGATGATCGAGCGCACATGCAACACCTTGCACATTCTCGGTATTTTTCAGGGTCATTTTGCCTTCCGCTCCATTGGATTCGGGCCGTCCCGCCCTGCCTCTTCACCGTGAGCGCTACCTTGACAGGGGAGAGCGGGAAAAACCATGCCCCCACACAGACTTGAGTGATTTTTCGACGACAACGCCTCAGGCCTTCTGAAGCACGAAGCTCGCCATCACACCGCAACGAAAAAGGGCCGGAGGATCATCCTCCAGCCCTTTCTCATGTCTGACTTATGCGCTTACTTCGTCGCGATCAGGTCCAGAATGGCCCGCGCGGCGGCAGGGATATTTGTGCCAGGACCGAAGATGGCCTTCACCCCCGCTTTGTAGAGGAAATCATAGTCCTGCTGCGGGATCACCCCGCCACAGATTACGATGATATCCTCCGCGCCTTGCTCTTTCAGCGCCTCAATGAGCTTCGGCGCGAGCGTCTTGTGACCGGCGGCCTGAGACGAGATGCCGACGATATGCACATCGTTGTCGATGGCGTCCTGTGCGGCCTCTTCCGGCGTCTGGAAGAGCGGTCCAACGTCCACGTCAAAGCCGATATCGGCAAAGGCCGTGGCGATGACCTTCGCACCGCGGTCGTGGCCATCCTGACCCATCTTGACCACAAGCATCCGCGGGCGACGGCCCTCTTTCTCGGCAAAGGTTTCGACATCCTTCTGGATCTGGGCAAAGCCCTCGTCGCCTTCGTAAGCCGCGCCATAGACACCCGCGAGGGTTTTCACTTCGGCGCGGTGACGCCCGAATGCTTTCTCCATCGCCATTGAAATCTCTCCCACGGTTGCACGGGCACGGGCGGCTTCGACCGCCAGTGCGAGGAGGTTGCCCTCACCGGATTTCGCCGCCACTTCCAACGCGCCAAGGGTCTCTTCGACCTTCGCGGCGTCGCGGCTGGCCTTGATGCTCTCCAGACGGGCAATCTGGCTCTTGCGCACGGCTACATTGTCCACGTCGAGAATGTCGATCGGGTCTTCGTTGTCCTTGCGGTATTTGTTGACGCCGACGATCACCTCTTCGCCACGGTCGATCATCGCCTGACGTTTGGCCGCTGTTTCCTCGATGCGCAGCTTGGGCATGCCCGAGTTGACGGCCTTGGTCATGCCGCCCATCTCCTCGACTTCCTCCATCAGCGCCCATGCCTTTTCGGCGATCTCGTTGGTCAGGCTCTCGACGTAATAGGAGCCCGCGAGCGGATCGACGGTGCGGGTGATCTGTGTCTCTTCTTGCAAGATGAGCTGCGTGTTCCGCGCGATGCGGGCGGAGAACTCGGTGGGCAGCGCAATCGCCTCGTCCAGCGCATTGGTGTGCAGGCTTTGCGTGCCGCCCAAAGCCGCCGACATGGCCTCATAGGCCGTGCGGATCACGTTGTTATAGGGGTCTTGCTCCTGCAAGGACACGCCCGAGGTCTGGCAGTGGGTGCGCAGCATTTTGGACTTGGCCAGCTTCGGCTCGAATTCCTCCATCACGCGGCTCCACAGCAGACGCGCGGCCCGCAGCTTGGCAATCTCCATGAAGAAGTTCATGCCAATCGCGAAGAAGAACGACAGCCGCCCCGCGAATTTGTCCACGTCCATCCCCGCCTTGATCGCCGTGCGCACATATTCGCGCCCGTCAGCGAGTGTGAAGGCAAGCTCTTGGACGAGGTTCGCGCCCGCTTCCTGCATGTGGTAGCCCGAAATCGAAATCGAGTTGAATTTCGGCATCTCGTTGGCGGTGTATTCGATGATATCCGCAATGATTTTCATCGAAGGTTCAGGGGGATAGATATAGGTGTTGCGGACCATGAACTCTTTGAGAATGTCGTTTTGAATGGTCCCCGCAAGCACGGATTTATCGTGTCCCTGCTCCTCGCCCGTGACGATGAAACTGGCCAGAATCGGGATCACCGCGCCGTTCATGGTCATCGAGACCGACACCTTGTCGAGCGGAATACCGTCGAAGAGGATTTTCATGTCCTCAACCGAGTCAATCGCCACACCGGCCTTACCCACATCGCCCACAACGCGCGGGTGATCGCTGTCATAGCCGCGGTGCGTGGCCAGATCGAAGGCCACGGAGACCCCTTGCTGGCCCGCGTCCAGTGCCTTGCGATAGAAGGCGTTGGATTCTTCGGCGGTGGAGAAGCCCGCATATTGGCGGATCGTCCACGGGCGGCCCGTATACATGGTCGCACGCGGGCCACGGGTGAACGGCTCCACCCCTGGCGTATTGCCAAGGTGCGACAGCCCCTCCAGATCATCCTCCGCATAGAGCGGTTTGACCGTGATCCCTTCGAGCGTTTCCCACTCAAGGCTCTCGCGAGGCTTGCCGCGCAATTCCTTCTCGGCCAGCTCTTCCCAGCGTTTTCGGTCGGTCATCTCGCACCTCTCGTTTTGTCACGTCCCGCTTTCAGGCCAATTCGGCAGGACAAATCCTTGGTTTAGACGCTCCGCCGTCCTATATTGGGTAGGACGGGAGACATGATGAAAAAGATAGTCTTATCCGCGCTTTGCGCGACTGCACTTCTCACAGCGCCGCAGGCATGGGCGCAAACGGCAACCAGCGACACGCAGATCACACCAGATGCGGATGCAGCGGCCCAAGATGCGGACACGCCAGCGGCGGACGGTCTTGTGACCATGCCCACTGAGGGCGTGGCATTAGCCGATTTCCTGTGGGATGCGCGTGTGCTGGTGATCTTCGCCGACAACCCGCGCGACCCGTCGTTCCAGCGGCAGTTGGACCTGCTTGCCGAGCGGCCCGATACGCTGGAGGAGCGTGATGTGGTCGTGCTGACCGACACCGATCCCGCCATGGCAACGGAGGTGCGCACAAAATTGCGCCCGCGCGGCTTTACACTGGTGATCGTGGACAAGGACGGGCGCGTCATGCTGCGCAAACCGAGCCCGTGGGACATCCGCGAAATATCTCGGGCCATCGACAAAACACCCCTGCGCCAGCAGGAAATCAGCGAGGCAAAAGAGGCCGCACGGGCGGGCGGGTAAATCCGCCCCGCCACACGCGTGCACCCCAATGCCGCCGCGATATGTCGGCCCGCGATCATGGGTTATTCAAACTCCATGATCACTTCGTCCACCGCGAGGCTGTCGCCCGCGCTCGCGTTGATCTGGCTCACCACGCCCTTGCGTTCGGCGCGCAGGATGTTTTCCATCTTCATCGCCTCGATGGTGCACAGCGACTGACCTTCCTGCACCTCTTGGCCCACTTCCACGTCCACCTTCACAACCAGACCCGGCATCGGGCAGAGCAGCAGTTTCGACGTATCGGGGGCCACTTTCTCCAGCATGAACTTCGACAGTTCCGCCGCACGCGGCGAACGCACGTAGACCTTCATATCCGCGCCGCGATTGCGCAGACGGAAGCCACCGGGCAGCTTGCCGACTTTCAGCGTCAGCGGCCCGCCCTCCATGTCGATCACGGCGAGGCTCTGACCTGGCACCCAGTCGCTGGACAGGCGCATTTTCTTCCCGTCGATGGTGACGGTTGCGCCCTCTTTGTCGGCCTCGATGTGGGCGGGGAAATCGCGCCCGTCGATCTGAACCACCCAATCGTCGGGCACCACACGCTCGTGGTTGTCCATCCGCCCCGAAACCCGCGCACGCCGAATCTCGGTCACGCGATACATGGCAGCAGCGGCAGCAGCCACGCGCTCCAACTGGTCGTCAGGCAGGGTCACACCCGCGAACCCTTCGGGATATTCCTCCTCGATGAAGGCCGTGGTGATATCCCCCGACACGAAACGCGGGTGATCCATCACCGCCGACAGGAACGGCAGGTTGTGCCCGATCCCCTCAACCTCGAAACCGTCAAGCGCGTTGCGCATGTTTTCAATCGCGGTCGCCCGATCCTTGCCCCATGTGCACAGCTTGGCGATCATCGGGTCGTAATACATCGAAATCTCGCCACCCTCGTAGACACCCGTGTCATTGCGCACGATATCGTCCTCGGTGGCGACCTCGGCGGGCGGGCGATACTTGGACAGACGCCCGATGGAGGGCAGGAAGCCGCGATAGGGATCTTCGGCATAAAGGCGGCTCTCAATGGCCCAGCCGTTGATGCCGATGTCGTCCTGCGTCATCGTTAGCTTCTCGTCATTGGCCACGCGGATCATCTGCTCCACAAGGTCGATGCCCGTGATCAATTCGGTGACGGGATGTTCCACCTGAAGGCGGGTGTTCATCTCAAGGAAGTAGAAATTCTTGTCGCCGTCGACGATGAATTCCACCGTCCCCGCCGAACTGTAATCCACCGCCTGCGCCAGAGCGACAGCCTGCTCACCCATGGCCTTGCGCGTCTCCGCGTCGAGGAAGGGGCTCGGCGCCTCTTCGATCACCTTCTGGTTCCGACGCTGGATCGAGCATTCGCGCTCGTTGATCCAAAGCCCGTTGCCATGCTTGTCGCAAAGCACCTGAATTTCGATGTGACGCGGCTGGGTGACGAACTTCTCGATGAAGATACGGTCGTCGCCAAAGGAACTTGCCGCCTCGTTCTTCGACGCCTGAAAGCCCTCGCGCGCCTCCTCGTCATTCCACGCGATCCGCATCCCCTTGCCGCCGCCGCCAGCGGAAGCCTTGAGCATCACCGGATAGCCGATCTCGTTTGAAATCTTCACCGCCTCGTCGGCGTCCTCGATCAGCCCCATGTAACCAGGCACCGTGGACACACCCGCCTCGGCGGCGAGTTTTTTGGAGGTGATCTTGTCGCCCATGGCTTCAATCGCCTTGGTGGGCGGCCCGATGAAGGCCACGCCCTCGGCGGCCAGCGCCTCGGCGAACTTGGAGTTTTCAGACAGGAACCCGTAGCCCGGATGCACCGCCTGCGCACCCGTCTGGCGCACGGCATCCATGATCTTGTCGATCACGATATAGGACTGGTTGGAAGGGGGAGGACCGATATGCACCGCCTCATCCGCCATCTGCACATGCAGCGCGTGCTTGTCGGCATCAGAATAGACGGCGACCGTTTTGATCCCCATCTTCTGCGCGGTTTTGATCACACGGCAGGCGATCTCGCCGCGGTTTGCAATCAGGATCTTGTCAAACATGTCCTGTCCTTCCCTTCTAATAAGCACACTGATCCGACCGCACGATTTCGCGCGCGGACCGGATCGGTTCATGGCTGTTGTGAGGCACGAAAAAAGGCCCCCGTGCGCGAGTGGCGCGGGAACCTTTCGTCCGTATCAAAGCCCGATACGCGCCGCGAGGCGCAGCACTCAGGCCAAATGTCTGGTCACACCCGGAGGCGTTACAGGTCGTTGTAAAGCGCGCCGCCGAGGCCACCGACAACGGCGCCGTCGACACATTTGCCGTCGCGGATGATTTCGCCTGCGATACAACCGATACCTGCGCCGATTGCGGCGTTTTGCATGTCCTGGCTCTCCAAACAGCCCGAGAGGACGGTTGCTGCGAGGAAGGAAACGGCAATGATGGATTTACGCATTTTTCTGCTCTTTTCTGTGTAAGGTCTACGCCAAGTTTGCCCCAAACGGCCAGCGCGGCAAAGACAAAACCTTCACGCACGCCTTGCGCCCTGCCAATCGGCGGATTTTCGCGCACAATCGGGGCGGTTTTCGGAGCTGAAGGAGAAAAGTGGTGAGGTTCGTACGGGGGACGGACGAACCTCACCAAAGGGGAAGGGTAACGGTTTTCAGATCGCATCGGTGTGTTGCTGGTCACATTCGATGCACCACCACCATGCGCCTCGTCGTTCCGCCAAGCAACGGCACAGCCCGCACCCCCGCCACAAGCGGCAGGGTTTCGCGCAAATGCATGATATGCCAGCGGATTTCCGCGCATCCTAGCCAAAGTCCTCATCAGGTCCAAATCCGTCCGCGCCCAGTCCGCCCTCGTTATCGAAGACCTCGGGGAAGGTCGCGCGCGCGACGTCGAGATTGATTTTCAGCATCGCCTCGTAGGACGCGGGATCGAAATCCTCCTCGTCCGCAGGCACCACTTCGCGTCCGAACAGCCACGACAAACGCCCCGCATCGAGGTTGCCGCGCTCGAAAGGCTCGTCGCCGAAGTAAATCCACAGGCTCTCCAGAAACGCATGATCGGCGCGCTTGTCGACGGCCTTGCGATCCTTGTAGCGCTCCAGCCGCTTGAGCGGCGTCACCCCCTTGGGATTGGCGCGGCGGATCGTGAACTGGTAGTCCGAGCTTGGCAGGCGTCCGGGGAAGCCACGGTGTTTCGTCATATAGTCGCGAGCCATCTATCTATCCTCCTTGACGGGGCGGCGGGCGATGCAGTCGATCTCGACCAAGGCACCCACAGCCAACGCGGTAACGCCAACCGTCGTGCGCGCAGGCAAACGGTCGGCAGGAAAATAGCTCTTATAAGTCTCGTTAAACGTTTCATAGTCACGTTCGAACGCCGTGAGAAAACAACGGCATTGCACCACATGGCTCAGATCCAGCCCCAACTCGCCAAGGATCAGCGAGAGGTTGTCCATCACCCGCCGCGTCTGCGCCTCGATCCCTTCGGGCAAGGGCGCATCGGGGGCGTCGGGATCGGTGGGCATCTGACCCGTCAGGATCACCCAACCGTCATCCTCGACCGCATGTGAAAACGGCGCGACAGGGCGAGGGCCATTGCCGAAAAGGTGGAACTTCGGGGCCATCAGAACGCCTCCCATGCGCATGTGTCGCCATCGGGGCGGTAGGCTTCAAAAACCTCGACAACATCGGGGGCCGCGACACCGAACTCGGTCGGAGCCTCGGCCAATGAAATGACGATCTGGCTCGGCTCAGGCGCGGCAATGCGTGGCAGCGCATAGCCCTCGCAGAGCGCGAAGAGATCAGCCTCAAGCTCGTCGTAGCTCATCGCATCAATCCGCGTGCCAAGCTCGGGTGCGAGAAAGCGGAACCGCGCGGTCAGCCCCATGGCGGGACGGTCCAGCAGGCTCTCATGGAAGGCGACGGGCTGGCCTGACGGCACCTCGATCACCTCGGGTTCGACGGGCGACAGATCGGCCTGTGCCGAGGCAGCCACCGCGACCGCCATACCCAAGGCTGCAAGCGAGAAGAGAGGTTTACGCATCGCGCTTCTCCCCTGCTGCAAAGCGCACCCAACGAGCACGCCGAACGGGATCGGCCAGAAGGGCCGCCACCTGCGCCTCGCAATGCGCCTTGGGGAAGGCCCCCGCAACGGCACCGCCCGCGGTCACTTCGAGGTCATCGCCCACAGGTCGCACCGACACCGCGGGCATGAACCCACGCAACGATTGCAGCGCGCGCCACATATCCTGACGCACCTGACGCGCAATCCGCCCACGCCGCAGCCCTGCCCCGCCCGAAATCACGGAAGTCGCCGCGAAATCGAAACGCGCAGGCAGGGACCGCGCCAAGATCAGCGCGTCCCCCTCTTGCGTCATATGCCAGTTCTTGCGTGCCATAGGCCCCTCGCATCACCGCTTAGAGCGGGATGTTGTCGTGCTTCTTCCACGGGTTTTCGAGCTTCTTGTTCCGCAGCGCGGCAAAGGCGCGAGCCACCCGTTTGCGCGTCGAACGCGGCTGGATCACCTCGTCGATGAAGCCCCGCTCGGCGGCCACAAACGGATTGGCGAAACGGTCTTCGTAATCGGCCGTGTGCTGCGCGATTTTCTCCGCATCGCCAAGGTCGGCGCGATGGATGATCTCGGTCGCACCCTTCGCCCCCATCACCGCGATCTCCGCCGTGGGCCACGCATAGTTGAAATCGCCGCGCAGGTGCTTGGAACTCATCACGTCATAAGCCCCACCATAGGCCTTGCGCGTGATTACCGTCACCTTCGGCACCGTCGCCTCACCATAGGCAAAGAGCAGCTTCGCGCCGTGCTTGATCACGCCGCCATATTCCTGACCCGTCCCCGGAAGGAAGCCGGGCACATCCACCAGCGTCAGAACGGGGATGTTGAACGCATCGGAGAACCGCACGAACCGCGCCGCCTTCTTGGAACTGTCAATGTCGAGACACCCCGCCAGAACCATCGGCTGGTTGGCCACAACGCCCACGGTCTGCCCCTCAAGGCGAATGAAACCCGTGATGATGTTCTTGGCGTGATCTTCCTGAATCTCGTAGAAATCCCCCTCGTCCGCGATCTTGTGGATCACTTCCTTCATGTCATAGGGCGTGTTGGGATTGTCTGGGATGATCGTGTCGAGGCTCTCCTCGATCCGCGCAGGATCATCAAAGAAGGGCCGCGTCGGCGCCTTGTCACGGTTGTTAAGCGGCAGGAAGTCCACCAGACGCCGCACCTCGGTGAGCGCCTCCAGATCGTTCTCGAAGGCCCCGTCAGCCACGGAGGACTTCTTGGTATGGGTCGAGGCACCGCCAAGCTCTTCCGCCGTCACAACCTCGTTCGTCACCGTTTTCACCACATCGGGGCCGGTGACAAACATGTAAGACGTGTCTTTGACCATGAAGATGAAGTCGGTCATCGCAGGCGAGTAAACCGCCCCACCCGCGCAAGGGCCCATGATGACGGAGATCTGCGGCACCACACCCGAGGCCATGATGTTGCGCTGGAACACTTCGGCGTAGCCCGCAAGACTGTCCACACCTTCCTGAATCCGCGCACCACCCGAGTCGTTGAGGCCAATCACGGGCGCGCCGTTCTGCATCGCCATGTCCATGATCTTGCAGATCTTCTGCGCATGGGTCTCCGAAAGCGAGCCGCCAAACACGGTGAAATCCTGCGAGAACACATAGACCTGACGCCCGTTAATGGTCCCCCAGCCAGTGATGACACCATCACCGTAGGGTTTGCTCTGCTCCATGCCGAAATCGGTGCAGCGGTGCGTCTTGAACATATCGAACTCTTCGAAACTGTCCTCATCGAGCAACATCTCGATCCGCTCCCGCGCGGTCAGCTTGCCCTTGGCGTGCTGCGCGTCGATGCGGCGCTGGCCGCCCCCGAGCCGTGCATCCGCGCGGCGGTCGTGGAGTTCTTTGATGATATCTTTCACGGGTAGGCCTCCTCGTCAGTTCGGGGGCACCTTAGACCCCCGCTGCGCGCACTCAAAGAAGAGTCTGGCAGATTTGCAAATGATGCAAAGGCACTATGGAGCGAATTGCAAACTTGCGAATTGACCTCAATCAAAGGATCGCGGGGTCGCCGCCCTAATCGAGAGGCCCCCTGTGCGTTTGTGCGCAACCATAACCATGGACAGCCACGGATTTGCGCATATCCTCTCGCCCCATGTCCAAACAGTATTCCCGTTTCCTCGATAGAACGACCCCGCCGCACGTGGTCACACTTGTCCTCATGGCGGGTGTTTCGGCGATGTCGATGAATATGTTCCTGCCTGCGCTGCCCGCAATGTCCGAGTATTTCTCCACCGATTACAAGGTGATGCAGCTCTCGGTCGCAATTTTCCTCGCCGTCAACGCGGCGCTGCAACTGATTATCGGCCCGCTCTCCGACCGCTTCGGACGCAGGCCCGTGGTCTTGGCAGGCACGATCATTTTCATCCTTGCGAGTTTTGGCACGGTCCACGCGCCGACGGTGACGACATTTCTGGTTCTGCGCGCGGTTCAGGCCGCGATTGTGACGGGCATGGTGCTGTCGCGGGCCATCGTGCGGGACATCCATCCTGGTGATGATGCCGCCACGATGATCGCCTATGTCACCATGGGCATGTCCGTCGTCCCGATGATTGCGCCCTCCGTGGGCGGCGTTCTGACCTCCCACTTCGGCTGGCAGGCCAACTTCTGGGTGCTCACGGCAAGCGGAGTCGGGCTTCTCGCGCTGGTCTATTTCGATCTGGGCGAGACCGCACCGCCACAGGCCGACCGCTCGCTGCGCGCCATGTTCCGCGCCTTCCCCGAATTGCTCTCCTCGCCGCGCTTTCTGGGCTATGCGCTCTCCGCCGCTTTCGCCTCTGGCGCCTTCTTCGCCTATATCGGTGGCGCGCCCTTTGTGGGCACCACGCTCTTCGGCCTTTCCGAAGACGTGCTCGGCCTCCATATGGCCGCCCCCGCCGTGGGATATTTCTTCGGCAACTTCGCGGCGGGCCGCTACTCCGCGCGCTTTGGTGTGAACGTCATGGTCCTGATCGGGGCCTGTATCCTGATCGTCACCGTGGCGATCAACACCGCGACCTTCCTGATGGGCATCGCCACGGCGAAGAGCTTCTTCGGCCTGATGGTATTCCTAGGCTTCGGCAACGGTTTGCAACTGCCCAACTCCATCGCGGGATCGCTTTCGGTACGCCCGCAACTGGCAGGCACGGCCTCGGGCCTTGGCGGGGTGATGATGATTGGCGGCGGCGCGGCGCTTTCGGCAATCGCGGGATCAATGCTCTCGGTCGAGCGCGGCGCCTTGCCGCTCATGGAGATCATGCTGTTCTCCTCCATCGGCTCGCTCATCGCGATCCTTCTCGTCATGCGCCGCGAACGCCGCGTGACCACGGGTCTTTGATCGGCGGACAAGAGGAAACGGCGGAACAGCCTCCATCCCGATAGAACTCCCGCAGCCGCGCACGCGTGCCCGACGGATTTCCGACAGGTGTCCGACACATGTCCGACGCGGTGCAGACGGTGATTTCCTGCGACATCGCGGCGCTTGATCTGACGGGTTTGCACTGGCAAACTTCTCTTTGCAAATCGGTCAGGGAGGACAGACATGGCACAGCAGAAGCTCTACGCAGGCGCAAAACTGCGCGAAACGCGCACGCGGCTCGGCCTGACCCAACGTGCCTTCGCTGAGAAACTCGGCGTGTCCCTGCCCTATCTCAACCAGATGGAGAACAACAACCGCCCCGTCTCCACGGGTGTGGTTCTGGCGCTGGCGCAAGAGTTCGGCTTTGATGTCACGGAGCTATCCACGGGCGACGCCGAACGGCTCGTCACAGATATGCGCGAGGCACTGGCCGATCCCGTCTTTGCCGATGGCGGCGCACCGCCGCTGGCCGATCTGCGGCTTGCCGCCTCCAACGCGCCCGCGCTGGCGCGCTCCTTTCTTGAGCTTCACCGCGCCTATCGGCAGACGACCGAGCGGTTGGCCTCGATGGATGAGGCCCTTGATCGCGAAGACAGCCCAGCGCGCCCTTCACCTTGGGAAGAGGTTCGTGACTTTTTTCACTATTGTGACAACTACTTAGACGCCGTTGATCGCGCCGCCGAGAATTTCGCACGCCCCTCTGGCAAGACGCAGGACGTGACGAAAGCCGCCGTGGACCTGTTGGAACGGAACGGCATTTCGGTGCGGTTCGGTGATGTCGCGATGCGCAAATTTGATCGTGAGTCGGGGATCCTGACCATCTCCGCGCGCGCAGGTCGCGCCACGCAGACCTTTCAGATTCTCCATCAGGTCGCCCTTGTGACACAAGCGAAACTGCTCGACGCGACCCTCGATCTGGCGCGGTTTCACAGTGATGACAGCCGCGAGATCGCGCGGATCGGTTTGGCCAATTATTTCGCAGGGGCGGCGCTTTTGCCCTACAACGATTTCCTCGCCGCCGCGCAGGAAACCCGCCACGATCTCGAGATTCTGGCCGAACGTTTCGGCGCCTCCATCGAGCAGGTCGCGCATCGTCTCTCGACGCTCCAGCGCCCTGGTGCGAAGGGCATCCCCTTCTTCTTTGTGCGCGTCGATCAGGCGGGCACCATCACCAAGCGCCATTCCGCAACACGTTTGCAATTTGCAAGATACGGCGGCGCCTGCCCCCTGTGGAACGTCCACCAAGCCTTCGAACGCCCCGGCCACTTCCTGCGCCAACGCGCCGAAACCCCCGACGGCGTCCGCTACCTCTCGATCGCCCGTGACGTCTCCAAACCAGGCGGTGGTTTCCATGCCCCTGTAAGGCGCTATGCCATTGGAATCGGGTGCGAAGTTTCGCATGCTCCCGACCTCGTATATGCCGACGATCTCGACGTTTCCAAGCCCGCCGCCTTCGAGCCCATCGGGATCAGTTGCCGCATCTGCGAGCGTCAGGATTGCCACCAACGGTCGGTCCCGCCACTGGAACGCCGCCTGAGCATTGATCCCGACGAACGCGGCACCCTGCCCTACCGCATCACCTGAGCCCTATTTGCGCCCCGTGAGCGCGATCCCTGCAAGGATCAGCACCGAGGCCAGCGCAAGTCGCACCGTGATGGCTTCACCGAGCAGAGCCACACCGCCAAAGGCCGCGATCACTGGCACGCCAAGCTGCGCGCTTGCGGCAACGGGAGCAGGTAGATCGGGCAAGATGTGATACCACAGAACATATCCCAAGGCGGAGGCAACAACCCCAGAAGCAAGCCCCAAGGCCCAGCCAGCAGGCGTGAGAGCGGGCGCAGCTACCACCAACAGAACAAGCGCCAGCGGGGCCGCCCCGATGAAGTTGCGGGCCGTGCGGCCAATCGGATCGCGTGAACCCTGCCCCAGAAGGCTGTAGACGCCCCAAGCAACACCCGCCAAGCCCATGAGCGCAGCAGAGCCCAGTGGCGGCGCAGACAGTCCAGGCAGGAGCAGCCAGACGAGCCCCACCATCGCAAGCACAACGCCCGCAATCCCCGCCACGGGCAATCGCATCCCGCGCCACAGACCAACCGCCAGCATTGTCACCTGCACCAAGGCAAAGAGGACCAAGGCCCCCGTCGCGGCACTCATCTCGTTGTAAGCAAGCGAGAAGCCCAGAGCATAGACAAAGAGCGCCAGCACCGCAGGCACGTCCCGCCGCGTCACCCGCATGGAGCGCGAGGTGACGCCTGCAACCACCGCCAGACATATGGCCCCCGACACCAAGCGCACCGCCGTAAAGGACAGCGCATCATTGGCAGGATCAACCAGCGCCGCCCGCGTGAGCAACGAGTTGCCCGCAAAGGCCACCAACGTGAGCACCATCAACGCACTCAGGCGGATTAAATGCCGTGGCACAGGGGCTGGCACAGGTTGGGGCATTGACGTATCTCCAGATAAACTGACGTCCACTATGCGCCGCCCCCGCAGACAGCGACAACACGCATTGCATCGCGCGCAAGCACAAGCCTGTGAACCGCGAGGTTTCGCAAACTGGAAAATACGTAAAAAGGGGGGAAGTGGCGCGGTTGACGGGGCTCGAACCCGCGACCTCCGGCGTGACAGGCCGGCACTCTAACCAGCTGAGCTACAACCGCGCATTTTTGCCGAAAAACGGCGTGCCTTTGTCACAAGGCGGTATGGGCAGCGGTGGCGCGGTTGACGGGGCTCGAACCCGCGACCTCCGGCGTGACAGGCCGGCACTCTAACCAACTGAGCTACAACCGCTCGCTACCCGCTCGGGTGGTCGCCCGAACGTGAGGGGCGTTCTATGGCCGCCACGCGGGCGCGTCAAGCGGTCAATGCGGCTCGACGCGAAAAAAGTTGCCCGCTTATGCGGACGCGCCCTCTTCGTCCCCGTCCACCTCGGGCGCAACCCCTAGCCGAGCCGACAGGTTGTCGAAAAACGCATCCGCCATCTTGCGGGCGAAACTGTCGATCACGCGGCCGCCGAGTTGGGCAATCTTGCCCCCGACCTTGGCCTCCACCACGTAGGTAAGCCGCGTGCCCTCTGCCACGGTTTCAAGCGCCACATCCGCGCCACCCTTGGCAAAGCCTGCGACCCCGCCCGTTCCTTCGCCGACAATGCGGTAACTTTCGGGTGCGTTGACGTTTTCGAGCGTGACCCTGCCTTTGAACTTGGCGCGCACGGGGCCGACCTTTTGTTTGACCACCGCATCGAATCCCTCCTCGGGCGATCCCGTCAATTCCTCGCACCCAGGAATGCAGGCCATGAGCGTCTCGGCATCGTTGAGCGCGGCCCAGACCGTCACGCGGTCGGCGGCAATAATGCGATCACCCTGCAAGTCCATGTCGGCTCCTTTTCATCCGTTCACGCAACTCTGTCGTGCCCAAGACCCCGCATCAAGCGCAATTCCCGCAGGGAGGGCTTGCATGCCTCCACAGCATAGGCTAAATCGCGGCTAACGGGTCGTTAGCTCAGTTGGTAGAGCGCTTCGTTTACACCGAAGATGTCGGGAGTTCGAGCCTCTCACGACCCACCATATCCCAACAATTCTGGCCCTATTTCCGCGCGCGGCGTCCCAACAGGAACTCGCGCGTGGATCGGATGCGGCGGTTGCGGGCTTGGCGTCGGGTTTCTATGGCTGACATTCGCTTTCGCAATTTGAGGTAAAGCTTGGTGTTGCCATAGGTTGTCCGCCGCACGCGCTCCTCGGGCGAGCGGGTGCAGATATCACATAGGAATTCCCTCAGACGGGCGACATCGAGTTCATCAGGCACCCGTCCCCCAACGAAAACGGGTTCATTGAGATAGTCCAAAATCCGCTCCGGCTGCGCATTCAATTCTACCACGTAGCGCGCGCAATCCTCCAGCGAGGCAAAGTCGTGGGCGTTGATGAAAGACTTGGGGTTTATGTATCGAGACACGGTTGTGTCCCCCCAGTAAATCGGCACAGTCCCCGCGACATAGGCGTGGGCGATCTTCTCCGTGACATACCCTGGCTTTGACGAGTTTTCGAAGGCAATCGTGAAATTATACCGCGACTGGATCACAGCTTTTCCACTCGACCAATCACTCGAAAACCGTTTCGTGATGTCTGAGTCGGTGTTGTGCAGGTGGCGACCAAGGGAGGCAACAGGCTCCATCGCGTGCAAGATGTGAAAGAACCGATCTCGGACAGGGTCCGCCCCGCCATTACTATAAATGAAGTTGCAAAACTTGCGTTCTCGCACCTCTTCGACAGTTTTGGGACGATGCAGGCTCCGATCCAGATCAGCAAGTTTGGCCAATTCAGTCGGGAACCGTAAATAACGGTCCTCGAAGGTCATATGATCAAAGCCAACCGCATAGTCGCATAGGTTGAAATCGGGGGTAATGTTCTCTTCCGTGATGAAGATCTTCACACAATCATAATTCATGTGCGTCAACCCGTTGCAGGAATAGAGCAAAATCTCAGGGTTGTCAGCATCCATCACAAGGTCAAATTCCTCGTTCAGAAGGGCAAAGATTACGTCATTCTCAGGGACGAAATCGGGCCAGAAGTCGCAACAGTGTATACGCAGGGTCGTCTTCATCTTCGGCCTCATCTTTCGCTCGTTGTGCCCGACGATGATCGCGGACGTTTATCGCACGCCTCACACCTGTCGCTTCAACCGTGCCTCGCGCCATGCGATGAAAGACACCGCGGCGATGATCATCGCCCCACCGACGATAACCAGCGCATCGGGCGGCTCGTCGAACAGCGCCCAACCCAACAGCACCGACCAGACAAGCTGGACAAAGGTCACAGGTTGCAAAACACTTTGTGGTGCATGGGAAAAGGCACGAGTCATGCAATAGTGTCCCGCCGTCGCAAAGAGCGCCGTGAACACGAGCAAGATTGTCTCAGTGAGCGTTGGCGTGACCCAGTTGGCCAGTGCAAAGGGCGCCAACACGAAAGGCACGGTCGCCGACATCAGCACCACCACGGCGGACGCGGGCATCTCTTTCGACAAACGTCCTGCGATCAGGTAGGAGCCCGCAAAAAGCACCGCCGTGACCAGCATCGCAAAATGGCCGGGGTCCAGCTCGCGCATCCCCGGACGCAAGATTACCAGCGCGCCGAGAAAGGCCACCACCAGCGCCATGATGCGCGGCAGGCGGATCTTTTCTCCAAAGATCAACACAGCGCCGATAGTCACGTAAACGGGATTGAGAAAGTTCATCGCCGTGACTTCGGCCATCGGAATGCGGGTCATCGCGTAGAACCACGCGGTCATACCCAACCCGTGCAACACCGCCCGCAGCGCTGTCATCTTCCACAGGCGCGGCGTCATGGTCAGGCGACCCAGACTCTTCATTGCTGGGATCAGAAAAATCAGCCCGAAGAGAAAACGGAGAAAGGCGCTTTCAAAAATCGGAAGGGCATCCCCCACCGTCTTCACCAGTGCATTCACACCAATGAAGAACACGGTCGTGGCGATCATCCACGCAAAACCAGCAAGGGGACGCGGGGTAACAGTCATGTGCCGAACGCCAATTTCACAGCAATCGACCACATCACAAGCGCGATCACCCCATCAAGCACCCGCCACGCGGTCTCACGTGCAAAGACAGGCGCCAGCAGCCGCGCGCCGTACCCCAGAGAGAAGAAGAAGGTGAACGAGGCCGTGACCGCACCGATCGCAAACAGCCCGCGCTCTGCGCCAAAATCAGCGGAAATGGCGCCAAGCAACACCACTGTATCAAGGTAGACATGCGGATTGAGCCACGTCAGCGCAAGGCAGGTCAACAGCGCCGCGCCAAGCGTCTGGGTCTGGCCGTCTGCGGGATCGAGGTGCCCGCCTCCGCGCCACGCCGAAAGCGCAGCGCGCGCGCCATAAACGGTCAGGAAAGCCACCCCGCCCCATGTCATAAGCGGCAAGGCCCAAGGGAACACCGCCTCGACCCGCGCAGAGGCAAACACGCCCACAGTGACCAAGATGGCGTCCGACAGCGCACAGGCCAAAACCACCGCCAGCACATGCGCCCGCCGCAGCCCTTGGCGCAGCACAAAGGCATTCTGCGCCCCGATCGCGAGGATCAGGGAAAACCCCGTCAGAAAACCCGAAATCGCCGCGCCCATGCCAGACCAATCCTTAACACGCCCGCCACACGACGAGCGAAACAAAAGGCCCCGCCGTGGAGGGCGGGGCCTTCGCCGTCACAATAGTCGCTTAAAGCTGTTCCGCAACATCATCGGGGACGTCGAAATTCGCCGTTACCGATTGCACGTCGTCGTCATCTTCCAGAGCCTCAACCAGACGCATCAGCTTTTGCGCGGTTTCAAGGTCAACCTCGGTGCGATTCTGCGGCTTCCAGATCAGCTTGCTTTCCTTGGACTCGCCCAGCTCGGCTTCCAGCGCGTCGGAAACAACGGCCAGATCGCTATCGGCGCAATAGATCCAGTGCCCCTCGTCGTCGCTCTCGACATCCTCGGCACCTGCCTCGATCGCGGCCATCATGACCGTATCGGCATCGCCAACTGACGCGTCATAGGTGATCTCGCCCACGCGGTCGAACATGAAGGCCACGGAACCGGATGTGCCCAGATTGCCGCCCGATTTTGTGAAGATCGAACGCACGTTGGAGGCGGTGCGGTTCACGTTGTCAGTCATGGTCTCGACGATGAAGGCGATGCCGTTGGGGCCATACCCCTCGTAGCGGATCTCGTCATAGTTCTCCGCATCGCCGCCCATGGCCTTCTTGATCGCGCGGTCAATCACGTCCTTGGGGACGGATTGCGACTTCGCGGTTTTCACTGCCAGACGCAGGCGCGGGTTCTTTTCGGGATCGGGGTCGCCCATCTTCGCCGCCACGGTGATCTCCTTGGCGAGCTTGGAGAAAAGCTTCGAGCGTTGCGCATCCTGACGACCTTTACGGTGCTGGATGTTTGCCCATTTTGAGTGGCCTGCCATGAGGTCCTCCGGTTAGAGATTTTTTGCGATGCGCTTCTATACGACAACCACGCGGCAAGCTTCAAGCCGCGCGCCGCTTACAGCGGCCACAGGATCGGTATGAGCCATGAAGACAGAAGGCCGATCGAAATGTTGAGCGGAATGCCAACCTTCATGTAGTCGGTGAATTTATAGCCGCCTGGACTGTAGACCATTGTGTTCGTTTGATAGCCGATGGGTGTGGCGAAAGAGGCGGAGGCCGCGACCATCACCGCCACGACAAACCCGCGCGGATCAAGCCCCATGGTCTGCGCCAAACCGATGGCAATCGGCGTCACAACCACAGCCACCGCGTTGTTGGAAACCAGTTCGGTGAGCAGCGAGGTCAGCAGGTAAACCGCCCAGATAGCGAAGAAAACGGGCAGCCCGATAAGAAATGGCGCCAACAGATCCACGACCATTTGCACCGCGCCCGATGCCTCCAGCGCCGCCCCGATGGCGAGCATGGAGAAAATCAACGCCAGCAACCGCCCCTCGACAAACGAGAAAGCCTCCTCGGCGTCGATACAGCGCGTCACCAGAACGATGGCTACCGCGATCACCGCCAGCATCAGGATCGGCGCGACACCAAGCGCGGCCAGAGTGACGATGGACATCATCGCAACGATGGCGATCGGGGCGTGACTGCGATGAAAGGCGCGCTCGGTTGGTTTCGAGACGTCGCCGATATCCATATCATTGGCCAGTCTCTGGATGTCTTCGGGTGCCCCTTCGAGCAGGAGCGTATCGCCCACACGCACCACCACATCGTTGATCTTGCTGCCGAGGTTCTGGTTGCGGCGATGCACGGCGAGTGGATAGACGCCGTAGCGACGGCGCAGGCGCATGGAGCCCAGCGAGCGGCCTACCATCTTGCACCCGGGTGTCACCAGAACCTCGACGGTCGTTGTCTCGACGGCGGAGACCTGATCCACGCGCTTGAGCGACTTGTTGCGTTGCAGGCTCAGAAGTTCGGAGATTTGCGAACGCAAGATCACGCGGTCGCCCACTTCCAAGGTCACTCCCGAAAGGTCGTGGCGCAAGGAACGGTCGCCGCGCACCACGTCGATAAGCCGCACGCCCTCGCGCTTGAACAGTTGTACCCCTGTTACCTCGCGCCCGATCAGGTTGCTGTCGGGCGGGATCACGGCCTCGGTGAAGAACTTCATCTTCGAGCGCCCCGATGAGAGCATCGCCGACAGGCTAGTCCGCTCGGGCAGGAGATGCCGCCCGATGAAATAGAGATAGAGAAAGCCCCATGTGGTTATCGCCAGACCCAGCACCGAGACCTCGAAAATCGTGAAGGGCTCAAGCCCCTGCGCGCGCGCAACACCATCCACCAGCAGGTTCGTCGAGGTGCCGATCAGCGTGATCGTCCCGCCCATGATCGCGGCATAACTCAGCGGGATCAACAACTTGGACGCGGGCACGCCGAGCTTTGCCGACAGTTGCACAAAGACAGGGATCATCACCACGACCACGGGCGTATTGGCGACAAAGGCCGAAAGCACCACCACCACGAACAACAGCGCGGCAATCGCTATCGAGGGGTGGCTTTCGGCGTAGCGCCCCGCCTGCGCAGAGAACCATTCCAACGCACCCGTGCGCACCATGGCACCCATGACAATGAACATCGCGCCGATGGTCCATGGCGCAGGGTTCGACAGAACCGCCAGCCCCGCATCATAGGGCAGAATGCCCAGCACCATCATCAACGCCGCGCCAGCAATCGCGACCACTTCCGTGGGGAATACCTCGCGCACGAAGAGGACAAACATGAAGCCCACGACCAAAAGGGCGATCACCGCCTCTGTCGTCTGGTCGAATTGAAACAGCTCCATAAAGCCTCGCGCAATTGCCTCGTCCGGCGCAAGTATGCCCCCTAAGGCCACGCGATCACAAGCGCGAAAACATCGCACCCCTGCCCTTCAAATGGTCGATTTCAGGACGAAATTCCATGCGTCCCGACTGTGGCAGGACAGAGGCTTATGGCACCGATTGCTCCAGCCGCCCGCCCTCGCGGATCTGGCGCACTCGCGTGGCCAGCCCCGTGCGGTCATCGGTTTCGACATAAAACCCCGAGAGCGTTGCCTCGCCCTTGGCAGGCTGGAAGCGCCCCTTGGCCATGCCCGTCACGAAGCGGCGCAACGGTTCGGCCTTGTCCATGCCGATGACCGAATTGTAGTCGCCGCACATGCCCGCATCGGTGAGATAACCCGTGCCCGCGGGCAGGATCTGCGCATCGCCCGTGCAGACATGGGTATGCGTCCCCACCACCATCGAGGCGCGCCCGTCGAGGAAGTGGCCGATAGCCATCTTCTCGCTTGTCGCCTCGCAATGCACATCCACCAGCGCGGCTTGAATGGCTCCGCCGAGCTTATGCGTCATGAACACCTGATCGAGTGCGGAGAAGGGGTCGTCATAGGCGCGCTTCATGAACACCTGACCAAGCACCTGCGCCACAAGAATACGCCGCCCGCGACGATCTTCGAAGATACGGACCCCACGACCTGGTGCGGTTTTGGCGAAATTGATCGGACGGATGATCCGCGTCTCCGTCTCGCAAAACTGCATCATGTCTTTCTGGTCGAAGGAATGATCGCCCAGCGTCAGACAATCAACACCCGCGGTCAGAAGCTCTTTGGCATGATCGCCCGAAAGCCCCATGCCGTTGGTCGCATTCTCGCCGTTGACCACGACGAAATCCAATCCCCACGCCTCGCGCAGGGCGGGAACGCGCTCCAGCACGGCCTTGCGGCCCGCACTACCGACGATATCTCCGAGAAACAGTATTTTCATGGCAACTCCCTTAAGCCCCGCAGCACGACGAGGCAAGCCGAACGCCACGCAGCTAGAAAGTTATGACTTCGCTTTCGGTCACAAGCGCATCAAGCGGCGCATCCGTAGGGGCGACGGGAAAATCGCGCATCTCCTGCGCGGCATAGGCCAGCCCGACCGCCAGAACGTCACGTTCGGAGCGCAATGCCGCCAGCGTGCGATCGTAATATCCCCCGCCATAGCCCAGACGATGCCCGTCGCGATTGAAAGCCAACATTGGCACGATCACAACATCGGGCGTGACAGGATCGGAATGTGCTGGCACCTGCGCGCCATAGCGTCCCGCAACCATCTCTGTTTCAGGCCTCCAGCGATCAAACCGCAAGGGCGCGGCCTCGCGCTCGACCACGGGCACGGCAACGGGACCATGCGCAGTGAGCGCAGCCATGGCAACTCGCGGGTCGATCTCGCTCTGGATCGGCATGTATCCCGCCACCACCTTGCCGAAATGCGGCGTGAGAAACCCCAACAGAAGCCGCGCGGTCTGCGCCGTGACCGCCGCTCCGCGTCCCGCGTGCGCCTCAGCCCGTTGCGCGCGGGCATGGCGGCGCGCGTGGGCCTTGAGATCAACGGCGTCGCTCATAGGAGAACCATGGCCGCGAGACCGAGGAAGGCAAAGAAACCGACGACATCTGTAACCGTCGTCACAAAGGCACCCGAGGCCAGAGCGGGGTCGATTCCGAGGCGCTCCAACAGCACGGGCACGCCAACACCTGCCAACCCCGCAATCACTAAGTTAATCACCATCGACGCCGCAATCACCATGCCAAGCGCGGGCGAGCCGAACCACAAGACGCCAACGACCCCCATGATAACAGCAAACACCAAACCATTGGCCAGCCCCACCAACACCTCACGTCGGATCACACGCCAGACGTTCGCGCCAGTCAGGTCGCGCGTGGCAATCGCGCGCACGGCGACGGTCAGCGATTGCGTTCCCGCATTGCCGCCCATGGAGGCGACAATCGGCATCAGCACGGCCAGAGCGACGAACTGCGAAATCGTCGCCTCGAACTGCGCAATCACCAGCGAGGCGAGAATGGCCGTGACAAGGTTCACCGCGAGCCACGGAATACGCGCGCGCACTGTTTCGAAAACGCGGTCGGCAAGCGACCCCTCACCCACACCCGCCAGACGCAGGATGTCTTCCTCGTGTTCCTCGTCGAGCACGTTCATCGCGTCGTCGATGGTGATCACCCCGACAAGACGCCCCGCCTCGTCCACGACTGGCGCGGAGATCATGTGATACTGGTTGAAGGCATAGGCCACATCTGCCTCGCTCTCGTCCACGGAGAAGGTGCGGAACCCTGGCTCCATCAGCTCGTTGAGCTTTTGCCCACGCGGCGCGCCGAGGATCTTGCCCAGCGTGACATGACCGACGGGCCGCAGCCTCGGATCAACCAGAACCATGTGGTAGAAATCTTCGGGCAACTCCTGCGCCTCGCGCATGAAGTCGATGGCATGGCCCACGGTCCAATGCTCCGCACCCATCACCACTTCGCGCTGCATCATGCGGCCCGCGGAGAACTCCGGATAGGCCAGAGACTTCTCCACCGCCACACGGTCGGAGGCATGGAGCGAGGCCAGAACCGCCTCCTGCGCATCCCCCTCCAGATCCTCGACCAGATCGACCACGTCGTCCGATTCCAGATCACGCACAGCCTCGGCCAGCACCTGCGGATGCAGCACCGAGATCACGTCCTCGCGAACGCCCTCGTCGAGTTCGGAGAGAATATCCCCGTCAAAATCATGCCCGTAGAGCAGAATCAGGCGACGGCGATCGTAGGCGTTGACCTGCTCTAGAAGGTCGGCGATGTCGGCGGCGTGAAGCGGCTCGATCTCCTCGATCAGCGCATCACGGTCGCCGCGCTCCACCGCAAAAAGAATCGCCGCCAAACGCTTGGCGCTCAGCGAATAGACATCCTCGTGCCCGTCTTGTTCCAGTGTCGGGAGTGCGTGCTCTTCAACCATTTGCGGTCCGCTTCTTGTCTTCGCCCCGACTTTAGGACAGCTTGGGGTGGAGAAACAGGGGGCATCGCGCATTTCCCCCGCCCTTTTCGCGCTTTATGCCAACTGCGCGATCCGACCAGAACACACGAGGCACCGATGGACACCCTGATCGCAGGCCAGATCGTCACCTACCAAGGCGACCCGTTCGACATTCCCGCCGAAGAGGCCGTGCAAGTCCAAAGCGATGGCGCGATTCTTGTGCGCGACGGCAAGGTTGCCGCCATCGGCGAGCGCGACCAAATGCGCAGCCGCCACCCTGACGCGACCTTCCACGATCACGGCCGCGCCCTCGTCGTGCCCGGGTTTGTCGACGCCCATGCGCATTACCCGCAGACCGCCATCATCGCCTCATGGGGCAAGCGGCTGATCGACTGGCTCAACACCTATACCTTTCCCGAAGAGGCCAAATTCGGCGATCCCGCCTATGCCGAGGCCATAGCCAACACCTATCTCGACCTGCTGCTGGCAAGCGGCACGACCACTGTGACGAGTTTCTGCACCATCCATCCCGTCTCCGTCGACGCGCTTTTCGAGGCGGCCGAGCGGCGTGGGATGCGGATTGTGGCGGGCAAGACCTGCATGGATCGAGACACCACACCCGAAAACCTGCGGGACACCGCGCAATCCGCCTATGACGACAGCAAGGCACTGATCAACCGCTGGCACGGCAAGGGCCGCGCGACCTATGCGATCACGCCCCGCTTCTCCCCCACCTCGACGCCCGAACAACTCGATGCGCTCGGGCGGCTTTGGGCCGAAAACCCTACCTGCCTGATGCAGACGCATCTGAGCGAGCAGACCGACGAGATCGAATGGGTCAAGAGCCTTTACCCCACAGCACGCGACTATCTCGACACCTACGAGCAATTCGGACTGGTCCGCGAGGGCGCGCTTTTCGGCCATGCGATCCATCTGGAGCCGCGCGAGATTTCCCGACTGCGCGAGTCGGATTGCTCCCTCATCCACTGCCCGACCTCGAACACCTTCATCGGATCGGGCCTGTTCGACATGGCCGCCCGCAAATCAGAGGCGCTACGCGTGGGGCTGGCCACGGACACAGGCGGCGGGTCGTCCTTCTCAATGCTGCGCACTATGGCCGCGGCCTATGAGGTCGGGCAGCTTTCGGGCGCGGCGCTGCATCCCGCGCAACTGCTCTGGCTCGCGACCCGGGGCTCAGCCCATGCCATGCATATGGACGACAAGATCGGGACTATCGAAGTGGGCATGGAAGCCGACCTGACCGTCATCAACCTCGCCTCCACCCCCGCCATCGCACAACGCGCAAACCGTGCTGAGAGCGTTTGGGAAGAGGTATTCCCCACCATCATGATGGGCGACGACCGCGCTATTGACGCCACTTACGTGATGGGTGCGCGGGTCGGCGCATAGCGACGCGTCCGTTCAGCACGGATCAGCAAACACCGTGACGTAGGTGCGCCCCGCACCGATGCCAATGCCGATTTGCGACACACCGCGACGCAGGATATTTTCACGGTGGCCCTTCGACGCCATCCATCCAGCAACGGCTTGCTGCGCAGACGGGTAGCCGCGCGAGATATTCTCCGCGATCAGACAGGCGCGATAGCCCGCCCGCTCGGCGCGTATTTTCGGCGTCGAACCGTCCTTCGAGACGTGAGAGAAATAGCCCCGTGCGGCCATATCCTCCGCATGGGCCTGCGCCGCCGCCGACAGGCGCGGGTTGGTTTGCAAGGCTCCTAAGCCTTTCGCCGCGCGCTCCGCATTGATCTCCGCGAGAATCACACGCGCCGTTTCGGTCGCTTTGGCATTCCCTGCCTGCACGCTGCTTGCGCCATTGCTCTCGCCCAGCACCCCCACGGGCGCGGGGGCAGAACAACCCGCCACACACACAAACGCCACCAGCGCCACACTTCGTTTGAAGCCCGTCATCTCTAATCCTCCATCAATCCGCGCAACAGACGCGCCTGTTCCTCCAGAGCATCGCCGAGATGGGTTGTCGCCAACCAACCATCGGCTACCACATGCCGCCCTTCAACGAAGAGATCCTTGACCTGCATCGGCCCCGCGAGCACGAGCGCGGCGGGATCCCAACTGCCTGAACTCTCAATGCCGGAGACATCCCAAACCGCAATATCGGCGCGTTTGCCTGCTGCCAGTTGCCCCAAATCCCTGCGCCCCAGCACCTCCGCGCCGCCGCGTGTCGCCATACGCAGTGCTTCGCGTGCACTCATCTTGTCCGCCCCGAAAGCGACGCGCTGCAATAGCATCGCCTGACGCGCCTCAGCCATCAGATTGCCCGCGTCATTGGAGGCAGATCCGTCAACGCCCAAGCCGACTTTCATCCCCGCATCCCGCATCGCGCGCATGGGGGCAATCCCCGACCCGAGGCGGCAGTTGGAGCACGGGCAATGCGCCACGCCTGTCCGCGTTTTCGCAAAGAGATCAATTTCTTGACCGTCGAGCTTCACGCAATGCGCGTGCCAGACATCGTCACCCGTCCAGCCCAAATCTTCAGCATATTGCCCGGGCCGACAGCCGAAGGTCTCTAGGCTATAGGCCACGTCCTCGTCATTCTCCGCCAGATGGGTGTGCAGCATCACCCCCTTGTCTCGAGCCAGCACGGCGGCATCGCGCATCAATTCGCGCGACACAGAAAAGGGTGAACAGGGCGCAACGCCCACGCGGATCATCGCCCCGTCGCTCGGATCGTGGAAGGCATCAATCACACGGATGCAATCGTCGAGAATATCGGCCTCGCGTTCAACCAGACTGTCGGGCGGCAACCCGCCAGCGCTCTCCCCGATCGACATCGCCCCGCGTGTAGCATGCAGGCGCACCCCGACTTGTCGCGCTGCGTCAATGGTATCGTCGAGCCGCGATCCGTTGGGAAAGAGATAAAGGTGGTCGGAGGTCATCGAACACCCCGACAGCGCCAGTTCCGCCAGACCGATCACCGCCGAGGACCGCATGTGATCTGGCGTGAACTTTGCCCAGATCGGGTAAAGCGTCTTGAGCCAACCGAAAAGCAGCGCGTCCTGACCGGCAGGCACCGCGCGGGTCAACGTCTGGAACAGGTGATGGTGGGTGTTCACCAGCCCCGGTGTCACCACCGTGCCGCGCGCGTCGAAGATATGTGCGTCATCGTCATAGAGCCCGTGACCGACCGCCTCGATCACACCATCGCGCACGAGGACGTCCGCCCCCGCCAATTCGCGCCCCGCGTCATCCATGGTAAGGATCATCTCCGCATTGCGGATCAGGAAACAACGATGCACGGCAGGCCTCTCTTTCATCGGGCGCCCTGCGCGAGCGCCGCTCAATCGGGGTATATCATGCCTGAGACAAGCGCTCCAATGCGGCGGCGTGAATGTCCTTGTTTGCCGCCGCAAGCACGCGCCCGCCCTCCATAGCACTATTCCCTTTCCAATCGGTAACCACGCCGCCAGCCGCTTCAATCACCGCCAGAGGACCGAGGATATCGTAGGAATTCAAACCTGCTTCTACCACGAGATCAACCTGTCCCGCCGCCAGAAGGGCATAGGCGTAGCAATCCATCCCGTAGCGCGTCAGTTTGCAGCGCGAGGCGAGATCGTGAAACGCCACGCCTTCTTCTTTGCTGCCCACCTCAGGGAACGTCGTAAAGATCACCGCCTCGTCGAGTGTGTGCGTCGCCCGCGTGCCCAGAGGCGCAGTGCCAAGCGGACCTGTCACCTCGGCCAGACCGAAGCCCCCCTCGAACCGCTCGCCGATATAGGGCTGATCAACGATCCCGAAAAGCGCCGCATCGGCATTGCGCACCGCCAAGAGCACACCCCAAGTGGGCGTCCCCGAAATATACCCGCGCGTCCCGTCGATTGGATCGAGCACCCATGTCAGACCCGACGTGCCTTCACGCACGGGAAACTCTTCGCCAAGGATCGCGTCATCGGGACGCCGCGCGGAAATGATCTCCCGCATCGCAGTTTCTGCGGCCCGATCGGCAACTGTGACGGGATCGAAGCCCTCGGCCAGTTTCGAGGTGGTTTCCAGCGCCCCGCCGCGGAAATAGCGTCGTGTTTCCACGCGGGCAGCATCCACAGCTGCGCGGGCGGTCTCGACAATATCGCGCGCCTCGGCGTCGCTTACGCCATGTGCCTGTCCCGAAATCTTCTGTGCGTTCATGGTCATCTCCCGAGCCGAATTGCTTTTGCCCTATGCGGTACGCGGCACCCGCGCCTTGGTCAAGCGTGCGCAAAGCCCGTTTAGAAGTGGCGGAAGGAGAAGACGTAATCCAGCAGCAAGAGCCAGACAAACAAAAATGCCCGCACCTTTTTACAGATGCGGGCAATTCTTTTTTCAAGACCCCGCGAAAGCGCGCCCTATGGCGCATGCGTTTCGCGTTGCTAGGTCGAAACCTGTCGGATCAGGCTACGTCGGAGAGAACGCGCGCCAGTTCGAACAGTCGACGGCGCTGGTTCTCGGGGATCGAATAATACGACCGCACAAGCTCAAGGGCCTCTTTGTCCGCCAGAATATCGGCGGGCACAGACCCTTCCGCTTTCTCGGCTGTCACTCCGCTTTGCTCATCCGCACCTTCGAAAAAGAATGCGACAGGCACGGACAGCGCTTCCGCGATATCCCAAAGACGGGACGCAGAAACGCGGTTCATACCGGTTTCATACTTCTGAATTTGTTGAAACTTGATGCCGACTTTTTCAGCGAGTTGCTGTTGTGTCATACCCACCATCCAACGACGATGGCGGACACGCTTGCCGACATGCACATCCACAGGATGTTTCATTCTTGACCGCTCCCTACAAACAATTTCGGGCACCTGAAATTCCGCTTCTGGCACCCGATACGCTTCATACCTTAACACAACGGGATATTAAAATACTGCCCATCGGCTAAATCTTTAATAATTTACTGCCACATCTGTCCTAGAATACTCAACCTAAACGGTAATTTTTTTTGGATTTTTTCGCCCACCCAAGATTTTGCACAGCGACGGTTCATTAACGCACAAAACCCCGCCCATTTTTTGTGCGCCGTTCAATAAGGGGCGCAACTGACGCCCGCGACTCGCTCAAAGTGACTCGCGTTGAGTCGCTCCTCCATGCGACCTTTTCGCGCTGGATTTTTCGTAGGCGACTGGGGCAAGCTTCCCCCATGAGCAAAACCACAACCGCATACCGCATCGCCGCCTTCGACCAGCCTCCCGCAATGGAGACAGTTCCGCTACCGCAGCCCGCCCGAGGCGAGGTGCAACTTCGCGTGCGAGCCTGCGGATTGAACTTCGCCGACCTGTTGATGTGTAAGGGACAATATCAGGACACGCCCACGCCCCCCTTTACGCTTGGAATGGAACTGGCGGGTGAGGTCGAGGCGCTCGGCGCGGGCGTCTCGGGCTTGCATGTAGGTCAATCCGTGGCGGTGTTTTCGGGCAAGGGAGGTCTGGCCACCCATGGAAACTTCCCCGCGGACAGATGTACCGCCCTGCCCCGCGCCATACCTCATGACGTGGCCGCAGCACTCCAGATCACCTACGGCACCTCGCACATGGCGCTGGCCCACAAGGCCCGGTTGCAACCAGGCGAGCGGCTGGTGGTGACGGGCGCGGCGGGCGGCGTTGGCCTCACGGCAGTGGAGATCGGCAAACTCATGGGAGCCGAAGTCATCGCCATCGCGCGTGGAGAGAACAAACGCGCTGTCGTCAAAGCTGCGGGAGCCGACCACGTCATCGACGCCGAAGACGATGACATCCGCGATCAGATCAAAGCGCTTGGCGGCGCGGATGTGGTTTATGACGTAGTTGGCGGCGCACTTTTCGACGCCTGCTTCCGCGCGACCAATCCCGACGGGCGGATGATGCTGATCGGCTTTGCGGGCGGAGATCTGCCTGCGCTGCGCCCCAATCACATGCTGGTCAAGAATATCACGGTGATCGGCTTCTACTGGGGAGGCTACTTCACCATCGACCCCGCCGCGCTCCGCGCATCGCTAGAGCAGGTGTTCGATTGGGCCGCGCAGGGCAGGATTTCGCCGCACATCTCGCACCGCATGCCCTTTGAACGCGCGGGCGACGGGTTGCAATTGCTCAAAGACCGCAAGGCCACAGGCAAGGTCGTCGTGACCATGTAGGCCACGCGCACCCCGCCTTTACTGCGCCGCTAGCGCCGTGGACGCGCGCTTGTCATAGGCTCCGCGGATCAGATCGGCGAGATTCTCGGCAGCCTGTCCTTTGAGCAGGTCGGAGATATAGAGATTGACCATTTTCGACGCCAGTTCGGGCAGTGCTCCGCCATGCTGGATCGGCTCGCAATAGGGCGGCGCGGCGCCGTTGAGCATCGCATGGACGCCAAGGTCGGCAGAAACCGACGCCTCGATGGTGCGGCTCTGGTCGCTTTCGATGGCCATTTCCCATGGGATCCCCGCCCCGTCGAGCGCCTGCTGCACCCCCTTGCGGAAGATGCACCTGTGCTCGAACGCCAGCCGCAACGGGCGTTGCCGCCACGCATTGCCACCGATTGCGCCGATCCACACCAAGGGTAACTCACATAGCGTTTCGCCTCCGCTGCCAACACGGTCCTCGGTCGTCAGGATCATGTCGCACTCACCGCGCGCGAATTTCTCCTGAAGCTGCGTTGTGAAGGAGGAGACCAGCGTCACGCGCATTCTGGGATAGTTGACGTGGAACTGCTGCAATACGTAAGGAATCGACGGGTAGACGATATCATGAGGCACGCCCAAAACGATCTCTCCCTCGAACTCCTGTGCGGTCAGACGGGCATAGGCTTCGTCGTTGAGATCAAGCATCCGCCGTGCATAGGAGAGCAATTGTTCCCCCGCTGCCGTCAGCGCAATTTTGCGCGCCGAACGATCAAGAAGACGCGCATCAAGGCTCTCTTCAAGCCGCTTGAGCTGCATCGACACCGCCGACTGTGTGAGGTTGAGATACCCCGCCGCGCGGGTCACACCACCACTGTCCGCCACAGCCACAAAAGACCGCAATGCCGTCATATCCAGATTTCGCGCCATATCATCACCATCATTGATCTAAAGGCACACAATCATTCATTTTAAGAATTGTCCAGCATAACCCATATAGGCATCGGGAAATGATTCCCGCGCCGCCCATCATCACATTCACGAAAGGATGACCAATGCTGGCTATGACCTTCTCCCGCTCCCGTGGTGCCCGCTTGGCACCTTCTTTCTCCGCCATCGTCGAGCGCATCCTTTGCGCCCGTTCGCTCGCACGTCAGCGCGCTGCCCTGACGCGCCTTGACGATGCGATGCTGGCCGATATCGGCCTGACCCGCGAACAGGCCATGGCGGAAGCCACACGCCCCGTTTGGGACGCCCCGCGCCACTGGCGCGCTTAACATTCCATTGGTCGACCCCCGACCAACCCTGACCGCGGTGCTCTCTCAGCATCGCGGTTTTTTCGTGTTCGGCTCTCCAAAATACCCGAAAGTCGCAGGCCGAAGCCAAAAACCGACGAAAACAATCCGTTTCCGCCCTCTTTGCCACCCTCGCGCGCTTGAAAATCCCCTCGATCATGCCAATATCGGAGACAGTAACGTGGGTGCATTCACCCGCGACATCCGCTTGCCTTAGGGAGAAAACTGTCAATGGCTGACTATCGCACTGTCCATCCGAGTTCGCAGGCCGCAGGCCGCGCCACGGCTCAGATCGACGCAGGGCTGCGCGCCCACATGAACAAAGTCTACGGAACCATGTCCGTCGGTCTACTGATCACAGGTCTGGCTGCTTGGGCCTTGTCCAATCTGGCGGTGTCCGCCACGCCGACGGGCGCAATGATCGCGGAAGGTAAATACCTGACCTCACTCGGTCAGGCACTCTACCTGTCACCGCTCAAATGGGTTGTGATGTTCGCACCGCTCGCCATGGTCTTTGCCTTCGGCGCTGCCGTGAACCGCCTTTCCGCTGCAGGGGCGCAGACGTTCTTCTACGCCTACGCCGCGCTCATGGGCGTGTCGCTGAGCTCGATCTTCCTCGTCTTCACTGGCGTGTCTATTACCCAGACATTCCTCGTGACGTCCATCGCCTTCGCGAGCCTGTCGCTCTACGGCTACACCACCAAGCGTGACCTCGGCCCCATCGGCGCCTTCCTGATGATGGGCCTGATCGGGATCATTGTCGCGTCCATCGTGAACATCTTCCTCGGTTCCTCCGCGCTTCACCTCGGTATCTCCGTGATCGGCGTGCTGATCTTCGCTGGCCTGACCGCCTACGATACGCAGAAGATCAAGAACGACTACATCGCACATGCCCACGCCATGGATAGCGAGTGGCTCGCAAAATCCGCAATCATGGGTGCGTTGAACCTCTATCTGGACTTCATCAACCTGTTCATGTTCCTGCTTCAGTTCCTCGGCAACCGCGAGTAATCGCCCGCCGATCTGTGACTGGAAAGGCCGCCCCTCGGGGCGGCCTTTTTAATTGGTCAGCCCATGTCGAGCACCGACACACCACGCCCGCTCAGAGCGCCCGCGCCATCTGCACCGCAGGGAAGCTCATTCCCGGCCCCAGAGTCAGCTCCACATCAGCAAGGCGCATGAACCCCATATCCTCGTAGAAGCCCTCTGCAGAGATCGTGGACACGCACAGAAGCCGGCGCACCCCTGCCTCACGAGCCGAGGCCATAACCGCCTCCAGAAGCACTCGTCCGACCCCCTGCCCTCCATAGGCAGAGCCGACGACCACATGGCGCATATGGGCCGTGTCACGCGGCGCAACGCCTCCCACAGGCCCGTGCCACGACCACCCGCCAGCCGCCAGCAAATGCCCTCCGCCGCTATCGGCCACGAGATAGGTGCCCGAACGGATCAGGCTCTCCTTCGGCTTGGTGATAACTGGAAGGGCGGCGTTGAGCACATTGGGATGATAATCGTCCACCAGTTTCGTGGTGTAGGCATCCTCAAGCAGCGCCGCGACGCGGCCAAGATCATCGCCCGTGCTGGGACGCAGGACAAAGGGCGGAACGGCCCTCTGCGATGGAATGCGGGATGCGAGGCGGTTTGCCTCCAAAGGATCACACTCGAACATGTCACTACCTTCTCTGTCGGTCTTTCGGGGGACAGGTCGGGCGGCGCTTTCTTCAAGTGGACAAAGAAAAACCGCGCGACCTGTGGGTCACGCGGCTTTGCATTTCAGTCTGTCGTCAGAGGCTTACTTGATTTTGCCTTCTTTGTACTCGACATGCTTGCGCGCAACCGGGTCGTATTTCTTTACGACCATCTTTTCGGTCATGGTGCGTGCATTCTTTTTGGTCACGTAGAAGTGGCCCGTATCCGCGGTCGAGTTGAGACGGATTTTGATCGTCGTCGGCTTCGCCATTTTAAAACTCCAGTAAGTCGTGCAACGGGCGGTCGGGCCTACCCGTGGAATCCTTGAAGCCCGCCTTTTAAGGGTTTCCCCACCCGAGTCAACCGCAATTGCACGCTCTCACGCATCACAACGCAGAATACGCGGCGCTACAGAACAGGTTTCCCCATGGACTGATGGATTTCCGCCACCTGTGTCGCATTCAGACCCAACGCCTTGCCAAGCGCTTCAAGGAAGGTGCGCTCGTCTTCGGTGTCTACCGCAATCGCCATCAAGGCCGCCGAATAGACCTGCGTCTTCGCTTTCTCGCCCGCTGCCTCGGCAAGTCCGATCGGGTCGACAGGTGCGTCCAACTCGGCCTGCACGAAGGCTATTTCCTCCTCGGAAGCATCCTTCAGATGATCGAGAATCTTGGTGCGCTCCTCCGCGTCGATCTCGCCATCAGCCTTGGCTGCCATAATCATCGCGCGGATCATCAGCTTGGCGTTCTCTTCGGCCACTTCGCCCACGGGTGTGTCCTTGGTCACAGCGGAGAACATATCGGCGATTCCCCCCGCACCCGCCGTCGCGGCCGTGCCCATAGCAGACATCAGAGAGCCAAGGCCCGCCTCGGTCGCCTCCGACATATCCGCGGCCTGATTTCCGAATCTGCCCATCATGTCGCGCACGACCTGCGATCCGCCGGGGACACCGAACTGCTCGGCGAGCTTGCCCATCTGGTCGGCCATGCCGCCAGTAGCGCCCGCTTGGCGCATCGCCTCGCGCACGCCGTCCATGCCCCCCATCTTGCGCATCTTGTCGACGCCCTTCGCGGCGGCAAACCCTACGGCCAATGTGGCCAATGTCTTTACAAAGCTCATATCGGAACCCCCGAATGTCCAGTTTTCACGGATCAGTCTGCGCTTTTTGCGCGAAGGCGGCAACCGCCGCGTTCGGCCCGAAGGCCTGAGAGAAAACAAAAGAGAAGTCGCGCGGATGACCTGTAAGCCGGATTCTGTCCGAGGCTTGCGCCTCTGGACGGCCATTCCTCTAGCCCTGCCGTTACCGACAGGGTCAAGCTGCCAACCCGGGTCTTCGGGCTTGAGCGACCCTGCGAGCGGTATGCGCAAGCGCACCGGCCCTCGCGTAAGACCCCTATTTGGCATTGCTCCCGGTGGGGCTTGCCGTGCCGCTTCCGTTGCCGGTCGCGCGGTGGTCTCTTACACCACCGTTTCACCTGTGACCCCCGTGTAGAGGGACGTCTGTTCTCTGTGGCGCTATCCCTGGGGTTTCCCCCGCCGGGCGTTACCCGGCACCGTTGCTCAATGGAGTCCGGACTTTCCTCCCCCTTGGCGTACCCGAAAGCCCCCAAGGCGGCGACCGTCCAGCCATCCGCGCGTCACGGGCTTTAGGAGGTCACGGCGCAGCGGTCAACGGGAAAGCGTTCGGCCAACTCCCGCGCGATACCCATATCCACCCCGTCGAGCGGCCCCGTGTGACGTGGGCGAAAACGGTCGCGAAAGGCATTCAGAAGGCTGTCCAGAGGCGCATCGGGATATCCGAAGGCGCTCAGGTCTTGCACAAATCGAACCTTATTGACGCCAGTTGTTTCATTTTTGTTAGGAAAGATGGACAAACCCGACAATGCCAGACGCCGCCAGTCAAACCGCGCTCCAGGGTCAATTTTGCGCGCGGGCGCCATGTCGGAATGACCAATCACCCGTTCGGGCGGGATCTCGTGGCGGGTCAGGATATCATCAAGCAACGCCTCCAACGCATCCATCTGCGCCGCCGCGAAAGGCTCCACACCACGATTGGCCAGCTCGATCCCGATCGAGCGCGAATTGACGTCCACCACATCACCCCACTGCCCCGTACCCGCGTGCCACGCACGCTGCGCCTCATCGACAAGTCGAAAAACACGGCCCTGCGGGCAGATCAGGTAATGTGCGGAGACCTCGAAAGCGGGATCACAGAGCCGCGCCAGAGCGGCCTCGGCGCTCTCCATCGCGGTGTAATGGATCACAACCATATCCGCGACAGCGCCGCCGCGCCGCACCCCACAATTGGGCGAGGCACGCTCGGTGATCGTCAGATCAGTCACGGAAGTCAGTTGGCGCGCGCTTGGGCCGCAAGACGGAAGGGCGAAGGATCCCAGCTACAGGCAAACCCGTCACCGTCCGCGTCCAACCCTTTGGCGTTGCGCTCCGGCCCGCCAGAGGCGAGGAAATCGAGCTGTGCCAGATCGGGGGAAGCGTATTTGGCACAGTTGCGTGCCTCACGCGTCGCCGCGCCAGGGATGAGGCGCGAGTAGATCGGCTGACCGACATTGTTTGTTGTCGAAAGCGCGAACTCGACCAGATTTGGCTGCGTTCCCGATGGACGCGTGGGCACTGCGGTCGGCTCAACCTGCTGATATTGCTGGCGGTTCGCGGCCACCAGAGCTGCATCCTCTTCAATCGAGCGCTGCCCTGCGACCGCGTCGAAATTGTTCTCGGAGGAAATGCCTACCTCGTTTTCGACCGACGATGGGATCGCCGCGGCAGCCTCGGAGATGAGCACATCTGTGCTGGTGCTCCCACTGGAGGCCGCTTGGCTGTTAAGCGCGGACACCGTGCCCGCAGCGCTTCCTTCGCCCGCGGCGATCAACTCGGCTTCGCGCTGCGCCTGATAGTCGGAATAGCTTCCAAAACCCACGCCCGCCCCGCTATCGGGAATGGCGGGATCACAGGCGGCGAGGCCAAGGACGGACAGGGCAGCAAGTGAGGCGCGAAGGATCATGTGAACGCTCCGAAAAGGGAAAAATCCCTCGCCTATTACCACCATTTCGACGGCTTGGAAACAAAGCCCGCAGCGTCCTCAAGAGATTGTGCAATATTCAGCAGATCGCCCTCTTCCCACGGACGTCCGATCAGTTGCAGACCAAGAGGCAGCCCCTTCGCATCGACACCCGCAGGCACCGCAATTCCAGGCAGGCCCGCAAGGTTCACCGTCACGGTGAAGACGTCGTTGAGATACATCTGGATCGGATCGCTTTCGGACATCTCACCCAGGCCAAAAGCCGCCGAGGGTGTCGCAGGCGTCAGAATCGCATCGACGCCAGAGGCGAAAACATCCTCGAAGTCCTTCTTGATCAAGGTGCGGACCTTGCGCGCGCGGTTGTAATAAGCGTCGTAGAAACCCGCCGACAGCACGTAAGTCCCCACCATCACGCGGCGCTGAACCTCGTGACCAAAACCCTCCGCGCGGGTCTTTTCATACATGTCGTCAATACCTTCACCCGCCGTAAGCGCGGCGCGGTGGCCGTAACGAACCCCGTCATAGCGCGCGAGGTTGGAGGAGGCTTCGGCGGGCGCGATCACGTAGTAAGCGGGCAGCGCGTATTTCGTGTGCGGCAGCGAGATATCAACGATCTCCGCCCCCGCCGTGCGCAGCATATCCGCGCCATCGGCCCAGAGCTTCTCGATCTCGGCGGGCATACCGTCCATGCGGTATTCCTTTGGGATACCAATTTTCTTGCCCTTGATGTCGCCCGTCAACATGGCTTCGAAGTTCGGCACAGAAAGATCTGCGGACGTGCTGTCTTTCTCGTCGTGACCGCACATGGTTTCTAACATGATCGCGGCATCGCGCACATTCTTGGTCATCGGACCCGCTTGGTCGAGCGAAGAGGCAAAGGCCACAACACCCCAACGAGAGCAACGTCCGTAGGTCGGTTTGATCCCGACGATTCCGGTGAAGGCGGCGGGCTGGCGGATCGAGCCGCCCGTGTCGGTGCCCGTCGCGGCAAGGCACAGATCCCCTGCAACCGCAGCGGCCGAGCCACCCGACGAACCACCGGGCGTCAGCTTGGCCTCATCTCCCTCACGGCGCCACGGGTTGACCGCATTACCGTAGACGGAGGTTTCGTTGGAGGAGCCCATAGCAAACTCGTCCATGTTGAGCTTGCCCAGCATCACCGCACCGTCATCGAAGAGTTTGGTGGTAATGGTGCTCTCGTATTCAGGCTTGAAGCCCTCAAGAATGGCGGACGCTGCCTGCGTCGACACACCCTTGGTGCAGAAGAGATCCTTAATCCCGATGGGCAGGCCGCACATCGCAGGGGCATCCCCCTCGGCCAGTCGCGCATCGGCGGCTTTCGCCTGCTCGCGAGCAACTTCGGGCGTGTTGTGGACAAAGGCGTTAAGCGCCCCCGCCCCTTCGATCTCGCTCAGGCAGGCTTCGGTCAACTCAGCGGAGGTGAAGTCCTTGGCACGCAACCCGTCACGGGCGGCGGCAAGCGTCAGTTTGTTCAGATCAGACATGGCACGCCCTCCTTATTCGACAACTTTGGGCACGGCGAAGAAGCCTTCGCGCGCATCGGGGGCATTGGCGAGCACCTTGGCCTGCTGATTGCCATCGGTCACTTCGTCCTTGCGGCGCTTGAGGCGCTGCGGGGTGACGGAGGTCATCGGCTCGACGCCCTCCACATCCACCTCTTGCAACTGTTCGATAAAGCCGAGAACGGCGTTGAACTCTTCGGCGAGCGCGGGCAGCGCGTCTTCCTCAACGCGGATGCGGGCCAGTTTGGCCACGCGGCGTGCGGTATCTGTATCGATGGACATCGGGCAAGGCTCCGTCTTTCGTGTCGAATGAGGCTTTAACGCGGGACGGGGCGGCCTTCAAGCGTGTCGCCGCATGTGGCGCACATAAACGGCGATCATATGGGCGAGCATGATGCTATTGAGGAAGTGCCACATGAAATGTGTACCCATCGGAACCGTGGCGTAAATCGGCGCGTCCAGCATACGAAACCCCAGCGAGATGCATAGGACCGCCGCCCCCAAAACCATGCCCCGCGCAGTGGCGGGCGCACGGCGGCGCAGGAGTGCGGCGTAGATTACAATGAGGACAGGAACCGGCGCATAGGCCGCGGAACTGCCCATGCCGATGTGCAAGAATACCGGCGAAACGATGACAGCAAATGGCACGAACAGCACCGCCGCCAGCGCCGCCCACCAACTCCCCAAACCAAAGAAGTCCCGTGTGGCGGCAAAAACATAAGTCAGGATGAAAGCAAGGATCGGCGTTACATCCGCCGCCTCCCCCCACCTCGTCGCTGTGGTGTGGAAGGCAAATGAGCCGAGACCGATAAGAAACAGGATCACCGCAAGCACTCGCGCAAGCAAAAGGCCCTTGGTGCGCGGCCAGACGTAGAGAGCGGCCAGAACAAACGCGAGGTTCGTGATCGCGTTCACGGGTTCCGACCAGAAGGAGAAATCCACCTGTTCGCGATAACTGTCGATCTGGCTCATCCATGTGAAGGCGATTTCGTTCATCGGCGCACCTGTCCAACTTATAGTCCCGACAGTCTGATGCGCCGCCGCCCGCCGCGTCAACCGCCTCAGGCGCCCAGCATCACGTACCGCCCGATGCCGTAGACGTAAAAGGCGGCAAACAGGGCATTGATCCACTTGAGTTGCCGTTCACCATGCAACCATCCCATCAACAGCCAGATCAGACAGAACGGAAGCGACAGGTACAGGTTCCACGGATACCAGTTCTGCACAATCGCAACGGTCGACGCGACACCGAGGACCAGAGCAAGGTTCTTTAAATGGCGCTCGTAACGGCGCAAAATTTGTTCAGTCACGGAATATCCACGCAGCACTTCAGCCCCGGAAACGGGCATGATTTCAAAGATTTGGGGTGTCACAAGCGTAAACCGCCCGCATGTCCGACCTCTAACCGCAAATGGCGCGTCTTGCAAGTGCTGGCGAGCCGCCGGATTGCGGGGCAACCGGTGAAACCTACCCGCGACGTGCCGCGAAAAAGGTGCGTAGCAATTCTTCGGCCTCAACCGCACCGATCCCGTCATAGACCTCGGGCGCATGGTGGCATTGCGGATGAGAAAAGACTCGCGCCCCATTTGCCACCCCGCCTGACTTGGGATCGCTCGCGCCGTAATAGAGCCGCGCGATACGGGCGTTGGAAATGGCCGCAGCGCACATCGGACAGGGCTCCAGCGTTACATAGAGATCGCACCCCGTCAGCCGCTCGACGCCCAAGGCGGCACAGGCTTCGCGGATCGCGACGATCTCGGCATGTGCCGTGGGATCGCAGCCCGCCCGCGTCTCGTTTCCACCGCGCCCGATGACCTCGCCCTCAGGAGAGACCACGACCGCGCCCACGGGCACTTCGCCACGGGCCTGCGCCTTGTGCGCCTCCTCAAAGGCCGCGTCCATATGAGAGCGGAAATTCATGCCTTACCTGTGACGCGGAAAAGCGCGTATGGCAAGCCGTGCCCCCTTCCCAAACGCCCTGTTCGCGCGTATGTCCGCGCTATGACCGATAAAACGCCCAAATCCGATCGCCCGAAGTCCTACACCGTGCCCAAGAAGAGCGCGCCCAAGGATCGCGCGAAACCCGCAGCGCCCTCCACCGCGAAATCCACACCTCCCGGTGATCGGATCGCCAAGGTGCTGGCGCGCGCAGGCATCGCCTCGCGCCGCGACGCCGAAACCATGATTGAAGAGGGCCGCGTGACCGTGAACGGGCGCAAGGTGCTCTCGCCCGCGCTTAACGTTCTCAAGAAAGATCGCATCACCGTAGACGGCCAGCCCGTCGGCGAACCCGAACCACCGCGCCTTTGGATTTACCACAAGCCCACGGGGCTGGTGACGACGGAGAAGGACGAGAAGGGCCGCGAGACCGTTTTCGGCAACCTGCCCGAAGGCCTGCCGCGCGTAATGAGCGTCGGCCGCCTCGATCTCAACTCCGAGGGCCTCCTTCTGCTCACCAACGACGGAGAACTCAAACGCAAGCTGGAATTGCCCGACACGGGCTGGTTGCGCAAATACCGCGTCCGCGTCAAAGGCACCGCATCGGAAGCAACCCTCGACACCCTGCGCAAAGGCATCACCATCGACGGCGAAAATTTCCAACCGATGGAAGTTGTGTTTGATCGCCAGCAGGGCGCAAACGCTTGGCTGACCGTGGGCATCCGCGAAGGCAAGAACCGCGAAATCCGACGCGCCATGGAGCATATCGGCCTGACCGTGAACCGCCTGATCCGCATCTCCTACGGCCCCTTCCGCCTCAACCAGATCAAACCAGGCGAGGTAGAGGAAGTCCGCTACCGCGTGTTGCGCGACCAGTTGGGCCTTGAGGACGAAAGCTTCGGCGACCCCAAACGCGGCGTATCGCGAGGCGGGGACCGCGGCGGCAAGAGCTTCGACAAGAAGCCCTTCGGCAAGCCTGCGGGCAAACGCGATGGTGGTGGACGTGACGGTGGAGGACGCGATGGCGAGCGCAAACCCTTCCGCAAGGATGGCGACCGCCCCTTCCGCAAGGACGGAGATCGTAAACCTTTCGGCAAACCAGATGGCAAACGTGACGGAAAGCCAGACGGAAAACCCGGCGCACGGCGCGATGGCAAACCTGGGGGCTTCAAATCCCACGGCTACAAATCGCACGGCGGTGGCAAGGGGTCCAAACCACGCTCGGCGGGTTTCAAATCCCACGGCGACGCAGGTTCAAAAGGTCCGCGCGGCAAGGGACCGAAGCGCGACGGCTGACCTGCCCGCCCCCTCCTTTTGTGACGTTTTTCGCCACTGCTGTCAGTAAGCCTTTCAAGCGGCGCGGTTTCTTCCTATATTTCAAGCGAAGTGCCGTGCAAAACGCTCGGATGTAAGAGGGTGAAGATGTCAGACAGCAAGTTTTCCAAACTGGCCTACTACCTGCTCGTTGCGTTGACATTCTACGTAACGATCAGCGCGCAGGGGATGTAAGAATGGCGCAACGCTTCGGCTCCACCTTTTCACCCGACGGCAAATCCTCTGGCGTACAAGACGCCTCCGAGACACAAGGCCCCTCCCGTGGTCAGGTGCCGCCCGCCCGTCCCTTCGATGGCAAACGGCCCTCTCGCGTAGGCGCGCGGTCCAATCTCCTGTTTATCGCCGCCCTCCCACTGGCGTGGAAAGCCTTCACCGCCGAACCCGTGACAATGGCGGGTTATCTGGCCGCTTTGGGCTGCCTCGTCGCCGCCGCGCTGCTTACCCGCGAAGGGCTAAAAGCCGAAGAAGCCTATGAGGCACGCAAAGTTGCCCGCCGCCCCGCCATCCCGCGAAAGATATTCGGCTCTGTTCTCACAGGTGCGGGGCTGGCGCTTGTCGGCGTTTTCGGCTGGGGCGTGATCGAGGCGGTGATCTTCGCCGTTCTGGGCACCGTGCTTCACAGTCTGGCCTTCGGTTTGGACCCGCTAAAAAACAAGGGCATGGAAGGCATCGACACCTTCCAGCAAGACCGCGTTGCCCGCGCCGTTGACGAGGCCGAGGGCCATCTCGACGTCATGCGTCAGGCACTCGAACAGATCAACGACCGCGAAGCGCAGCGCCGTTTGGAGCGTTTCACCACCGCCGCGCGCGACATGTTCCGCACCGTTGAGGAAGACCCACGCGATCTCACTGCAGCGCGCAAGTATCTCGGCGTCTACCTGCTGGGTGCGCGGGATGCGACGGTCAAATTCGCCGACCTGTGGAGCCTTACCCGCAACGCCGAGGCGCGCACCGATTGGTTCGCGCTGCTCGATGATCTGGAACGCAACTTCACGGCGCGCAACGAAAAGCTGCTGCTCGACAACAAGGCCGATCTCGACATCGAGATCGACGTGCTGCGCGAACGACTGGCCCGTGAGGGCATCAAGTAACACTGGCTGCGAAAACATGCGCGGCACGAATGGAAAACACTGCTGCTGGACAAGGGGATAACACATGTCGGAAACGGTGCGCCAAAAGGCGGAAGAAACGTTGAAAGAAGTCGAAAAGGTCACCGCAACGGTGTTGCCTGAACCCAAAGGGGAACTGGTCCCCGTGCGCGGGAAAGAGGCCCCGCCCGCCGCTGCTGTGAAAGAAGCGATGGCCGAGATCGACCTCTCCGACACGGGCTCCATTGTCCGCTTCGGTTCTGGCGCTCAAGCCGAATTGCAGGAAATCTCGCAAGCCATGCTCGGCGAGGTCCGCAACAAGGACGTTGGCCCTGCGGGCGATAGCCTGCGCAGCATCGTCTCCACGATCCGTGGCTTTTCAATCTCCGAGTTGGACGTGCGCCGCGAGCGCTCGTGGTGGGAGAAACTTCTGGGCCGCGCCGCGCCGATGGCCAAATTCGTGGCGCGTTTCGAGACGGTGCAAGGGCAGATCGACAAGATCACCGACAACCTTCTGGAGCATGAGCACAAACTCCTTAAGGACATTAAATCTCTCGACTTGTTGTATGAGAAGACTTTGAACTTCTACGACGAGTTGGCGATCTACATCCGTGCGGGCGAGAAGAAACTCGACGAGTTGGACAGCAAGACCATCCCCGCCAAGGAAAAGCGTGTCGAGAATGCCGCCGAGGACAAACAGGTCATCGTGGCGCAGGAATTGCGCGACCTGCGTGCCGCCCGTGACGATCTTGAACGCCGTGTGCATGATCTCAAGCTGACCCGTCAGGTGACGATGCAATCCCTGCCCTCCATCCGTCTGGTGCAGGAAAACGACAAGTCGCTGGTCACGAAAATCAACTCCACACTGGTCAACACCGTGCCGCTTTGGGAAACCCAACTGGCGCAGGCCGTGACGATCCAGCGCTCTTCGGATGCTGCCAAGGACATCAAAGCCGCCTCGGACCTGACCAACGAATTGCTCACCGCCAATGCCAAGAACCTGCGCGAAGCCAACAAGGTCGTGCGTCAGGAAATGGAGCGCGGCGTGTTCGACATCGAGGCCGTGAAAACCGCCAATGCCGAGTTGATCGCAACCATCGAAGAGAGCCTGCAAATCGCCGACGAAGGCAAGCGCAAGCGCGCCGAGGCCGAAGAGGAACTCAAGACGTTGGAAGCCAACCTGCGCGACACCTTGTCTGCGGCAAAGGCCAGCAAGACTGGCACGGGTGACACCGCAGCGACCTCCGTGCCAGGCTAGGATGATGCGTCTGGCGGCGATAGGTATGGGACGGATTGCGGGCGCCGCGGCGCTCGCATCCACACTCGTTCTGTCTGCCTGTGTGGACCCGATGACCACTGCACAGACCGCCGCCCCGAGCCAAACACCTGCCGCCAAACCGAGCGCGCCCATCGTCGCTCCGCGCTCTCCCGCCTCTGCGCAGGCCGTGCGCTACTATGCCGATGTGCAAGCTGACCTTCTGCGCAACGAATTGCTGCGCACCGATGGCGGCGGCGCGGACACACCTTTTAACGCACGACAACTGGCCGAGAATTTCGACGCCATCGCGCTCAACGACGAATATGCCGACATTAACGGTAGCTTCGTCGCGCGCACCACCCCGTCGCATGTCCACCGCTGGAGCGCACCTGTGCGCCTCACGCTGGAATTCGGGGCCTCCGTGCCGCTCGACCAGCGCGCCGAGGACCGCGAAACACTCACCTCCCTCGCTCGACAGCTGGCTACCGCCACCCGCCACCCCATCACGGTTGCCGAGACGGGCGGGAACTTTCACGTCCTTGTCCTCAACGAGGATGAACGCCGTGGTGTCGGCACCCACCTGCGCCGCCTGATCCCTGGATTGTCGGAAGCTGCCGTGCGCTCGGTCGAGAACATGAGCCGTTCCACCTATTGCCTCGTCATCGCCTCCGATCCACGCGATGACGGCATTTATCGCCGTGCGGTGGCTGTGATCCGTGGTGAGCATCCCTCACTGATGCGCAAATCCTGTTTCCACGAGGAAATCGCGCAGGGCCTTGGACTGGCCAATGACAGCCCCCGTGCGCGCCCGTCAATCTTCAACGACGATGAGGAATTCGCACTACTGACCCGCCACGACGAGCTTTTGCTGCGCATCCTCTACGATCCGCGACTGACCCCGAACATGACCCCCGAAACCGCCCGTCCGATCGCGGCCACCATTGCCGCGGAACTGATGGGCGAGACTATCTGAACGAAGGAGAGCCACATGGGCATTCTCGATTTTCTCACTGGCGAATTTATTGACGTTATTCACTGGACCGACGACACCCGCGACACGATGGTGTGGCGGTTCGAGCGCGAAGGCCACGAAATCAAATATGGCGCCAAGCTCACAGTGCGCGAAGGGCAAGCGGCGGTGTTCGTGCATGAGGGCCAGCTGGCCGATGTGTTCACTCCAGGTCTCTACATGCTTGAGACCAACAACATGCCGATCCTCACAACACTCCAGCACTGGGATCACGGCTTCAAATCCCCGTTCAAATCCGAAATCTACTACGTCAACACGACGCGGTTCGGTGATCTGAAATGGGGCACCAAAAACCCGATCATCCTGCGTGACCCCGAATTCGGCCCCGTGCGAATCCGCGCCTTCGGCACCTACGCGGTCAAGGTTTCCGACCCCGCCAAGTTCCTCACCGAGATCGTGGGCACCGATGGCGAATTCACGATGGACGAGATCTCCTACCAAATCCGCAACATCATCGTTCAGGCCTTCTCGCGCATCATCGCGACAGCAAGCATCCCCGTGCTCGACATGGCCGCCAACACCGCTGACCTTGGCGCGCTCGTCGCTGCCGAGATTTCGAAAGTTGTGGCGGACTACGGCCTGACCATCCCGGAATTCTACATCGAAAACATCTCCCTGCCCGACGCGGTGGAGAAGGCGATGGACAAGCGCACCTCCATGGGCATCGTCGGCAATCTCGACAACTACATGAAGTTCAACGCCGCCGAGGCTCTGAGCGCTGAAAACTCCGCCATGGCCGCGTCGACGGGTGCCGGCATGGGCGCAGGGCTTGGCATGGCGATGGCTGGTCAAAGTGTCCAAGCGGGTCCATGGGGTCCACGCCCCGCAGCAGCCACGCAGGTCGCACAGCCCCAAGCAGCAGCGCAAACTCCGCCGCCACCGCCCGTCGAACACGTCTGGCACATCGCGGCAGGTGGCGAGACCACCGGCCCCTTCTCGAAAGCCGAGATGGGTCAGAAGGTTGCCAAAGGCGAGTTGACCCGCTCCAGCTATGTCTGGACCCAAGGACAGGACGGATGGCTACGCGCCGAGGACGTGACAGAGCTGGCGCAGCTTTTCACCATCGCGCCTCCCCCGCCGCCCGCCGACGCTTGATCTCAAGCCACCACGGATGCTCAATCGCGCGCACCCCACGACGGGGCGCGCGCGCCACTTTTCATTTGCGAGGAATTCATGCAGCTGGCCGAGACGCGCATCACCCATGGGGCCGCCTGCGAGGACAGCCCAGCTGCACAACGTGCCGACGCGATTGCACGGGCGCTCATGGGGATCGGGAACCTTGGCGGGTTCGGACTGTCCGAAACGGCGAGTTGGGAGCGCGGCGATGCGCCCGCCGCCGTGGGGCGCGCAGCTATCTCGCAGGCGCTTTCCACGCGCATTGCCCCAGCCTCGATCCACATCGACCAAATCGTCACGCAAGGGAAGGCCGCGACCGTCTCGGGCCGCCTGAACCGCGACGGCACGGGCACCGCCCTCTTCTGCCACATCATCCGCTTCACCTCATCCGCGGGACAGGAAATTGCGCAACTGGTGAGCTTCGAACAACCCGAGCGCCCCAAACGCGCAAGACGGTGAACCCCGACCACACCCCGCACGCGCGAAGAACTGCTTTTCCCGCCTGCAAATTGTTGTAATCTACGCGGGAAATCACAGCCCGCAATCTCTGGTGAAACCCCTGTTTCCATGGCCAAAACCGCTTCCCTCCCCGACACCGACGCGCAAACGCACCGCTTTCCCTGCGGCACCTGCGGCGGCGATATGCGCTTCGACCCGCAAGCAGGGGCGCTGACTTGCGACCATTGCGGGGCGCGTGAGGCGCTTGACGTCAGCAATGTCCCCGCCCCGCGCGAAATGGACTACGCCGCAGCTCTGAGGGACCAAGCTCGCGATGCGCGCAACAGCGACGCAACCGTCGAAACCCGCGTTTCCGAATGCCCGAACTGCGGCGCGCGCACGGAGTTCGATCCGAACCTCCACGCCACCGAATGTCCCTTCTGCGCCACTCCTGTGGTCACGGGAACAGGCCAGCACCGAGGGCTCAAGCCGCGCGGGCTTCTGCCTTTCTCCGTGACCGAATCCATCGCCCATGACGCGATGAACGACTGGCTCGGGAAACTGTGGTTTGCGCCGAACGGGCTGCGCAATTACGCACGCAAGGGACGCAAACTGGACGGGATCTACCTGCCCTACTGGACCTTCGACGCTCAAACTGAAAGCGACTACAGAGGCGAGCGTGGCGACGATTACTACGTCACGCGCACGGTGCGCAGGAATGGCGAGACCCGAACGGTCCGCGAACGCCGCACCCGTTGGCGCGCAGCGCGCGGACATGTATCGCGCTTTTTCGACGATGTGCTGGTGCTGGCCTCGCACGCCTTGCCGCGCAAATACACCGACGGCCTTGCACCTTGGGATCTCTCAGACTTGGAACCCTACCTGCCCGACTATCTCGCGGGATTTCGCGCCGAGGCCTACACCGTTGAAATCGAGGAAGGTTTCACTCTTGCGCGTGCGCACATGGACCGCGTGATCCTGCGCGATGTGAAGTTTGATATCGGCGGGGATCGCCAACGGGTTCACCGCCTCGACACCGCGATCAGCGACGTGACTTTCAAGCATATCCTGCTGCCCGTCTGGGTCGCGGCCTATAAATATCGTGGCAAGAGCTATCGCGTCGTCGTCAACGGCCGCACGGGCCGCGTGCAAGGAGAACGCCCCTACTCGCCGTGGAAAATCGCCTTCGCCGTTCTGGCGGGCGCCGCAATAGCGGGTGCTATTGGCTACCTCATCGCAATGGGAAAAGCCGCGCCATAAAGCGCGGGCGGTTGATCGCCCACTGAACATTTGCCCAGTTCCCGCTTGCTCTGATAGCGGTAACAGGGTTAGCACTATCGCCAATTCAAAGGAGACGACTCGATGATCCTATGTGCGGGCGAAGCCCTGATCGACATGCTGCCACGCACCTCGACCGAGGGCGAGGACGCCTACGCGCCCTACGCGGGTGGCGCGGTGTTCAACACGGCCATTGCGCTTGGCCGGCTCGGTGCGCCCGTGGGGTTCTTCTCTGGTATCTCTGCCGATTTCTTTGGCGACCTTCTCAAGGATAAACTGTCAGAGAGTGGCGTTGACCATTTTCTCGTCGTCACAGCCGACCGCCCCTGCACCGTAGCCTTCGTCAAACTGGTTAACGGCCACGCAACCTACGCATTTTACGACGAAAACACCGCGGGACGCATGCTGACCGAAGCGGACATTCCCGCCCTTCCAGACACCGTTAATGCGGTTTTCTGCGGCGGGATTTCGCTCCCCGTCGATCCTTGCGGCGCGGCCTACGAGGCGCTTTTCGTGGCCGCCTCCGCAACGCGCGTCACCATGATCGACCCCAATATCCGCCCCTCATTCATCCGCGACGAAGCCCGCTATCGCGCCCGCATCGACAGGATGCTCGCCCATGCCGATATCGTCAAAATATCCGACGAGGATCTCGACTGGATCGCGCGCGGCACGGGCACGCTTGACGACCAGATCGCCGATCTTCTGGCGCGCGGCGTCAAACTGGTCTGCCTGACCGAAGGCGCGGAAGGTGTGCGCGGGTTCACATCGCGCGGCTCGGTCCATGTGGCCGCAAACCGCGTCGAAGTTGTCGATACCGTCGGCGCGGGCGACACCTTCAACGCAGGGCTTCTGGCGGCGCTCTCCGAAGCGGGCCTTCTGACAAAAGACGCCATTGCAACCCTTTCGGACGAGGCGATCCGCGATGCGCTCTCGCTCGGCTCCAAAGCCGCTGCGGTCACAGTATCTCGCGCGGGCGCCAACCCGCCGTGGAAATCCGAACTATGAGGGCGCTCGTTCAACGTGTGAGCAAGGCCGAGGTGGCCGTGGAAGGCACGGTCATCGGGCGTTGCGGCGCAGGCCTGATGATCCTTGTCTGCGCCATGGAGGGTGACGACGAGGCCGCTGCCGAGAAGCTGGCCGCAAAAATCTCCAAGTTGCGGATTTTCAAGGACGAAAACGACAAGATGAACCGCTCCATCCGAGACATCGGCGGCAGCGCATTGGTCGTCAGCCAGTTCACCCTTGCTGCCGAGACCAAAGGCAACCGCCCCGGTTTCTCCACCGCAGCCGATCCCGAAACGGGCCTCGCGCTCTATGAGCATTTCACAGAGACCCTGCGTGCGCTCGACGTGCCCTGCGAGACGGGCAAATTTGGTGCCGACATGGCTGTGAGCCTGACCAATGACGGCCCCGTCACCATCTGGCTCGACACCGCGCAATAGGCTCCGCGCGCCCACGATATGGACCTTCCTTCCCGATTGTCCTATTGCGAAGGCCGACAAACGCCAATCGGAGACACCACAGGTGGCCCGCACTCTGACCCTTCCTATCGGCACGCAAGCCGAGATGACCGCGCTCGCTACGGCCCTCGCGCCGCTTTTGCGCGCGGGCGATGTGGTCTTGCTCGACGGTCCGCTCGCGGCGGGGAAGACCTTCTTCGTGAAGGCACTCATGGCCGCCTTGGGCAGCGAAGAACTGGTCACCTCACCCACCTACGCCATCGCCAACATCTACGAGGCGCCAGACTTCGACGTGTTACACGTAGACGTCTATCGGCTTAAAAATGCGCGTGAATTCTATCACCTTGGACTTGAAGATCAGGTCGAGACGGGCGTGAGCCTCATCGAGTGGGGCAGCCGCATTGTGGATGCATTCGACACCCCTCTCTCCATCGGCATCGCACTTGGCGAGAGCGAGACTGCGCGAAGCGTCACTCTCTCCGCTGAAGCCGATAGATGGAGCGCGGTGTTCGACGCGCTGGAGGCCCGCTCATGAGCCTCACTCTCCTTTTGCAGACATCGAACGGCGTCCCTGCCCTCGCGCTTGCACGCGGCGCGGAGATTGTTTTCGACAGTTCCAATCGCCCCGAATTCGACGGATCGCGCGATTATCGCGCCATGCTGGAGACAGGCCTTGCCGCTTGCGACAGTTCGCTCGACACGCTCACCCGCATTGCCGCCGACATCGGTCCGGGCGGTCTTGGCGTCACTCGGACGGGCGTAGCCTTCGCCAATGCCCTTGGCTTTGCGCTCGGGTTGGGCGTGATCGCCGTCCCCGCCTTCGAGATGCTCGGACATGCGGTTGCAGACCAAGAGCGGCCCACCGTCCTGATGCGCCGCGCAGCTCGTCCCTACGTGCATTTCGGCATTTGGCAGGCGGGAAAACTTGTCAATTACGAACATTGCGAGCAGGTTAATGCCTTTGAGGCCGCACAAAGCTTGGATAAATTCAACTATGTTGGGACTGTGCTAGACGACGCGCTCCCGACTCCGCTCTTCAACACCGCCCCGATGGGCGCCATGGCCGATTTTGTCGCACAATTACCCGACCCCGCGCCCGACGCACGCGCCTATCCGATCGTGGAGGTACTGGAATGAGCATCCCCACGCCCGAGATTGCAGCATGTCTTGATGGAGGCGGTGTCGTGCTCTTGCCCACGGACACCGTGCTTGGCCTTGCCGCGAGCCCGCGCCATGACAGCGCCGTTGCCCGCCTTTTCGCGCTCAAGGACCGCCCTGCAGAGAAGAACCTGCCCGTGATGGTCGCTGACGCGGCGCAGATCGCGTCACTCGGAACGATTCTTTCGCCCGTCGCGCACAATCTGATCGCATCGCCCTTCTGCCCCGGTCCACTGACGCTGGTGCTTCCACTAGGAAATCCGCGCCCCGACTGGCTTACCGACCGTTCCGAGGTCGCCGTGCGCATCCCTGCCGATACGCGGCTTCTCGAAATTCTGCGCGCGGTCGGTCCGTTACTCGTCACCTCCGCCAATCGCTCGGGAGCCGATACACCAAAGAGTGCAAGGGAAGCCGCCGCGCAGCTAACAGCACGCCCCGACATGGTTATCGATGGCACATCACAGATGCACGCCCCCTCCACCATCGTCGACTGCACAGCGAAAAGTGCGAGGATATTGCGTCATGGCGCGATCTCCGACGAGGCACTCTCGCCCTATCTGGAGGCGTCCACATGAAGCCTTGGATTCTCGGAATAGAGACATCGTGCGACGACACCTCCGTGGCGCTCGTTGACCGCGCAGGTACTGTCGCGGCCATTGAAACCGTTTCGCAATTCGAGATCCATCAGGCCTTCGGCGGCGTCTATCCCGAACTGGCATCGCGCGCGCATTTGGAAGCGATTTTGCCGACTGTTCAGAAGGTTATGGACAACGCCAATGTCACGCCCGACGATCTCGAAGCCATCGGTGTGACCCGTGGACCTGGCCTCATCGGGTCGCTTCTGGTCGGGCTATCCACCGCCGAGGCGCTCTCGCTCGGGTGGGGCGTGCCCGCTTACGGGATCAATCACTTGCGCGGACACATCCGCTCCGTGGGCCTCGAAGGCGGTCAGGTCGATTATCCCGCCGTGATCATGCTGGTGTCGGGCGGCCATACCTTCGTCGCGGAACTGACGGATGCTTGGAGCTACAGGCTATTGGGCACAACGCGCGACGACAGCGTGGGGGAAAGCTACGACAAGGTTGCGCGGATGCTTGGCCTCGGGATGCCTGGTGGCCCCGCCATCGACCGCGCGGCGGCACGCGGCACGCCCGTGTTGCGCCTGCCCCGCCCGATGAAGAACGAAGGCTACGAGTTCTCCTTTTCGGGCCTAAAATCCTCCGTTGCGCGGCATATTGAGACCCATCCCGATGTCTCCGTTGACGATATGTCGGCCTCTTTCGTCGCGGCCTGCATGGACGTACTCACGGCCAAGGCAGCGCGGGCACTTGAAGAGTGCAAACCGAAGTCGCTCATTATCGTGGGCGGTGTTGCCGCCTCCCCGCAACTACGTGATGCAATGGGGAAAGTGGCGTCAGATCAGGGTGTTGCCCTGCACCTTCCGCCGATCAAATGGGCCACGGACAATGCCGCAATGATCGCGATGGCGGCATGGGACTATGTGGAGCGCGGTGAGAAGCCCGCCCTTGTACCAAAACCGAACCTGCGGCTCGAGACGCCTTAACGCCTCAGTCGTCGCCGAGTTTCTTTTCCAGTTTATTGATCCGATTGCGAAGCCGCTGGATTTCCTCGGTCTGCTGACGCGCAATCTGCACCAGATAGGTCAGTGCATCCTCAACACGGTTGTCATAGGGTGCGCGATCGGTGACGGGACGGTCGTGAAAAAGCCTGTCGCGTCCGAGCGTCGCGGCAAGAGCGGCATTGTTCTCCCTTTGCGCCTCAAGGACGCGGGCACGCAGGGCGGGAGGCACGGTCGGCGCTCCGTCAGAAAGCTCTGGCAAGTCATAGCGCCGCATGACTTTTCGCATGTCGAAATCGCGCACCTTCTCCGCCTCGCCGCGGTTATTCAGGGCGACAAAATGCGCCTGAGATGGACCAAGAGAGCCATGCACAGAATTATACTTTTCGAACTTTTTGGGCGCTTCTAACCCCCAGTGCGCGCAGAAATATTGCACAATTCCACCCTTGTGTCGCAGATCATCGTAGACGTGGACGGATGTAGGGAGACGCGAGCCCCATGCCGCGTGGATCGTCTTGTAGTCCAGTTGGTGCGCATAGGTTTCGGCAAATTCCTCAGGCATGGCGACGGCATAGCCAGTCTTCAACTTGTGCTTGAGACCCCACTGCCGATAGGCGCTCTCCAACCATTCATCCTGGCGCCGCAGGACCAGAAGGATCTCGACCGACGAAAAAGCCTCGCTCCGTTCAAGGAAAGCCGCGGCAACCTCCGCGATATCGGCGGTGTTTTTGCCCTGCGCGATCGCCTCGTTGGACCAGATGAAGTGGTCAATCCCCTCCTGCGCGGCGGCGAACCGATCCAACTCACTCAGGCGAAGCGCCACCGCCTCGGGCGAGGTGGCGCTACGTTCCCCTGCGGGCGGGGGGCCGTCCATCTTGTTTAGGAACCGCCCGAGATAGTGCATACCTGCGCGCAACAGGAATTCCGTCTCCGCGTCCAAAAACTGCTGGAACGCGGTCGAGCCGGTTTTGCCCATACCAATGTGAATGGTGAGTTTCTTTCCCATCGGCCCTCGTGTCCTCTTGCAAATTCATCCATGCACAGCCCGCACCAATCTCTAGGACAGGGCGCGCCTTCGCACAACTGCGCCGCCCCACCCGTGCGCGTTCCTCTGCGGGGTGCGGCATTGTCGCCCCATTGTATACGGTGGGATACATTGACTTCACGCGCCCGCTCGTTTACGCGCAATGGCGAACGAGACGGACGCCCATTGCCCGCTCGATTGGACATTTTTCCGGAGGACCCCATGGCCCAAACCCCCGATATTATCTACACCATCGTCGATGAAGCCCCCGAACTCGCGCGCGGCTCCTTGCTTCCTATCATCTCGTCCTTCTCGAATGCCGCAGGGATCTCGGTCGCCACAAAAGACATCTCTTTGGCGGGCCGCATCCTTGCGCTTTTCCCCGAGCGTCTGTCCGAAGACCAGCGCGTCTCCGACGATCTGGCCGAACTTGGCAAGCTGGTGAAAACCCCTGACGCCAATGTCATCAAACTGCCCAACATCTCGGCCTCCGTGCCGCAGCTTGAAGCCGCGATCAAGGAACTGCAATCGCAGGGTTTCGACATTCCCGACTACCCCGCCGATCCGCAAACCGACGAAGAGAAAGCCGTCCGCGCCAAATACGACACGGTGAAAGGTTCCGCTGTGAACCCCGTGCTGCGCGAAGGCAACTCGGACCGTCGCTCCGCCAAGGCCGTGAAGGAATACGCGAAAGCCAACCCGCACCGCATGGGCGAGTGGAAATCGACCTCGAAAACCACCGTCGCCGCCATGCCGGGCGATGATTTCTACGCCAACGAGAAAGCCGCGACGGTCACGGCTGCACAGGCCGGTGGCGCGAAAATCGTGTTCACTGCGAAAGACGGCTCCGAAACGGTTCTCAAAGACGGGCTAAACTATCTTGAAGGCGAGATCGTCGATGCGACCTTCCTCTCCGCCAAGGCCCTGCGCGCCTATATCAAGAAAGAAGTCGAAAGCATCGAGCCGGGTGTGCTGTTCTCCGTGCACCTCAAAGCGACGATGATGAAGGTCTCCGACCCGATCATCTTCGGCCATTTCGTCTCCGTCTATCTCGAAGACTTCCTTGCCAAACACGGCGACAAGCTGGATTTCAACCCGAACTCCGGCATCGGCGCGCTCGAAAAACTCATCGCGGGCAATGCCGAGATGGAAGCCGACCTCAAGGCCGCTCTTGCCGCGAAACCGCCGCTCTACATGGTTGATTCCGACAAGGGCATCACCAACCTGCATGTGCCCTCTGACGTGATCATCGACGCCTCCATGCCTGCGGTCATCAAAGCCGGTGGCATCGGCTGGGGTCCGGACGGCAAGGCAGCAGACACCAAGTGCTGCATCCCCGACAATTCCTATTCCTGCGTCTATGACGAAAGCGTGGAATATTTCAAAGAAACCGGCACGCTGGATGTCACCACCTGCGGTGCTGTGTCCAACGTTGGTCTGATGGCACAGAAGGCGGAAGAATACGGTTCCCACCCGACCACCTTCGAAGTCCCTGCCGATGGCACCGTCTCGATCGTGCTCGACAGCGGCGAAGTGCTCTTGTCCAACGAGGTGGAAAAAGGCGACATCTGGCGGTCGTGCACCGCGAAGAAAGCGCCGATCCTCGACTGGATCAAAACCGGCATCGAACGGTTTGACGTCGAAGGCACCGGCGCGTTCTGGCTCGATAAGAACCGTGCCCATGACGCCGAACTGATCAAATATGTCGAACCGGCGCTGAAAGCGGCTGGCAAGGACATTCCGATCATGGCCCCGCGCGAAGCCACCCGTTTCACATGGGAAGAAATGCGCAAGGGCAAGAACGTCGTGACCATCACGGGCAACGTGCTTCGCGACTACCTGACCGATCTGTTCCCGATCCTCGAACTTGGCACCTCCGCCAAGATGCTCTCTATCGTCAAACTGATGAACGGTGGCGGCCTCTTTGAGACGGGCGCTGGCGGCTCCGCGCCGAAACACGTCCAACAGGTGATCGAGGAAAACCACCTGCGTTGGGACAGCCTTGGCGAGTTCTGTGCGCTTGGCGAAAGCTACAACTTCCTCGCCTCTTCCAAAGGCAAGACCAAAGCTGGTGTCCTTGGTGCGGCGGTGGAAGACGCGACACAGAAACTTCTGCTCGAAAACAAGTCGCCGGAGCGCAAGGTCGGCCAGAACGACAACCGTTCCTCGCATTACTGGTTCGCCCGCTACTGGGCCGAGGCCCTTGCCGCGCAGGATGACGATGCGGAGCTGAAAGCGCATTTCGCCCCGATTGCGAAAGAACTGGCCGAGAAAGAAGCGGTGATCCTTGACGAGCTGAAAGCCAATGAGGGCAAACCGGCGGATATGGGCGGCTACTACCACGCCGATCCGGCCAAAGTGGCGGCGATCATGCGTCCGTCCGCTACGCTCAACGCGATCATTGGGTGATTTAGACAACACAGCTAATCAAAAGGGGCGCTTTCGAGCGCCCCTTTTTTCGTGGGACTCGGCGAGGCTAGATTATTCGCCCAAGGCAGGAAGGGGACAAGCAACCTTAATCGGCGGTAACCTTAATCGGCGGTAACCTTAATCGGCGGTAACCTTAATCGGCGGTAACCTTAATCGGCGGTAACCTTAATCGGC
>NZ_JBLXFZ010000006.1:254731-284487 GCF_048261515.1 Celeribacter sp.
GGTTGTGGGGATCTTCAGAGAAGGGATTTGCTACGTGCAACCTTACGTCAAGGCCCTATTCGTAATTCGGCCAAGGCGCGGAGGAAAAAACGCCACCGTCCACGTAGAGCGTCTGGCCCGTGACGAATGCCGCAGCGTCCGACGCCAGAAACAGCACAGGCCCGGCCACATCCGCAACAGTGCCGACCCGCCGCAACGGCGTCAGCGCAGCCCATTTCTCCGCGTAGCCATCCGCCTCCTCCGCCGTGCGCTCGTTTGCAATCGCACCAGGTGCGACGCAATTCACCCGTATCCCCTTAGGCCCAAGTTCCAGAGCGGCACTCTTGGTCAGCTGTTCGATCCCCCCTTTCGAGGCGGCGTAATCGACGAGCTTCGGAAAGGCCACTTTGTTGCACCCCGAGCCGATATTGATGATCGCCCCTTCGCCGCCCGCAGCAACCAAACGCCGTGCAAATTCTTGCGTATTCAGGAAGGCCCCGCGCAGGTTCGTGCGGATCACGCGGTCGAAATCACTCACGTCCAGTTCGAGCAGCGGTGCCCATGTCTGAATGCCTGCATTATTCACGAGCAGATCAGGCACAGCGTCAAAATGCGCCGCGATCTCTTCATGAGCGGCCGCCACATCCGTCGCTGATCCTGCATCACACTTCACGGCGTAGGCAGCCGATCCAAGCGGTTGCACCACGCCCTGCGCCGCCTCGGGCGAGCTGAAGTAGGTAAAGCCGACACGGTATCCCGCACCGACAAGAGCGGCGACCAGATGCGCGCCGATACCTGTGCTGCCACCTGTGACAATTGCCAGTTTGCTCATAAGGTCTCCTCCTCCAATGTGTTCTCTGCGTTAGCTACCCGCATCTTCTGGAGCGATCGACACAGTTTTGACCACAGCGTAGATCGACTGTCCCGAACATATCTCCATCGCATCCGCCGAGCGGCGGGTAATCCGCGCCAGCACCGCACCCGCGGGCGTCTCAAGCGCAATCATCGCGCCTGGCCCTGCGCCATCGCGACGCTCGCGCACTGTGGCGGGCAGGATATTGAGCGCCGACAGACCATCGGGTTTCGCGCGTGACAGCATGACATCCTGCGCAGCAATCCGCACCCTGACCCGCGCACCAATCTCGCGGTCAATATGCGGCACGCAAAGCTCCACTCCCCCTGCATCGAGCGCACTCAATCCGTCAGCATCGTGTCTCGCCACACGCGCTTCGATCACCGCACCCGCGCCACGCACACCTGTCGGCAACACAGCGGGATCAGACAGCACATCGCGTGCCGCCCCTGCCCTTGCGACCCGTCCGTTGTCGAGTGCCACCACCCAATCGGCCAACCGCGCGACCTCCGCAGGTGCGTGGGTGACATAGAGGACCGGGATGTCGATCTCATCGCGCAGGCGCTCGAAGTAGGGCATGATCTCCGCCTTGCGCGCCTCGTCCAATGCGGCCAAGGGCTCGTCGGCCAGAAGCAGCGCAGGACGGCACAGAAGCGCGCGCCCGATGGCCACTCGCTGACGCTCGCCGCCAGAAAGGCCAGCGGGTCGTCGCGCTAGGAGCGCCCCGATCCCAAGCATCTCAACCACCCGAGACAGTTCGGAGGCATCGCCATCACCCCGCCGCAGCCGCGCGCCATATTCGAGGTTCTGCCGCACGGACATATGAGGGAAAAGGCGCGCATCTTGAAAGATGTAGCCGATGTTGCGCTTGTGTGCCGGCAAGCGAATGCCACGCGATGTGTCCTCAAGCGTCTTGCCCGACAGCACCACCTCTGCCTCTCGCGCACGCTCCAATCCCGCGACCGCGCGCACGATGGTCGATTTACCCGCGCCCGATCGTCCAAACAGCACCGTGATCCCGCGCGGCGCTTCGAAGGCGACATCAAGCTCGAAAGCATCGAACTGGTGTTTGAGGCGAACAGAGAGGGTCATGTGCCCGCCACCCGCGCGGCAACCCGCTTGGCCAGAACTTCAGACGCCACGAGCGCCCCAAGCGCGACCACAAGCGACACCACCACAAGCCGCGCGGCGGCGTTCTCCCCGCCAGGCACCTGAAGAAAGGCATAGATCGCAGAGGGCAGAGTTTGGGTCTGACCGGGAATATTGGCGACAAATGTAATCGTCGCGCCGAACTCGCCCATGGCCTTGGCAAAGGCCAGAACGCCCCCCACGAGAATACCAGGCAGCGAGAGCGGCAGCGTCACCGTAAAGAACACACGAAACGGCCCCGCCCCGAGTGAGGAGGCTGCCTCTTCAAGCTTGAGATCGACGGCATCCATAGACAGGCGGATAGCACGCACCATGAGCGGAAAGGCCATGACTGCTGCCGCAAGCGCCGCGCCCGACCAGCGAAACGCAACCCCCATCCCGATCTCGGCAAGCGCCGAACCGAAAGGGCCACGCGGCCCGAACCCAAGAAGTAGAAGATAACCCGTCACCACGGGCGGCAGGATCAACGGCATGTGCACCAAACCGTTAAGCAAGGGTTTACCCCAGAATGTCCACCGCGAGAGCGCATAGGCCACCAGCACCCCCAAAGGCAGGCTCACCAGTGTCGCCCAGAACGCCACCTTGAGCGAGAGCGCGACCGCTTGCCATTCCTGTGGGCCGAGCCAATCCGTCACCTTGTCTCGTCTCCGATCACGCCGAACCCCTGTGCCGCAAAAATGTCGGCGGCCTCGGGGCTGTTGAGAAAATCCAGCACCGCGCGCGCCTCGGGCGCAGCACCCTCTATCATGGAGGCAGGGTAGCGAATGGGCGGGTGGCTGTCGCGGGGAAATTCGGCGACGACTTCCACGTTCTGCGCCACGGCGGCATCGGTTGCGTAGACCACGCCGAGCGGCACCGCCCCCGTGGAGACCAGAGCCAACGCCGCACGCACATTGTCAGCCTGCGCAATCCGGCCCTCAAGGTCGCCCCACTGCCCCAAGGATGTGAGTGCGGCCTTGGCATATTGTCCCGCTGGCACCGCGTCCACGAGCGCCGTGGCAAGCAACGCATCGCCAAGGCGGGCCTTAATCGAATGAGGCTCTGTCAGGTCGAGCGGTGCGGGGATCGGCTCACCATCAGGCGTGAAGGCAATCACCACCAAACTGTTCGTGAGCAGATCGCGGCGGCTCCCTTCCTCCAACCGCCCAACCTCGTCCAGCATGTCCATCCACGCGACATTCGCCGAAATGAAAATATCCGCCGGGGCACCGAATTCGATCTGGCGCGCAAGCGTGGAAGACCCCGCGAAAGTCAGCCGAAGCGTCTCCCCTGTTTCTTGCTCATAGCGGTCCGCCACCGAATCAAGCGCGTTCTTCAAACTGGCGGCGGCAAAGATATCGACCGTCTCGTCGGCGGCACACGCGCTGGACACGGCTAATGTCGCCATCAACCCGATTATCGCGCGCCGACATACTTCAAGTGCTGAAAAAATTTGCACAGGTCTGGGGCACTTATTTCCGCGCATACAATGCATCATGTTCATGTTGTCTCCATGGATGAAATCACGAAATATTTACAACACGTTAACCCAGACCATCGATCCAAATCACTGTGACAATATGGCGGAACATCCCGCGCGAAATGGTTAATTGTGACCGCTTTTCGGGAAAATTCATGGAATTGTCGCATTTTGTTGCCGTTTCCCGACTAGATTTGAAGCCCCTCATGATGCAAACGTAAACGTGGGTGTTGCGGTGATAAAGAATTTAAACCTGTGTCTGGGCACACTTGCCCACCAAACCGAGGTCGAAATGTCATTTGACGCAACGAAACTCTCCGCGCACTCCTCTGTTGCTCGGAAGGCGGGAAAAGCCCGTCTTGTCAGAATTAATCGCGGCGCCCAGCGTCCACGTGAAATTTCCAAAACACTTTACGCACGCAACTTCAAACGGGCATTTGATATTGCCTTCTCGCTCCTGATTTTACCGATTGTCGCTCCTGTCTTGCTGGTTCTCTTTGTATTGGTGCGCGCCGAAGGGGCGCCTGCGATCTTCGCTCACGAACGAGTGGGCAAAGGCAACAAGCGGTTCAAGTGTTACAAACTGCGCACGATGAAGGTCGACGCGGACCAGATCCTTAAAGATTTGTGTGCCTCCGACCCGAAAATCGCTGCAGAATGGCACCGTTACCAGAAACTGGAAAACGACCCGCGCATCACCAAACTGGGCAGGTTCCTGCGCGCCACAAGCCTCGACGAGCTGCCGCAAATCTGGAATGTGCTGCTCGGTGATATGAGTGTCGTCGGTCCGCGCCCCTATACGCCCGATCAGGAAGATCTCTATGAGAACGCGGGCGGCTGGGCCTATGCCCAACTCCGCCCGGGCATCACGGGCCTGTGGCAAATCGAAGGACGTAATGCGACGACCTTCGGTGATCGGGCACGCTACGACAATCTTTACGGCCGCACCTGTAGCTTTATCAACGACCTCGGCCTGATCCTGCGCACGGTGACGGTCATCTTCGCGCGCACGGGTAGCTAAGAGCGCCTCGCCGCCCAAAGCCCGTTCGTTGAACTGCCGTTAACCTCTGCATTTGAAAGGTTAACGGTTTCAGGCGACAAGCGCCTACTCGACTGCGACACGGAAGTCGCACCCGCGCCCCCTTGCGCGTTCCATCGAACCGCGACGCTGGCCCATGGCTTCTGCCTGTGCCACAAACGTCGCGAAGAACATGGAGACCCCCATGAGCAAGATGATCTACATCCTCAACGGCCCGAACCTGAACCTATTGGGCAAGCGGCAACCCGAAATCTACGGGTCCGACACGCTCGAAGACGTCGACAAGACCTGCGCGGCACTCGCACAGGAAGCGGGCTTCACGACGCGTTTTCTGCAGTCCAACCACGAAGGCCAGATCGTCGACTGGATTCACGAGGCGCGTGAGAATGGTGCGGGGATCATCATCAACCCTGCCGCCTTCACCCATTACTCGATTGCCATTCTGGATGCGCTCAACACCTTCGACGGCCCCGTGATCGAGGTGCATATCAGTCAGGTTCACAAACGCGAGTCGTTCCGCCACACCTCCTATGTGTCGATGCGCGCGGATGCGGTGATGGCGGGGTTCGGCGTGCACGGATATGCACTGGCCCTGCGCCACATGGTTCATATTCTGGATTGAACGGAGCTGCCTAGCCGCCTTCGGACAATGGCGCCACAGGCCCCTCATGGCTCTGCGCAAAGACAACTGGTGGCTCACCTGCGACCAATCGCACAGCGCTGAGAACCCCACTCTCATAAGCTCCCGTGTCCACTGCGATCCTGCCGCGTGTGATCTCCACTTGCGGTACGGGAACGTGACCATGCACCACCGTGCGCCCGAAAGACCCTTCCGGCAACTCACGCGGATCGCTCCAGATCAGATCATCCTTCTCCTGCGCCTCCCAATCACGGGCTGCCACCCCGCCCGCATGGGAAAACGCATAGTCGGGCATAGAGATACTTAGAGGCAAATCGTCGAGGAAACGACGGTGTTCGCGCGGCACGCAGGTTTCGAGTTTCGCCTTGAACGCATGGGCCGAAAGCTCGTATCCGCGCGCCGGATCGGCGTGAATTCCGTAGGATGCCAATGTCTCCGCCCCCCCCCAGCCAAGCCACGCGCGGGCGTCGTCGGGATTATCGAGGAAACGGCAAAACATATCCTCATGATTGCCCATCAAGGCGACCCGTGTGATCCCTTCGGGTGGAGCAGTCAGTAGATGTTCAATGAGGTCGGCGCTGCGCGGTCCACGGTCGATCATATCGCCCAGAACCACGATCAGGACAGGTCCGTCATAGCGCGCGGCATCGGCGATCAAGCGGGCCTCAAGTGCGCGATAAAGCACATCATGCCCGTGCACATCCCCCACAGCATAGGTCACTGCGGGCACCTGCGCGAGAGACAAACGACGGCGCACAGGCCCGCGCGGGCGTCGATCATTCTCGCGGTGTTGCGAAGCAAGACGCCCGCCGAACAGACGCGGTAGTCGCATCAGCTCCCCCCACCCTTTGCGCCTTGCGCTTCACGTCGCGCCGAGGCGCTTTCGATCTCCTCGGGCGTGCGCCATTGGCTTAGCCCCATGGCGACGACCACGACAAAGAGCAATGTGTTGCCCGCGATCTCGAGGCTGAAATCCACCAAAGAATGCGTCGCGCCCAAGGCGATCACACCAAGCGCAGAAATCGGCCCCGCAACATGGCTTTCGCGCAGACGCACCACTCCTGCGATCCGCCACGCAGCCAATGCAACCGCAAGGATCGGCGCACTCCCCGCAACCACACCAAGCTCGGCCCAGTTCGACAGATAGGTATTATGCGCCAAGTCCCACGTCAGAGAGGGATTGACCTCAGGGGTGTGCACCAGCGGAAAGGCAATCCTGAACGTATCAAGCCCGTAGCCTGTGAGCGGCCGCGTCGTGATGAGACGTAAGGTCTGTACATAGAGTTCGGCGCGCGTCTCGGAGGCACGTTCCACGAAGAGCATGCGCTCCACCACGTCGCCCCCGAGCACCAGAACCAAAATCATCAGCACCCCTGCGCCAAGTAAAGGCAGGCCAAAACGCGCGAACTTTGGACGTCGGCGCGATCGCCTTGGACCTTTGGTGGCACGGCGCGCGCGGCGTGTTTTGATCCGCATCGCCACAGCCACCCCTACGGCACCAAGGATGGTCGCCACCGCCCCCATGCGCGACCCCGTGGCCAGAAGCGCAGTGAAAATCATCACCAGACAGACCCAGTCGAAGGCCGTGGCAATCGCATATGGGGACAAGGGGCTGTCCTTGTCGGGACGGCGCGTGCGGCGGCGGTTTGCGCGATCCAGAACCAGAGCCAGCCCGACGATCAGCCCCATGCCAAGGAATGTCGCAAAACTGTTCCTGTTCACGAATGGCCCCGTGGCCCATCCGAGATAGGAGGTCTTTTCACCCCAGATATGGATGTCTCCCAAGAGGCGAAGGGCAACCATGGCCCAAAGCGCGTGCAATGTGACGCCGTAGAAAATGATCCGCGACAGTTGCCGCACGCGGGTTTCGCGTCCGCATATTTCGATCGTCACAATGAAAATGAGCAAGTAAGTCACACTGCGCAGCCCCCCCAGCACCGTCACAGACGGCGCGACCGAGATTTGCGCACCAGCGACCTCTTGGGGAACCGCGCCCTGCGGCAGCCAAGCGAAAACTGGCAGGATTTGGACTATCGCGAAAAGTGGCATCAGCAGAGCCGCGAAGAGGACTGCGCGGTGATGGAGGAAGCGTGGCGCGCGCGCCCTGTGCGACATCAGAAGTGACGCGAAATAGACAGCCGCAATCACTGCGACCGCCATTGCGTTCAGGGTCCACGGCTGCGGGCGGTTCCCGCCTACAGCGAAGGGCACAATCATGACCAGAACGCCCACCAGCGGCACAAGCAATTCGTTGACGGGATTAGGTCGGGTCACGCGATCATGCGTATCCTCGACCAAAGTCACGTCAAAGGTCAGCCCCCCCGCCTCAATCGCATTGCGCGACGGGTTGGCCTTCTTCGGTTTCAGAGATCCGAAGTCCATCAAATTCTCCGTCCATTCATGGCATTGCGAACCTGCCGCAAGAACCTTGCACGGGTTGCGTCATCCTGTTGTTCGGCCACATCGGCAATGACGGGTTTGAAGTCAGGGGCCACCGCGTAGAGCTGCGCAATCCATGTTATGGTAGCGTATTGGGAAAACAGGAGGGTCAAATCAGCGTGCAGATCGTCCGTCACCTCAGCAAGCATGTCCGGCGCATCAAGAGAAGGCGTTCGTAGCAAGTCGCGCCCGAGCAGGACGCGTTTTTGGGCGATCCATCCCTCGTTTGGCGCAAGGCGGGCAGAGCGGCGCAGGCTTTCCACGGCCTCCGCCACCTTCCCCAGCTCGAACTGCGCACGGGCCTGAGCGAACCATGCAAGCCCCCAAGCGGGTGATGCGTCCACAACACGCGCCGCGATCACTTCGCATCGCTGTGCCACAGCGCGCTTTTCATCGGGCGGGAAGGCAAATGACAGTGGCGCGATCAGGGCTTCGGAGCACATCTCCACCGCCCGTTCGCGCGACAGCGCGCTGAGCGCGACCACGGGATGGTCGGCGCGCCGCCGCAATTCGGCAAAGGCCTCGTCAGGATTGGAACGGTACGAGGCGAAGGCCGTGCGTTCAGCGGCAAACGCCCATGTCGCCAGCACAGCAACGCATAGCGCCCCCACCGTGCCGACCACACCAATTCGTTGTTCTGGACGCATACAGTCTTCCGTATTTCGGATCGTCGCAGTTGTCGCACCGCCCGCAGACGCCTGCAACTGATCATGCGAGGACCTGTTAAAATTGTGCGTGATGCGATGCCCACTTGCGGTGCCAAACTTGCCGCGAGCGCAATCACGTAGAATCAATGCCACAAAACCGCCGCGCCTAACCTAGTCCAAAGGTGCGAAATATTCCCCATAGTCCATTTCTCAAAAGGGCATACAGGATACTGATTTCAGCACTTTCTCAACCGTAAGTACCAATATGGTCGTATTATGCGGATTTACCGTATGTTCACTTGTTATTTTGCCCTTTTTACGGCACTCTTAACGCAGATGTTGATACCATTTTTTATCGGGGCAAAAAATGAACTTTTCAAAGACTTCCGTAGCGCTGGCAAGTGCCGTTTTCTTCAGCGCTCTCGCAACAGGTGCAAGCGCTCAGCAAGACATCGCGTCGGCCTGCACCGCGCAACCCGCCAGCTGTGAAGCAATCATGCTCGCCGAGATTGCACGGCTTGAATCGCTTGGGCTAGCAGGCGCTGCATTGGACGAGCAAATCGCCAGTCTGGTGAGCCAAGTTTATGTGGCAGCACAAGCAACAACGGCGCCCGAAGTCTTGCGCGCGATCAGTTCTGCAATGGAAAGTGCTGCGTCGTCGATGAGCAACCCGCAAGCCGCACAAGGCGTGATCCAAGCAGCCGCGGTAGTTGAATCGGGCCAAGCAGCCGCAACCCCTGCCGAGGCTGTCGGACTTGACCCGACTCCTGCGGCGAGCACACCCGCCACGGACGGCCAACCCGCTTCCGACGCCTGATCGGTCACATCGTTTTCGAATTGGAGAAGGTGCCTCGCGGGGCGCCTTTTTCTATGCGGGGCATTCTCTGCGTAGAGCACTCACCGACATTCGCGCACGCCCATGCGTATCAGGGTTTGGCCTGAAACGGTCTTCATCCCGATCGTGGTGTAGCGCGCTTCGCGGAGATACCAGTCGCGCAGCTCTTCAGGGTAGTAGGCGGCCATAACCCGCGACCAGTATTCGAATTCATCAGGCGGCAGCGCCATTCCGTAGAACTGGCTCATTGGCCCGTGAAACCCGAAGGTCGCAGTGCGCGACACGCAGGTATTGGGCAGCCCCAGATACATCGTACACGCCGAGTTGCAGTAGCCGCCTTCGATGCGCACCGCCGTGCCACTGGCGCGAATACGGTCAATTTGTGCGACGCGATCGGCCAGCCGCCCACCTGGGTCGTTGCGCACGATCATCGCGCTTCGTGGCTGCGCGGCGTGCAGGGTCGCACCAATCACTCCGAAGGTCAGCGTCAACACAAGTAAAGCGCCCGCGTATTCCACTCTCACCGCGCGCAAGGCCGCGCGCATTCCCGGCACAGGCGATCGCAAAGGCGACCTGCCGGTGTCGTTTGTTCGACACAGTGTCATAGTTAAAACCCCACTCGATTTTGAGAACGGCACGATGGCCGTTCTGGGCAAGCCCACCTCGCCACGGGGTCGATCTAACGCCAGAAAGGTAAAGAAAGGCTTTGCACACCCGCGACGGGGGCGCATCGCTGCGGTTTTTCAGCTTCGGATTTGTTTAAAATAATCTGAACCGCGCCACGTTTTCTCGCGACGCGGTTCGAATGCCTGCCCGCAACTCCGTGCCCTTGCCCGCTCAAAGAGCGCGCAGGATCAGCTGCTGTGGTAGTAGTATCCGTAGTCGGATGAGCGCGTCTCGTCGAGGTTCAACGCGGCCACCACGGGCAATTCGCCCCGCGCCGCATCGCGCAACTGGCTGAACGCCTCACGCACGTCACGCTGACGGGTCAGACCATAACGCACCAACAACAGCACGCTATCAACCAGCGGCACAATGTAGCGCGCGTCGACAACAGGGACGACGGGCGAAGTATCAACAATCACCACGTCCATGCTCTCGCGCGCGTTCTCGATGAGCGCGGCGAAGGCCTGCGACTGCAATAGCTGATCAGTTGGGATATTCGCGCGCCCCTTGCCAAGGATCACACCCGCTCGCGATTTGGGGTCGACCACATAGAAGGACGGATCCTCCTTACCCATGTCGGCGGGAGAGGTGAGGTAGTCGAGGAACCCGTTGCCAGGTTCGTGGTTGATGAGCTTGTGCTGGGTCGGCTTGCGCAGATCAGCGTCGATCAACAGCACGTTTTTGCCCGACAAAGCATAGGTCCGCGCCAGTGCCAACGCGGTCGAGGACTTGCCCTCCGTCGAAATGGCCGATGTGACCATGATGACCTGACACCCCTCGTGCTTGCTCCTGAACACACCTTGGTCGATCACGGCCCGCACACGGCGGATGGCCTCGGAATAGGAAGACATCGGCTCCTCTACAACAAGGTCGGCCACGGAGCTTTGCGAGGCGGAAAACTCGGATTTCGGGATCGAGCCCGCGACAGGGGCCGCAATGATCTGCTTGAGTTGCGAAACATCGGTGATACCGCCGACGAAGTATTCGTTAAGCACGGCAAGCGCGATACCTGCACCAAGCGCGACCACCAGTGCCAGGGCCAAAACGAGGCGCTTGTTCGGCTTGCTCGGCTGCACAGGTGGGAGAGCTTCGGACACGATACGGCTGTCGGCGATCTGGACAACGGCCTGCGCTTCCAATTCCCGCATGCGGTTGAGGAGCGTGCGGTATTGGCGTTGTGCGATCTCGGCTTCTTGTTGCAGAGAGAAGATTTCGGCCAAGGTGCCAGCAGACACATTATCAAGCATCTGTTCGCGCATCTGGTCCCGCAGGTTCCCTGTCTCTGAGCGCAGCCCTTCAAGATCGTATTCCAACCCCGCAACAGCCTGCGACGCGCGCGCGCTCAGTTGTGTTTCGATCTGCTCCAGCCCCGCACGCAGATCAACGGCAAGCGATGACCCTGCCTCCACGTTGCCCAGTCGCTGCTGGAGCTGGCGGCGCTGCTGGTCAAGCGCGGCCAAAGCATCATCCTCAAGCGAGGCAACAACAGTGTCCCACGCCCCTGACGAAATCGCGCCCCGCATCTCGCTGATTTGCGCCTCGGCGGCCAACGACCCTTCGCGCACCTGTTCAAACTGCGCGCGCAGACGGTCAAATTCCTGCGTCCCCACTTCAGCGGAGAGCGTTTCGAGATTGTTGTCGATGAACTGGTCGAGGTTGTTCTCGGCCTCGGTCAACTGTGCCCGCGCACCTTCGATTTGGGATTGGATAATATCGCGGGAAGCCAGCGCAGCGTCCGTTTTACCCGCAACCTGCAGGTCGATGTAGGCACGCGCATGGGTGTTGGCGATATTCGCCGCGGTATCAGGATCTTCGGATGTCGCGGTGACGGAAATAAGGTAGGTCAGGCCTCTGCGGCGCACGGAGACCTTGTTGGTCAGCTTGGTCAAGGCGCCGCGCACATAATCCTGCGCATCGGCAGTCTCCTTCACGTCCAGACCCGCCGCAATCTTGAACTTTTCGAACAAACCGACACTCGGCCCGAATTCGGGATCGGAAATCAGATTGGCACGGCTCAGTGTTTCGAGAAGGACGGTGGGCGAACGGAGAATTTCCACCTCGCTTTCGACCCGCGCGTTCTCGGCCCCCGACGACGGACGCCCCGACTGATCGGCCAGCAGGATATCCTTGTTGGTGGGGTCGACAAAAATCAGCGTGGAGGCCGAGTACTGCGGCGTCACACTCACGAGGTAGAGCGCGGCCAATCCCAGCACCACCGCCACTGTAACGGCGATTAATCGAAACTGTCGCCGCAGAACTGAAAAGAGTGACCTTAAGTCGATGACTTCGTTGGTTTGGTCCGTCATTGCTCAAGCACTCCGCAATTCAGTGTCTTTGTTCTTTCAGAAGGCTGCATCAGCGCGCGCCTGTCCCCAGCCATAAACGAAATCTGTGTACGCAGCGCAAGAGCCAAGGTGCCCACTGACAGCCCTCTCCGCGAGGCTGTGTCGTGCTGTGACGTGATAGCGCACAAATGGGCGGCAACCGCATGTGTTGCGTGCATTTTTTGGAGCGCACAGGAGCGCGGACGATTCGGCCGGACCGCCCTGTGCGGAGCGCGTTTCCGCCCACCAAAACGACCGCCGCGTGCGCACACGGCACCAGAACGGCGCGGACATAAGCGTGCCGCACCGCCGAAAACTCCGCGCAGCCTTCCCCGCAACTCCAACTCCCGCTTGCGACTTTCCATCCGCCGCATTGCAGCAGATTTCGCGTCAGCAGATAAATCCTACTTTATGACCAATTTCCGTTGCCTGACCAATTAGTAGTATTATAGGATAATTCTCTGCGAGGCAGTCGACGAAGCGCGCCAAGCACAGATTTGTCTTAGGGAGGACAGCGCCATGACATCGAACCGCGCAGCCGCGCGTGGCGGCATTACCAGCGCCACCCAGACAGCTCCGAACCGCCCTGCCTCGGCTCAGTTCTTCAAATCGAAGCAACAACCTACCACCCTGGTCAACGCACTGGGGCTGGAGATCGTATCGGGAGGTTATGAGGCGGGCGCGCTCCTACCTAACGAGGCCGTGATGCGCGAAACATACGGCGTCTCGCGCACCGCGCTGCGCGAAGCCTATTCCAAACTCACAGCAAAAGGCCTCGTGGTCGCGCGTCCGAAAGTCGGCACCTCTGTGCGGGACAAGCGACATTGGAACATGCTCGATCAGGATGTTCTGGCGTGGCATTTGCAATCGGTGCCCGCCGCCGACATTGCGCAAGATCTCTACGCCCTGCGCCGTTTGATCGAACCCGGCGCGGCGGAAATGGCCGCTGCTTGTCGAACCGATGCCGACATTGACCTGCTCTATGCCGCCTTTGCCGACATGCGCGACAACACAAGCGTGGAGACTGATCTTGTGGAGGCCGATTTTGCCTTCCACGTGGCCGTGCTGACCGCGACGCGAAACCCGTTCATCTCGGGGTTTTCCGCACTGATCCGCGCGGCGATGATCTCGACCTTCGAGGTGAGTTGGCGCGGCGCGGACGTGATCAAGGAGCGACGCCTTGAACAGCACAAGGCCGTGGCCGATGCGATCCGCGACGGGGACGGCGCGCGCGCGCGCAACCTGATGCAAGATCTGCTTGACGATTCCATCAACGACGTGCGCGACGTGCTCGATGAGCGGGATCAATAGTCCAATGAAACACTGCCCCTGCGCGCGCTCCGAGCGCCGCATTCGCGGGTAAGCGACCTAATCCCCCGCAAGGGAATACCCGCGTGCATGAAGCACGCACAGGAGGAAAAATGACATTCAAACCCGCACAATGGCCCCGCAAACTGCGGTCACAGGAGTGGTACGGCGGCACATCGCGCGACGTTATCTATCACCGCGGCTGGCTGAAGAACCAGGGCTACCCGCACGATCTGTTCGACGGGCGTCCTATCATCGGCATCCTCAACACATGGTCGGAGCTGTCCCCGTGCAACGGTTCGCACATGAAAGAACTGGCTGAAAAAGTGAAGGCGGGCATCTGGGAAGCAGGCGGCTTCCCCGTCGAAGTGCCCGTTTTCTCGGCCTCCGAGAACACCTTCCGTCCATCGGCGATGATGTTTCGCAACCTCGCGGCCCTCGCGGTGGAGGAGACCATTCGAGGACAACCCATTGACGGCTGTGTGCTGCTGGTGGGATGTGACAAAACCACGCCCTCGTTGATGATGGGCGCAGCCTCCTGCGACCTGCCCTCCATCGTGGTAACAGGCGGGCCGATGCTCAACGGCTATTTCCAAGGCGAGCGGGTCGGATCAGGCACGCACCTTTGGAAATTCTCCGAAGCCGTGAAAGCGGGCGAGATGACCCAAGAGGAGTTTCTCGAAGCCGAGGCGTCCATGAGCCGCTCGACGGGCACCTGCAACACGATGGGCACCGCCTCCACGATGGCGTCGATGGCCGAGGCGCTCGGCATGGCCTTGTCCGGCAACGCTGCGATCCCCGCCGTAGACAGTCGCCGCCGCGTGATGGCGCAACTTTCGGGTCGACGCATTGTGCAGATGGTCAAGGACGACCTCAAACCCTCCGACATCCTCACCAAAGAGGCCTTCGAAAATGCCGTACGCGCCAACGGGGCCATCGGCGGCTCGACCAACGCCGTGGTTCACCTGCTCGCACTGGCGGGCCGTGTCGGCATCGACTTCACGCTGGATGACTGGGATCGTTGTGGCCGAGACATCGCGACCATCGTCAACCTGATGCCTTCGGGCGAATATCTGATGGAAGAGTTCTTCTATGCGGGCGGGTTGCCAGTGGTCCTCAAGCGTCTTGCCGAGGGGGGACAGCTTCACAAGGATGCGCTCACCGTTTCGGGCGCGACGATGTGGGAGGAGATCAAGGATGTGGTTAACCACAACGAGGACGTTATCCGCCCCCTGGAACGCGCCCTCACACCCCAAGGCGGCATCGCAGTTCTACGCGGCAATCTGGCTCCCAAGGGCGCGGTTCTCAAACCATCGGCGGCCTCCGAACACCTACTCACCCACCGTGGTCGCGCGGTCGTTTTCGAGGACATCGACGACTACAAGGCCAAGATCAACGACCCCGATCTCGACATCGACGAGACCTGCGTCATGGTCATGAAGAACTGCGGGCCGAAGGGTTATCCCGGCATGGCGGAAGTGGGCAACATGGGCCTGCCGCCCAAGGTGCTCAAGAAGGGTATCACCGATATGGTTCGCATCTCTGACGCGCGCATGTCGGGCACAGCCTATGGCACCGTCGTCCTGCACACCTCGCCCGAGGCAGCCGCAGGTGGTCCACTGGCAGTCGTGCAAAATGGCGACATGATCGAACTGGACGTGCCCAACCGCCGCCTCCACCTCGACATCTCCGAGGAGGAGCTGGCCACGCGGCTCAAGGCATGGACACCCCGCCACGAACGCCCTGACTCTGGCTACGCATGGTTGCACCAAGCCCATGTCGAGGGCGCAGACACAGGTGCCGATCTCGACTTCCTCAAAGGTTGTCGCGGCGCCCCCGTAGGAAAGGACAGTCACTAATGAGCAAACGCAAAATCGCATTGGTCGGGGTCGGAAAGATCGCCGTTGACCAACACATCCCCGCATTGGCCGCCTCCCCAGATTGGGAACTGGCCGCCGCCGTGTCGCGCAACAATACCGTGGACGGTGTGCCGAACTATACCGACATGAGCGAGATGCTCGCCGCGCACCCCGAGATCGACACGGTCTCGCTCTGTATGCCGCCTGTGCCGCGCTTTTCCTACGCCCGTGAAGCGCTTCTGGCGGGGCGACATGTGATGCTCGAAAAGCCCCCGGGGGCGACACTCTCCGAGGTCCACGCGCTCGAAGCCCTCGCCACCGAGAAGGGTCTGTCTCTCTACGCTTCATGGCACTCGCGTCAGGCCGCCTTCGTGCAAGCCGCGAAAGCGTGGCTCAAGGACAAGACCCTGACCCGCTTCACGGTCACGTGGAAGGAAAGCGTGCGCAAGTGGCATCCGGGACAGGATTGGGTGTTTGAGCCCGGTGGCATGGGTATCTTCGATCCCGGCATCAATGCGCTCTCGATCGTGACCGAAATCCTGCCCGACCCAATCCACCTGCGAGAAGCAACCCTCTACGTCCCCGCCAATTGCCAAACACCGATTGCCACAGAGATGGCCTTCACCCACCCGAATGGCGCGGCCTGCTCCGCGTCGATGGAATGGGATCACGATGGCGAGGACATCTGGGACATCGAGGCGGAGACAGAGCAAGGCGTTCTCAAGCTCGAAAAAGGTGGCGGCGCGATGCTGATCGACGGCGTGGCGCAAGACGGCTCGCATGGCGGGCTCGATGGCGAGTACCCCTCGCTCTACGCCGAAATGGCGCGCCTTGTAGCAACGGGCGCGCGCGATGTCGACCTGTCCCCCATGCGCCACGTCTCCGACGCCATGACCCTCGGGCGGCGGGAGTCGCGCCCAGCCTTCAACTGGTAAAGCACCTTTAACTTACGGAAATCGCACAATGAAAAACCCCATTACTGGCATTTTACCCGTCGCCCCCACCCCGTTTCTCGAAAATGGTGTCGTGGACGAAGACGGGATGCGCCGCGTGCTGGATTGCATGATTGACCAAGGTGTCGATGCCATCTGCATCCTTGCCAACTACTCCGAGCAATTCGTGCTCTCGGACGACGAACGCGCGACGCTCACCAAAATCTCGCTCGAACATGTCGCAGGCCGCGTGCCCGTAATTGTCACCATCTCGCATTTTTCCACGCAGGTCGTCGTGGACCGCGCTCGTGAGGCGCAGGCGCTCGGCGCGTCCATGCTGATGATGATGCCGCCCTACCACGGCGTCGGACTTGTGCCCGCGCCTGAGCAGATCTTCGAGCATTTCGCCGCCGCCTCCGACGCCGTGTCGATCCCGATCATGGTGCAAGACGCGCCGCTTTCGGGTGTCACCCTGCCCGTTCCCTTCCTCGTGCGCATGGCCCGTGAGATAGAAAACGTGTCCTATTTCAAGATGGAGACACCTTTCGCTGCCGATAAGCTTGCCGCTTTGATCGCCGAGGGAGGCGATGACATCATCGGGCCGTGCGATGGCGAGGAGGCGGTGACGCTTCTGGCCGATCTAGATGCGGGCTGCACGGGCACCATGACCTCCGCGCTGCAACCTGAACTTATCCGTCCGATCGTCACCGAGTATCACGCAGGCAACAAGGACGTGGCTCTCGCGCAATGGACCCGCTGTCTGCCGCTGATCAACCATGAGAACCGCCAATGCGGCCTGCGCGCGACGAAAACCGTGATGATGGCGGGCGGGGTGATCAAATCCGATCACGTGCGCCATCCGCTCAAGCCGATGACCGAACGCACCAAAGAGCGCCTCTTGCAGCTTGCAGGTGATCTCGACGTGCTGGCACTTCGTTGGGGGAAGTAGCCCGAACCGCCCAAATGTAGGCCCAGATCAAACGGGGCAAACCTCATGCGTCGCGTGCCTTTGGGTCGCGGCGCATTTTTCTTGTCCTTTTGTGCGGCGAGAGTGATCCGATTTGCATTCGGGCCCGTAATTGACGCATGTTGACACTGGAACTGGATAAACCGCCGCACAAGGGCGGGGCCGCGCGCCCCCTCACCGTGGGACAATTCGAAAGAAAAAATGTGTCGACCACGAGTGACAAAACATCAAAGCAGACGACATGGATGCTCGCGGTGCGTGATGCACGGTGCAAGACCTCTTTCGGCGCTCTTTTTGACTATTTCGCGCCACGACTAAAGGGCTTCGTCATCCGCGCGGGAGCCACACATGCCGAGGCCGACGAGATTGTGCAGGACGTCATGCTGACCGTCTGGCGCAAGGCCGAGCAATTCGACCCGCATCGCGCGCAGGTGTCGGCGTGGATCTACCAGATCGCGCGCAACCGACAGATCGACATCGCACGCAAGGAACGCCGACCCGTGCCAGAAGCTCTCAAACAAGAGCCTGACTCGGAACCCGACGCCAGCCAGATCGTCGCGCTGGAACAGGAAACAGGCCGCATTCGTGCGGCGCTCACCACACTGAACGATGACCAGCGCGACATGATCGAAAAGGCCTATCTGGGCGAACTGACCCATCAACAGATCAGCACCCAGACGGGCCTCCCGTTGGGCACCATAAAATCCCGCATCCGCCTTGGGCTGGAGCGGCTCCGACACGAATTGAAAGACCTCAAGTCATGACCTCTATCCGTCATCACATTCCCGATGCCATGCTCGCAGCCTATGCGTCGGGCAACCTCCCCCACCCGTTTGCGGTGATCGTTGCCGCCCATGTGTCGCTGTGCGAGACATGCCGTTGCGCGCTTGAAGCGCACAACAGCGTCGGCGGCGCGGTTCTCGACACCACGGACACGATTGCCGTTGCGGGTGACATGAAAGCCGCCCTCATGGCCCAGCTCGACGCACCAGCTCCACGCGAGACGGTTTACCACGCAGATGGCCCTCTGCCCGCGCCTATCGTGGGCGAGATGGCAGGCCGCAAGCCGCGCTGGCGTTCCCTTGGCATGGGCGTCAAGCAGGACATCATTTCCCACGGAGACGCGGGTTCGGTGCGCCTTCTCTACATCCCCTCGGGTCAGGCTGTGCCCGATCACACCCACAACGGGCTTGAACTCACGCTGGTGCTTCAGGGCAGTTTCAGTGACGAGTCGGGACGCTTCGGCGTGGGCGATGTCGAGGTCGCCGACGAGAACGTCGAACACACGCCAATTGCGGATGCGGGCGATCCTTGTATCTGCATCGCGGCAACGGATGCGCCACTGAAATTCCGCGCCATGATCCCGCGCCTGTTGCAGCCGATTTTCCGCATCTGACCCTCCCACCACGGGAACAAAAGAAAGGCGTGCCTTGGAAACAGGCGCGCCCTTTTGTCTTTTTGGTCTTGGCCTCCTCAGGAAACGGCTCACTTGCCGCGATAGACCACCCAATCAGGAAGCAGATCGATCACGCGGATCACCCATGCGAAGGGCTTGGGAAAATCCGTACGGAACCGTTTACGCTGCATTGCCTTGAACACCCGATCCGCCGCCGTCTCGGGCGTCATGATCTGAGGCATTTTGAAGGTGTTTTTGTCGGTCAGCCGCGTCTTGATGAAGCCGGGATTGACGACACGCACGCACACTCCAGTGCCTTTGAGATCAAACCGCATCGTCTCGGCCAGAGAAATCACGCCCGCCTTACTGGCCGAATAGCCGATTGAGGCAGGTAGGCCGCGATAGCCTGCAAGCGAGCCAATCAGCGTGATATCCCCCGCCCCGCGCTTGGCCATGGCGGGAACAACATCGCCCAAGATCCGCATCGCCCCCATGAGGTTCACCTCGACAATCCCCAATGCCGCATCGCGGTCCCAGTCCTGCGTTGACATCGGGTCGTAGGCACCCGCGTTATAGACCAACGCGTCGATCTTCCCCGCCGCATCACAGGCCGCGGCGGCCGCCTCCGCATCAGTCACATCGAACGGGAGAGCTCGGGCATCACGCAACTCCGCGCAGAGGCTTTCAAGACGCTCCGCATTGCGCGCGGAGAGGAGCAAGGACGCCCCTGCCGCATCAAGAAGATAGGCCAATTCGCGCCCCAGCCCTTCGCTAGCACCGACGATCCAGTAGGTTTTTCCAGCCATATCAACCATCTGCGCCACTCCTCTTTGTGTCGACCTGCGACAGTTCAATTCCCTCCGAGACAAGCGGCTCGGGCGGTGCTGGCGCGGGGCGGAAGGCCGCGCCTTTGAGCTTCAGCTTGAGCGCCTGCCAATAGATCAGCGCCACCACCCGCGCCGCGCCAAAGGGACGACGGATCGCCGCCCATGCAAGCGAACGCGTGGTGGCCACGTCGCGCGTGCCGACCAATGTGGCCAGAACCCCCTCGCCGCCATTCTCGAACTGGATACGGATTGTCACTGCCCGCGCATTCACATCGAAGGTGAAGCGGTAGAGCCCGTCCACATCCTGAAATGGCGAGACGTGCATGATCTTTTCAGCGGTCATTTGCTCCGTCGGAGAGATCGGACGGAAATCAGGATGGGCGCAAAAGTAGCAATGCCGATGGCCAAAGGTATTGTTGACCTCCGCCACAAAGGCGACGGTCTTTCCGCCCCGCTGCGCAATCCAGAAATTGACGGGGTTGAAGTGGATGCCTAGAAAACTCGGCTGCGTCAGCAGGAGCAGAGACACCCCTTCCAGCGGAAGTCCGCGCGAGGCGAGTTCCCTTCGAAACCACGCAAGCCCCTCTCCCGCACCACGCGGCCCGCCGTGGCGGCGATCGTGCACGGACCACAGGTTGAAACGGTTGCGCGACAGGAGGGGCGGAAGCCCCATGTCCTCCATGTCGATCAGAACAAAATCAACCCCGTAGCGGAACGCATTGTGAATGGCTCCGCGGCGCGTGTGGTAGGTCTGGCCTTGGATATGAGCGGTTTTCATAGAGAAGTTACGCGCGCGCGGTCAAAGCGGATCACTTTTCTCCACACATCCACTGCCACCAACCGAAACGCGCCTCTGGCAAGTCTCGCTGCAACTCCCTTTACGACAAAAAGCGTCTTTATTTGCGCCTTGGATGATCCAAGCAGCCACCGCCACCGTAATGGCTTCAACAAGTTCAAAAATCCGAGGATGGCATGTTCGATCACACCCAAGGCCCGCGCCGAAACATTGCCGTTGTCGGCGCAGGAATTTCAGGCATGTCGGCGGCCTACTATCTCTCACCACACCACGATGTGACCCTGATCGAGGCCGCCCCGCGCCTGGGCGGTCACGCACGCACCGTGAATGCAGGGCTGTCGGGGGAGCAAGCGGTTGATACGGGCTTCATCGTCTTCAACTACGCCACCTACCCCAACCTCACGCGCCTCTTCAACGAGCTCGATGTTCCCGTCGAGAAGAGCGAAATGAGCTTTGGCGTGAGCATCGACAACGGCTGGCTCGAATACGGGCTGCGCAACCTCTCCACCTTCGCCGCGCAAAAGCGCAACCTGATGCGCCCGCAGTATTACAAGATGATCGCCGACATCCTGAAGTTCGGCAAACATGCCGAGGCAATGGCCCATGACGACGAGACCACCATCGGGGATTTGGTGGAGCGGCTGCGTCTGGGGCGCTGGTTCCGCAAATATTATCTTCTGCCGATGTGCGGCGCGATCTGGTCGACGCCGATCACGGAGGTGGACCGTTTCCCCGCCCGCTCTCTGGTGCGCTTCTTCCGCAACCACGCGCTTCTTGCAGGTATCGACACGCACCAATGGTGGACCGTCTCGGGCGGCTCCATCGAATACGTGCGCCGTCTCGAAGCCGCACTCCTGCGCCGAGGCGTCTCCATCCGCACCTCCAGCCCAGTCGAGGCCGTGCGTCGCTCAGGCGGCAAAGTCACCGTGAAGGCGGGCGGCACCACAGGCGAATTTGACGAAATCGTCTTTGCCTGCCACTCTGATCAGGCATTGGCCATTCTGGGCGAGGAAGCAACACCGCAGGAACGCGCCTCACTGGGCGCGATTGCCTACCAGCCGAACAAGGCTGTCCTGCACCGCGACCCGCGACAGATGCCTCTGCGCCGCAGTTGTTGGTCCAGCTGGTCCTACCGCGCGCAAGAGGGCGGAATCGGTATCACCTACTGGATGAACCGACTGCAAAACATAGATGAGAGCGACCCGCTTTTTGTCACGCTCAACCCGTCGCCGGAGATCTCCGACGACCTGATTTATGACGAGGTGGCCTTCGATCACCCCGTCTTCGATACGGGCGCGATGCGCGCACAGGGCGAGATCGCAGCATTGCAAGGCGAGAACCGCACGTGGTTCGCGGGCGCATACAACCGCCACGGTTTCCACGAAGACGGGATCGCCTCCGCATTGCGAGTCGTGCGTAAAATCAACGAGATGGACATTGGTGGAGGACGGAAAATTGGCATCGAAGAACAACGCGATCACCGCGCAGTTTCTGGCGACCTGCGCGCAACTGCGTGAGGGACGGCTGCGACTAATCACGCCTGACGGTGCGCGCCACGATTTCGGCACGAGTGGACCCGAGGCGGAGATGCAGATCAACGACTGGGCGGCGCTCACGGCGGTGGCCGCGCGCGGTCAGGTCGGTCTTGGCGAGGCCTATGTCGAGGGTCTTTGGGACACGCCGTCCATTGAGGCCCTGACCCGTGTCGCCCTGCTCAACCGCGAGGCGCTCGCAGCCTATGATCGCGCGGGCTTCTTCACACGGCTGAAGTTTCGCGCAGTGGACACGATCTTCCGCGCCAACACACGCAAGGGCGCGCGAGCCAATATCCATGCACATTACGACGTCGGCAACGAGTTCTATCAACTCTGGCTCGACGAAAGCATGACCTATTCCTCCGCGATTTTCGATACCAACGACACCGACCTGACCCGTGCGCAACTGCGCAAGAATGACCGTGTTCTCTCGCGTCTGGCCGATGGGGAACGGGTTCTGGAGATTGGCTGCGGCTGGGGCGGATTTGCCGAACAAGCCTCTGAAACGGGCCGCGATGTCACGGGGCTGACGATCTCACGCAAGCAACACAGTTTTGCCGAATCCCGCCTCGATGGCCGCGCCGACATCCAGTTGCGCGACTACCGCGACATTGACGGGAAGTTTGACAACATCGTGTCCATCGAAATGATCGAAGCCGTAGGGGAGCGCTACTGGCCAAGCTATTTCAGCACGATCAAGCGCAACCTCGCCGAAGGGGGACGCGCCATGGTTCAGGCCATCACCGTTCCTGACGCCAACTTCGAGGCCTATCGCACCTCGTCAGACTTCATCCGCCAGTATGTCTTTCCAGGGGGAATGCTGCTGTCCGACAGTGTTATCGCCGAACAGGCGCGCGCCGCCGGTCTCAAGGTTCGCGACAGTTTCGCCTTCGGTCAGGACTACGCCACGACCTGCCGCATGTGGGGCACGCGCCTCAAAGCGCAGCGCGAAAAGGTGCGGCGCCTCGGCTATTCCGAGAGTTTCCTGCGCAACTGGCAATACTACCTCGAAATCTGCGCAGCGTCTTTCGCCACGGGGAACACGGATGTGGTGCAGGTAGAGCTTGCCCATGCCTGACCCCGCTTCCTGATCCCGCCGCACGACACAGGCCGCATCTGCAACTGACAACACACCGCCCGCCATGAGGCGCGCGGCAACCCCTAAGGACGTCCCAATGAAACTCATCACGGCCCTGCTTGCCCTCGCCCTGATCGCCGTCGTGATGAAAACGATGGTGTTCAGCTTCCGTGCGCAACGCCCCGACCACTACGCGCAGACAGGCCCCACCTTCGACATGACCACGCATCTCGCCGGCCCGATCCTCTCCGAAGGGGTCATCTTTGGTCCGCGCGGTCGCATGAACAGCCGCTTCGTCGCGCAGATGAAGGGCGAATGGAACGACGCAGGCACTGAGGGAACGCTGGAGGAGAATTTCACCTACAACAACGGCAACACTCAAACTCGCAAGTGGTTTCTGACAAAGACAAGTCCGACCACCTTTACCGCTACCGCCTCGGATATCCGTGGGGAAGCGACGGGAAAATTGTCAGGAGCCACGCTGGAAATGCGCTACGCCATCACCCTGCCCGAAGACGCGGGCGGCCACACGCTCAACGTGACCGATTGGCTCTACCTGACCGAGAACGGCGTGATCCTCAACAAATCCGAGATGCGGAAATACGGGATCAATGTTGCGGAACTGGTCGCCACAATGCGCCCTGCTGCCCCGTAAAACAGGGCTTCAGACACGCATCGATGCGCGAGACAGCGGGCGCAGTTCCCCCTCACGAATGCAGCCGTCAAGGCCATCGCACCGGCCTATATAGCAACGAACAACGCGCAGGCACTGCAAGACGATCCCCTGCGCTCCAATTCCATCCAGGACGGACAAAGGGGCGGCATTTGCCGCCCCTTTATTCTTGCCTTATTTGATCTATGCGCCCACCCTCAATAGGTCGCGCGACCGCCCGAAAAGTCGAACACCGCGCCTGTCGAATAGGAACATTCCTCGGTGCACATCCAGCCGACCATCGCGGCAATCTCCTCCACCGTGCCCATGCGTCCCATCGGGATTTTCGAGAGCATATAGGTGATATGCTCGTCAGTCAGATCGGCAAGCATCTCGGTCTTGATAACGGCGGGGCAGACGACATTGACGCGAATGCCCGTAGCGACCAACTCCTTACCCAGAGATTTGGTCAGACCGATCACCCCTGCCTTTGACACGGAATAAGCGGAGGCGTTCGGGTTGCCTTCCTTGCCCGCCATGGAGGAGATATTGACCACCCGCCCCCAGTCACCTTTCTGCATATAGGGAACAACCGCACGGCAGGTGTGAAAAATGCCGTTAAGGTTCACATCCATCACTGCGCGCCATGCCTCCAGAGGATAGTCGACGAGCGTCTCGTTCACGCCCGCGATCCCTGCGGCGTTCACAAGGATGTCGAGACCACCATCGCCATCGTTCAACGCATCAGACGCCGCCTTCGCCCCCGCCTCAACGGAAGCGTAATCGGACACATCAACCACCTGAGCGCAGACCTTACCCAAAGGCGACAGCGCCTCCACGGCCTTGTTCAACGTCTCCTCCGAAATGTCCCAAAGGGCCACTGACGCCCCGCTTTCAAGGAACCGCTTGGCAAAGGCAAACCCCATACCGCGCGCCCCGCCCGTGATCACGGCGCGCTTGCCGTTGAGATCGAGTTGATTCATCTTATGTCTCCCTGTTTGCGAGCCCTCTGTCCCGACCACTATTGCAGCCGCTCCTCACTCGCCTTTCTCAAATACTACACGACGTTAACCGCCATACGTCACGCACGCCATCCCGTCCTATAAGAAGACGTCCGTCAAATGCATCCCCTGATAGCGGCCTATAGCGGCACAACCGTCTGTGCTTGCCCGCCCAGCCCGTCGATGCCAAGCGATACCTTGTCTCCTGTTTTGAGCCACACAGGCGGGGTCATGCCCGCACCAACACCTGGCGGTGTGCCTGTGCAGATCAGATCACCAGGTTCAAGGCGCATGAATTCCGACATGTAGCTCACAATCGTCACCACGTCGAAGATCATCGTGGAGGTGTTCCCCGTCTGCATCCGCTTGCCGTTCACGTCGAGCCACATGCCAAGATCCTGAACATCGCCCACTTCGTCAGGCGTGACCAGAACGGGGCCCGTGGGGCAGAAGTTGGGGAAGCTCTTGCCCTTCACCCACTGCCCCGCGCGCTCTAGCTGCCACGCGCGCTCGGACACGTCATTGACCACGACGAAACCCGCCACATGCGCCATTGCTTCCTCTTTGGAGATGTTGAGCGCAGGCTTGCCTATGACAATCCCCAGTTCAACCTCCCAGTCCAGTTTGGACATTTTCGTGCTATAGAGGAGATCGTCGTCGGGGCCGCAATAGGTGGCCGACGACTTATTGAACAGGATCGGTTCTGCGGGGATTTCCATGCCCGCTTCCGCTGCGTGGTCAGAGTAGTTCAGCCCCACACACCAGATGTTCTTCGGCTGGGCCGTGGGAGGCGCGACGCGCTTGCCCTTGATGTCGGCCACGGGAAGGTCGGCGGGATTGACCGCACGCAGTTTGTCGAGCGCTCCTGCGCCCAAGGTCTCGGGGTTGATATCCCCCACGACCGAGGAGACGTCCCGCGCAACACCATCGGCGTCGAGAATGCAGGGGGTCTTTGCGCCGTCGCGGGCGCCGTAACGCATCAGTTTCATGCTTTTTCCTTCTGTTGTGCGGCCCACCATGTCTGCGCCAGCGGTGCCCCGCCGACGAAACTATTTGCGCCGAGTTCGTCCTGAATGCGCAAGCATTCGTTCCATTTGACCATGCGCTCGGAACGGGTGAAAGAGCCGACCTTGAGCTGACCGCCGCCAAGCCCCGTGGACAGGTGGCTGATTGAGGTATCCTCCGTCTCGCCCGAGCGCGCGGAGACAATCGCGCCCCAGCCGTGTGTCTGCGCGGCTTTGAAGGTATCGACGCTCTCCGTCACCGTGCCCGCTTGGTTGACCTTGATCAGAACGGCATTGCACGCTCCCGCACCAGCCGCCTCTTCGACAAGCCCCGCGTTGGTCACGAGATAATCGTCGCCGATGATCTGAACGCGGGAACCGAAGCGACGGGTGAATTCCGCCATACCTTCGGGATCATCCTCACCCACGGGGTCTTCGATCGAGGCAATCGGGTAGTTGTCGAGCCAGCCGCCCAACATGTCGATGAGCGCGCCACTGTCCATCTCGCGATCTTCCAGCGCAAGGCGGTAGGTGCCGTTCTTTCCGAATTCAGAGGCCGCGATATCGAGGGAGATCACCACGTTCTCTCCAGGCTTTTCGCCCGCATTTTCAATGGCCTGCACAAGCGTTTCCAGCGCCTCCTCGTTGCTGTCAAACATCGGCCACCAGCCGCCCTCGTCGGCCACGCCTGCGGCCTTGCCTTTGCGGGTCATGATGTCACCTGCGGCGAAATAAACCGCATTGGTCACTTCCATCACCTCGTCAAAGGAGCGCGCACCAGGCACCATGATCATGAAATCCTGAATATCCACGCGCCGCCCCGCATGAGCCCCGCCTCCAAATATCTGGATCTCGGGCAGAGGCAGGCGCGGGGTCGTGCCATAGTGATCGGCCACGTGACGCCACAGTGGTTTCTGAGCAGAAGCGGCGGCGGCATGAAGCACGGCCAGAGACGTCGCGACGGTGGCATTGCCCCCAAGTTCAGCCTTGAGCGGCGAGGGATCAAGTGCAAGGAGCGCCCCGTCGGCCCCCGCCTGATCCGCCACATCGCGCCCCACGAGCGCCTTGGCAATCGGACCGTTGACGCTGGCCAGTGCCTTTTGCACGTCCATGCCACGCAGCGACTTGCCTCCGTCACGCAAGTCAATCGCTTCGCGCGTTCCACGCGATGCCCCCGCAGGCGCAATCGCGCGGCCCAGCGTGCCGTCCTCCAGAACCACGTCAACTTCTACCGTGGGGTTGCCACGGGAATCCCAGACACGGCGTCCGTGTATCTTCGCAATGGTTGTCACGCACCTTGCTCCTTTACGATTTCGTTAAGCCTTCCGACGAAGGCACTCAGGGTCTTCTCGGGCGATACCACTAGCGCCAGAGCTGCGGTGCGCACCTGCGCGCGGGTGGCGTCATTGAGATATTCCACGGGCGATTTCCCATCTACGCGCGCGAGCATCAGCGCGGGAAGCAGCGCCGCGATCCGCGCTTCGAGTTCCGCGGGGTCTTCCCATGTCACATGCTGCGCGTAGGCCGACCAGAAGGCTCCCACCTCGCCGAGCAAAGCCGCGCGGTTTTGCGGGAGGTGAAAGGACTTCAACACCAAATGGTTGAGGCAGAAGGCAGGATCGAAACTCGCATCCCCCATCGTGGCGCACTCGGCGTCGAGCATCACGGGGCGCCCGTCGCGCAAGAGGATGTTCTTGGGACTGACATCACCATGCACCAGAACTCCCCGCGCCGCATAGAGCATATCGGCCAGCGCCGTAAGGGCCTGCGCCACACCCGCGTGCCGCCGCGCCGTGTAGGTCAGATAGGGCTCGATACGCAGCGCACGGAAATCGTCAGCGTTATCAAACGGCGCCGCGTCGAAGCCGTCGACGGTCGATGCCGCATGAATGCCGCCGATTACATCACCCACGGCCCCCGCCTCGCCCTCGGGAAGTGCGCCTGACAACAGGCGATCTTTCCAAAGGTAGACATCGTCCCCAGTGATAAACTCCATCGCGAAACCGTGGTCGGCTTCAGAGCGACCATAGAGCTTCACCGCCCCCTCGGGCGCGACCTGTGCGGCCACGGAAAGCCACGCATATTCCGCCGAATTGCGATGCACAGGCGCGCGCCAGTCGGCAGCCACCTTGAGCTTGGGCAGCGCGAATTTCACGGCAAGCGTCCTGCCCGACACCTCCACCCGCGCGATGTCGGAGGCCACGCCTCCGGTCAGCGGCCCGACCCGCGTCACCGCCTCGCGTGATGCGATCCCGAGCTCCTCCACCAAGGCTGCGCATTTGTTGAACAGATCATCCATTCCTCTCGCCTTCCCGTCTCTTCCGCCCTGCCCTCTTGTAAAGTGCCGCTGCCATAACCGAACACTCCAAGTTCGCCACTGAGCGGACACCAGCCAATGTTCACGTGAACACATCTCACAAACACGAGTAGGCCGCGACCATGAGGCAGTCAAGGGAGCAATCGTTGCCTTGCGCATAATCCCTTCATTTAGATGGGAAATTTGTAGGCGCTCACGGGAGACCGGATGAAGCTCACCATCAACAGATAGCCAGTGGACTCAAAGCAGAAAGGAGGAAAGCACCGTTGTCGCGCACCGCCCATTCATGACGGCCGCGACCTTAAAAAGGCCTCCCCAAATGAACCATTCGGGAAGGCCTCGATTCACAGTATTAGACATGAAACCTCGTGGCGCGCCTAGATCACGCCCAATGCGCGCATGGCATCAGCCACACGAACAAAGCCCGCGATATTGGCCCCCACGACGTAGTTCCCAGGAGCGCCATACTCCTCGGCCGTTTCGTGACAGGCCGTATGTATGTTCGCCATGATCTCTTCGAGACGCCCCTCTGTCTTGGCAAAGCTCCAACTGTCGCGACTTGCGTTCTGCTGCATCTCAAGCGCAGAGGTCGCCACCCCGCCCGCGTTGGCCGCCTTACCTGGAGCAAACAGAACTTTCGCACTCTCGAACAGGTCCACAGCCTCGGGTGTACAGGGCATATTCGCACCTTCCGCGACCGCAATCACACCGTTCTCGACCAATGTCTTTGCATCACGGCCATTGAGTTCGTTCTGCGTGGCACAGGGAAGCGCGATTTCGCACGGCACGTCCCAGATCGAACCACCCGTGATGTAGTGGCAGCCATCACCGCGCAGCTCGACATATTCGGAGATACGTCCGCGCCGCACTTCCTTGATCTGCTTGACCAGATCCAAATCAATACCGTTTTCGTCGACGACATAGCCGCCCGAGTCAGAGCAGGCGACAACCTTGCCGCCAAAGGACATGATTTTCTCCATCGCATAGATGGCAACATTGCCCGAACCAGACACTACGCAACGTTTACCCGCAACATCGACACCTTTGACGTCGAGCATGGAGCGCACGAAATAGGCCGTGCCGAAACCCGTGGCCTCTTTACGGGCGCGCGACCCGCCATAGACGAGGCTCTTGCCCGTCAAGACGCCCGCCTCAAAACGATTGTTCAGGCGTTTGTACATGCCGAACATATACCCGACCTCACGCGCACCAACACCGATATCCCCCGCAGGGACATCGACGTATTCGCCGATATGGCGGTGCAACTCGGTCATGAAGGACTGGCAGAAACGCATAATTTCGTGGTCGGATTTTCCTTTGGGATCAAAGTCCGAGCCTCCCTTGCCACCGCCAATAGGCAGGCCCGTGAGAGCGTTTTTGAAAACCTGCTCGAAACCGAGAAACTTGATGATCCCGATATTGACCGTCGGATGGAAGCGAATGCCCCCCTTATAGGGACCAAGCGCAGAATTGAATTGAACACGAAAACCGCGGTTGATCTGGACCTGATTGTTGTCGTCAATCCACGGCACGCGAAAGATGATCTGTCGTTCAGGTTCACAAATGCGTTCGATTAGGGCTTCGTCAAAATACTCGGGCTTTTTCGCAATGACGGGCCCCAAACTTTCAAGCACTTCACGCGCAGCTTGGTGAAATTCAGCTTCGCCAGCATTACGGTGCAAAACAGTGTTGAGGATGGGCTGAAGCTTTTCGTTGATCGTGTTCACGGTAGTGACATCCTTCTTTACCAATACGCGCACTACATGCCTAATTTTTAATCTGTCATCAATCCGAATTCCTATTATTTTAGCCTATTTAGAGCATGTTGGGACGAGTGCCTTCGCGGGAAAGAAAGCATGACCAGTCGCTCCACCTTACACTTCGAAATGAACTTCTCCCCCGAGACGGGGGCAAAATTACAAAAAATGAGAGGTTTGGTGCGGGTAGGAGGGATCGGGCGGATTCTTGGCGTCCCAGAACACAACTAAGCCCGCCTTGGAGGCGGGCTTAGTAGCGAACGGTCATTCGCTAAAACTGGTTGCGGGAGTAGGATT
>NZ_JBLXFZ010000007.1:0-245634 GCF_048261515.1 Celeribacter sp.
CTTTTGCTCATTATGGATCGTCTCGTTCGTTATGCGATCCACCTTAAACAATGGTCCGAATTTACGCGACCACCTCTGTGCCATAAGGCTTTCGTTGTCATCTCGCAAAATTCGAAATAGCGACTTCCCAAGGAACCGCTCCGTGTATCGGGCGTGTCATTTCTCGAACAAATCATAATGAAACTTTTGCGATAGAACCCTTTCATCACGGCAATCGCCCGCCATTTTGATGAACCGCGCCCATTCCCAACCACGAATGACGCCGTGTGAACGATCGCAATCTCCCAACACTGCACGCCGCGCCTCTCTTCGGGCTAGCGCACGACGAACTCGGCGTGCAGCGCCCCTGCGGCCTTGATGCTCTTGAGAATGTCGATCATGTCCCGCGGCGAAACGCCCAGTGCATTGAGGCCAGAAATAACCTCGGACAGTGAAGTACCTCCATCGACCTCGGCCAACCCAATTCCAGGCTCTTCTTCGATCCCTGCACGCGTACGGGGTACGATCACGGTTTGACCCTCTGCAAAGGGGTTGGGCTGAACCACCATGGGTTTCTCTTCAATCCGAAGGGTCAGGTTACCCTGACTGACAGCGACGCGGGATATCCGCACGTCTTCGCCAAGCACGACTGTTCCAGACCGTTGATCAACTACAACACGCGCTTTTCGCTCTGGCGTCACGGTCAAGTTTTCCACAATCCCAAGCGCATGTGCAGGCGAAGCTGTGCGAGTGGATTTTATATCGAGCAACACAGTACCCGCGTCGAGCATTCGAGATACGCCTCGGCCAAACTTTCGATTGATAGCATCCTCCACCCGCTGCGCCGTAGTGAAGTCAGGCTCACGCAGGGCAAGGCGAATGGATTGCAATTTCGAGAAGTTGAAGTCGACTTCACGCTCGACCCGTGCTCCTGATGGGATCACGCCCGCAGTAGGAACACCTTGCACCACTTCGGCACCATCACCACTCGCAGAGATACCTCCCGCGATGATCGTGCCCTGTGCCACCGCATAAATTTCTCCATCAGGTGCGGTCAAAGGTGTCATCACAAGCGTCCCGCCCAGAAGGCTCTTCGCATCACCAATTGCCGAAACAGTCACATCAATTTTGGACCCTGCGCGCGAAAAAGGAGGCAAAACACCTGTTACGAAAACAGCGGCCACATTCTTTGGTCGAAACTGCTCTCCTGTTACGTTTACGCCCAGACGCTCAAGGATGTTCGACATAATTTCCTCGGTGAAAGGCGAGTTTCGGATGCCGTCACCCGTGCCATCAAGACCAACCACAAGCCCATATCCAACGAGATCGTTGCCTCGCACACCATCAAATTCTACGAGATCCTTGATCCGGATGGTATTCGCTTCTGCGATTTCCGCCAACGACACTAGACCGATCAATAGAGCTCCGAAAAATCGCTTCATTAGAGATAATCCGACAGTTTGAGGCGCGAAAGGCGCGCGGTTATTGTGTACATAAGTTCGAGCTGGCCCTCGGCCTCCGATAGTTTGGCTGCGGAAGCGTAGATATCCGCGGAGACGATTTCCGATATTGCCTGTTCGGTCGCGACACGTTCGGCCGTGTTTCGTGTGGAAGCTGCTTCGATCTTCGCCTGTTCAGCGCCTATGGTCGCGCGCAGGTGATCAACGCCTACGCCCGCGGAATACATTTGTTCGCCTGCAATTTTCAGCAAGTTTGCCTGTTCCTGGACATCGCCGCCGAGTTCACCTTCGGACACGAGCGATCCAAGGACCAACCCTTTCAAGACATCGCGAATTTCGGCGTCTGCAGCCGTCACTTCGACATTGGCGCGCTCGTGTTCATTGAGGAGAAAACCATGCATCGGCTGATTGGAACCTTGGTAGATACTCATCTCGAAATCACCCGTTCCGATAGCGAAATAAGCGTCAACTGCGACCTTGATATCGTCCGCCGTTGTCAGACCAACCAAGGTTGATTTCACCTCGGCGATCAATGTGTCCGCCGAAGCCAGAGGTGTTTCCTGCGTAGCTAGGCCGCTAAATAACGCCCGCCCTCCAACACGCGTATTCAACGCGGACATAGCGGAATCCAATGCGGCGCGTGCCGTCTCACTGGCAATTTGAAGCGTCTGTGTGTTGGTTGCAGATGTGGCACCGAGCAATGGCGCGGCAGTGGCATCGACTTGATCAGACACATGTTGAAGCACTGTCTGCATCGAGCTTGTGAAAAGCTCGGCATCGCCGATCCCTCGCTGGTAGCTTTCGAGGGAACGCAAGCTGCGTTCCATTGAGGCGAGCGGCGTGAAATTACCGCTAACTTCGCGACTGATATTTGATTTGAGTCCACTCGCGACCTCGAGACTGAATTTGTCGAGATTGACTTTCGTCTGTTCGACAAGGCGTACCCGATTAAGCGTGGATGCCAAATCACCGTAGGAATAACTGCTCATCAGGTCATACTCATCAGTTGGTCGAGCAACTTGTCGACTGTGGCAATCACCTTTGCGTTGGCCGCGTAGGTTTGTTCAATAAGCAAAAGATCCTGCATCTCGCGGTCGGTATCGACACCTTGTTCGGCTTCAATTGTTTTTAACGACGTCTGTTGCGCCATCGCGAATGCCAACTCGTCGTCAATTGCCAACCGATTACTCTCGTTTAGAGAATAGAGATCCGATGACAGGTCAAACAGGGATCTGGGCATCGACGTGAACCCTCCCGACGCGGTCTTAACCCGTTCTTGTAGAGCGCCAATCATGTTGTTCAGAATTGAGGCATCTCCCGCGTTTCCCTCGCTGATCGCACCGATGCCGTCGCGAAATCTACAGATCTCGCCACCTTGCGAAGGATCGACGGCAGCATTCAGTTTCAGGCGATTGGCAAGACCCACTTCGGCGGCGACGTCGAATGCTGCGCCACCGTCTGTGAAGAGGCCCGCATCGCCCAAAGACAAAGTCGGATCAACACTAGGGATCTCGAAGCGGGTCATCAGATCGCGAACGAAAGCATCGAGTTTTTCTTGCGCGTTCGGTGCCAACTCGTCTCGAACTTCAAACAGTCCCGCCAATTTTCCTCCGGCAATCGCGCCATTACCGGCATCAGTGCTCACAGGCTGTCCATTGATTGTCAGGCCAGACAAGACGCCAGAACCCACGTTCATGTCAGGTGTGATCGTAGGAACGGGCGTGAATTCAATGCTGGCCGCTTTTGATTCAAGAAGGACCGCCCCTCCAGGAGTATAAAGCGACACCATGCCGTTTTGCCGATTAATCTCTTTCACGGGAATGACGGACGAAATTCTGTCTATAGTGACCTGTCGTTGGTCAAGTAACGCTGATGCATCGTATCCTGCTGCGACGCGCTCGTTGATCTTCACATTGAGTTCGACCACACGGTTGAGGTCGCTTTGCAAGGCTTCGACCGTTCGCCCAATTTCCTGATCTGCGGCCATACGCGCGTTGGATATTGCATCGGCGGCACTGTTGATTCGATCCGTGAGAGACTGCGCCGTTTGGTAGACGTTGTTGAGATGGGCATCCGATTCTGGATTGTTTGCGGCTTCGATCAGAGCGGTTTCCAAACCGATAGAAAGCCCCGTGATCGACGTCTCTTCATCCGCCCCCCCCAAAGCGTTCGAAACGGTTTCGAGAAAATCGATGCGAGTGTTTTCCAGTGAAACCAAACCATCCGCGATCCTACGCTCACCTGTGACAATTGGATCAGTAGCACGGTTGATGCCAATCACCTGCACACCACCGCTCGTCATCCCTAGAGAGTCAGCGCTTAGTTCGACTTCCCTTCGACCGTAGCCATCCGTCATCGCGTTTGCGACATTGGATGCAACGATGTCGGCCGCTCGCGATGACGCGGTGAGGCCAGACAGGGCGTTGGACAGGGCGTTGGAAATGCTCATGGTATGCTCACTTGGGTCAAATCATCGCATTAGCGTTTGATATTCGTTGTTTCCTGCAGCATCTCGTCGACCGTTTGAATGACCTTCGCGTTTGACGAATACGCGCGTTGTGTTTGGATCAAGTCGGTCAATTCGCCCGCGACATCGGTCGTTGAGCCTTCCCTCGCGTAGCCCGCGATAGAGCCGGTTGGTCCGTCACCTGCGTCCCAAAGGAAGAATGAGCCCGAGCTGGGAGAAACCTGATAGGTCTGGTTGTTTAAGGAAATGAGGCCGTTCTGGTTCGGTACGTCAACAAGCGGGATCTGGTAGATGCGGCGAGTAAACCCCGTGTCATAGGTCGCTGTGATGTAACCGTTGTCGTCGATATCTACAGATGTAAGGTTACCAACGGGCGAACCGTCCTTATTAATTTGCGTCGGCGCGAAACTGTCGGAAAGCTGGGTCAGGCCGTTGGTGTCGCCAATTCGACCGATGGTCATATCGAGCGAGCCGCCCGCAACGGTTAGCGCCAGCACGCCAGTGGAGGACGAATAAGTTGCACTGGCGGGACTGTTGACGGTCGGTGTTACAGAAGAAAGCGTGCCGCCGGAACCGCGGGAGTCGTCGAATTCCAACGTGTATTCGCCAATGATCTGACCACTGAGTGCGGAATCACGGATTGTCATCGTCCAAGTATTCGGTGCAGCTTCGGGCGTGAATACCATGTCGAGCGATTCACTGGTTCCGAGGTTGCCGAAATACTCAACTGAGAGCGGGAGCGGTTCGGTCGCGTCCTCCGCTGGCAGGTTCACGCCAAGGTTCATTTGAGTCGTAGGATCACCTGCGGTCTGGTTCGCGTTGATCACGACAGGCTCAAGACCCGACATCGTGTCGCGCGGGAATGTCGGCACGGTACCGTCCGCGTCCGCTGGCCAACCAAGCAAGACGAGGCCCGAATCTGTCTTGAGAATTCCGTTTGCGTCCGTGTGGAACGACCCGGTCGTGGTCATCATCATGGGTTGGTCACCGGTCGTATTTTCCAACGACACTTCGGTCGTCACCGGCAGCATGCCGCGTCCGGAAACCGCGATGTCGGTTGCGTTGCTCGTGGAAATGAGCGCGCCCTGCTCTTCGACCAGACGTGAGGTGAAAGCGCGCACGCCGCCCGCGGAATATACACCTGAACCGGCATTCCCGCCGATTACAAATGACTCGAATTCCGTTGAGGCCCGTTTGTAACCGTAGGTATTGGAGTTTGCGATGTTGTCGGAAATCGTGGCGAGACGCGTTGCGTTCGCATTCAAACCCGCAACACCAGCATTGAGCGAGGAAGAGATGGTCATCGGAGGCGCCTTTCTGATGCTTGAACCTATGTTCCCGACACCATGCACGCTCTCTCTTAACATGCGGCTAACGTATAAAATGCCACCTATTTCCTATTGCCAGCACTGCGCAAAAGCGTGATTTCCACGCGGTTGTTACGAAAAGAGATCGGGTTTCGTGTGGCGGGCTTACGGTCCGCATGGCCCGTCACACGCTGGATTCGTGTGCTTGGCGTGCCCTGATCCTCAAGCATAATCCGCACCCGATCAGCGCGACGCGTCGAGAGATCCCAAACGGGGTTGTCCGCAACGACCAAAGGTTGCGCACTTACATAGCCCGAAACCGCGATCTGGTTCTCGACCACTTTCATGACACGCGCGAGAATTGATACGATGGCCCTTGTGACTTCGGTCGGCGTATCGGTGCGCGGCTCGAAAAGCGGCTCATTCTTTAGATCGTGAATTTCGATAATCAGCCCCTCATCCGTGACCTCCGTCACAATGTGGCGCAACGCATCGTCAGCGGCCATGCTCTCACCGCTAAATGCTGAAAGCAGCTCCTGGACGTTATCAAACCCTTTGCTTTCGATCGCCGCTTGGCCGGCGTCCATTTCATAACCGTTGTCATGGGACACCTGAGACACGGGCTGTGTCAGCGAAGCACCTGTCCCGTTCTGGGACAGCGTTTCCTCAGTAAACACGGAATCTCCGCCAAAACTCCCGTCTCCGCCGCCAGAAATGCGGTTTACGGGAATCGTCGGATTGAAGTAGTCCGCAATGCCTTTTCGTTGCTTTTCCGTCGTTGCATTCATCAGCCACATCAACAGAAAGAAAGCCATCATCGCTGTGACGAAATCGGCGTAAGCCACCTTCCAAGCACCGCTATGATGCCCGTCACTCACAACAATTTTCTTTCTCTTGATGATTATCGGCGCAGTGTTTTTCGCGCGCATACCACCACCTCATAGTTCACCCAGAGGTAGCCATAGCGCATAAATCTGAAAACGGGCTTAACCGCTAAAATGCGATGGATTTTGAAAGAAATGAGAAAGCCACGCTCCGTGGCGGATCAATCATGCGAGAAGTGGTGCCGGTGATAGGACTCGAACCTACGACCCCATCATTACGAATGACGTGCTCTACCAGCTGAGCTACACCGGCAACCTTCTCCCATCGTCGCCAAATGGCGTGCGATGATCTGAGCGGCTCTTTATCACCGTATTTTCAGGGTGTGTAGCCCTATTTTGCGGTTTGCGCGGAATCACCGTCTTTCACCACTTCGACGTCCACAACTTCGGGCTCGGACGCGTCGGCTTCTGGCGTGTCCGCCGCAGGGGCGTCCTCCGCATCCTCGGATTTTGCTCCCGCACCGACAATCATCGGCAACATCTCGGTTCCCGCAGGCATGGCAACATCGTCGCGCTTCGGCTGTTTCCAACTCAGCGTGTCGAACCCCTCACAGCTTTCGCAGACAGGTTGCCATTCAGCGTGGACCGCGCCGCAATTGTCGCACACCCATTGTGGACCACGCGGTGCGGTCAAGGCACGGGTCAACCAGCCACGAACCACCACATCCTCGCTACCCTCACCACGTTCAATCGCGGCCAGAATTGTAAGGCTCCGCGCAGTCGGGTTCATCTCAGCAAGATCACCAAGCGCACGACGCGCCGCAGGGAAGTCCTCGTTTGCAATGTGCAGCTCGGCCAACAGCATCCGCGTCTCGGCGTGATCAGGATGGACCTTCGTCAGTGCAGAGAAACGTTTGATGCGTTGCGCAGGCGTTTCGTCTGGCGCGATGCGCGCGAATGCTGCGGCAAGGTCTGGATGAGGTTGGGCCTGCCACGCTTTCTTGAGAACGCGGGCGGCTTGTTTGGGTTTCTCGTCGGCCACGTATTCATCAGCGGCGAGAACGGCGGCGGGAATAAGGTCGGGAGATTTTTTATTCGCTTCAATCGCGGCCTCACGCGCCTCAATCGTCGCGCCCTCTTCGAACACGCCCTTTGCCTCCGACAGCGCCATGACCGCATCGCGGCGCTTGTGAACGTCCCGAGGAATGGCTCCGTATTTCAACTTCACCGCCAGCGTTTCACGGGCAGCCGACCATTCACCTTTCTCGGCTTGTAGCTTGAGAAGGACGTCCTGCGTTTCTTCGTTCTTGGGCTTCAGCGCAAAGGCCTTCTCGGCAAGCTTGAGCGCGGTTTCTGTATCGCCCGCCTCAAGACGCTGCTTGAGAATGCCGCGCACACCGACGAACCGCGTACGATCATTCGCGAGCAGGCGTTTGTAGGTCGTCTCGGCTTTCTTGCGATCACCCGCCATCTCGGCCGCCTGCGCGGCCAACAAGTTGGTCAATTCGGGTTTGCGGAGGTATTTCTCGGCTTTGGACGCTTTGGACAGAGCAACCCGCCCCTCGCCCGACGCAAGCGCCAACATACTGTCGGCCAGTGCCTCGTAACCTTTCCGCTCTCGGTTACGGTCGAAGTAACGGGATATTGCCGTCTCATCGCCCAATAGGAATTTCACAAAAGCCACCAAAAGGCCGACAAGTTTCACCGCGAGCCACAAAACAGCCAGAAGCACCAGAAAGGCCAACACTGCCTGCAACGGATCGAGAGAAATTTCATAGCCTGCGAAGGCAAGCCGCATCCCGCCCTCGCTTTCCAGAAGGAGAGTGCCTCCAAAGGCCAAAGCGGCAACAAGGACGACGAAGAATACAATTTTGACAAGTGACAACAGCATGTCGGTGCCTTCCTTATTTACCGGTCATTTCGGCAAGTGCTTTGGTCACGGCCACGCGCGCGGCGGCATCGGACATCCAGTTCGACAACTCGGCCTTGGCCGCATCGGGTAACAACGCAAGCGTGTCGAGCGCTCCTGAAAAATCGGCCTCGCGCACATCTGCCTCGGCACGGGAAAGAATGGCGTCCACCGAATTTCCCTCTTTTGGCGACAGTGACCGCAATCCCAATTGAGTTCGCGTAAACGTGCTGAACCAACTCTCCTCGCCCGCCTCATAGGCCGCACGCGAGGCAGCGCTCATGGCTGTGCGGGCGGCGTCGGGGAAACGATCTTGCAGCGACGCGATGCCCGCAACACCTGTTTCAGCGGCTGCGATCACGGCCTCAGGCACATCAATTTCGATCTCGCTTAACAAGGCAGCATAGGGCTCACCAGAATCCACGGCAGTCTTGACAGCTGCAAGGGCCGTTGCTGCTTTGGCCTGACTTTCCTGCGCAGCAGCCTCGGCTTGCGCCGCCTCTAGTCGTGCAATCTCACTATCGAGCAGTTCACGCATCTCCGCCAACTGACGCTCGTAGGCCGCCGTCGCCTCTGGCGATACGATAGCTTCCGCGACGGGGCGTGCTTCCATAGTGTCGAGACGATCCGCAAATTCGGTCAGTTTTTCGGACAGGGGCGCGATCTGTGCGTCTAGATCAATCGCCGAAACTTCGCTTTCAATCTGCGCCGCGAGGGACGTGCGCGCGGCGGCAAGGTCGGCCTCCAACTGATCGGTGCGAGACTGACTCTCTTCAAGGGTAGAAGACAGCGCGTCGATCCGCGCCGAAATCTCATCGGTGTTCGATCCTGGGAACGGCCAACCAGAGGGTTTGATAAACTGAGCTCCCGCGTAGCCGAGCGCAACGCACACGACACCCGCAAACACCATCGGGACAACGCCTCGCGACTGTGTTGCTACTGGTTCTGGCGCACTCTCCGTCGCTGTGTCTTCGTCTCCAACCGCATCATCCGCGCTATCGTCCTGCGGCGTGTCGGTTTCTCCGTCTGTCGGATTTTCGGTATCGGATTGCGCGTCAGATAACGGCGCCTCCGCCTCTTCCGCCACATCGGTTGCCGCTGCGGTTTCGATTTCTTGATCGGGACCAGTATCGTCCTCTTGCGAAGTTTGCGGCTCTTCGGTGGGCTTGTTCTTTTGTGCCAACAGTTCAACCTTTCGAATCCGATAACGTCTTTCGCACGCGCAGAATAAGACTAAAGGGAGTCACTGACACCCTCAAGGTGTGTTCAGCCGACCTGCGACCCTATGGCTCTGACCATGGATGCAAAATCGGGATGATCGGCGCATGTTCGTGTCACAGGGTCCACGCCGCTCCATGCGTCGTTGGTTGCACGGGACATGCTGACGAGATGTAAGGGCTTCGGCGCAAACCCGCGCAACCGCGCACCAACGGTCACCGCATTTCGTGGCGAGAAGAGCGGGACGATCAATGTCTCGGAACGATCGATACGTTCTTTTGCATCGTCCGTCCATTTCACTTCGTTCTGTTCGTAGACCACACGCTCATCGGCGGCGCGGCCAGCGCGGCGCAATCGTTCCGTGACATCACCGCGCGTATGCGCACCGTGCAGATGCAGGATCGTGTGGCAATCCCGACGCAACACGTCCTCAACCAATTCGACCGATGTCCCCGCAACGGATGTTGCTTTCAGGCCTTTTGCGTGCGCGCTTTCCGCTGTTGCATCTCCGACACAAAGCACTGGGACATCGGGAAAAAGCGTGGCCGCGGCATTCACCGCATGGCGCGATGTCAACAGAACCAATTCGGGTGGCGCGGGCACATCCTCGACCTCGACGGACGTGATTTCCATGACGGGAGCAATAATCACGTCCAGATTGTCTCGCGCAGCACTCACCGCGTCCGCCAGTCTTCGAGCGTCGTCATGTGGCCGTGTGATGAGAAGAGTGGCGCGCAAAGCGGGTCCCAGCATTGTCAGGATATGCCCACGGTGATACCTCCCTATGGAAATGGACACAACCGCAGGGGCTATCGAGGGCGGCATGAGGGATTTGATCATCATCGGCGCAGGTGCGTTCGGCACCGCTCTCGCTGTCGCCTACGCGCAGGACGGAAAGCACGTGACGCTGATCGGCCGTGATGCGGAGGCAATGGCGGCGATTGAGGCTACACGACGAACCCCGCGGCTCCCTGATGTGTCGTTGCCCGATGGCCTGATCGCTACGGCTAGCCTTGAATCCCTCTACAAATACCCCTCTTCACCAATCCTTGTCGCGACACCGACTCAAGCTCTTAGCAACACTCTCAAGCAGATCGACGCACCAACATCTGGTCGCGCGATTGTCGCCTGCTGTAAAGGTATTGACCTAAAGAGCCATGTGGGGCCCTCGCGCGTTATAGAACAAGTCTGCCCTGACGCCATTCCCGCCGTCCTGACAGGGCCAAGTTTTGCCGCCGATATCGCGCGTGGATTGCCGACTGCATCAACATTGGCTTGCGCGGATGAAGTCGTAGGGCAGGAACTCCAACGCGCGCTTTCCACCGCGAAGTTGCGCCTCTACCTCAGCAGCGACGTCATTGGGGCAGAACTGGGCGGAGCGTTGAAAAATGTTATCGCGATTGCCTGTGGTGCCTGTATCGGTAGCGGCCTAGGCGAGAGCGCACGGGCTGCGCTCATGACGCGCGGTTTCGCCGAAATGCAACGTCTTGTCATCCATTTCGGCGCACGGCCCGAAACGCTGACGGGCCTCTCAGGCTTCGGCGATCTGGCGCTGACCTGCACGTCCGATCAATCGAGAAACTATCAACTCGGTTTCACCCTCGGTCGTGGCGAGGCGTTTGACCCGACCATCACGGTCGAAGGAAAATCCACGGCGCGCGCGGTGCGGGAACTGGCTGATACTCTGGGTATCGACCTGCCGATCACTAAGGCCGTGGATGCGATTTCGTCTGGCGAGATGTCTGTGCCCGATGCTCTCTCTGCCCTACTCTCCCGACCCTTAAAGAAGGAATAACCCATGCTTTTTGCCCTGATCTGCCAAGACAAATCTGGCGCGCTCGAAATTAGAAAAGCCAATCGTGACGCCCATCTGGCCTATATCTCCGAGACAGGCGTTGTGACACAGGCAGGCCCTTTCCTCGACGATGCGGGCGAGATGTGTGGGTCTCTTGTTGTGCTTGACGTTAAGGACAAGGCCGCCGCTGAAGACTGGGCCGCACACGACCCCTATGCAAAGGCTGGCTTGTTCGAAAAGGTCACTGTGCAAGCGTGGAAAAAGGTGGTTGGCTGATGGCATTCTGGCTCTTCAAATCGGAAGCCGAAGTCTGGTCATGGGATCAGCAAGTCGCCAAGGGTGACGAAGGCGAGGAGTGGGACGGCGTGCGCAACTATCAGGCACGCAACAACATGCGTGCGATGAAGATGGGTGATCTGGGGTTCTTTTACCATTCGCGCGCTGAGAAAGAGATCGTCGGAATCGTTGAGGTTTGCGCCGAGGCACATCCCGACAGCACCACCGATGACGAGCGTTGGGAATGCGTGGATATCAAGGCTGTGCGACCTTTCACCAAACCCGTCACGCTTTCGATGTGCAAAGAAGACCCGCGTCTCGCCGACATGGTTTTGGTGAACAATTCCCGTCTCTCGGTTCAGCCTGTAACCGAAGAAGAGTGGAAGGTTGTCTGCGAACTTGGCGAGACAAAACCCTAGCAAACAACCACCGTCGCCCGCATAGTGTGATTACTCTAACGCATGAGAGGACGGAAGATGGGGCTACTTTCAGTTATTCTGGCTGCACTGGGCGGCTTCTTCATGGGTGCGGCGATTTACATGTCGCCCCTGTCAAAGCCGTGGATGAAGGCCGTTGGCATCGCCTGCGATGAAGACGGTAAACCCCAAACAGCGCCAACCGCGATGCCCTTCATCGTCAACGGGATCGCGTTGCTCATCGTTGCTGGGATGATGCGGCATGTCTTTGCAATGGCAGGTATTGACGGCGCTGGCGCAGGTTTGATTGCCGGTTTTGGTGTCGGTATTTTCCTAATCGCGCCCTGGATCGCGACGAACTACACCTACGCCAAACGGCCGCTCGCCCTTATCCTGATCGATGGTCTTTACGCCGCCACTGGACCCGCTGTGATGGGCTTGATCCTCGGATTGTTCTGACATGGAAAAAGAGGGCCCCGACCCCCGGGACCCTCCACCACCCCACGTGCTCCCATAGCACCGCACGTGTTCGTATATCAGGTCCGGTCCGTCCTGGTCCGTATGTAAAACCTAGCGAGCACCCCGATTCTGGGCAATCGGTTAGTGCAACGCTTTTCATTCAAACGGATTACAAAATCGAAACCCTGCCTTAACCTTTTCGACGGCCGGTAGAGAAAAGAGCCGCGCGACGGAAGGTCGGCGGCTCGTTCCGTTTCAATCTATCTGGCGATTAGCCGTAGACGGACTCTTTGCCGAAATGCTTCACCAGCATGTAGTAGACCACGGCGCGGTATTTGTTGCGCTCCGAGCGACCATAGGTTTCGATCACGGAATTAATCGCGTCCATCAAAGCAGGGCTGTCAGCAAGGCCCAGTTTCTTCATCAGGAAGTTTTCCTTGACGGTTTCCAGCTCGGACTCCTGCGATCCAGCAACAGTGGATGCATCGTCATTGTAGATTGCGGGGCCACAGCCGATGGTCACTTTTGTCAGAAGGTCCATGTCAGGCGTCATGCCGCATTTGTTCTTCAGATCGTCCGCATATTTCGCGATCAGGTCGTCACGTTTTCCCATTGGTTTCTCCCACCTGGTTTGGTTTTACCATTACCACCTGATCAATCCGTCAGGCTCGACAGTAGCCTACCCCCTACCCCCGCCAAAACAAGGTATTTTTCGAATGTGAACGCTGACACGCAAAACGGCCGCACGCGGCGGCCGTTTACGTATTAGTCTTTTAGGTCCGCTCTAGTAGCGGTAGTGCTCGGGCTTAAAAGGGCCTTCAACAGTGACGCCGATGTAGTCTGCCTGTTCTTTCGACAGTTCGGAAAGCTTCACGCCAATCCGATCGAGATGGAGACGAGCCACCTTCTCGTCGAGGTGCTTGGGCAGGATGTAGACCTCGTTCTTATAAGCATCGCCATTGGTCCAAAGCTCCATCTGCGCCAGCACCTGATTGGTGAAGGACGCGGACATCACGAAGGACGGGTGGCCCGTCGCATTGCCGAGGTTGAGCAAACGGCCCTCGGACAGAAGGATGATGCGACTGCCCGATGGCATTTCGATCATATCCACTTGGTCTTTGATGTTGGTCCATTTGTGGTTGCGCAAGGAGGCAACCTGAATTTCGTTGTCGAAGTGGCCGATGTTCCCAACAATTGCCATGTCCTTCATCTCGCGCATATGCTCGATGCGGATCACATCCTTGTTCCCTGTGGTCGTGATGAAGATGTCAGCGTCGGCGACAACATCCTCAAGACGGACTACCTCGAACCCGTCCATCGCAGCCTGAAGCGCACAGATCGGATCAATCTCGGTGACTTTCACCCGTGCGCCCGCGCCGCGCAGGGAAGCGGCCGAGCCCTTGCCCACGTCACCGTAGCCGCAGACAACAGCAACTTTACCCGCCATCATCACATCGGTCGCGCGACGGATACCGTCGACGAGGCTCTCTTTACAGCCGTATTTGTTGTCGAACTTGGACTTGGTCACGGAGTCGTTGACGTTGATCGCGGGGAAAGGAAGCTGCCCCTTCTTGTGCAGATCATAGAGGCGGTGGACGCCCGTGGTGGTTTCTTCGGAAACACCGAGGATCTGGTCGCGAGTTTTGGTGAACCAACCCGGAGAAGCCGCCATGCGCTTGGCGATCTGCTTCTTGATAACCTCTTCCTCTTCGGACTGAGGAACTGGGATCACATCCTCGCCAGCTTCCGCACGGGCGCCGAGCAGCACGTAAAGGGTCGCATCGCCACCATCGTCGAGGATCAGATTGGGACCGTCCTCGAACTGGAACGACTTGTCGAGGTAATCCCAATGTTCCTCAAGGCTCTGACCCTTGATCGCAAAGACAGGAATGCCCGCAGCTGCAATGGCGGCGGCGGCGTGGTCTTGCGTGGAGAAGATATTGCACGAGGCCCATCGAACATCAGCGCCAAGCGCCACAAGCGTTTCGATCAGACATGCGGTCTGAATTGTCATGTGCAGGGAGCCGACAATCCGTGCGCCTTTGAGTGGCTTGGATTCGCCAAACTCGTCACGCAGCGCCATCAGGCCTGGCATTTCGGTTTCGGCGATATCGAGTTCTTTGCGACCGAAGTCCGCAAGGTTGATGTCTTTGACGATGTAATCGTTGGCCATCTTGGGCTCCTGAGAAAATAGCTTTGCGCTGCACTTAGCACTCCGCATTGTTCCTTACAACGAAAGTGGATTTATTTGGGGTTAAGGTAGGATTTTTTCCTGATATGACTTGGTCGCAAATTTCAGGGGAGCGACATGGCGCAGGCACGTGCATGGCAAAGGATGCTATCTGGACGGCGGCTGGATCTTCTTGATCCTACGCCGATGGATATCGAGATTGAGGACATCGCGCATGGTCTGGCCTTTGTCGCGCGATGGAATGGTCAGACACGGGGAGATTATGCGTATTCTGTGGCCGAGCATTCTGTTCTTGTCGAAGAGATTTTTCGCCAACTCTATCCCAACGAGGCTGTGAAATGGCAGCTTGCCGCCCTTCTCCATGACGCGCCCGAATATGTCATCGGTGACATGATTTCCCCCGTGAAGGCGGCGGTCGGCCCCTCCTACGGCGAGCTGGACGATCGTTTGACAGCGGCGATCCACATCCGCTTCGGCCTTCCTGCAAAGCTTCCCCTCGCGGTAAAACGCAGAATCAAGAAAGCCGACAAGGTCTCAGCGTGGCTAGAAGCCACACAGATCGCAGGGTTTTCGGAGGAAGAAAGCAACAGGTTCTTCGGGAAAATGAACCCCGACTTAGTGGGAACGCTCGACATTCGTTTGCGCCCACCACTCGAAGCGCGCGAAGCATTTACCCGTCGCCATGCCGAACTGATGGCTGCCCTTTAGATAAATCAAACGGAAAGCAAAAAAAGCCCGCCAAGGCGGACCTTGTTCGTCTGAAAGCCAGAGCGCCGATCAGATACTGATCTTGCGGCGCATTTGGGTTTCGAGGTCGAATCGCATGTCACTAAGACGGCGTTGCTCACGCAGCATTGGGTTGGCTGCGCGATTGCGCTTCGAGATCCTGAAGAGGGTTTTAAACATGGTCATGATCAACCTCATTCGCGTGAGTGTTTCTGTGTCTCCCCCTTTTTGGCACGACCTCACGATTCCCAGAAGTTGATATAGCTTTCATGATGTAAGCTCAGCTATCATGCGCCCATGGACTGGAAAGACATCCCCTCACTCGCGTCACTGCGAGCATTCGAGGCCGCCGCGCGACTGGGTGGTTACACCGCCGCCGCGCGCGAATTGAACGTGACTCACGCGGCAATCGCACAACATGTGCGAGCGCTTGAGGACCATCTTGATGAAAAACTTCTCAACCGCGTATCGCGCGGCATGGCCCTGACCCCCTCAGGGCAGCAACTGGCCGATGCCTTGGCGGAAGGATTTGGCATGATCATCAGCGGCGTGCGCGCCGTCACCGATGAAAAGACAAATCGACCGATCAACATTGCAACCACACCTACCTTTGCAGAAGTCTGGCTGATGCCTAAACTTGGCGCCTTCTGGGCCGAACACCCGGAAATCCATTTGCAAGTTTTACCATCCATGGGCATGCGGAACCTCCGCGCGGACGGTGTCGACATCTCCATCCGCTTTGGTCAGGGCGACTGGCCTGGCGTTGATGTGGTGCCACTCCTGATGAGTCCCTTTGCGGTGGTTTGCAGTCCTGATTACACGGAAGCCGACAAGTTCGAAGACATCGAGAACCCCGCTGAGCTGTTCTGGATGTTCTCGGAGTTTTCGAGCGAGCAATACGCGTGGGGAAAACGGGTCGGAATCGACTTCAACGAAAGCGGGTACCGCGAAATGGCGAGCAACGCCCTGACCCTATCCGCCGTGAGGTCGGGCCTCGGCGTCTCAATCCAGTCGAGGGTTCTGGTCGAGGACGACATCGCGTCGGGTCGCATGAAGGTACTCTACGAGGGCGATCCCGAAAACATCGGCTATTACATCGTGACCTTGCCAGGCGTCCTTTCTCCGCAGGTCAAAACCTGCCGCAACTGGCTGTTGCGAAACGCGGAACCGATCCCCACGGTTGAAGACATCGGCAACGAGATTGAGGACGGCGAAGAGACTTAGCGCGGCGAGCGTTTTGCCAGAATTCGCTGGAGTGTCCGGCGGTGCATGTTGAGGCGGCGCGCGGTCTCGGAGACATTGCGATCGCAAAGCTCATAAACCCGCTGGATATGTTCCCAACGAACACGATCCGCGCTCATCGGGTTCTCGGGCGGCGGCGGCAATTCATCGCCCTTCGCCAACAACGCATTGGTGATGTCATTGGCATCCGCTGGCTTCGACAGGTAGTCGGTAGCACCAATTTTCACCGCAGCCACAGCCGTCGCAATTGCGCCATATCCCGTGAGGACCACAATGCGGCTATCGGGGCGTTTCTCGCGCAGCGTTTCAACCACGTCGAGCCCGTTCCCGTCCTCCAAACGCAAATCAACAACGGCGTAGGCAGGTGGGCGGGCCGTGGAGATCGCCTTGCCCGCAGCAACGGACCCAGCTGTCTCAACCTCGAACCCGCGCTTTTCCATTGCTCGCGCCAGACGACGCAAAAACGGCTCGTCGTCATCGACAAGTAGAAGCGAACGATCGTCGCCGAGTTGGGCTTTCGTATCTGCGGTCATGTGCTTTCCCTCCGCGTGGAATCCGCAGCACTCAATGCCACGAAATCGCGTCACGTCACCATAGGTGAGCGCGAATGCATGGTCAAAACGTATATCGAGGAAACGCAGCGGCAAAGGCGGCGCGCAATCGCGCCGAGCTTCTCAAACCCGTCACGACGCCGCGTCGATGAAACACGCCACGCGGTCCGCCATCGCTTCGGGCGAATCCTCACGCCTGAAGAAATCCACGAATCCCACTTCGGGGAATACGAGGTATGTGAAGGTCGAGTGATCGACGAGATAGTATTCGGGATCACCGTCCTGCTTTTTGTAATAGGTCTTATATGCCTGTGACGCCGCTTTGACTTGTTCAACCGAACCCGTCAGCCCGATCATGTCATCATGAAAAAGGTCAGTGAACTCGGCGACCGTTTCAACATCGTCACGTTCAGGATCGATTGAAATGAACGCGGTTTGCGCGTCGTAGCCGCGCTCTTCGAGCAGACGCTGGGCATCTGCGTTACGCATGCTGTCGAGCGGACACACATCAGGACAGAAGGTGTAACCGAAGTAGAGAATGGTTGGCTTGGTGACGACATCTTCATCAGTCACCGTCACGCCATCCTCGCGCACGAGCTCAAACGGCCCGCCAATTGCCCCCGCGCCACCAGAAACCGCGTTCGCACGACATTCGGCAAACGGGTCGTCATCGCCGGATTTTGTCACGTAATAGGCCGTTCCAGCGAGAAATGCGGCAACCACCACGGCGGCTGAAATTGCAGTTGAGCGTGTGGACATGCGTTTCTCCTCGTTATGTCAGGTGCATTGATCGACTGTCTTTGAGGTATTAACAAGGGGAACTAATGCCGCAGCGAGGTCACGAGCACGTCAATGGCACCACATCCAGCGTCCCTTATCGATATGGAGCGCCGTTCCAACTGGGTTCGGCTTCGCACACTCGTCGCGCTCCGTTGGATTGCCATCACAGGACAGCTCGCCTCTCTCTTTGTTGCGCAGCAGATTTTCGACCTGTCTCTTCACCTCGGCAGCTTCGCCCTTGTGATCGGCGCATCGGTGATCATCAATATCGTAAGCGTTTTCGTCTACCCAGAGAACACCCGCCTTTCCGAGAAAGGCGTAACGCTGATGCTTCTGTTCGATATTACGCAGCTATCAGCGTTGCTCTACTTGTCGGGCGGATTGAACAACCCCTTCGCGCTATTGATCCTCGCACCCGTGACCATCGCCGCAACGGCGCTTCGACCCAAGTCGTCGGTGCTGGCGGGCGCAGTCGCGATTGCATTTGTCACGCTGCTTTCGACGTTCAACATTCCGCTTCAACTGGCGGACGGTGCCGAGCTGTCCCTGCCTGATCTGTTCCTCTTTGGCCAATGGGCGGCAATCATCATCGGGGTGCTGTTCCTCGGCCTGTTTTCATGGCGTGTCACTTCGGAGACCCATTCGATGTCCGAGGCTCTTCTGGCAACCCAAATGGCACTCACGCGGGAACAAAAGCTTACAGACCTCGGTGGTGTCGTTGCGGCCGCAGCACATGAGTTGGGCACACCGCTCGCCACGATCAAACTGGTCAGTTCCGAATTGGTCGACGATCTCGCTGACAATGAGGTGCTGCGCGAGGATGCCGCACTGATCCGCGAACAGGCGGACCGTTGCCGCGACATTCTGCGTTCAATGGGGCGTGCAGGAAAAGACGACAAACACATGCGAACAGCTCCCCTTCAGGCCGTGGTCGAAGAGGCCGCCGCTCCGCATCTCGAGCGCGGGCGCGAGGTGGTGATTGCTGTGATGGAAGCTCCTGACGATCGCGAACAACCCTATGTCTATCGCTATCCAGAGATCATTCACGGATTGCGCAACCTCGTCCAGAACGCGGTCGATTTCGCGCAAACAACGGTGTGGGTGGATATCTCATGGACCAGCACGCACATCCGTCTACGGATTATTGACGACGGATCAGGCTTTCCCGCCTCGGTGATCGGACGGATCGGCGATCCCTATGTGCGTCGCCGTCGCAGTGAACGAACTTCCGCCAAACGTCCCGAATACGATGGGATGGGGCTGGGGCTGTTCATTGCAAAGACCCTTCTGGAGCGGACGGGAGCCGAGATCGCTTTTGCTAACGGCGCGGATCGTCATGACGTGCATATGCGTGCGGGGCGTCGTTCGGGTGCGATTGTTGAGGTGACGTGGGCGCGAGATCGAATTTGTGTGCCCGAGGGCGAAGAGCTTGATCCCCTTGGGGAGAACGATCCTATTCTCGCCCCCTAAGGTCTCGGCGCAGACGGCAGCCTAGTTAACGACATATTAACCATTCTTTACAAAATTCGGAGGTGAAGCTGCGCGCGATCACCTCCAGGCGTGCGGAAAAATTCAAAAGCGCGCTCAACCGAGTGGCGCCGATACGGAAGCCCGAATGCTCACGCAACTCGCGATTTTGACAACTGCCAGCCTCTGCGTCGCCTTTGTCGTGATCTACGCAACAGCCTCCCTATCCGCCAGAAGGGAACAAAACGACCGTCTTGCGCTCGAGTGGGAAGATGGGGAGACCGCGTTTCTGTTTGACGACGAACACCTAGTCGACGCCACACCCGAAGCCCGCGCCATTCTGGAGGGGACGCCACGCGGGTCATCCGACTGGTCGCGCCTGATTTCGGCCTTTCTAACCCAGTTTCCCGACCTCCCAACCCGCATCGCACATCTCGCCGACGAGCAGAAAATGATCATCGAGAGCAAGAACGGACAAGCCAGCCTGATTTGTGAATGGCGGCGCGGGCTTGCACGGATTTCACTCAAAAGCGTGGATGCCGAAGACAGCATGAGCGAGTTCGACCGCCACTTTGTTCAGGCGATGGAGCAAGAGCTTGAAACCTTACGCGCCACGGCTGAAAACGGCCCCATCCTGATCTGGCACGAAGCACCTGACGGCACGATCACGTGGGCGAACTCCGCTTATCTCGGCATTGCTGACAGTTTCGACGAGGGCGATGGAGTCCCGCGTTGGCCTCCACGCCGCCTGTTCGGCGATCTTTCCAAACCGCCCGTTGGGGCCTGCCTGCATGACCGCCTCCGAATCGAAAGCGCGGAGGGTGAAATCCTGTGGTTTGATGTCTACCGCAGCAACAATGACGGCGAGATGCTGTTTTCCGCCATCCCCGCTGATGACGCAGTCCAGACCGAAACCGCCCTGCGCGCCTTCACCGAAACCCTGACCAAGAGCTTTTCTCATCTTGCAATTGGCATGGCGGTGTTCGACCACGACAGGAAGCTGGCCTTCTTCAACCCCGCGCTGATAGCGCTGACGACACTCGAAGAGGAGTTTCTTGAAAAACGGCCGACCCTGACGCTTTTTCTCGACACTCTGCGGGACCGCCGCATGATGCCCGAGCCGAAAGACTACAAATCATGGCGTCAGAAAATGTCCGCACTGGAATCCGCAGCAGAACACGGCACTTTCGAAGAGCAATGGGCATTGCCATCCGACACGACCTATCGCGTGACTGGCCACCCCCACCCCGACGGGGCAATCGCATTCCTGTTCGAAGACATCACCTCGGAAATGACCCTCACCCGCCGCTTCCGCACCGAGATCGAAACAGGCCAGGCGGTGATCGACAGTCTTGAGGAAGCCATTGCAGTCTTCGGGCCTGATGGTTGCTTGGTGATGAGCAATACTGCCTATGACGCGCTTTGGAACACGAATGAGGATGGTGAAGCGCTGGATATGGGGATTGTCGAAGCTACCCGCATTTGGCGTTCCAAATGCGCGCCGACATCCATTTGGAGCGATATCAAGGCAATTGTTGGCGGAGAAGTCACGCGCGAGAACTGGTCGGGTTCCACGCGCCTTTGGGATGGTCGCCGCCTGTCCTGTCGTATTACGCCGCTTTCGGGAGGCCAGACCGTTGCAGGCTTTATTCCCGAAACGCGCACCCCATCGAATTACGTTCCCCGCGCCACAACCGATCCCGAGTTTGTCGAGATGTGATCGCGCTTGTATCCCGTCACAGGCGGGATAGACTCGCCGCATGGAGGAACGCTTCGAACAACTCACCGCCTTTTTGTCACGCACCGAATGGCGGGATGCAGACATTGAACCGCTTGCTGGCGATGCATCCCGGCGGCGGTATTTTCGACTATTCGACAAAGCCAAAGACAGGCATGCCATCGTTATGGACGCACCCCGCGCCCTCGGCGAAGATGTGCGCCCGTTTCTAAAGGTCGGCGCATATTTGCGATCGTTGGGCCTATCTGCACCCGAAACATATGAAGCGGATATCGACCTCGGATTTCTCGTGATCGAGGATTTCGGCGATGCTGTTTTTGACAGGATTTGCGCCAGCGACGCGTCTCAAGAACATGTGCTTTACGCTGAAGCCACGGATGTGCTTGTCCACCTATATCAAAGTAGCCCCCTACCTGACGTGAAGCCCTACGACCCACAGATGGCCGACCTCGCTGCGGCAAGCGTGCGCTGGTATGTGGGCGGCATTTCCGACGAGACGGATGAAGCCCTCACGGCGGACATGAGCAATGCTCTCGAAAGCCTGATTGCCTCATTCTCTCCCGCACGCACCACGATTCTGCGCGATTATCACGCACAGAATCTTGTCTGGCTTCCCAAACGCGATGGGATCCACCGAGTCGGCCTGCTCGACTATCAGGACGCGATGAGCGGTCCCGCCGCCTATGACCTGATGTCGCTGGTCAGGGACGCGCGGCGAGATGTGTCAAAAGAGGTGCGCGACACCTGTATCGCGCGTTTCATCGAACGATCTGGCGTGGACGGTGAGGCTTTTTCCCGTGATTGCGCAACCGCCTCGGCGCAGCGAAATTTGCGTATCCTGAGGAACTTCGCGCGTATGTCGCTCCACTTTGAAAAGCCACATTATGTGGACCTCATCCCTCGGGTCTGGGATCATTTGATGGAAGATCTGGAACATCCCGCCCTGAAAGACATCCGCGCGATTGTTGCCGCTGTTTATCCTGCGCCAACGGCGCAAAATCTGGAGATTCTGAAGTCCAAATGCGGAACTGTCCCGACACTGTAATGCTGTTTTGCGCGGGGCGCGGCACTCGTATGGGCCCGCTCACGTCAATAATGCCAAAGCCCATGATAAAGGTGCGCGAGCGCCCACTTGTGGACTACGCGCTGGATATTGTCGCAGATGTCCCCAAAAAGATCGCGAACACTCATTACCTACCCGACGAACTTGAAACCCATCTGGCCGAGCATGGCGTGCAGGTTGTGCGGGAATCTATTCTTCTAGAGACGGGCGGAGGGCTGAAGAACGCTGCTCGGCTGATCTCTGGTGACACCTGCTTCACGCTCAACACCGACACTGTATGGATCGGCGGCACTCCAGTTGAAACACTCTGCGCGCAATGGAATCCTTCGATTATGGATGCACTCCTGCTCACCGTCCCAAGCGAAAACACCCGCGGTCACAACGGGACAGGTGATTTCGCTCTGGATGACAACGGGCGATTGGCGCGTGGGGGTGACTTTGTCTACACGGGTCTGCAAATCACCAAACTATCCGCAGTGACGCGCGTGCCCGACACCGCTTTTTCGATGAACAAGGCGTGGAATGCGATCCACACCGATGGACGCCTCTATGGTGCAGTTTTTGACGGCATATGGTGCGACGTCGGCAGCCCTGAAGGCATCGCACGCGCAGAAGAAGAACTTGAGGAGGCCGCCTATGTTTCCGCCAAGTGAAATTCCAAGGCTTTTCGGCCTGCCCTGCGGTGTGAACTACACACATGCCGTGCGTGACGGTCTGTTGGCGCATTTTGGTGACGACGGTCCCGAATTGCTCGCGCGCACCGAAATCTACGTGAACACCTCACGGATGAAGCGCAACCTTAGAGACGCTTTCGATGACGGAACCACGCGGCTCTTGCCTCGGATACGGTTGATTACTGACCTCGCCAAAGATCCGCGCTACCACGATATTCCGCTGCCGATGTCGCCGTTGAAACTCAGGTTGGAACTGGCACAGCTTGTGACCTCCTTCCTTGAACGCGAGCCCGACTTTGCTGATCGGGTGTCGGTCCATGGTCTCGCCGACAGCCTCGCACGCTTGTTGGGGGAAATGCATGACGAGGGTGTGTCCTACGAAGACCTCAAGAACCTCAACGTCCCTGATATCTCGAACCATTGGCAAAAGGCATTGGACTTCATTGGGCTGGTCAAACGGTTCTATGACGATGCGGAAACCACCCCGCCAATCTCCGAGGCCCGTCTTCGCGCCGTTGTTGAACGGAAAGCACAGAATTGGCAAACCTCCCCGCCGTCCCACCCGGTTCTGGTGGTCGGTTCCACAGGGTCGCGCGGCACGACAGCGCGGTTCATGGAGGTCGTCGCGAAGCTTCCTCAAGGGGCTGTGGTCTATCCTGGAGTGGACTTTGAAATGCCCGCCGAAGTTTGGGATCGGATTGCCACAGACGAAACACGCGACCACCCTCAGGAGCGGGTTATTCGGATGGCCAATCGCTTGGGACTGTCCCAAGACGACGTGCAACCCTTCGCCAGCACCACACCACCAAGCCCGCCACGAAACGCGCTTTTGTCACTGGCGCTGCGCCCCGCCCCTGTGACTGATCAATGGATGCGCGATGGGCCGAACTTGCCAGAGATCGCCGCCGCATGCGCAGATTTGACACTCATAGAAGCGGCCGACCCCAGAGCGGAGGCGATTTCGATTGCGCTGGTATTGCGCGATGCCGCAGAAACCAACAGGCGTGCTGCTCTTATAACGCCCGACCGCGATCTGGCACGGCAAGTGACTGCATGTCTTGACCGCTGGAACATTGATCCCGAAGACAGTGCTGGCGTTCCGCTCAATCAAACACCCCCTGGCCGCTTGTTCCGCCATGTCGCGAGCCTGTTCGGCCGATCCATTACTGCCGCCGATCTCCTTGTAGTGCTCAAGCATCCACTCGTTGCGCGCTCCGAACCTGACGCGACCTTTGGCGAGAAAACAGGGCGCGGACAGCACCTTCTCTGGACCCGTTCCTTGGAAGTGTTCCTGCGCCGCCGATCCTCGGAAATTGTTGATGAAGCCGTTCTGAGCGCATGGGCAAGTAAGCCGCGTGACGAAGGCGAATGCGCAGCGCGCGCCATCTGGGTGGACTGGGTAAAGGGCGTACTCTTTGGTCGGGAGAGCAACGCCGAAAGGCCGCTCTCGTTCCACTTGAATGCGCTTATTGAGGTAGTTTCGGGTCTTGTTAGCGGCCCTTGGTCGGAAGATTCATCCGCGCTTTGGAGCGGTCTCGACGGACGCGCGATGCAGCATTTGATCGACCGAATGGTGCATGACGCAGACGCGGGTGGCGATATGTCGGCGCGGGTATTTGAGGATTTCTTTCGTACAGTTCTTGCGCGCGAACTGTCCCGCGATCCCACCCCACGCCATCCGAATGTCCTGATCTGGGGCACCTTGGAGGCGCGGTCTCTGGATGCCGATCTCGTGATCCTCGGAGGATTGAACGATGGTGTCTGGCCGCAACATCCCGCCGCTGATCCGTGGTTCAACCGCGAATTGCGCAAGGCGGCTGGGCTTCTATCTCCTGATCAAATGGTCGGCCTGTCCGCTCATGACTTCGAGCAAGCGTTCTGCGCGCGCGAGGTCATTCTCTCACGATCCGTGCGCGATGCCGAAGCCGACACCGTTCCCTCGCGTTGGTTGGTTCGTGTGCTGAACCTGCTCGACGGGGCAAGCGACGAAAGCCGTGCGGCGCGTGCGGCTATGTCTGAACGCGGCAGGCGATGGACGCGCATGGCGGCCGAGTTGGATCATCCAGATCGTTTGCCAGAGCAACTCGACCGCGCCCATCGCCCCAGCCCCATCCCGCCCTCCTACGCGCAACCGAAGGAAATGCCCGTCACCGCCGTCGAGCGCCTCCTTCGCGATCCCTATGCAGTCTATGCACAGCGCATTCTTGGGCTGCGAAAACTCTCCCCTCTAAACTTCGCGGGCGACCCCCGTGATCGTGGGAATGTTCTTCACACGATGATGGAGGTTTTCCTGACGGATCTGCCTTTTGATTTAGATCCTAAAACTGCGCAAAAAAGGCTTCTAAATGCGGCTGGGACGGCCTTCGACAAAGGCGGAATTCCACCATTTCATCGGCAGATTTGGCTCTCACATATCTCGCGAATTTCGGAAAAACTGGTTGCGGACGAATTGGCGCGCGCAGCCGAAGCGGATGCAATTTTCCCTGAAACTAAAGGGGGAATGCGGATCAAGAGCCTCGACTTTGAACTCACCGCGAAAGCGGACCGGATCGACCAACTCCACGACGGCACCTTTCACATTTACGACTACAAGAGCTCGCCACCATCGCCCAAGCAAATTGGCGTCTTCAACCTCCAGCTCCTTTATGAAGCTGTGATTCTGGCCGAAGGCACCTTTGAGAAGGTTGGTCAGGGTGTTGCGTCGGGCTTCACCTATCTGGGGCTGAATAAAGACCTGAAGTCCGTCGGCGATGCGCTTGATGGCCCGCGTATTCAGGAAACTCTTGAAGGGCTGAAAGCGCTGCTTGGACGTCATATTGGGGGGCATGTTGGATACACGGGTCAACGCGCCGCCGAGAAAGAGGGGTTTGCGGGTGACTTCGACCATCTTGCGCGCCTCGGAGAGTGGGACACGAGTGAAGACCCTGTGCAGGAGGAGCTTTCATGACCGACGCCAGCGCCCGCCAGATTACAGCTGCTCACCCTGAGCGCTCCACGTGGCTTTCAGCGAACGCGGGATCGGGAAAGACCAAGGTTCTCACCGACCGTGTTGCACGCCTCTTGTTACGTCAAACTCCACCGCAGAACATTCTTTGCCTAACCTACACAAAGGCCGCTGCGGCTGAGATGCAAAACAGGCTGCTCAAAAACCTCGGCAGATGGGCGATGCTTCCCGACGATGCACTCAAGGAGGAATTGCGAGCCCTCGATCCCGAGGCTAATCTGACGCCAGAAACACTTTCCGCCGCGCGGCGGCTGTTTGCCAGTGCCGTCGAAACGCCTGGCGGGCTAAAAATCCAGACGATCCACTCCTTCTGTAGTGGCCTCTTGCGGCGGTTTCCACTGGAGGCGGGCGTATCTCCCCAGTTTCAAGAACTCGACAACAGGATAAAACAGCGCCTGCTGGAAGATATTCTCGACGAGATGGCGCGCGGACCAGATGCTGACCTGATCGACGGTATTGTTCCACAACTGGGCGCCGAAACGATTTTCGGATACATCGAAAACCTCCTCTCGAATGCAGAGGATTTCGAGACAAAACCAGCGGAAAGTGACGTCTATTCGTGGCACGGGCTTCCGCAGGGCGTGTCGGAATCCTCCCTTGTCGGGCAGGTATTTCTTGGTGGCGAGAAAGAAATGCTCGAAAAGATGGCCGCACTTTTTGCCACGAGCGACAAATCTACGGATGTAAAATTCGCCGAAGCACTCGCGCAAATCTCTACCACTCCCGCGAGCATCGACGGTATTCTCGCACTGGCGTCACGTTTTCTCGTTCAATCCAAGGACTCCCCAAATTTCCGCTTGTCTCGGTTCGGGCTTCCTCGTGGGGTCGGGACTAAGGGGTTCATTGCGGAACATTCCGACGCGCTTACTCCGCTTGAGGATCTCATGAAGCGCGTCGAATATGCCTTCCCTGTAGCGCTGTCTTTCAAAGACGCTGAGCGGACGTTGGCCGTCCATCGTTTTGCCCATCGTGTCATCACACAGTTCAAACGTCTAAAGCGCGAACTGGGGTATCTCGATTTCGACGACATGATCCGATCCACCCGCGATCTGTTGTCGCGCTCGGAGATGGCGCAATGGGTGCTGTATCGTCTCGATGGCGGACTCGATCACATTCTGGTGGACGAAGCGCAGGACACCAGCCCGACGCAATGGGAGGTCATCCGGCATCTTGCCGAAGAGTTTGCAGCAGGCACTGGCGCGCGGGACGATGTGGTGCGCACGATTTTCGTGGTAGGCGACAAAAAGCAGTCGATCTATTCTTTCCAAGGGGCCGATCCTACGGGTTTTGACCGTATGCGCGACTTCTTCGATGAACGGCTGCGCCCGACTGGATCGGAGTTGCAACAGCTCACCCTCGAACACTCGTTTCGATCCGCGCCCGAAATCCTGACAGCCGTCGATCATGTCTTTGAGCAGGCCAACGGGCGGGGTGTAGGTGGAGAAACCCGTCATATTGCGTTCTTTGGTGAGCGTGCAGGACGCGTCGACCTGTGGCCGATTGTTTCATCGGAACCCGAAACCGATGCAGACAGCCATTGGAGCGATGCAGTTGACAAGGTTTCCCCCAAACATCACCGCGCCGTCCTATCGGAACTGATCACCGAGCAGATCAGCGACATGCTCGAAAACGGCTCGATTCAAGGGGAAAACGGACAGTTTCGTGCAATTGAGCCGCGAGACATCATGATTTTGGTGCGCAGCCGGACTGGCATTTTCAGCCACATCCTCAGCAGGCTAAAATCGGCGGGGCTACCCGTTGCGGGCGCGGACCGTCTGATCGTTTCCGACGAATTGGGGGTGAGGGACCTGATATCTCTCCTGTCATTCCTTGCGCTTGAGGACGACGACCTTTCGCTGGCTGAAGCCCTGAGATCACCGATATTCAATCTCTCGGAACAAGAGCTTTTCACGCTTGCTCATGGGCGCGGGACAAACACCCTGTGGTCGCGCCTACGCGAAAATCGCGATGCGTTCCCGCAGGTTATGGAAATTCTGGACGATCTTAGAAGCAAGCTCGATTTTTCGCGACCCTACGAGCTGCTGGATCGTATTTTGACCCGCCACGGCGCGCGTCGCCGATTTCTGTCGCGCTTAGGTGCGGAAGCCGAAGATGGAATCGACCAGCTTCTTAACCTCGCACGAACCTACGAATCCGCAGATATTCCAAGTTTGACCGGATTTCTGGCATGGTTCGAAGCGCAGGAAAGCACGGTAAAACGACAACTTGGCGACGGCGCAAACCTGATCCGTGTGATGACAACGCATGGGGCCAAGGGTTTGGAGGCGCCTATTGTGATCCTCCCCGAATGTGCGAAGGCGGACCGCAGTAAAGTGCACAAGAAGCCCGCGCTCCCGATCGCGAACGGGGCCGTCATTGCGAACGGCCCTGCGGCGATGGCTGGTGATGTGCTTTCAGAGGCAATTGCGAAAGCGAAGAACGCAGAGGAAGAGGAAGATCGCCGCCTTCTTTACGTCGCCATGACGCGGGCAGAACGGTGGCTGATCGTTGCGGGTTCACGGAGTGAAAAAGACAATGCGGCAAAGGACGCCGTCACGTGGCATGACCTTGTTTCCGCTGGATTAGAGACTTTGCCGACCAAGCAAATCTCCAACGATTTCGGCATCATTACGCGGTATCAGACAGGAGATTGGCGCGAGCGAGAGGAAGAAGCGCCTGATGTGAGCACCTCTACGCGCGCCACGCTTCCGTCATGGATCGAAGATCCCGCACCGCGCCATCCTGACAAGCCCCCCTTTCTCTCGCCATCAGATCTCGGCGGGGCGAAGGCGCTTTTTGATGAACCTGTTGATACCGACGATGAAACGGCCATGCGACGCGGTCGTCAAATACACGTCTTGCTGGATACGTTGCAGGATGTGCCCAGAGCGGAGCAACGTGATTTCGCACTTCTGACGCTGGGCGACGGAGAGGACGCGATCCTTGAAAGCGAAGTCGATGCATTGTTGGAAGAAGTTCGAGCTGTATTCGACAAGTCTTACGATTGGGCTGTGTTCGGGTCGAATTCAATTTCGGAAGTGCCCTTTTCGGGAGAACTTGAAATCGGCGGTGAGATGCGCGGAGTCCACGGCATCATAGACCGGCTTATCGTTGAGGACGGGCGTATACAGATCGTCGATTTCAAGACGAATGCAGTGATCCCGAAAGAAGCATCGGCCGTTCCTGTCGGCCTGTTGCGACAACTTGGTGCCTATGCACAGGCCGCTGAACGCATGTATCCAAATCACACGATCGAGGTTGCACTACTGTGGACCCGAACGGCGGAGTTGATGCCAATTCCTCTCGATATCGTGAGGAAGGCACTTCGTGACACCTCTATATCTTGACCACGGCCCCCACCGCACCTAGGTTTTGGCCAAGCCCATTATTCAGGAGAATTCCCATGGCAACCGTCTCTGCCTCCGACGCCACCTTCGAAGCCGAAGTCCTCAATTCCGATGTTCCCGTTGTCGTGGACTTCTGGGCGGAGTGGTGTGGCCCTTGTAAACAGATCGGACCCGCTCTCGAAGAGCTGTCCGACGAATACGAAGGCAAAGTTAAAATCGTCAAAGTGAACGTTGACGAAAATCCTGGCACACCTGGCCAGTACGGCGTTCGCGCGATCCCATCGCTGTTTATGTTCAACGGCGGTCAGGTCGTCTCGAACAAGACAGGCGCGGCACCCAAATCCGCTTTGCAAAGCTGGATCGACGAAGTCGTTTGATTTTCTCGCCACGCGATAGAGAACGGGCGCCCTTGCGGCGCCCTTTTTCATGCGGATTCGGTGCCTTGAGGTTGCGCAGACCGCACATGGCTAACATATAGGTCGGGAAGGAAAGGACACATCATGTCACACGAAGAATTCCCAGGCTGGCACGGAACGACCATAATCGGCGTGCGACGTGGCGGCGAAGTTGTCATTGCGGGCGACGGTCAGGTTTCCCTCGGCCAGACCGTAATCAAGGGCACCGCACGCAAAGTGCGACGCCTGTCTCCTGGTGGTCATGAGGTCGTGGCGGGATTTGCTGGTTCGACGGCGGATGCATTCACCCTCCTTGAGCGGCTAGAAGCGAAGCTAGAGGCCACACCTGGGCAACTGGCGCGTGCCAGTGTCGAGTTGGCAAAGGACTGGCGCACGGACAAGTACCTACAAAAGCTGGAAGCGATGCTGATTGTGACCGACGGTGACGCTTTGCTCGTCATCACGGGCGCGGGTGACGTCTTGGAACCCGAACATGATGTGGCCGCCATTGGTTCGGGAGGCAACTTTGCGCTCGCCGCCGCGCGCGGTCTCATGGAGACCGACAAGAATGCCGAAGACATCGCACGCGAAGCGATGGCGATTGCATCCGATATCTGTGTCTACACAAACGGCAACCTGACCGTGGAGAAGATTTCCAAATGACCGACCTGACCCCGCGCGATATTGTCTCGGAACTCGACCGTTTCATCATCGGCCAATCGGACGCAAAGCGCGCCGTGGCTGTAGCACTTCGCAATCGTTGGCGGCGCAAGAAATTGTCCGACGATCTTCGCGAGGAAGTGTATCCCAAGAATATCCTGATGATCGGGCCGACAGGCGTGGGCAAGACCGAGATTTCCCGCCGTCTGGCGAAACTCGCCAAGGCCCCGTTCGTCAAAGTCGAGGCGACGAAATTCACCGAGGTCGGTTATGTTGGCCGTGATGTGGAGCAGATTGTCCGTGATCTCGTCGATGCCGCCATTTCGCAGACCCGCGAACAGATGCGCGAGGACGTAAAGGCGAAGGCCTATAGTGCGGCCGAAGAACGGGTGATCGAAGCCATCGCGGGATCGGATGCGCGCGATCAAACCCGTGAGATGTTCCGTAAGAAACTCCGTTCCGGTGAGCTGGATGACACGGTTATCGAGCTGGACTTGCAAGACAACACACCGCCAATGGGCATGATGGACATTCCAGGCCAGCCACAAATGGGCGGCATGATGAACCTTGGTGACCTATTCGGAAAGGCATTCGGCGGACGCACGGTTAAGAAGAAACTCACGGTGTCCGAAAGCTATGACGCGCTAATCTCCGAGGAAGCCGATAAATTGCTTGATGACGAAACCGTCAATCGCGCGGCCTTGGAGGCGGCTGAACAGAACGGGATCGTGTTTCTCGACGAGATCGACAAAGTTTGTGTGCGTTCGGAAGCCCGTGGCGGCGATGTGAGCCGTGAAGGTGTTCAGCGCGACCTGCTGCCCCTAATCGAGGGCACGACGGTCAGCACAAAATACGGCCCCGTCAAAACCGACCATATCCTGTTCATCGCGTCAGGTGCTTTCCATATTGCCAAACCCTCAGACCTGCTGCCCGAGTTGCAAGGTCGTCTGCCGATCCGCGTTGAATTGCGCGCCTTGGAAGAGAGTGATTTCGTGCGCATCCTGACTGAAACGGATAATGCACTCACGCTGCAGTACAAGGCGCTGATGGAAACCGAGGAAGTCACCGTGAATTTCACCGAAGATGGCATTTCCGCCATCGCGCGCCTGTCGCAAGAGGTGAACTCGACCATCGAAAATATTGGCGCGAGACGGCTTCACACCATCATGGAGCGGGTTTTCGAAGAGCTGTCGTTCGCGGCACCCGACCGCGGCGGCGATACGGTGACTGTGGATGCCGAGTTTGTGGAAAAGAACGTTGGCGACATGGCGCGAGCAACGGATGTAAGCCGCTTCATGCTCTAGTGTTTCTTGCGGGCGCACAGGGGCTTTGCCCTTCCTTTTGCGACAGGTATGCGCATTAAGGAGCTATGACATATCTGCGCTTCGTGCTCGATAATGCGCGATGGTTGGCCGTCGGCTTTCTCCTGACCCTGACATCGTCCTACGGGCAGACCTTCTTTATCTCGATTTTCGCGGCCGATATTCGGGCGGAATTTTCGCTCAGCCATGGTGCGTGGGGGGCGATTTATTCTCTTGGCACAACAGCCTCGGCGGCGGTGATGGTGTTCGCGGGCGTATTGACGGACAGGTTTCGCGTGCGTGTTCTGGCGCCCGCTATTCTTGTCGGCTTGGCTCTGGCGTGCCTATCCATGGCCGCTGTCCCGAATGTGATCGCTCTCGTCTTCGTAATATTCGCCCTACGCTTTACGGGGCAGGGGATGACGAGCCAGATCGCAATGGTGGCTATGGCCCGCTGGTTTCAGGCAACACGCGGACGCGCGCTTTCCATTGCCAGCTTCGGTTTTGCTGTGGGGCAGGCCGTGCTTCCCATCGTGTTTGTCGGTTTGATGGTCACTCTTGGGTGGCGGCAAAGCTGGGTGGTTGCGGCGGGTCTCGCCATCGTTCTGATACCTTTGCTTCTTTTGCTTCTCCGACAGGAGCGCACGCCGCAGTCCATCGCAGAAAGCACAAGTGCGGCAGGCATGAACGGCGAACACTGGACGCGGGGCACGCTCTTACGTCATTCGCTGTTCTGGATGGTTGTTCCCCTGCTTCTGGGGCCACCCGCATGGGGAACCGCGCTGTTCTTCCAACAGGTGCATCTCGCCGAGGTAAAGGGCTGGCAACTCACGGAGTATGTCGCGCTTTATCCTTGGCTTACCATCACCTCTATCTCCGCAACATTCCTCGCGGGCATCGCGGTCGACAGGTTCGGCGCGGGTCGGGTTCTGCCTATTGCGCCCATTCCCTATGCGCTTGGGTTCATCCTGATTTCCCACGCCGACACGCTCCTGATGGCCGCAGTCGGTCTTACGGTGACAGGGATTGGCATTGGAATGCAGGGCACCGTGATCGGGGCCTTTTGGGCAGAATTCTATGGCACACGGCACATCGGTGCGATTAAAGCCGCCGCAACGGCCGTCATGGTGCTCGGATCGGCGATTGGTCCAGGAGTGTCGGGTTTCCTGATTGATTTTGGAATGCCCTTCACCGACCAGATGCTCATCTATGCCGTCTACTTTATCGCGACATCCATGCTGGCTTTTGTCGGCACAACACGTGCGCGGAAATTTCTACCGACGACGCCGTAGATAGACGTAATAGGCCCCCGATCCCCCGTGTTTGAGATGCGCTTCCCGAACCTGCAACACCACATCGTGCAGGGGCGGCATATAGAGCCAATGCGGCACCTGATTTTTTAGGACACCTTTGCGGACAGGAATTGGACCAGGTTCGTCGCGGTGCTTTCCCTTACCCGTAATCACAAGAACAAGGCGCATTCCCGCATCTGATGACCTCATGATGAACTGGATCAGGGCAGGGTGCGCGGCGGCCAGTGTCTTCCCGTGGAGGTCAATCCGCGCTTCGGGTGTCAACTTGCCTTTGGTCATCTTGCCATGCTTTTTGCGATCCATCTGAAGCGGTGCTGCCGCCAGTCGATCCGAGACATTCTGCGAAAGGTTATGGCCCATCGGCGTATGTGCACGTTTTGCGCCGATCTCGAATTCGGGGGTTCGATATTCGCGCGGTTTTGGTTCGGGTGTGGGCGGCACCTTGCGGGGTAGGGCGCTCTCATCAATGGCACTTGATTTCAGACGCGACACATTGATCGGAGTCGCAGTCTTGCGCACCGCATCCCAAAGCGCCGCATCTTCTTTCGAAATCCGCCCCTTCTTGCGCCGCGTCATCCCGAAAGCCGCTCCTCAAGACCGTATGCGAGTTGGATTGGCATAAGCACGAGCATTCGACCATCATCCTTGATCCGTCCCGCCTGCGCACCCGCCGCATCACCCGTGCCATAGAAGATATCCGCGCGCTGTGCGCCCTTGATCGCAGATCCCGTGTCCTGCGCAACCATAAGGCGCCGCAATGGCGTCTCACCCCCCTTATCAACCCAGACAGGCGCGCCGAGTGGCACGAAGGCAGGATCAACGGCAATCGAACGCATGGCCGTGATGGGTCTGTTCATTGCGCCGATAGGACCAAGCTTCGCGGCATGATCCTTTACCTCACGAAAGAAGACATATGAGGGATTGCTGTCGAGGAGCGCCGCGCCATCAGAGGGGTTTCTGCGGACCCAATTCTTGATCACATCGGCAGATACCTGATGCCGATTATACACGCCTCGGCGCACCAATTCCTGACCGATGGAGCGATAGTTGTGCCCGTTATGCGCAGCATAGCCCACCCGCATAACCGAACCGTCATTCATACGTATGCGCCCAGATCCTTGAATCTGAAGGAAGAACAATTCAACGGGGTCATCGACCCACGCAATCTCCAATCCGCGCCCCGCCAATGCGCCGCTCGAAATCTCGGAACGGGGGAGGAATGCCTCGCCGACCTTGAGTTCGGGGGGCCTACGGTAGAGCGGATAGCGGAAACGTCCCGTTCTGTAGCGCGACCCATCCAGTTCAGGTTCGAAATAACCCGTGAATAGGGGCTTGGCGCCGTCATCGATCAGAACTGGCCTGAAAAACAGCTCGAAAAACATCCGCGCGCTCGGCGCCGATTTGGAGATTTCGCAAAGCTGCGGCCACTCGGGCCCGTCCATCAGATTGCAGGTCTGGGAAAACACCTCTAGCGCAGCGGCATGGTCATCGTCGGCCCAGCCGTCGATATCAGCGAAATCAAAAACTTCGGCCAATTGCGCCTCCTGCGAAACGGCAGGTGTCGCGTAGATCACCGCAGCCGCAATGGCGGCGCAAACGAGCCGCCCTAGCGTCATGCGCCCGTTGCGACGAGCCGCCAATTGGGATCGTTCTGACCCATTTTGCGGGCAAAGGACCAGATATCTTTCTGGCGTTTGATCTCGGTCGCGTCCCCTTCAACGATCTCACCAGCTTCGTTTGCCACGGCAGAAACGATCTCAGCCACGAACCGAAGCTTGATTTCGCCTTCCTGCGTAGCCTCGTCAAATTCGGCATCAATGATCTGGATCTCACGAACCCCGTAGAATTGCGCATGCACGGTCAGGCCGTTTTCACGGCGCTGCTGCACCACACTATCAAAGGCGTCATAAACGTCATCGGCAAGGAAATCGCGAATGCTGTCGAGGTCATCATTCTCGAAAGCCATCAAGATCATCTCATATGCACCACGCGCACCGTTGAGAAATTCTGTCACGGAGAAGCTAGGCTCCACACGTTTCATCTTCGCCAGCTCATCGGCTGCACGCGAACCTTCAGTCACGTTGTCGGCGATGTCGTGATCCACGCCGCCCTCAATGACTTCAAAGCTACGGCGAGCGCTTGTCGCAGCTTGATCTGGTGCATCAACACGCGGCTTCTCAAAGCCGTCGCGAGTGCCAAGAACATTCCGCAGACGCAAAATCAGAAAAATTGCGATACCGGCAAGAACGAGCAGGGACAGAATGGACTGGTTCATTGATACCTCTTGTCTGGTGCGGCATGGAAAATACCACAGTTCGCTCTTATGTAGGGTAGGGACATGACCAAGTCCACATGCGGGCTTGATAAAGGAGTGCTTACCCTATGTGGCTTTTTGCCCTTTTCGTTGCGGTTCCGATCATCGAGATCGCACTTTTCATTCAAGTCGGCGGGTTTATCGGCCTGTGGCCTACCCTGTTGATTGTCATTGTAACCGCGATTTTGGGCACGGCGATGGTGCGCCAACAAGGTGCGCTCGCTATGACGCAGATCCGGTCGTCCTTTTCCAATCTGAACGATCCGCGAGAACCCCTCGCGCATGGGGCAATGATCCTGCTCTCGGGCGCACTTCTTCTGACACCAGGTTTTTTCACCGATGCATTGGGCTTTGCCCTGCTGATCCCACCCGTACGCACGGCGTTCTATCGGTGGATGTCAAAACGGATCAAAGTTCAAAGCTTTACGGTCAATCAAGGCGCATATCGCACACAAGATCCATTTGGTGCTCATCCTGACCACGGACCAAATCCCTCGCGAGGATCGACCATCGACGGTGAATGGGAAGAGATCCGCGAGGATGATGATTATCAGGGAAGTGGTGCGGCTGGCACATCCGGCTGGACAAAGCATTGAGGCGCCAAACGCAACCTGTTAAAAGAGCGCGATTTTCAAATTCGAGGACACTCAACAATGGCTGATGAAGCTGCCACAACACCGCAGGCCGATGGCGCTGCACAGGCAAATCCCGTAAAGATGCAAGTCCTTGGACAGTTCATTCGTGACATGTCCTTCGAGAACATTCTTGCACAGAAATCCGCGAAGGCTGACGGACGCCCGAATATTTCCGTTCAGGTCGCCATGGACGCAAAAAAGCGTGAAGCCGATCACCAGTTTGAAGTTGCGACCAAAATCAAGGTGGAATCCAAATCGGAAGACGGGAACGTCACGCTTTTCATTCTCGAACTCGACTACGCTGGCGTATTCCACATCGAGAACGTGCCTGAAGAGCAGATGCACCCGTTCCTGATGATCGAGTGCCCGCGGATGCTCTTCCCCTTCGTGCGTCGCATCGTGCATGACGTGACCCGCGATGGTGGCTTCCCGCCGCTCAACCTCGACAACATCGATTTTGTTCAGCTCTACCGTCAGGATATGGCGCGTCGTGCCGAGGCACAAAAAGCGGCTACACAGCCCAACTGATCTCTCTTACGAGAACTTTTTCCACAAAGCGCCGTCGCCCAAGCCCTCAATGAAGGCAGCATGGGCGGCGGCTTCTTCGTCTGTGATGCGAGGTGGCAAAGGCGCAGGACGTTTTGTCGGCCGCCAGTTGTCATCAACTGCACCGCCTGCATCTTTCGTTTCGTCACGCGACGGCGCAAGGACAAGATCGGGCTGACGTCCGCCGATAAGTTCGAGATAAACCTCTGCCAGAATTTCGGAGTCGAGCAGCGCACCGTGGAGTTGGCGTGACGAATTGTCGATTCCAAAGCGGCGGCAAAGGGCATCCAAAGATGCGGGTGAACCTGGGAATTTCTTGCGCGCAATCGCAAGCGTATCAATAGCGCGCTCCCACTGGAGTTGCTGCATTCCGAGCCACTTCAGCTCGGCATTTAGGAATTTCATGTCAAAGGCGGCATTGTGAATGACGAGTTTGGCGTCGCCGATAAAATCGATGAAATCCTGTGCCACCTCTTTGAACAGTGGCTTGTCCTTCAACAACACCTCGCCTTCCTTCGCGGGGCGGGGTGGAACGAGGAGGTCAGGTCCAATCCCGTGGATACTGAACGCGCCATCGGGCATGTCACGTTGCGGATTGATATATTGATGATAGGTGCGCCCTGTCGGCATGTGATTGAGCAACTCGATCGCGCCGATCTCAACCAATCGGTCGCCCTGTTCGGGTTCGAAACCTGTGGTTTCCGTATCCATAACGATTTCACGCATCGGCGAGTTGGCTCCTGATCTTCTCAATGACATCCTGCGTGGTGGCACGCGCCACATCAAGGTCATCTGTCGGAATTATATAGTCGGCGCGCGCACGTTTTTCGGCGTCTGGCAATTGCTTGGCCAGAATGGTTTCAAAATGGTCGGTTGTCATGCCAGGTCTTGCCATTGCGCGGACTCGCTGTGTTTCTGCGTCCGTCGAGACAACTGCAACCGCATCCACACGCGCTTGACCACCCGTTTCGAAGAGCAAAGGGATATCGACAACAACTATGTCACTCCTCGCTCTACTAAGAAATTCTTCGCGATCCCGCGCAACGAGGGGATGAACCACCTCCTCAAGTTTGGTCAGGGCTGTCGAATCATCAGCGATGATTGCTTTCAGGGCAGGTTTCGATACGATTCCAGCGGAAACCGCCTCAGGAAACAGTTTCGACAATGGCTCGACGGCCAAGCCCCCCTTGGCATAGAGGCGTTCAACAGCAGCATCGGCATCCCACACGGGAATGCCCATTTCGGCGAACATTTTGGCTGTAGTGCTCTTGCCCATGGCAATAGAGCCCGTGAGGCCAAGAACAAAGGGGCGCTTCATCGGCTCAGCACGAAATTGCGGGTGGCGTCATCAACTTCAGGGCGCAGACCATACCACCGCTCAAAGCCAGGGACCGCTTGGTAGAGAAGCATTCCCAGACCGTCGACTGTCTGGCATCCTTTCTTTTCTGCGGCTTTGAGTAGGGCAGTGCGCAACGGCGTATAGACAAGATCAGTCACCACGGCATCTTTTTCCAGACCATCAAGCGGAACTTTGAATTCTGTCTTTCCGACCATTCCAAGGGAGGTCGTGTTCACAACGGTACGCGCACCCTCCAGCATGTAACCAGCCTGCACCCATTCAACGACGTTGATTTTCGTCCCGAATTCTTCTTTCAGAGCATCAGCGCGGGTGCGGGTGCGGTTGGCGAGACGTATCTCTGGCACACCAACTTCCAAAAGGGATGCAATAACAGCGCGAGCTGCGCCTCCCGCTCCGAACACTGCAGCAGGACCGACTTCAGGGTTCCAGTCGGCGTTTGCCCTCAGGTTCTCGATAAATCCGAAACCGTCGGTGTTATCCGCGTGCAACTTTCCATCGCTGCGAAAAATCAGCGTATTCGCAGCACCGATCAGCGCCGCGCGGTCGGTAACAATATCGGCGAGTGCGAGAACGCGCTCCTTGTGCGGAATTGTTACGTTTGCACCTACGAAGCCCATCTTCGGCAGTGCACGCAGCACTCCCTCCAAATCTCCTTGCTCGATATGCAGCGGCACATAGTGACCTTTGATGCCATACCGTTTGAGCCAGTAATTGTGCAGATCAGGCGATTTCGAATGCGCGATAGGGGCACCAATCACACCAGCCAATGGGATTTTGTTGGTCATGTCTGTATCACCTCTCTATCGCCTAGATATGCCAGAAGAGGAAGAAGTGGCAAACCCAGCACATTGAAGTAGTCGCCATCTATGCGAGAAAACAGGCGGACACCTTCTTCCTCAAGCTTGTAACACCCGACAGCCTCACGAATGCTCTCCCAATTCCTTTCAATATAGGCATCGAGATAGGCATCACTGACGTTCTTCATTTCGAGGCGCACCTCACCAATATGCCTCCATTTCGGCTCGCCGCCTTCATAGATCACCGCCGCAGACAATAACCGATGCCGTCCGCCGCGCATTTCCGCCAATAGGGCGCGGGCCTCTTCTTTCGTGGCGGCTTTGGAGATCAACCGTCCCTTGAATGACAACGCCTGATCGCAACCGATCACCATCGCATCAGGGTGTTTCATCGAAAGCTTGCGTGCTTTTCCTTCAGCAAGCGCATCAGCAATGTCACGCGGCGCGGCGCCATCCGCCAACATTGCATCCTTGATCGCGTCCTCGTCTATGCGAGCGGGAAGTGCGTCCACGGGCACGCCCGCATTTTCAAGAAGCTGGCGACGGATCGGTGATTGGGACGCGAGTATGAGACGGGAAGGGGTGTTGATCATCCTGTGGGTAAGTCCTGTGCCAAACGTGGTGCGTTTTGGTGGTAACTCTGAGGTTTCGTCTTCGGTGGAAAACTGACCGCTACATCCCTCAAGTTAACGATTTGTTATCCTTGTGAGTAGCCGAGTTTTAGAACCTGTGGAAGAGTAGGTTATCCAAGAACGACTTTACAGTTATCAACTGTTGTTTCTATTCGCGATGGTCTTAATGCTCAGATAACAATCGGGTTTTCTGATCCATCCACATATCAACACGGCTTTCCCGTTTCGTAGCGCGAACAATATGAATGTGGGGATAAGGCAATAATCCACACTATCCACCGCCCCTACTAAAACATCATCTTTTCTTTTCTTTATTATTATATTTAAGAAGGGTGAAACCGAGAAAGGTCAGATCATGGGTGATTTCCTCGCCAGCGTTTATCCTTGGACAAAGTCCCTGCATGTAATTTCGATCATCGCGTGGATGGCTGGGATTTTCTATTTGCCTAGATTGTTCGTTCGCCATGTTGAAAGCGTCGAACAGAGAAGCGAAACAGATCTTCTGTTTCAGGACATGGAACGTAAGCTTCTCAAGATGATCATGAACCCTGCCTTCATCTCATCGTGGGTGTTCGGATTGATGCTTGTCTTCACGCCTGGTGTTGTTGATTGGTCGTCGGGCTGGTCATGGGTCAAGGCCGCTTGCGTGCTTGGTATGACGTGGTTTCACCATTGGTGTGGCTGGCGGCGTAAGGACTTCGTGGAGGGCAGGAATACGCGTAGCGGTCGTCATTATCGGATGATGAACGAGGTTCCCACCCTGCTCATGATCGTCATCGTGATTATGATCATCGCGCGTCCGTTCTGAGATTTCTTGACTCTCACGCAGCAGGCACGTATGCACCGTCTCGTCCCGACCGTCCGGTCATCACGGGATTTCCAGCCGACATATCAAATCACGAGCTTGCATTCGCAGGCGTGATCCATACGGAATTTTTCTATGCCCGCAGATACTCTGAACCTCGCCGATCTCAAAGCCAAGAGCCCCAAGGATCTCCTGTCCATGGCGGAGGAGCTTGAAATCGAGAACGCATCGACGATGCGCAAAGGCGATATGATGTTCCAGATTCTCAAGGAACGCGCCGAAGAGGGTTGGGAAATCTCTGGCGACGGCGTTCTTGAGGTCTTGCAGGACGGGTTCGGGTTTCTGCGTTCGCCTGAGGCAAACTACCTTCCAGGCCCTGATGATATCTATGTCTCGCCCGAAGTGATCCGCCTTTGGGGGATGCGCACTGGCGATACGGTTGAGGGTGTGATCAAGGCACCGGGTGAGACCGAGCGCTATTTTGCGATCACGAAGGTGACGAAGATCAACTTCGAAGAGCCCGAAAAAGCGCGTCACAAGATCAACTTTGACAACCTGACGCCGCTCTATCCCGACGAGCGTCTCAAAATGGAGATCGAAGATCCCACGATCAAGGATCGCTCCGCGCGGATTATCGACCTCGTGTCTCCGATTGGTAAAGGTCAACGATCGCTCATCGTTGCACCGCCTCGGACGGGTAAGACTGTTCTGCTTCAGAATATCGCCAATTCGATCGAGAAGAACCATCCCGAGTGCTACCTGATCGTTCTGCTGATCGATGAACGTCCCGAAGAGGTGACGGACATGCAGCGGTCTGTGAAGGGTGAGGTTGTCTCCTCCACCTTCGATGAACCCGCAACGCGTCACGTCGCTGTGTCCGAGATGGTCATTGAGAAGGCCAAACGCCTCGTTGAGCACAAGCGCGACGTGGTGATCCTGCTCGATTCCATTACGCGCCTTGGTCGTGCGTTCAACACCACTGTGCCGTCGTCTGGTAAGGTGCTCACAGGTGGTGTCGACGCCAACGCACTGCAACGCCCGAAACGCTTCTTTGGTGCTGCGCGGAACATCGAGGAGGGCGGCTCGCTCACCATCATCGCAACCGCTCTGATCGACACGGGTTCGCGGATGGACGAAGTGATCTTTGAAGAATTCAAAGGTACGGGTAACTCGGAGATCGTTCTGGATCGCAAAGTAGCGGACAAACGCGTCTTCCCCGCGATGGATATTCTTAAGTCCGGGACACGGAAAGAAGAGCTTCTGGTCGATTCCAAAGACCTACAGAAGACCTATGTCCTGCGCCGTATCCTGAACCCGATGGGGACAACGGATGCGATCGAGTTCCTGATCTCGAAGTTGAAGCAGACCAAGTCGAATGCCGAGTTCTTCGACTCGATGAACGCCTAAAAATTAAAGATATCAATGACTTGATGTATGGATACGATTTTTGCAGAAGCAACCGCCCGCGGTAAAGCGGGTGTCGCGGTGGTCCGGATTTCCGGGCCGCTTGCGTTTTGGGCGGTCGAAAAGATCGCTGGAAGTTGTCCTGCGCCTCGTGTCGCCTCTCTTCGTACCCTGAGATCAGCATCAGGTGATGTGCTTGACGAAGCCCTCGTGCTTTGCTTCTCGAAGGGAGCCTCCTTTACGGGCGAGGAAAGCGCTGAGCTTCAGGTCCACGGTTCCACAGCGATCGTGAAATCAGTGTTGTCCGAGCTGGGCACGATGGAGGGCTTGCGCCTCGCGGAAGCGGGAGAGTTCACCCGCCGCGCGCTTGCGAATGAGCGGCTTGATCTTGCACAGGTCGAGGGCCTTGGCGATTTGATCGAAGCCGAGACCGAAGCACAGCGTCGTCAGGCCATGCGCGTCTTTTCCGGCGCTCTGGGCGATAAGGTGGAAGAGTGGCGGACCTCCCTGATCCGCGCGGCCGCTCTGCTTGAGGCGACAATTGATTTCGCGGACGAAGAAGTTCCAGTGGATGTCTCACCCGAGGTCTTGGACCTTCTTGGACAGGTGATGATTGAACTTGAACGAGAGATTGAGGGTTCGCGGATTTCGGAGCGGATACGCGACGGGTTCGAGGTGGCAATCGTTGGCCCTCCGAATGCAGGTAAGTCTACGCTCCTGAATGCGCTGGCGGGTAGGGATGCTGCGATTACTTCCGAAGTTGCGGGCACTACGCGCGATGTAATCGAAGTGCGGATGGACCTCGACGGCTTGCCTGTTACCTTCTTGGATACTGCGGGGCTGCGCGATACGGATGACGTTGTAGAATCCATCGGGATTACGAGGGCGGTGGAGCGCGCGAATAATGCGGATCTGCGGGTTTTCCTTAAGTCCGATGAGAGTGATTCCCTGATGATGTCGCCTTTGGAGGATGATGTTGTTTTGATCGGTAAGGACGATGAGGGGCGCTCCGATCTGCCGTCGGTGTCAGGAAAAACCCAACATGGCGTTGCTGACCTCGTGTCGCGCATTTCTAAAATTTTGTCGGAGAAGAGTGCGGGCGCGGCCACGGCGACTCACGCGCGCCACAGGGCTGCTATGATTGATTCACTTGCCTCTATGGAATCAGCGGTAAATGAGGTAATGCTCGGCGACGAACGGGTGGAAATTGCCGCGGAACAGCTTAGATCGGCGATCTATGCGCTGGATTGCTTGGTCGGTCGGATTGATGTTGAGGCCGTCCTTGGTGAGATTTTCTCCAGTTTCTGCATCGGGAAGTGACCGAATATTCGAGGAGTGTTTCACGTGAAACATCGCGATTTTGATGTTGTGGTGGTTGGTGCTGGCCACGCGGGGTGTGACGCAGCGGCGGCTGCGGCGCGCGTGGGTGTGCGAACAGCACTCGTCACGTTGAAGACCGAGAATATCGGTGTGATGTCCTGCAATCCCGCCATAGGTGGCTTGGGGAAGGGGCATCTTGTCCGCGAAGTCGATGCGCTGGATGGCCTCATGGGGCGTGTCGCGGATCGCGCGGGTATCCAGTTCCGCCTTCTGAATCGCCGCAAAGGGCCCGCCGTGCAGGGACCACGTGCGCAGGCGGATCGGAAACTCTATCGTTCCGCGATGCAGGCAGCAATTGGCGCAACTGCTAATCTCGAAGTTATCGAGAGCGAAGTCACTGACCTGCTGATGGACGGCGAACGCGTCAGAGGCGTGGTTCTTGGTGACGGGTCCGAGATCAATTGCACGAGCGTTGTTCTAACCACTGGCACCTTTCTGAACGGAATTATCCATATCGGCGATCAGAGGAAGTCTGGTGGACGGATGGGCGACCGACCGTCTATCGCTTTGGCGGATCGTCTTTATGGATTTGGTCTTCCGATGGGACGCCTTAAAACGGGTACGCCGCCGCGTTTGAACGGTAAGACGATCAATTGGAATATTCTTGAAGAGCAGGAAGGGGATAGTGATCCTGTCCTGTTTTCTTTCCTCAACACGACCCCCGACGCGAAACAAATTTCCTGTGGCATTACCCACACGAATGAACAAACCCATGAAATCATTCGTGGAAATTTGGACAAGTCTGCCATGTATGGTGGGCACATTGAGGGTGTTGGTCCGCGCTACTGCCCGTCCATTGAGGATAAGGTGGTCCGATTCGCAGACAAATCTTCACACCAGATCTTTCTGGAGCCCGAGGGACTAGATGTTGATACGGTCTACCCGAACGGCATTTCGACGTCTTTGCCTGTCGATGTACAGGAGGCCTATGTCCGCTCCATTCGCGGTCTTGAAGACGTTGAAATCGAACAGCCTGGCTATGCGATTGAATACGACTACGTCGATCCGCGCGCGCTTAAACTGACGCTTGAGCTTCGTGATGTGAGTGGGTTGTTCCTTGCAGGGCAGATCAACGGGACAACCGGCTACGAAGAAGCCGCCGCGCAGGGTTTGGTTGCTGGGCTGAATGCTGCAAAACGCGCTAAAGATGAGGCGCAGGAAGTGTTTTCCCGAACTGACAGCTATATCGGCGTCATGATCGATGACCTTGTGACGCGCGGCGTGACCGAACCTTACCGGATGTTTACCTCTCGCGCCGAGTTCCGCCTGTCGCTTCGTGCCGATAACGCGGATCAAAGGCTTACGGAAAAGGGGATTTCCTTGGGTCTGGTAGGGGAGGCACGGCAAACTGCCTTCGCGACTAAGATGGACTCTCTCACGAAATGTCGCGCATTGCTCGACTCAGCAGAGTACACGCCGAAAGAACTACGCGCCGCGGGGATCGTGGTGAGCGAAGACGGATCCCGTCGCACGGCGTTTCAGGTCCTTTCGTTTCCCAATGTAGGGTTTTCTGACCTAGTTTCGCTCAATGGCGATTTCGATTCCGTGCCTGAGCCAATTCGGGAGCAGATCGAGAAAGATGCGCTCTACGCCAACTATATCGAACGTCAGCAGCGAGATGTTGAAACGCTTAAGCGAGATGAGGCGGAGCTTATTCCGTCTGATTTCGATTACGAGGGCCTCAAGGGGCTTTCTAACGAGCTATTGGCAAAACTGAAGGCAGCGCGGCCCCAGACAATCGCGCAAGCGTTGAGGGTCGAAGGTATGACGCCCGCCGCCGCGACGCTGATTCTCGCGCGGATGCGTCAATTGCAGCGGGCGAAAGCGAGCTAATGCAGGACTTGAGCGTAGCCGGACTGAGTGTTTCACGTGAAACAATTGAGCGCCTAGAGGCGTATCTTGCGTTATTGAGGAAGTGGAATCCCGCCATTAACCTCGTTTCCAAGAATACCTTGGATGCAGCGTGGGAGCGGCATTTCATCGATTCTGCGCAGCTCTTCGCATTGGCGCCGAAAGGGGAGGGCCACTGGGTCGATCTCGGAACCGGTGGCGGCTTCCCTGGAATGGTGTGCGCCATCATCTCGGCGGAAGTCACACCAGAACGAACCTTTACAATGATTGAATCAGATCAGCGAAAGGCCACCTTTCTCCGCACGGTTGCGCGTGAGGTCGAGGTTCCAGTCACGGTGTTGTCTGAACGAGTTGAGCAAGCTCATCCCGCCAATGCCCAAGTACTTTCCGCGCGCGCGTTGGCATCGCTTGCCGACCTTATCGGCTTCGCGCACAGACATCTCGCCTCAGACGGCGTGGCCTTTTTTCCTAAAGGTGCGCGGCATGCAAATGAGCTTGCGGAATCGCAGAAATCGTGGCGCTTTAAGTATCAAGAACATCCCAGTGTAACTGACGCGGAAGCCGTAATTTTTGAAATCGGAGATATCGAACGTGCCTGATCCTACACGACCCCCAGGGCCCACAATCATCTCTGTTGCCAACCAAAAGGGTGGGGTCGGAAAAACCACAACGACGATCAACCTCTCGGCCGCATTGGTAGAACTGGGTTATCGCGTCCTTGTCGTGGATCTCGATCCGCAAGGGAACGCATCGACGGGGCTGGGAATCGCCGCCGATGATCGCGAATACACGACATATGATCTTCTTCTGGGCGATATCGACATTCACGACACCATCCAGACAACGGATACCAAGGGGCTATGGATCATCCCCGCAACCGTAGACCTGAGTTCCGCTGATCTCGAAATGGTGGCCAATGAGAAACGAAGCTTTCTGTTGCGCGACGCTTTACGGCAGCGTGCTTTGGATAGTTATGCCATTGATTTCATTCTCGTTGACTGCCCGCCGTCGCTGAGCCTTCTGACCGTCAACGCGATGGTCGCTTCCGATTCCGTGCTTGTCCCGCTCCAGAGCGAGTTCTTCGCTCTCGAAGGGCTGTCGCAACTTATCACGACCGTTCGCGAAGTGCGGCACGCGGCCAACCCACATCTGCGGATCGAGGGGATTGTGCTCACGATGTATGATCAGCGAAACAACCTGTCGAAGCAGGTTGAGGCGGATGCGCGGGAGAACCTTGGCGAATTGGTTTTCAAAACCGTAATTCCGCGCAATGTGCGCATTAGCGAAGCACCATCTTTCGCTTTGCCCGTGATTGACTATGATCCGACCTCAAAGGGCGCTGTCGCATATCGCGCTCTCGCAAAAGAACTCTCGAGCAGGAAAAGGGTCCAAAATGGCTGAAAACAGCAATTCCAGCAAAAAACGTGGCCTGGGTCGCGGGCTATCTTCGCTTATGGCTGACGTGGGCACCGCCGCGGCCACCACGGCTCCCACAGAGACTGCCGAGGCGCGGGCCGATCAAGTCGTTCCAATCGAGAAAATCGAGCCAAATCCTGAACAGCCACGTCGAAAGTTCGACGAGGAGAAAATCAAGGAACTGTCCAGCTCGATCTCCGAAAAGGGTCTGATCCAGCCAATTATCGTCCGTCCGAACCCAAGACGGCAGGGCGCTTACGAAATTGTGGCGGGGGAGCGCCGTTGGCGCGCGTCGCAAATGGCAAAGCTCCATGAGCTGCCTGTCATCATTCGGGATTACGACGATACCGAAGTCCTTGAAGTCGCCATCATCGAGAACATCCAGCGCGCCGATCTGAATTCGATTGAAGAGGCCGCTGGCTACGCGCAGTTGATGAGCAAGTTCGGGCATACGCAGGAACAACTCGCCGAAGCGCTCGGGAAGAGCCGCAGTCACATCGCAAACATGATGCGTTTGTTGCAACTGCCCGATGATGTGCAGACCTTTGTCGAGGAGGGCAAGCTCTCCGCAGGACATGCGCGCGCACTTATCACTGCTGAAAACCCGTCCGAGTTGGCGCGGGAAGTGATTCGCCGCGGTCTGTCCGTTCGCGAGACGGAAAAGCTCGCGAAGGGTCCGAAGCAGAAAAAATCCCAAACGGGGCAGCGCGCAAAACGCGGAGCGGAAAAAGACGCCGATACGCGGGCTTTGGAGAGCGATTTGAGCGCCGCTGTCGGCTTGAAAGTCACAATCGCGCACACGGAAGGGACCGAAAGTGGCACCGTGACGCTGAATTACTCGTCTCTCGACGAGCTTGATGAGATTTGCGGACTTCTGTCGCGCGGACGCTCTTAATCTACGAGCAAGTCGCGAAGGATCGCGTTGAGGAGCGGGCGTCCCTTTGGTGTAACCTGAAGGTGCGTTTCGCTTCTCATGATGAGGCAGAAATCACGTAATTCATTGATTTTATTTAACAAAAGAGTCTGATGATGGTCAGGTATGCGCCGCAGGTCGATTCCTTGTGTCGTTCTTAGTCCCATCATCAGATATTCGTTTGTTTGATCGTCGAGGGGTAGGGCGGTGGAGGTAAGATCGCCGTTTCCACTTTTTGCGACCCGGTCAAGCCATGCGGCAGGCAGCAAAGGCGTGTCGGTCGCGTGCTTAATTCCGTCCAGAGTAAGACGCCCGTGCGCACCAGGACCGATGCCCGCGTAATCACCGTAATTCCAGTAAATCAGGTTATGGCGGCTTTCCATGTCGGGTTCAGCGTGATTGGAAATCTCGTAGGCGGGGAGACCCTCGGCCTCACAAATGGCTTGGGTCAGCTCATACATATCCGCCGAGAGATCCTCATCAGGCAGGCCACGCAGTTTCCCTGCGTTGTAGCGATCTCCGAATGCTGTGCCTTGTTCGACGGTCAGTTGATAGAGCGAGATATGACCCGCCGCCATCTTTAAGGCTTCCCGCAGTTCCGTTTCCCATTGCGACAACGTTTGATCCTGACGCGCATAAATCAGGTCGAAAGTGCTGCGGGGGAACACGTCTTGTGCAATCGCAATCGCACGGCGTGCTTCGTCGACGGAATGAAGCCGTCCTAGACGACGCAGGTCTTCACCGTTGAGCGCCTGAACACCAAGAGACACACGATTCACGCCCGCACTGTAGTAGCCTTCGAAGCGATCCGCCTCGACAGAACTCGGGTTGGCTTCCAGCGTGATCTCGACATCGTTGGATAGAGACCAGTTCTTCCGCACGCGATCAAGGATCGCACCGACCAACTCGGGGTCCATGAGAGAAGGGGTGCCGCCCCCGAAATAGATGGAACGAACAACGCGACCCTGTGTCAGGGACGCAATGCGGTCAATTTCGGAAAGGTAGGCGGTCTGCCATTGTGACTGGTCAATGGATGCGGAAACATGGGAATTGAAGTCGCAATAGGGGCATTTGGACTGACAGAACGGCCAGTGAAAATAGACCCCAAACCCGCCTAATTCCCAATCTTCCACGGCTCTAGGACCGTTTCAGGTTGGCAAAGGGACCATTGACGAGCAATTCAAACGCACGGGCACGATGGCTCATGGCGTGCTTTTGTTCGGGATCCATTTCACCAAAGGTCTGATCAAAACCAGTCGGAACAAAAATAGGGTCAAAACCGAACCCGTTCGCGCCCCGCATGGGCCACGTCAGGTGGCCTTCCACGCGCCCCTCGAAAATCTCGTCATGACCGTCGGGCCACGCCAGACAAAGAGTGGCACAGAAACGCGCGGTGCGCGGCTCGGGTGCGTTCCTTTCTTCGAGGAGGGTCCAGACTTTCTCCATCGCCATGGGGAAGTCTCGCCCGTTCGGTGTTTCAGCCCAATCGGCCGTATAGACACCTGGAGCACCGTCGAGCGCGTCGACCATGATCCCGCTGTCGTCGGAGAGGGCGGGCAATCCACTCTTTTTCGCGGCGTAATGCGCTTTGATCCGCGCATTGCCAGAAAAAGTGGACTCGGTTTCCTCGGGCTCATCGAACCCGAGGTCACCAGCCGAAATAACCTCCACGCCAAATGGCGCGAGCAGCGCTCCAATCTCACGCACTTTCCCCGCGTTGTGGGTTGCGAGGACCAGTTTGTCGCCGTCGAACGCTCGCATTAGGCTACCGCTGCGTTCTGTGCGGCCACGAGCTCCGCGATGCCTTTGTCCGCAAGGTCGAGCAGCGCATTCAATTCGTCACGCGAATATGTCGCACCTTCGGCACTCATCTGCGTTTCAACCATCTGCCCGTTAGCCAGCATGATGAAATTCCCATCAACACCCGCTTCGCTGTCTTCGGGATAGTCGAGGTCAAGAACGGGCTGACCCGCATAGATCCCGCAGGACACAGCCGCCACATTGGAAATCAGCGGGTCGGACGAAATGTCGCCAGCCTTCAACAACTTGTTCACCGCAAGGCGCAGCGCGACCCAACCACCCGTGATCGACGCGCAGCGTGTCCCGCCATCGGCCTGAATAACGTCGCAATCCACAGTGATTTGACGTTCACCGAGAGCCACACGATCCACACCCGCACGCAGCGAACGGCCGATAAGGCGTTGAATTTCAACGGTGCGACCGCCTTGTTTGCCTGCGGCAGCCTCACGACGCATCCGCGATGTGGTGGAGCGCGGCAGCATTCCGTATTCAGCAGTCACCCAGCCCTGACCCGAATTGCGCATGAAGGGCGGGACGCGCTCTTCAATCGTGGCAGTACACAGCACATGGGTATCGCCACAGCGGATCATGCAGGACCCTTCGGCATGTTTGGTAACGCCAGTTTCAATTGAAATCGCGCGCATCTCGTCTAGGTTTCGTCCAGAAGGTCGCATGGTCTATCCTTTGATCAATTCCGACCCCACATAACGAAGGGCACACAAACGGCGCAACCCTCATTGACGCCCCCGCTGCATCACTTTTAATGAGTAAACCAGAGTGATTGGGACGAGTATGTCAGATAAAGCCAATATGATCGCGGAACTGAGCGACCGATCGCGTGAGGTATTCCGTCGCGTCGTCGAGGGCTATCTCGACAGCGGCGAACCCATTGGATCGCGCACCGTGACACGCACCATGTCCGAAACGGTCTCGGCGGCCACCATTCGCAACGTGATGCAGGATCTCGAGTATCTCGGCCTGTTGGGCAGCCCGCATGTCTCTGCTGGTCGCGTTCCGACGCAGATGGGCCTGCGGCTCTTCGTTGACGGGCTCTTGGAGGTCGGAACGGTCTCGGACGATGTCCGTGCCCACATGCGCGATACCGTCGACGGAACATCTCAGGACGTCTCCCGTATGCTTGATAGCGTGGGAAACGCTCTGTCTGGCGTGACGAATGGCGCGAGCCTCGTGCTTGCTCCGAAACACGAGGCACCCATCAAGCACCTTGATTTCGTGTCTCTTTCACCCGAACGCGCGTTGGTTGTTCTGGTCTTTGCCGATGGACACGTGGAAAACCGTGTCTTCGTCCCGCCACCAGGTCAAACCCCGTCGTCTATGCGGGAGGCCGCGAACTTCTTGAACTCGGCGATCGAGGGAAAAACCCTCTCCGAACTGAAAACCGTGGTGGAACGCGAGATCAAAGCGCGACGCCGCGAGTTGGACACACTGGCCGCTGAACTCATCGAAAGCGGCGATGCCTTCTGGGTGAACGAGGGGTCGAACTACGAACGCCTGATCGTGCGCGGACGATCACACCTCATCGAAACCGCCGATCAAGCCGAGGATCTCGATCGCATCCGTTCTCTCTTCGACGACCTCGAAAAAAAGCGAGATATTGCCGAATTCCTCGAACTCACGGACGAAGGGGACGGTGTGCGTATTTTTATTGGATCAGAGAACAAACTTTTTTCTCTTTCGGGTTCCTCTTTGGTGGTTTCTCCATATATGAACGCGGATCGTAAGATAATCGGTGCCGTGGGTGTCATCGGGCCGACTCGCCTCAACTATGGGCGGATCGTCCCTATTGTCGACTACACGGCGCAACTTGTCGGACGCATTCTGTCCAGCAAGGCGTGAGAGGAATAAAATGACCGACCCGAAAAAAGACACTTCGGAAGACCTGGAAATCGACCTCACCCAAGAACCCGAAGAGGTTTCTTTGGATGTAGAGGACGAGCAGGACGAAGACCCGATTGCCGCCCTTGAAGCCGAGCGTGACGAGTTCCGTGATCGCTTCATGCGTGCGATGGCTGATGCCGAAAACGTGCGCAAGCGTGCGGAACGTGACCGCCGCGAGGCTGAAAACTACGGTGGCTCGAAGCTGGCACGCGACATGCTGCCCGTTTTCGACAACCTCAAGCGAGCGATTGAGGCGATCACCGACGAACAGCGTGAGGCTCAGGCTGCGCTGATCGAGGGGATCGAATTGACGATGCGTGAATTGACCTCCGTGTTTAACAAGCACGGGATCGAGGTCATTGCACCTGAAGTGGGTGACGCATTCGACCCGCAATTCCACGAAGCCATGTTCGAAGCACCCGTGCCGAACACGAAAGCGGGCGACATCATTCAGGTGATGAACGTCGGCTTCATGATCCACGACCGCCTGCTGCGACCCGCACAGGTAGGCGTTAGCTCAACACCCGCTTAACTGTCCGCGAGCTTCTTGAGCTCGTAAAGCAGATCCAACGCATCGCGTGGCGTAAGCTCGTCGGGAAGTATCCCGGCGAGCTTTTCTTCGACTTCGCTTGATTGTGTGGGCGCTGGCGCAGGGCGCGGAGCGGGTGTCGCCGAGAACAGGGGCAGGTCGTCAATTACGGCCTTGGGTGAAGTCGCTGCCTCGGATTGCCCTTTCTCAAGCGATTCAAGCACAATGCGCGCGCGTTCCACTACCGTGGGTGGAAGACCTGCCAGCTTGGCCACTTGCACACCATAGGATCGGTCGGCTTTGCCCTTCGTGACTTCGTGGAGGAAGATCACCTCGCCGTCCCATTCCTTAACCGTGACGGTTGCATTCTCAGCACCCGCCAGACGTTCCGAAAGCGCGGTCATCTCGTGGTAATGCGTCGCAAAGAGCCCGCGACATTTGTTGACTTCATGCAGATGTTCCAACGTTGCCCATGCAATCGAAAGCCCGTCATAGGTCGATGTGCCACGCCCGATTTCATCGAGGATCACCAGCGCCCGATCTTCCGCTTGGTTAAGGATTGCGGCGGTTTCGACCATTTCCACCATGAATGTGGAGCGGCCGCGCGCAAGGTCATCGGAGGCTCCGACCCGTGAAAACAGTTGGGACACGATCCCGATATGCGCGAAATCAGCGGGCACGTAAGACCCCATCTGCGCAATCATCGCGATTAGGGCGTTCTGGCGGAGGAACGTCGATTTACCCGACATGTTCGGACCCGTCAGAAGCCAGATGGAGGCTGCATCGGCATCGGCCGACAGGTCACAATCGTTCGCAACGAAGTTCTCGCCGCCTTGTTGCAGCAGCGCACGTTCGACAACGGGATGGCGGCCTTTCTGGATCACGAACTCCCGACTGTCATCAACAACGGGACGTGACCAGCCTTCAGACCGTGAAAGCTCCCCGAGTGCGGTGCAAAGATCAAATTCCGCAAGCGCCCGCGCGGCCTCGGAAATCTCGCCGCGACGATCCAGAATATGACCCGAAAGTTGCAAAAACAGCGTCTTTTCGATCTCCAGCGCCCGCCCGCCCGCGTTGTGAATTTTGGTCTCAAGCTCACTGAGTTCGAGCGTCGTGAAACGCACCTGATTGGCCGTTGTCTGGCGATGGATGAAGGTCTCGTTCAGCGGCGGGGACAGCATTTTGTCGGCATGGGTTGCCGTGGTCTCGATAAAGTATCCAAGGACGTTGTTGTGTTTGATCTTCAGCGAGGCCACGCCTGACAATTCGGAATATTGCGCCTGAAGCTGCGCAATCACGCCGCGTCCTTCGTCACGTAACTGGCGGCACTCGTCGAGTTCCTCGTGATAGCCCTGCGCGATGTAGCCGCCATCGCGGGCAAGGAGCGGGGGTTCGGCCACCAAAGCCGCCTCAAGGCGGTCCACGAGTTCATCATGCCCTTCGAGCAAATTCGCAGCATTCGAGAGCAATTTGGGCAGGGTTAGGGTCGAAATCAGTTCTGACAACGCCTGCGCCTGCGCCAGCCCGTTGCGGATCGCCGCAAGATCGCGCGGCCCAGCGCGTTCTAGGCCGATACGAGACATGGCACGTTCCATGTCGGGCACATTGCGCAGAATATCGCGAACGGCATCGGCCGCATTCCTGTCGTCGAGACAGAAGGCAATCGCATCCAGACGCTCGTTGATTACGTCTACGTCGCAAGAGGGGCTGGACAGGCGGCGCTCCAGCAGACGACCACCAGCCGCAGTCACCGTGCGATCCATCACGGCAACGAGCGAGCCGTTTCTGCCGCCCGACATGGATTGCGAGATTTCAAGATTGCGCCGCGTGGCCGCGTCGATCTGCATCGTGCCGCGCAGCACCTCTTTCACGGGCGGCCTGATGATCGGCAGTTTCCCTTTCTGGGTGATGTCGAGGTAATCGACAATCGCGCCCATCGCGGAAATTTCCGCCCGCTCAAAATTGCCGAATGCATCCAGCGATGCGACGTTGAAAAGCGAGGTGAGCCGATCTGCCGCCGAGGTGGAGTCGAAGGATGCGGGTGCAAGCCGCGTGACGATTTCGTCGAAATCAGACCCTAAACCACCCTCATCAAGCTCTAATGCCTCAGACAGCACCAGTTCCGACGGGTTCAATCGCGCCAGTTCAGGCAGAAGCTTGCTCGCGGGGCAAGGCAACACATGAAAGGCACCCGTCGAGATATCGACCCACGCCAAGGCACCCTCGCCACGCACATCCGAGAAGGCGGCGAGGAAATTGTGGCGGCGCGCGTCGAGCAGGCTTTCTTCCGTCAGCGTGCCTGGCGTCACAAGGCGCACAACATCGCGCTTCACCACCGATTTCGCGCCACGCTTCTTGGCCTCGGCGGGATCTTCCAATTGTTCGCACACCGCAACGCGGAACCCCTTGCGGATCAGCGTCAGCAGGTAGCCCTCGGCGGAATGCACAGGAACGCCGCACATGGGAATGTCGTCACCGTCATGCTTGCCGCGTTTCGTAAGCGCGATATCAAGCGCCTCGGATGCCGCAATCGCGTCGTCGAAGAACAATTCGTAAAAATCACCCATCCGATAAAAGAGCAGCGCGTCGCGATGTCTGGATTTGATTTCCAGAAACTGGGCCATCATCGGCGTTACTTTGGGTTTGGTATCGGACACGGTTTCCCCCACGGATTTCTTGTCGAGCCAACTTAACGTTGCGGGGTGCGGCGTAAAGAGGGTGCGACGTGTTCTTTGTTGAGAAGCGGAGGGTGCACGGCTAAAACGACAGGACTGGCAAAGAGGAGGCCCACCCGAATGCCCAAAGTCAATCAAACCCGTGAGGAAGCACTCAGCTTTCACATGGAACCACGCCCTGGAAAGTTCGATATTTCGCCGAGCGTTCCGATGTCGACCCAACGCGACCTGTCGCTCGCCTATTCTCCTGGCGTGGCTGTGCCCTGCGAAGCCATCGCCGAGAACCCCGAGACCGCCTATGACTACACCAATAAGGGCAACCTTGTTGCGGTGATCTCGAACGGCACGGCTGTGCTCGGTCTTGGCAATCTTGGCGCGCTGGCGTCCAAGCCTGTGATGGAGGGTAAGGCGGTTCTGTTCAAACGCTTTGCCGATGTGAACTCCATCGACATCGAACTCGACACCGAAGATCCCGAAGAGATCATTCAGGCCGTGCGTCTGATGGGACCGAGCTTCGGCGGTATCAACCTCGAAGACATCAAAGCGCCCGAGTGTTTCATCATCGAGCAAACGCTCAAGGAGCAGATGGACATTCCCGTCTTCCACGATGACCAGCACGGCACGGCGGTGATCTGTGCCGCTGGCCTGATCAACGCGCTGCATATTTCAGGAAAGAAAATCGAGGACTGCAAAATCGTCCTCAATGGTGCGGGTGCTGCAGGTATTGCCTGCCTTGAACTGATCAAGGCCATGGGTGCCAAGCATGACAACTGCATCATGTGCGACACCAAAGGCGTGATCTATCAGGGTCGCACCGAAGGCATGAACCAGTGGAAATCGGCCCACGCCGTCGTGACCGAGGCACGCAGCCTGTCCGACGCGATGAAGGATGCCGATGTTTTCCTCGGTGTCTCCGCAAAAGGCGCGGTCACGCAGGAGATGGTGGCTTCCATGGCCCCCAACGCGGTGATCTTTGCCATGGCGAACCCCGATCCCGAGATCACGCCCGAGGATGCTCATGCCGTCCGCGAGGATGTGATCGTGGCAACGGGGCGTTCGGACTATCCCAATCAGGTCAACAACGTGCTTGGCTTCCCCTATCTGTTCCGTGGGGCGCTCGATGTTCATGCGCGTGCGATCAATGACGAGATGAAGATCGCCTGTGCCGAGGCGCTTGCCGCGCTTGCTCGTCAGGATGTTCCCGACGAGGTGGCGCTGGCCTACGGGCGGTCGCTTTCCTTCGGGCGGGACTACATCATTCCGACACCATTCGACCCGCGCTTGATCTACACCATCCCTCCCGCTGTTGCGAAAGCAGGCATGGATACGGGTGTGGCGCGTCGACCAATCGTCGATATGGATCGCTATACACAGGACCTGCAGGCGCGGATGGATCCCACGGCGCAAATTCTGCAAGGGCTCTACGAGCGTGCGCGTCAGGCTCAGGCCACGATGCTCTTTGCCGAAGGTGACGATCCACGCGTGCTTCGTGCGGCCGTGGCCTATCAGCGCGGCGGATACGGAAAGGCGCTTGTCGTTGGCCGTGACGATGACGTGAGAACCAAGCTCGAAGAGGCGGGTCTCGCTGACGCGATGGGCGAGTTGACCATCGTGAACGCCGCCAACACCTCGCATCTCGATGAGTATAAGAGTTTTCTCTACAAGCGCCTGCAACGTTCGGGTCATGACCAGAAAGACATCCACCGTCTTGCTGCGCGGGACCGTCACGCCTTTTCCGCGCTGATGCTCGCGCATGGTCATGCGGATGGGTTGGTGACGGGCGCTACACGTAAATCCGCCCACGTGCTTGATCGTATCAATTCCGTATTCGACGCAAATGCCGAGGATGGCGCTATTGGTGTGAGCGCGCTGATCCATAAGGGGCGAATCGTGTTCATTGCCGATACGCTGGTTCACGAATGGCCCGACGAACACGATCTCGCCGATATTGCCGAAGCCGCCGCGAAAGTTGCACGGGAATTGGGGATCGAGCCGCGTGTGGCTTTCGCCTCCTTCTCGACCTTCGGCTATCCTGTCTCCGAGCGCGCGACCAAGATGCATCTTGCGCCGAAAGTTCTTGATGAACGCAGGGTGGATTTCGAATACGAGGGCGAGATGACCGTCGATGTGGCGCTGAATCCGGATGCCATGGCGTCCTATCCGTTCTGCCGCCTCACCGCGCCCGCCAATATCCTTGTTGTGCCCGCGCGTCACTCGGCGTCGATTTCTGTGAAACTGATGCAGGAAATGGCAGATGCGACCGTTATCGGTCCGATCCTGACAGGAGTCGATAAACCGATCCAGATCTGCTCAACAGTTTCGACGGTGAACGATATCCTGAACATGGCGATTCTTGCGGCATGTAAGGTCGGACAGGCATAACAATCGGGGGCGCGGTATGGCGATCTACAATCTGGGGTCGGTGAACATCGACCATTTCTACGCACTACCGCGCTTGCCCGAACCTGGTGAGACGATCCACGCCACGGAGCATTCGGTTGGTCTGGGCGGCAAGGGCACGAACCAATCCGTTGCCGCCGCGAAAGCGGGTGCGCGTGTATTCCACATCGGTGCCATCGGTAACGCGGATGGATGGGTGCGCGACCGAATGGAGAGCTACGGCGTCGATTGCCGTTTTGTCTCTGCGCTCGACGGGGACACGGGGCACGCGATCATCAATGTGGATGCGCAGGGCGAGAACTCTATCGTTCTCGATCCTGCCGCCAACCATCGTCAGGATTCCGACATGGTGGCCTCCGCGATCGATCACGCGACCGAAACCGATACGCTTCTCCTCCAGAACGAGACGAACCTGCAAGACCACGCGGCGCGTTTTGCCTTGGTGAAGGGAATGCGGGTGATCTACTCCGCTGCGCCTTTTTCCGTCGATGCTGTTCGCGCCGTTCTATCCGAGGTCACGCTTCTGGTGATGAATTCCGTCGAAGCGGCACAACTGACCGAGGCGCTTGGCACCACCTTGGACAAGATCGAGGTGCCGCAACTCATCGTCACCCTCGGCAGCAAGGGCGCGATGTGGCGCTCCAATGAAACGGGCGAGGTGATCGAAGTGCCTTCGCCGAAAGTGACACCTGTCGACACAACGGCGGCGGGCGACACGTTCATCGGCTATGTCGCGGCGGGTCTCGACAAGGGGCTGTCGATCAAGGAAGCGATGGAGTGGGGCGCGCAGGCCGCGGCGCTCAAGGTCACACGACACGGAACCGCCGACGCGATCCCGACCGCCGATGAAGTTGCCGCGTTTGGCTGAGTGGCGCTGGGCAGATTGAAACGAAAAGGGCGCCTCGACGGGCGCCCTTTTGTTTTGGTTGTTGCCCGAAATGTGCCCGACGGATGTCCGACACATGTCCGACGCTTTGCCGTCACCTATTTCAGGCGGCGATTCCGCGCGGCCAGTAGCTTGAGGCGCAGGGCGTTGAGCTGGATAAAGCCCGCTGCATCCTTTTGATCATAGGCGCCTGCATCATCCTCGAAAGTGACATGCGCTTCCGAATAAAGCGAGGCATCCGACCAACGGCCAACAGTCGTCGCGGAGCCTTTATAGAGGCGCAAACGCACAGTGCCCGACACATGTTCTTGGCTCTTGTCGATCGCTGCTTGCAGCATTTCGCGCTCGGGCGAGAACCAGAAACCGTTGTAGATAAGTTCGGCGTAACGGGGCATCAGGCTGTCTTTGAGATGGCCCGCGCCGCTATCGAGCGTGATCTGTTCAATCCCGCGGTGGGCTTCCAGAAGAACCGTGCCGCCGGGCGTTTCATAGATGCCGCGCGACTTCATGCCGACGAAGCGGTTTTCCACAAGATCAAGAACGCCGATCCCGTGTTTTCCGCCCAATTCGTTGAGCTTGGTGAGGATGGTTGCGGGCGACATGGCCTCGCCATTGATCGCAACCGCGTCACCCTTTTCGAAGGTGACTTCGATGTATTCGGGTTCATTCGGAGCCTGCTCGACGGGCACAGTGCGCTGGAGCACGTAATCGGGAGCCTGCTGCGCGGGATCTTCGAGCACTTTGCCTTCGGATGAGGTGTGCAGGAGGTTGGCGTCCACGGAGAAGGGCGCCTCGCCGCGTTTATCTTTTGCGATAGGAATTTGGTTTTTCTCTGCGAAATCAAGCAGTTTGGTGCGCGAGGACAAATCCCATTCGCGCCACGGTGCAATCACCTTGATGTCGGGGTTGAGTGCGTAGGCCGAAAGCTCGAACCGCACTTGGTCGTTGCCTTTACCTGTCGCGCCGTGGGCGACGGCATCGGCACCAGTTTCTTCCGCGATCTCGACAAGACGTTTGGAGATGAGCGGGCGTGCGATGGATGTGCCGAGGAGGTATTGACCCTCGTAAACCGCATTGGCGCGGAACATCGGGAAAACGAAGTCGCGCACGAACTCTTCGCGCACGTCTTCGATGTAGATGTTTTCAGGTTTGATCCCGAGCATCTCGGCTTTAGAACGGGCGGGTTCGAGTTCTTCACCCTGACCGAGGTCGGCAGTAAAGGTCACAACCTCGCAGCCGTATTCGGTCTGTAGCCATTTCAGGATGATGGACGTATCGAGGCCACCAGAGTAGGCAAGGACGACTTTTTTCGGCGCGGACATGGGCGTGCTCCTTTTCGCGGATATCGGACGGGCGATTATCGGTTTTTAGCGGCAAGAGCAAGGTTTTGCGCGGGAATGCTTTCTGAATGCGACAAAAACCCCTAAGTCTTGTCGAAAGCGAATAAGGAGACGGTGATATGGGTGGCTTTGAGCTGGTCAAACGAGCGTTTGGAAGTGTTTTGAATAATCTTGATTCCGCCCTGGCAATTTCGGGGTTGCTCTGGATCGGCCTGATTGCCCTGCAAATCATTGTCGGACCAATCGACCCAGAAAAATTTATGACAATGACCGCAACGCCCGACGAGGTGTTTGGTGCCTTTACGACCGCTATTTCGATGGCAGTGGTGAGCCTTTGGGTCGCTGTGGCATGGCACCGTTTTGTCCTTTTGGGCGAGGCTCCGCGGACGGTGGTGCCAGCGTTTCGTGTTAAGCCGATCCTTGCGTATCTCGGCTGGAGCATCCTGATTGTGTTTGTGCTTAGTCTGGTGTTTTCCGTCGCCTTGGCGGTCCTGTCACCCTTCTATGCCATGCTGTCGCAAGTGGTGGCCGTTTCTGTGTGGCAACTCGCGCTTAGCGTCGTGCTTTCCTACGCCTTCTTCCGCGTGTCGCCCGTTCTTCCTGCTGTAGCCGTGGGCAATTCGGCGTCATTACGTCTGGCATGGAAGCGCACCAAGCCGTTGGCTTCGGACATATGGGGTGTGGCTGTTGTCTTCACATTGATCAGCGTAATCATCCCGTTGCCCGCGATCCTTTTGGGGACGGGCCTGATCGGGGTGATCTACACTTTGGTTTCGGGCTGGGTGATGTTGATGGTGGGTGTGAGCCTGCTCACGACAATCTATCATGAAACAGAAGGTGCCGAGCTGTGACCGATTTCAACCAACGTGCCGAACATGCCGAAACATTGGTGCGGCAGTTGTTCGAACCCACGCCCTGCGCGCGCAATGATCACCTGTCAGCGAAGTTCGGTGCCGATATCTGGCTCAAGCGCGAGGATCTCACGCCTGTGCGTTCATACAAGATCCGTGGCGCGTGGAATGCCATGCATCGTGCGCGCGCCCAGTCGCCTGATATCAACCTCTTCGTCTGCGCTTCGGCAGGCAACCACGCGCAGGGGATGGCATATGCCTGCCGCGAATTTGGTGTGCGGGGTGTCGTGTTCATGCCCGTCACGACCCCGCAGCAGAAGATTGCCAAGACCCGCACATTCGGCGGAGACATGATCGAAATCCGTCTGACGGGTGACTATTTCGATGACACTCTGGCGTCCGCTCAGGAATATTGCGCGGCGGAGGGAGGCCATTTTCTTGCGCCGTTCGACGACGCGGATGTGATCGAGGGGCAAGCCACCACGGCTGTCGAGTTCACTCGACAGATGACCATGCCGCCAGATGTCCTTCTTCTGCCTGTCGGTGGCGGCGGGCTGTCCTCTGGTGTGATCCAATATATCGACAGCGTTTGGCCGCAAACGGAGGTCTTCCTTGTAGAGCCAATGGGCGGCATGTCGCTCGCTGCTGCACTCGATGCTGGGTCTCCAGTGACCTTGGACTCTGTCGACAGTTTCGTCGATGGCGCGGCGGTGGCGCGGATTGGTGCGATGCCGTTCGAAACACTCTCCGCAGTTCCGCGCGATCATGTCTTGGCAGCGCCCGAAGATCGTATCTGTACGACGATGGTGGACATGCTCAATGTCGAAGGCATCGTCCTTGAGCCCGCTGGCGCACTGACAGTCGATGCATTGAAGGACATTGCGGAAGACATCAAAGGAAAGCGCGTCCTCTGTGTCACGTCGGGGGGTAACTTTGACTTCGAGCGGCTTCCCGAGGTTAAGGAACGCGCGCAGCGCTATCTTGGTCTGAAGAAGTATTTCATCCTCAGGCTTCCGCAACGACCAGGTGCATTGCGTGATTTCCTCGATTTACTCGGACCGAATGATGATATTTCCCGTTTCGAGTATCTCAAGAAATCGGCGCGGAACTTCGGCTCGGTGCTGATTGGTATCGAAACGAATGACCCTGCGCATTTCGACGTGTTGTTTTCCAAGATGGAAGAGGCGGGCTTCCCTTATCGCGACATCACCAACGATGAATCGCTCGCGGAATTTGTTCTCTAGCGGCTGTCGGAAATCAGATCAGGCGGGAACTCCATTTGCGAGCCCGTCGAGAAACTGTTGCCTGCTGCGCGCGTAGGCGTCGGCAAGCGCGTCGGTATCTACTTGTTCGCTGGAACCGTTTTTGCACGCCGCTTCGCCAGCAACGCACATGCCCGAGAATATGCCAAACCCAAGGTTGAGGGACGCTCCTTTCAGGAAGTGGAGGGTCTCGGCGAGCGTGCCTCTATCTTTCGATGCGGCCAGTTTGGCAACGGTGGCGTCCATCTCCTGCAGGAAAAGAGGAATCACATCGTCGAAATCCTCTTCGCCAATTTCGTTCATAAGCGTTCGAACACATGCCCAATCAATCATTAGCGCCTCCATGGACCGAAACTATGGAGGCCAAACCTTTCCAACCGATTTCTCGAACAGGCCATTTGCAGACAGTTTTAGATTTAAGCCGCCATTAAACCCATGTCCGTAAACTGCGGTGAAACGGATCAAAGGAAACCTATTTGTCGCTCGCTCAGACCAATTCGCCTGACACTGTTGCGGCGCCAGAGCGCGGCGTGGTTGACCGTGTGCTGGTGGTCGATGATTCAGCGGCACAGAGGAAGATTCTCGGCTCTCATTTGCAACGCTGGGGATATCGTGTGCTCAAGGCCGCAAGCGGACGCGAAGCTATCGAGGTTTGCGCGCATGAGGATGTTGATCTTGTCATTTCCGATTGGATGATGCCTGAGGTGACGGGGCTGGATTTCCTTCGGCACTTCAGGACCATGGAGCGGCAACATTATGGATACTTCATCCTGCTCACCTCTAAATCTGAAAAGGCGGATATCGCCGAAGGGCTGGATGTTGGCGCGGATGATTTCCTGACGAAACCCGTGTCGGGGGACGAGCTTCTTGCGCGAATCCGTGCGGGTGAACGAATTTTACGCATGGAGCGGGAGCTGACCGAGAAAAATCGCCTCGTGTCAGAGACGCTTCAACAGATCTCGGACCTCTACGAATCGCTGGACAGGGATCTGGTCGAGGCGCGGCGCCTCCAACAATCCCTGATACGCGAGCGGCACCGTGAGTTTCCATCGGCTAGCGTCTCACTCATGCTCAAGCCGAGCGGCCACGTTGGTGGCGATCTTGTGGGTTTCTATCCGATCAATGCCGATACCGTCGGTGTATTCAGTCTGGACGTGTCGGGGCACGGCGTTGCTTCCGCTCTTATGACCGCGCGACTGGCCGCATATCTTAGCGGCGCGTCGCCAGATCAGAATCTTGCCATCGAATTCGACGAGACGGGCGCGCCGATTCCGAGAAGTCCGGCACGCGTGGCGGCCAAACTCAACACTGTGATGCTACAGGAAATGGAAACGGACCTCTATTTCACAATGGCGCTCGGTCACATCGACCTGAAATCGGGTCAAATGGTCATGACCCAATGTGGCCATCCGCACCCGTTGGTCCAGCGCATTGACGGGCATGTGGAGTTTGTTGGCAATGGGGGCCTGCCAATAGGATTGCTGCCCGATGCCCAATATGAGGAAGTCACAGTTCCACTGAACGCAGGGGACCGCGTTCTGTTCTATTCTGATGGCGTCACGGAATGCGAAAACGCGCGCGGTGAAATGCTCGGTGAGCAAGGGTTGATGGCTCTCGCGGGAAAACTGGGCGAGCAGCGTGGAAACGCCTTTCTCGATACGCTTCTCTGGGATTTGACAACTTTCGCGGACGACCGCGATTTCGGGGATGATGTGTCTGGGCTACTTCTAGAATTCGTCCCCCAAGAACCGTGCGACGAAGGACCGATCACCCTCATTCGCCAGTAACAGCTGCGCACGCTCAGGGGGCATCCAGACGGCTTCATGATCCACTTCGATGGGCGCACAAAGTCTGCGAATGGGTCGCGCGGCGTAGATGTGACATATCTTTTCGGCCCATATGTCGTATTCAGGCATGAACACAAAGCGGCGGAACATGCCAAGTTTGAATGGGGTTCCGATACGCCAGCCCGTTTCCTCAATCACCTCGCGATGTAGGGCTCCGATCAGGGACTCGCCTTGATCTACTCCGCCGCCAGGAAGTTGGAACTCATTGTGGATGCCGCCTTGAAACGTGACCAGTAGCTGACCATTTCTTGGAAGGACCGCATACACCCCTGGTCGGTGCGTGTATTTCATATCAGACTTCTTGGCGCTACCGTATCGTCGCATCCTGTCCTCGCTCAGCCGATCTTGTGACACTGTTTCGAAAAAGGTATGCCAACCCGAACACGCAGGGAATGCCTAAATGATTGGTGATAAAATCGCATGGGACGACACTGTTCTCCCATTTCAACTTGATGCATCGGACATCCGCGGCCGGGTCGCACGGCTTGACGGGGTTCTCAATAGCATCCTGTCGCAACACGACTATCCGAGCGCTGTCGAAGCGCTGGTCGCAGAAGTTGCGCTCCTGACGGCATTGATCGGGCAAACGATCAAGTTGCGCTGGAAGCTCTCGCTTCAGGTGCGCGGCAACGGGGGCGTTCGATTGATCGCCACGGACTTCATGGCACCCGAAAAAGAAGGCGCGCCCGCACGGATTCGTGCCTACGCGTCCTTTGATCGGGATCGTGTCGCCGACGGCATGTCGCTCTCCGAGATCATTGGTGACGGGTATTTCGCGATCATGATGGATCAGGGCAAAGGCACAACGCCGTATCAGGGCATCACGCCGCTGTCCGAAACCACGATCACCAAATGCGCCGAAGTCTATTTTGCTCAATCGGAACAACTTCCGACACGGTTCGAGTTGTCGGTTGGTAAATCCACTTTGGCTGGAGGCGAAGAATCTTGGCGTGCTGGCGGCGTTATGCTGCAAAAAATGCCCAAGGCTTCTCCCCATGCCGCGTCGAATTCTCCGCAGGAGCGCGAGGCGCTGTTGTCGGCGAACGATTTGCTTGATGGCGAGGATGAGGAAAACTGGTCGCGGGCAAATATCTTGCTCGATTCCGTGGAGGATCTGGAATTGATCGGCCCAAGTCTTCCGCCGACCGATCTCCTCGTGCGCCTTTTCCACGAAGAGACCCCGCGCGTCTTTGACACGCAGCCTGTCCGTTTTGGGTGTGGCTGTTCCGAAGACCGTGTGCGCCAGAGCCTTTCGATTTATTCCGCCAAGGACATCGGGCGGATGACGAAAGATGACGGCACGGTCACGGCGGATTGTCAGTTCTGCGGAGCGCATTATGTCCTCGATCCGTCGAGCCTCGGATTCGAGGCGACCAATGATGGATCGACCGATGGCCCCGAGAATTGAGCGTGCTCTAATCGAACACGCAGTGGCGGCGGGGGGAACTCCGTCGTCCGACTATGATCTGAACGCAGATTTGCGAAGTCAGTCGCGTGGCGAGCTACGCGACGCTGGAGTTCTTGTTGCTTTTATCGACCGTCCGAGCGGTGCCCATATTATCCTGACCAAGCGGGCCTCACACCTAAAGCATCATCCAGGTCAGGTTGCATTTCCAGGCGGGCGAATGGACCCTTGTGATCGCGATGTCGTCGATGCTGCTCTGCGTGAAGCAAACGAAGAGATCGGATTGCCTCCTGCGTCTGTTGATGTGATCGGGCAGCTTCCCCACCATGAAACCGTCAGCAGCTATGCGATGACGCCTGTTTTGGGCTGGGTTACGCGTGACTTCGCACCACAGCCAGAGGCTGGCGAAGTGGCAGAATACTTCGAAGTTCCAGCGGATTTTGTCCTGAACCCGTCGAACTTTCGCATAGAGAAACGCCGTTGGCGCGGCGCGGATCGTGCCTATTTCACGGTTCCATTCGGTCCCTATTATATTTGGGGCGCAACCGCGCGGGTCTTGCGCGGTCTGGCGGAACGGGTGGCGCAATGACGAAAATCACCGCAGATTGGCTACTATCCGAGAATGCCCAGCGGATCATGAGGATCTTCGCGGATGCGGGGCATCAGATCTACTTCGTGGGCGGCTGCGTTCGGAATGCCCTTCTGGGTGAGGGCGCGACAGACATCGACATGTCCACATCCGCGCGGCCCGACGAAATGCTAGCGCTTGCAAAGGTGGCGGGAATCAAATGTGTGCCCACAGGGATTGATCACGGCACTTTGACTTGGGTTGTTGGTAAAGATGCGTTCGAAATTACAACATTTCGAAAAGACATTGAGACCGATGGACGCCGCGCCGTGGTCGCCTTTTCCGACCGCGTAGAAGACGACGCCAACCGCCGCGACTTTACCATGAACGCTCTTTACTGCGACTCGAACGGTGAGGTCATTGATCCTGTTGGCGGGTTGCCCGATCTTGTAGCACGTCGCGTGCTCTTTATCGGAAAACCCGAAGAGCGCATTGCGGAAGATTATCTGCGCGTTTTGCGCTTCTTCCGTTTCCATGCGTGGTACGGGGATGACGCGAAAGGGCTGGACGCCGAAGGTTTGGCGGCCTGTGCGGCGGCGGTCGGCTCGCTTGGGACGCTGTCCCGTGAGCGTGTTGGCGCCGAGATTATGAAATTGCTCTCCGCATCCGCTCCTGAAACGGCCCTTGGTGCAATGGAACAGAGTGGCGTATTGACGGCACTTCTTTCGGGGGCGGGGACAAAAACACTGTTCACGCTTTCGGCGCTTGATGCGCCCGTTGATCCGTTGACCCGTTTGGCGGCGCTGTGTGACGGCGATGCGGTTTCCACGTTGCGATTGCCCAAACGGGTGGAGGCGGAAGTTGCGCGTCGGCGGGATCACATTGGGTCAGAAGCGACATTGGACGAGATTGCCTATCGACATGGTGCGGAGACCGCTATTGCCGTTGGCTACCTGCGTGCCGCCACTTTCGAGACGCATCCTGCGCCCAACATGGTTGAAACGCTTTCGGCCGCCGCTGCGCAGGTGTTTCCGCTTAAGGCCGCTGATCTGATGCATTTGGCAAGCGGTCCCGCGCTGGGGAAGGCATTGCGAGATGCTGAAGACCACTGGATAAAGCACGGTTTCACACCCGACAAAGAGGCGCTCGTCACTTTCATCGAACAAGGGGGCAAAGATGGTTAAGGTCACGGTTGAGCGGCTTGGGCACCGAGGCGACGGGATTGCGGAGGGGCCGATCTACGTCCCGAACGCCCTGCCTGGTGAGGTGGTCGAGGGCGATCTTTCTGGCGATCGCATTGTGCAGCCGCGAATCCTCGAGCCGTCCGAGCATCGTGTTTCGCCACCTTGTGCCCACTACAAGAGTTGTGGTGGATGTGGTTTGCAGCACGCATCCGACGATTTCGTCGCGACGTGGAAGCGCGAGTTTGTCGAAATTTCCCTGTCCCATCAGGACATAGAAATCTCTGCGAGGAAGGTCCTTACGACACCACCTCAGTCACGCAGGCGTGCGGTCTTTCACGGAAAACGTACCAAGAAGTCGACCATCGTCGGCCTGCACGGGCGTGCGAGTGACACTCTGTTCAATACGCCAGAATGCCGTTTGATGACGCCCAAGATCATGGCGGAGTTCGACACTTACCATGAATTGACGCGGCTCGGGGCCAGTCGTCGCGGCGAAATCACTCTGACGGTGACAGAGGTTCTTGGCGGTTTGAGTATAGCGGTGACAGGTGCGCGTGACGTTGATCTGTCGATGCGCGAAGAATTGGGGCGCATTGCGCAGGATTCGGATCTTGTCCGCCTCGACTGGAACGGCGAGCGGATTGCGGCACGAGGCCCAGCGGTGCAACAGTTTGGCGCGGCAAAAGTCGAAACGCCCGCAGGCGCGTTTCTACAGGCAACCTCCTTTGGGGAAGCCTGCCTACTGGACGCCGTGCGCGAAGCTGTCGGGGATGCGGCCAACATCGCCGATTTGTTCGCGGGATGCGGGACCTTCACGCTACCACTCGCCGAAAGTGCGACGGTCCATGCGGTCGAGGGTGAGGCGGATATGCTGGCGGCCCTTGAGGCGGGATGGCGACATGCCTCGAACTTGCGAACTGTGAGTGTTGAGACACGCGATTTGTTCCGCCGTCCGTTGATGCCCGACGAATTGTGCAAATTTGACGCCGTTGTGCTTGATCCTCCTCGCGCGGGGGCGGTTGCGCAAGTCGACGAGATCACACGCAGCGACCTTTCCAGAATTGCCTTCGTGTCGTGCAATCCAATTACCTTCGCACGGGACGCGAAAACGTTGATTGATGCAGGTTTCACGCTGGATTGGGTGGATGTGATTGATCAGTTCCGATGGTCTACTCATGTTGAACTGGTCGCGCGGTTTTCAAGAAATTGACATCAGCACAGCTTCCCGATTGCCGAAATTAGGTGTATCGATCAGGGAACAAAAAGAGGCATGAGCATGAAACGCCGGATTTTTCTTTTCGGACTGGCCGCTGGGATAGCGGCACCCACCTTCGCGCGTGAGTTGAAGCCCTATACAGGGCCAGAAATCACGCGTTTGGTTCTCTATAAGGAGCGCCGCCGTCTTTATCTTTTGAGCGGGACCGAGGTGGTGAAGGAATACAAAGTGGGGCTCGGCTCTGCTCCCGAGGGACCGAAACGGTTTGAGGGTGACGGAAAGACGCCCGAGGGTAGCTACGTGATTGACCGTCGCAACCCGAATTCGAGCTATCACCTATCCATCGGAATATCTTACCCGAACGAGGCAGATATCACTTACGCCGAGGCGCATGGAAAGCGCCCTGGCGGTGATATCTTTATCCACGGGCGTGCGCGGAAAAACTGGTTCAAGGGCAAGGACTGGACCGCGGGCTGTATCGCGGTCAAGGATCGTCACATGGAAGAGATATTCATGATGGTGCCCTTAGGCACGCAGATCGATATCTACCCTTGATCGCGCTCAATTCGTGAGCACGGGAGTTCCCTGACTGCCGCCAAGGATCAGTGTCCACCAGAGCTTTCCTGTCGATTCCTGATACCATGCAAATCCGAGATCCGTGGCTCGTTCGTCGAGGATGATGTCACGCGTGTCTGGTTGCTCCATCCATGCGCTCAAGGTTTCCAGTTCGGATTCGTAGGTTTCCGAGATTGTCTCACCCAGCATCAACCCGCGATAACCCGCGCGTGCGACGCGATCCATGGGCGATGACCCGTCAGAGCCAAAGTGCCAAGGACGGTTCTGGACATGCATGTCGCGTGCGTGGGTCGCGGCGGCGGCATTCAGGTTCGCGTTTAGCTGAACTGGTGCGCGGCCAGCTGCGGCGCGAAGAGAGTTGACCGAGTCGAGCATCCGATACTGGATTTTCGCCTCATCGCGCGGTGAAATCCGATAGACGCGTGGCAGGGGTTTCCCGTCCGCACCGAGTTGTTCGGGTCCGGATGTGGGTGCACAAGCGGTCAAACCCATCAGGCCGACAAGAAGAATGGCGAGAAATCGCGTCATTTTAGACACTCCAATTGGTTGCTCCTGCGCAATTACCGCTTTTTCCGCTTCGGATCAAATGTCCTTCGCGTGATTAAAAGTGGCCACGATTGTTTGATTTGCGACTGCGGCAATCCCGCCATATACACAGAAGGGAACAATTGTAATCGCTCGGGTTTGGGAAAATGTCAGAAAAATCAAATAGCGGAATTAAGCGCCGCACCTTTCTCGCGGCTGGTATGGCGGGTTTAGCCACGCCCGCACTCGCACAAACAGAGGGTACGACGGAAATTGAGCGCGATATTTCCGAAGTCGTACGCCGCAACATCTCTAGTTTCCGGTCTTTGGATTGGCATCCTTACTTTGACTCGCTGCGCAATGGCGCGATTTTGGTCGACACGACGTCGCGGGCTTTGCACTTCTGGAGTGAGGATGAGTCGATTTACAAACTCTACCCCACCTCGGTGCCGCTGAGCGAAGACCTCACACGCCTCGGGCGGACCAAAGTGATTCGCAAGGTTGAGGGGCCAACATGGGCGCCTACACCGTCGATGAAAAAGCGTAATCCCGAATGGCCTGATTTTGTCGGCCCTGGTCCCAACAATCCGATGGGCACACATGCTCTTTACCTGAGCTGGCAGTATTACCGTATTCACGGCACGCACGACACGCGGAAGATCGGGCGTAAATCGTCGAACGGCTGCATTGGTCTTTACAACGAACACATCGCGGAACTCTTTGCGCTCGCCAAAGTTGGCACGCAGGTTCTACTGATCTGAGTTGGATCAGACACGTAAGAAATGACAGGGCGGCCAAATTGGCCGCCCTTTTTCGTTTTCATAAATCGTGTCGGTTAGAGCCAGCCCGCGAGGTTTTGTTCGATCACGTCGACCAATGCCTCGATGTGCATGGGGTCATCGTTCAGGCAGGGGACGTAGAGGAAGTCTTCTCCCCCCGCTTCTTCAAAACTCTCTTTGATCTCTTCGTTGATCTCTTCAAGCGTTTCGATGCAGTCGGCGGAGAAGGCAGGCGCGCAAACCGCAATGCTCTTGTTCCCAACTTCAGCCTGACGTGCAACTTCCTCAACAGTGTAAGGTTGGAGCCAATCCTCAGGCCCGAACTTCGACTGGAAGGTCGTCATGATCTTATCGTCGGCCCAGCCCAGACGCTCTTTGAGGAGGCGCGTGGTTTTGTGGCATTGGCAGTGATAGGGGTCTCCGCCCTCCTTGAGATACCGCTCGGGCAATCCGTGGTAGGAGCAAATCAGAATGTCGGGCGTTTTATCCGCAGCGGAATAGGAGCGCTCGATCGAAGCGGCCAAGGCGTCGATATATTTCGGCTCGTCGAAGTAGGGCGGCACGGTTCGCGCTGCGGGTTGCCAGTTTTCATCCATTAAGGCGCGGAAAAATGCATCGTTGGCGGTGGCTGTCGTCGCGCCTGCATATTGAGGATAAAGAGGGAAGAACAGGATCTTGGTGCAGCCCTGCGCGGCGAGCGCCTCGACCTTTGACCGCGTTGACGGATTGCCGTAGCGCATACAGTAATCCACCATCACACTGTCTCCGAATTTCGACGCTAAAGCAGCGGAGATCGCGGAGACCTGATCCTTTGTGATGGTCATGAGGGGGCTTTCGTCCTGCTCATTGTTCCAGATGGTCCGATAGGCCGCACCCGATTTGAAAGGGCGGACAGTGAGGACAATCGCTTGCAGGATCGGTTGCCACTTCCAACGCGGGTAGTCGATGACCCGTTGATCGGAGAGAAATTCACCGAGATATCGACGCATTGACCAGTAATCTGTTGCGTCGGGCGTTCCCAGATTGGCGATCAGAACACCAACTTTTTCTTTGGGAATCCGTGGATGATTGGCGTCCGCATGTGTTGGACGCTCGGCGTCAGCCGCCGTCATATCGAGGCGCGTTGGTTTCATCATCCCGTTGGGTTCCTTCCGAATTTGATGCTTGTGCTAGGCTTAGATCGAAGCACGAAAGCGTCAAGGATCATTGCCTGCTTTTTGCGGTAGTTTGAACTCTTTTGTCCCGAGTGCGTCGGCTAGTCGCGCTTTCGCCGAGCCAGGCATGAGTGGCTTCGGCTGGCTTTCATCAGGCGCCCAACCCGTGAGGCAAATGAAATCGAATGTTGCTACCAAACGGTCCTCCTCGCCAAAAGACTCCCTGTAAATCGTTTCCGCCCTTTCGAAGAGAGGTCGATTGATGCGTGCTTCGGCGACCTCGCTTAGCGCCAAACCTTCTCCATGGTCGCGCAGGTCGGCGGAAAGTCTGAAAAGGCTCTCATAGCTTAGCTTTAGGGTCGATTTGTCCGCCACAGGCAATGCAAATGACGCCCGTTGAAGGAGCGCGCCGAGGTCGCGAATTTCACCCATTGGCAGCACCCGTGGCGACAATCCGCCGTGCAGCGATATTTCCGCTTCCGCCAGTGCTGCGCGCAATTCGTGTAGGGATTGGTCGCCCATGAACACCGCAAGCATCAGTCCGTCAGGTTCTAGTGCGCGATTGCACTGGATGAGTTGGCCAACAGGGTCATTGGCCCAGTGCAGCGACATCGCATGAACGACGAGATCATGTGCGCCTTCCGTAAGGGCAAGCACGTCGTCATCGGCGACCACGGTCCAATCAGGAAACCACTTTTGCCAAAGATCAGGAAGTCCCGTGACCAGCGCGGGGCGTGCGAACGATTTGTTTACGATACTCAGGCGATCATTGATCTCGTCCCGTGCTTCTTGATGCAGAAAGAAGTCGCCGTCGCGCCGCATTGCGCGCGCTCTATTCATGGCGAGCTTTCGACGATCGACGAGAGGTTTCTGAGACGACATTTGGTATCCCCGACTGAGTTCGGCGCACTTTAGGAAACGGCTATGAAATTGCAAAGTCTCGTCGACCTTATCTTTCCTGTTCATTGCCTGTCCTGTGAGGAAATGGTCGAGGAGGAGGGGTGCTTGTGCCCTGACTGTTGGCAGCGGACAGAGTTCATCATTGATCATCCCTGTGACAAATGCGGCCGCCCGCTCATGGGTGACGCGCGAGATGGTGATCTCTGTGATGATTGTCTTGCGACACCGCATGCCTGGGATCGCGGGCGCGCGGCTTTAGTCTATGGCGGGAATGCGCGCTACATCGTGTTGGGGCTCAAGTATGGCGACCGAACGGAGTACGCGAAACACGTTGCGCGCTGGATGTCAGAACGGATTGATGATCTGGTGTCACCCTCCACGTTTGTTGTGCCTGTGCCACTCCACTGGTTCCGACAGATGCGGCGTCAATACAATCAGTCCGCGCTCCTCGCCGAAGAAATCGCAAAACAGCGGGGGCTGGATTGGGACCCGAACGCTTTGCAACGTAAGAAAATGACGAAATGCCTCGATGGCTATAATGCCCAGCAACGGCAGGAGATTCTCGAAAACGCCATCTCGCCCCATCGAAAATACGGAGGCCAGATTGCGGGACGTGATGTGTTGCTGGTCGATGATGTATTGACGACGGGGGCTACGCTTGATGCCTGCGCGCGAGCCTGTCTTGATGCCGGTGCCACAAAGGTGAACGTCGTTACTCTGGCCCGCGTTGCCAGACGGGGGTGAATGCCTATATTCCTCGTGACTTAATGAAGGAATATGCAATGCAACCCGTCACCCTCTATACCACCCCGATCTGCCCGTTCTGCGTCGCTGCGAAGCGCCTTTTGGACTCGAAGGGTGTTTCTTACAAAAATATCGACGTCATGCGAGATCCATCGCGTCGTGCCGAAATGATGCAGCGGGCAAACGGTCGCCATACCGTGCCGCAGATTTTCATTGGTGAAACCCATGTCGGCGGGTGCGACGAGTTGCACGCTCTGGAGCGGGCTGGGAAACTTGATCCGCTATTGGCGGGTTAAACCATGCCCAAAGCGGCGCTCCTGACCCTTAATTCTTCCGACGATCCGATAGAGAATTGTGGCGTTGTTCTCGACATGCTTGCGCAGGCTGCGGAGGGCGGGGCGGATATTGCTTTCACGCCTGAAGTGACCAATTGCGTCTCCACCAACCGTGCGCACCAGCATGCGGTTTTGGAAGCTGAGGGGCAGGACAGGACGCTTTCAGCAATACAGGAAACGGCTCGTAACCTTAACATTTGGGTTTCAATCGGCTCGCTTGCTCTTAAGGGTGACGGGGTTGATCCGCGATTTGTGAACCGCTCGTTTCTAATCTCGAACACGGGCGATATCCTCGCGCGCTACGACAAGATGCACATGTTTGATGTCAACGTGAGTGAGACGGAAAGCTATCGCGAATCATCTGGTTACGCGCCGGGTAACAGGGCGGTGACGGCAAAGACGCCCTTCGCGGTTATGGGCCTAACCATTTGTTACGACCTCCGCTTTCCTTACCTCTACCGCCATCTCGCACAGAGCGGAGCGGATGTTTTGAGCGTTCCCTCGGCCTTTTCCGCAGCTACGGGCGAGGCGCATTGGGAGCCACTCCTGCGGGCGCGCGCAATTGAGAACGGTGCTTATGTCTTCGCTGCTGCACAAACGGGACACCATCGCGAAAAAGGCGGGCCAAAGCGCCGCACCTATGGCCACTCCCTTGCAGTAAGTCCTTGGGGCGATGTAGTTTTCGACGGAGGGGGAGATGTTGGTGTCGGTTTTGTCGATTTCGATGTCGCCGAGGTTACACGTGCACGTGCCCGCATCCCGTCACTCAAACACGACAGGGCTTATGGAGCGGACTAATGACTGGCAATGAAACCAATGATTCACTGGCAGTCGCGCTCTTTTCCGAGATTTTCATGGCCGACCAGTTGGCGCGAAATCGTCTGACCAAGGCTTTGCCAAAGGGTATGGAGATCAGCCATTTCTCTGTGCTTAACCATCTCGCGCGCGTCGGTGAGGAGAAATCGCCAGCCCAGCTTGCCCGTGCTTTTCATGTGACGCGCGGCGCTATGACCAACACTTTGAGCAAACTCGAATGGGCGGGGCATATCCACGTCCGCCCCGATTGGGACGATGCACGGCGCAAGTTCGTCTCGATCTCGCCGTCGGGCACAGCGGCGCGCGATGCGGCGCTTTCCGCAATCGCGCCTATCCTGTCGGATGTTGTGGCCGCCATAGGTCATGACCGCGTGCGTAGCGCACTGCCCGTGTTGCGGGAAATGCGCCTTATGCTTGAAGATCAGGGCTAGGGGACGCTTGCGCCCAATGCGGCCGACTTAGGCAGGCTTCGTTGATGTTGTGACGTAGTTCACCGACAGGTCGCGGTCGGACAGCGACCACTTCCAAAGCACGGGGTTGAAGACGAAACCTTTGCGGTCCACGGGCGTTAGCTCAGCTTTTTCAATGAGCCCGAAGAGTTCGTCTGGTGTGATGAACTTGTTCCATTCATGTGTGCCTTTGGGGAGCCAGCGCATCACTACCTCTGCACCGAAAATCGCCATCATATAGGACTTCGGATTTCGGTTGATTGTGGAGCAAATCATGACGCCGCCACGTTTAAGTAGCGCGGAGCAGGCGTTGAGATAGGCTTGTGGATCGGCAACGTGTTCCACCACTTCCATGTTCAGCACCACGTCAAAGCGTTCGCACGAAGCGGCAATGTCCTCCGCGGTTGTATGTCGGTAGTCGATTTCCAGCCCTGACTGTTCTGCATGGAGCCGCGCAACAGGGAGATTCCGTTCCGCAGCGTCGGCGCCTACGACCGTGGCGCCAAGGCGTGCCATAGGCTCGGACAGCAACCCGCCGCCGCATCCGATGTCGAGCAGTTTTAGACCCGAAAATGGCGCATCATCACTCAAATCGCGGCCGAATTCGGCGGCGATCTGCGCGGTGATGTAGTCCAGACGACATGGGTTGAGCATGTGGAGCGGCTTGAACTTACCGTTCGGATCCCACCATTCCGCAGCCATGGCCTCGAATTTGGCCACTTCATCTGGATCAATCGTGGACGGTTGGGTTTGCATGATGCTCTCCTTCATGATCAACTCGACGCAATCCCTTACGCCAACTTCGCTATCAAGCACTCTATATAGGACGTTCATGGACAAGGTCTCAGGCCAAAAGAGCGCATATGCCTACCTCTACCCCCAAATCGTGCCGAATGACCACTTCATGTTTTCGGTCGGCGACGGGCATGAGATTTATGTCGAAGAGGTCGGAAACCCTAACGGGGTTCCCGTCGTCGTGCTTCATGGCGGGCCAGGAGGGGGATGCAGTCCCTTTATGCGACGGTTTTTCGATCCGAGCGTCTATCGTGTGATCCTGTTCGATCAGCGTGGGTGCGGGCGCTCACGCCCCACGGCGAGCGTGGAAAACAACACAACGTGGCATCTGGTCGAAGACATCGAGCGGTTACGGCAGCATTTCGGATATGACGATTGGGTCGTTTTTGGCGGAAGCTGGGGGGCGACGCTGGGCGTGGCCTATGCTGAAACCCACCCCGACCGAGTGCGCCATCTCGTCCTGCGAGGCGTGTTCCTCGGCACGCAGGAGGAGTTGGACTGGTTCTATGGCGGGGGCGCTGCGAAGTTCTGGCCCGACCTTTGGGCTGAATTTGTCTCTGTTTTGCCTGTAAGCGAACGCGATGACGCGATTGCTGCATACAACAGGCGGCTGTTTTCGGGTGACATTGGTCAGGAGGAAAGGTTCGGGCGCCATTGGGCTATTTGGGAGAATGCACTCGCGGCTATCGGGTCTAATGGCAAGGCGGGGGAGCCGCCCCTGTCCTATGCCCGCACCTTCGCGCGGCTGGAAAATCATTACTTTGCCAACGGCTGTTTCTTCGAGGAGGACGGGCAACTGTTGTCGAACGCGGATCGACTTGCGACCGTGCCGGGCACCATTGTTCAGGGGCGGTTCGATATGATTTGTCCGCCTCTCACTGCGTATCGGCTGAAAGAGGCATGGCCCGCCGCGCAGCTGCATATGATCGGGCAGGCGGGACATGCGCTTTCCGAGCCCAGTATTACGCAGGCGCTTGTGCAGGTGATGGACGCTTTAGCGCGCGCAATGCGATAGTGCTTGCAGACTCGCTGTCAGCGGCGTATAGAACCGCTCAACAGCGGCGCGTCGGTGTTCAACCGAAGCTCCACCGGAAACATCTACGGGCCGCGCGCCCGTTTTTTTGTGCCATCACGCAAGGTGCATCCAATGGGTGTTTGAAACCCAAGTCGTGGATGAGAGGCCCTTACCGACATGTCGGATCTTATCGCCAAGACCTCGATTGACCGCCGTATGGCGGAAATCATCGCTCCCGTTGTCGAAGGCATGGGGTTTGAGCTCGTGCGCGTTCGCCTGATGGCCTCGACCAAGTCGAAGACATTGCAGATTATGGCGCAGCGCCCCGATGGCGGGATTGACGTCGATGAATGTGCCGAGATCTCAACGGCTGTGTCCGCGGTGCTCGATGTCGAAGATCCGATCGAGGACGAATATGCGCTCGAAGTGTCGAGCCCCGGTATTGACCGCCCATTGACCCGCTTGAAGGATTTTGAACAGTTCGAAGGGTATGAAGCAAAGATCGAGACCACCGAGCTGATCGACGGTCGCCGTCGGTTCAAAGGGGTCCTGTCGGGTGTGGAGGGCGAGGAAATCCTCCTCACGTTCGACAATAACGGCGAAGAGGTCACGATTGGCCTCAACTACGATTGGCTTTCGGATGCCAAACTGGTCCTGACCGACGAGTTGATCCGCGAAATGCTGCGTCAGCGCAAAGATGCTGGTGCAATTGACGAGAATGCTTTTGACGAAATTCAAACCGAAGACGGTTCCCAGAAGGATTAAGAGAGGACTGAGGAATGGCAATCACCTCTGCTAACCAGCTTGAGCTGCTGCAAACCGCCGAGGCCGTGGCCCGCGAGAAAATGATCGATCCGTCGGTCGTTGTCGAAGCGATGGAGGAGAGCCTGGCTCGTGCCGCCAAGTCGCGCTATGGCTCCGAGATGGACATCCGTGTTTCCATTGACCGCAAGACGGGTAAAGCGACGTTCACGCGCGTCCGTACCGTGGTCGAGGACGAAGAGCTTGAGAACTACCAAGCCGAACTGACCGTCGAACAGGCCAAGCAGTATATGGCTGATCCGTCCGTTGGCGACGAGATCACGGACGAGATTCCGCCTGTGGAGCTTGGCCGTATTGCCGCGCAATCCGCAAAGCAGGTGATCTTGCAGAAGGTGCGCGAAGCCGAGCGTGATCGTCAGTACGAAGAATTCAAGGATCGTGCGGGCACCATCATCAACGGTGTTGTGAAGCGCGAGGAATATGGCAACGTGATCGTCGATATCGGTCGTGGCGAAGGTATCCTGCGCCGCAACGAGAAAATCGGCCGCGAAACCTATCGCCCGAACGACCGCATTCGTTGTTTCATCAAGGACGTGCGCCGCGAGGCGCGTGGCCCGCAGGTCTTCCTGTCGCGCACCGCTCCCGAGTTCATGGCTGAGCTGTTCAAGATGGAAGTGCCTGAGATCTACGACGGCATCATCGAGATCAAGGCCGTTGCCCGTGATCCTGGTTCGCGCGCGAAGATTGCCGTGATTTCCTATGATGGATCCATCGACCCCGTCGGGGCCTGTGTCGGTATGCGCGGTTCGCGCGTTCAGGCTGTGGTTAACGAGCTTCAAGGCGAAAAGATCGACATCATTCCGTGGAATGACGACCAGCCGACCTTCCTCGTGAATGCGCTGCAACCTGCCGAGGTCACGAAAGTGGTTCTCGACGAGGATGCGGGCAAGATCGAAGTGGTTGTACCCGACGAGCAGCTTTCGCTCGCCATCGGTCGCCGTGGTCAGAACGTGCGCCTCGCGTCGCAACTGACGAACCTCGACATCGACATCCTCACGGAAGCCGAAGAGTCGGAGCGTCGTCAGGCCGAGTTTGCAGAGCGCACCAAGCTGTTCATGGACAATCTCGATCTCGACGAGTTCTTCGCACAGTTGCTGGTGTCTGAAGGGTTCACAAACCTTGAGGAAGTGGCCTACGTCGAAGTGGACGAGCTTCTTGTCATCGACGGTGTGGATGAGGGAACCGCGAACGAGCTGCAAGCGCGTGCTCGTGACGTTCTTGAAGCCGCCAACCGCAAGGCACTTGAGACCGCCCGTGAATTGGGTGTGACCGACAGTCTGGTTGAATTCGATGGTCTGACGCCCCAAATGCTAGAGGCACTGGCTAAGGATGGCGTGAAGTCGCTCGAAGATTTTGCGACCTGCGCTGACTGGGAGTTGGCTGGTGGTTGGACCACTGTCAACGGTGAGCGGGTGAAGGACGATGGCGTTCTCGAACCCTTCGACGTGTCGCTGGAAGACGCACAGAATCTCGTGATGACCGCTCGTATCCAGCTTGGCTGGGTTGATCCTGCCGATCTCGAAACGGATGAGGACGAGGGTGACGTTACGGAAGGCGAAGAGGCCTGATTGGCCTTTTTGAAGTGAGGTGGCCCAATGAGCCGTGGTGGACATAAGACGATGAAGGATGATGGCGAGCGACGCTGTATTGTGTCGCGCGAGACGCAGCCGCGTCACGGCCTTATCCGTTTTGTTGTCAGTCCCGACGGGCTTCTTGTCCCCGATCTGGCTGAAAAATTGCCAGGTCGGGGCATTTGGGTCGCCGCAGATCGTGCTACACTAGAGGAAGCCGTTAAGAAGCGACTCTTCGGTAAAGTGGCACGTCAGGATGTGAACCTGCCCGATGATCTTGTTGATCTCATTGAGGCGGGTTTGGCGAAACGTGTTGTCCATCTGGTGTCTTTGGCACGCAAGGCGGGCGGCGCGGTATGTGGTTTTGAGAAGGTGAAGAGCTGGTTGGCTGATGGGCGCGCGCGTGTGCTCCTACAGGCCTCCGACGGCTCGGAGCGCGGCAAGGGCAAACTCTGGACTCCGGAGGGTGGTCGATGGTTCGGCCATCTGACCAGTTCCGAATTGGGTTTGGCATTTGGCCGCGAAAGTGTGATACATGGCGCGCTCGCAGGTGGCGGACTCTCGCAACGTGTTGTAGAGGATGCTGAACGTCTTAAGGGCGTGCGCGAGACAGACGGCGGAGAGGGCTCCGCTGGAAAGGGTAAGACGACGAAATGAGCGATACAGACGGTAAAAAACCCCTTGGCCTTCGCGGCGGTCCTGGATCAGTGAAGCAGAGCTTCTCCCACGGACGTACCAAGAATGTCGTGGTGGAGACCAAGAGAAAGCGCGTCGTGGTTCCCAAACCCGGCGCGGCGAAGCCTGCTGCGTCCAAGACGTCTGGCAAACCGTCTTTTGGCGATCCCGCGAAACGCCCTGCTGGCATTTCCGATTCCGAAATGGAGCGTCGGATGAAGGCGCTTCAGGCTGCCAAAGCCAAGGAAGCCGAAGACGCCGCGCGTCGCGCAGCCGAGGAAAAGGCACGCGAAGCCGAACGTGAGCGCCGCCGCGAGGAAGCAGAACAGAAAGCCCGCGAGGCCGCCGAGCGCGAAGCCGCGGTCAAAGCGCGTGAAGAAGAAGAGTTGCGCGCGAAGAAAGAAGCGGAAGAAGCCCGCAAGCGCGAAGCTGCGCCCAAACCGGCAGCGCCCGCGAAACCTGCCGATGATCCAGCAGCCGCCCAAGCTGCGATCCAGAAACAAGCCGACCGCCCGAACCGTGGTGGTGGTGCGCCGACGCCGCGCAACCGCGAGCGCGAAGAAGATCGCAACGGACGTGGCAAAGGTGGTGGCGATAGCCGTCGCTCTGGCAAGCTGACCGTCAATCAGGCGCTTTCGGGTCGCGATGGTGGACGTCAACGTTCCATGGCCGCGATGAAGCGCAAGCAAGAACGTATGCGTCAAAAGGCAATGGGCAACAACGAGCCGCGCGAAAAGATCGTGCGCGACGTCAAAGTGCCCGAGACCATTGTGGTGTCCGAACTGGCCAACCGTATGGCCGAGCGCGTTGCTGACGTTGTTAAGTCGCTCATGAAAATGGGCATGATGGTTACGCAGAACCAATCTATCGACGCCGACACAGCGGAACTCATCATCGAAGAGTTCGGCCACAAGATCGTACGCGTGTCCGATGCTGACGTTGAGGATGTGATCACTCAGATCGAGGATAAGGACGAAGACCTTAAACCGCGTCCTCCGGTGATCACTATCATGGGTCACGTTGACCACGGTAAGACGTCTTTGCTTGATGCGATCCGTAATGCGAATGTGACCTCTGCCGAAGCTGGTGGGATCACGCAGCACATCGGCGCCTATCAGGTAAAAACCGAATCCGGTGCGGTTCTGTCCTTCCTCGATACACCAGGTCACGCCGCCTTCACTTCCATGCGTGCTCGCGGTGCTCAGGTGACCGACATTGTTATCCTCGTGGTGGCAGCAGACGACTCCGTCATGCCGCAGACCATCGAGGCGATCAATCACGCGAAAGCGGCTGGCGTACCAATGATCGTGGCGATCAACAAGTGCGACAAACCCGATGCCGACCCCACCAAGGTCCGCACCGAGCTTCTGCAACATGAAGTGATCGTCGAGGCCATGTCTGGCGATGTTCAGGACGTTGAAGTTTCTGCGAAGACGGGAAAAGGGCTTGGTGAATTGCTCGAATCCATCGCGCTTCAGGCCGAAATCCTCGAACTGAAAGCCAACCCGAACCGCGCCGCCGAAGGTGCCGTGATCGAAGCCCAACTTGATGTTGGTCGCGGTCCTGTTGCCACGGTGCTTGTTCAGAAGGGCACACTCAAGCGCGGCGATATCTTCGTTGTGGGTGAGCAGTGGGGTAAGGTTCGTGCGCTGGTCAATGACAAGGGTGATCGCGTCGAGGAGGCGGGTCCGTCCGTTCCCGTCGAAGTTCTCGGCCTCAACGGCACTCCCGAAGCCGGTGATGTTCTCAACGTTGTCGAGACCGAAGCGCAGGCACGCGAAATTTCCGAATATCGTACGCAGGCCGCGAAAGACAAACGTGCCGCCGCTGGCGCTGCGACTACGCTCGATCAGTTGATGGCGAAAGCCAAGGCCGACGAAAATGTCGCCGAGCTCCCCATCCTTGTGAAAGCTGACGTGCAGGGTTCTGCCGAGGCGATCGTGCAAGCCATGGAGAAAATTGGCAACGACGAGGTTCGCGTGCGCGTGCTGCACTACGGTGTTGGCGCGATCACGGAGAGCGATATCGGACTGGCCGAAGCTTCTGGCGCGCCTGTCATCGGCTTTAACGTGCGTGCCAATGCGCCTGCACGGAACGCTGCCAACCAGAAGGGCGTGGAGATCCGTTACTACTCGATCATCTACGATCTCGTTGATGACGTGAAAGCAGCCGCATCTGGTCTGCTCTCCGCCGAAATTCGCGAGAACTTCATCGGGTACGCGCAGATCAAGGAAGTCTTCAAAGTGTCGGGCGTTGGCAAGGTTGCTGGTTGTATCGTCACCGAAGGCGTTGCCCGCCGCTCCGCTGGTGTGCGCCTCCTGCGCGACGATGTGGTCATCCACGAGGGCACGCTCAAAACGCTCAAGCGCTTCAAAGATGAGGTCAAAGACGTCCAGTCGGGTCAGGAATGCGGTATGGCATTCGAGAACTACGACGATATTCGTCCCAATGACGTTATCGAGATTTTCGAGCGCGAAGAGGTCGCACGAAATCTCGAGTGATTTTGGACTTATTCAGAAACAGAAAGGGTGGCCGTGTTATGCGGCCACCCTTTTTCTTTGTCTGTGCGGATATTGCGCCGTGTTAGGCAGGTCTACTACAGCGCAGAGACTGGTTTGCCTTCGTAGGTGCGGTTTCCAACGCGCACGACGATCCGTCCATTCGTAGACTCGCGAACGAAATAGCCTTGAACGGACACGTAGTTGCCTACGGTAATTGACTTGAGCATTTAATTTCTCCTCCCCGATTGCTTCGTTGATGATACCTAAACGGTGGGAGAAATCATTTCCAAATGTTGCGCAAATGGAGAAAATCTGCCAAAATCTTGTGCGTTTCATTAAGGTTTACGCAACGTCATCTTAAGGGATTCCGCTAAGGATTGCCTGCTAGAGCCAATCCCGAAGGATTGGAATCAGTGGAATATCGGCGGGCGGCATCTCGAAATTCCGCAATTCGGAGGCACGCGCCCAAGCCAGTTTCTGACCCTCGCGCCCCTGTGGGACACCGTTCCATTTCCGACAGGCAAAGAGCGGCATCAGCAAGTGAAATGTATCGTAGCTGTGCGAGGCGAAGGTCAGGGGAGCAAGGCAGGAATCCCACGTCTCGATCCCAAGCTCTTCGTGCAATTCACGGACCAAGGCGGCCTCGGGTGTCTCTCCTGCCTCGATCTTGCCGCCTGGAAACTCCCATAGTCCCGCCATGGATTTACCCTCAGGGCGTTGTGCCAAAAGCACCCGCCCATCAGTGTCGATGAGTGCCACAGCGGAGACGAGAACAGTTTTCAGCGTCATATCAGGACCGGTAATCCGCATTGATGGAGATGTAGCCGTGGGTGAGATCACAGGACCAGACAGTTGCTGTGCCGTTATCCAGCCCCAAGTCCACGCGAATGACGATCTCATCATTCTTCATATAAGCGGCTCCGGCCTCCTCCGTATAGGACGGGGCGACCCAGCCATTTTCGGCGACAAGAATATCCCCGAACCAGATCGTGAGCCGGTCACGTTCGGCGCGTTCACCGGATTTTCCGACCGCCATAACGACACGGCCCCAGTTTGGATCTTCGCCTGCCACGGCAGTTTTTACCAGTGGCGAATTGGCAATAGCCATCGCCACGCGATGCGCAGGACCGTCCGCATTGGCACCAGTTACCTGCACTTCAATCAGTTTGGTTGCACCTTCACCATCTCGTGCGATCTGGATTGCGAGGTCTTTCATGACGGCATGCAGCGCGTCGCGGAAGGGGCGCACACGCGGATCGGCGAAATCTGTGATCGGGGCCATATCGGCCTTGCTCGTCGCGGCAACCAACACAGTATCGGAGGTGGAGGTGTCGCCATCAACGGTCACGCAGTTGAAGGTCCTCGCGTTGTCGAGCCAGAGGCATTGTTGCAGCACATCGCGAGAAATCGCGGCGTCCGTGAAGATATAGGAGAGCATGGTTGCCATATCAGGAGCAATCATGCCGGACCCTTTGGCGAAACCGGCGATTTTGATCGTGGTCCCGTCAAGGTCAATCGTTGTGGTGGAGCCTTTGGGGAAGGTGTCCGTGGTCATGATCGCACGCGCCGCCATCTCCATGGCGTCGGGTGTGAGTGCGGCTTTCAGATCAGGGACTTTAGCGGTGATCCGCTCCCATTTGATGGGCTCACCAATCACGCCAGTGGAGGCGGTGAAGACGCGATTCACATCGATCTCCAACTCGTCCGCCACCGCTTGAGTGATCTTAGAGACCGAGTCAAAACCGCTCTTGCCTGTGAAGGCGTTGGAGTTCCCCGAGTTCACGAGAATGGCGGCCTTGCCTGACAGGTCTTGTGAGATCTTTTCCTGACAATCCAGAACAGCCGCAGATCGCGTAGAGGAGCGGGTGAAGACGCCCGCGATGGTCGTGCCTTCGCAAAGCTCGGCCAACATGACATCCACACGCCCCGAGTATCGCACACCCGCTTCAAGCGCAGCAAAGCGAACACCATCAATAGCAGGCAGGTCGGGGAAACCGCCCTTTGGGGCGAGGGGCGAAACGGAGTCAATCTTGGCCATGGCTGTGGTTCCTGTCAGGCACGGAAATCAGTTGTCGAGCAATGCGTCGTCAAACACGGAGGTCACGTCGATGGTCTCCACGAGGGTGACTTCGGACGCGGACATAACGTCGTTGACGACTTCTTCGGTCGCGGCGTTGCGAACCTGATCTTCGATTTGCTCACGCACTTCATCGAGTGCAGGCACTTCTTGCAGGCGGGATTCGACAAGCTTGATCACATGCCAGCCAAACTGGGTCTGCACGGGTTCGGAAACAGTGCCAGGCTCCATCGCGACGACGGCTTCCTCGAATGGGGCAACCATCATGCCTTTGCCGAACCAACCCAAATCACCGCCATTGGGTCCGGAGGGTCCAGTCGACTTTTCGCGTGCGAGGTCGGCGAAATCGGCGCCTTCCTCAAGCTCGGTGATCAGTGCCAGAGCCTCATCTTCGGTTTCGACGAGAATATGCGCTGCGCGGTATTCGCGGCTCGGTTCGAAATCGGCAAAGGCCTCGTCGTAGGCAGCTTGAATATCCTCTTCCGTGACGGTCTCCTCAACGCCCGCCATCAGCGCCTCACCCGCGAGCAACGCACGTTGGTCGTTTTCCATCTGGTATTTGAGAGCTGTGTTCGGCTCATCGACCTTCTGGCTCAGGGCTTCCTGCTGCACCAGACGGTCAACAATCCCGCGGAAAAGAACTTCCGCTTCGAGTTGTTGATACTCGGCGGGAAGCGTGCGGCGCGCGGCGATCACGGCGCCAAGGGTGATGTCTTGTCCGTTCACGGTCGCCACGACGGTCTCGGCAGTTGCGGCGGGCATCGCTTCGGCATCTGTGTCCTGCGCTTGCACACCGCTGGTCAGGGCAAATGCAGTGGCCACTGTGGCCGCGAAAAGGCTTTTACGGAGAAACATGGTATTTTTCCTTCCTGTTACGCACCGATCAGGGCCGCAACATTGACAGTATGTATATGGCCCCTTACATCGCTTTAGGTCTTGGAAGAGGAGCCTTCGCGACATTTCTATGGGGTCGCAGGCATAGGGGCAATCCCTCCTCTTACACGTTCTGGTCAAGACACATCGAGCGGAGAAAATATGCTGGGCATCGGTACAATCGCGAAAAAGGTTTTTGGTACGCCAAATGACCGCAAGATCAAGGCAACCCGCCCGATCGTGGAAAAGATCAATGCATTGGAGCCGGAGTTTGAAAAACTTGACGACGCCGGCCTGATTGCCAAGACAGAAGAATTCAAAAAGCGCGCGGAGGGCGGTGAAAGTCTCGACTCGCTCTTGCCTGAAGCCTTCGCCAACTGTCGTGAGGCAGCACGTCGAGCGCTCGGCCTGCGCGCCTTCGATACACAGCTCATGGGTGGCATCTTCCTCCATCAGGGCAATATCGCCGAGATGAAAACGGGTGAGGGTAAAACGCTGGTGGCGACCTTCCCGTCCTATCTTAACGCCTTGACTGGTAAGGGTGTCCACGTCGTTACGGTGAACGAATACCTCGCCAAACGCGATTCCGAATGGATGGGTAAGGTCTTTGCCGCACTGGGCATGACCTGCGGCGCGATCTACAGCGGCCAGCCCGAAGATCTCAAACGCGCGGCCTATGCGAGCGATGTGACCTACGCCACGAATAGCGAGCTTGGTTTTGACTACCTGCGCGACAACTCCGCCACAGAAATGAGCCGCATCTTCCAACGCGGTCACAATTTCGCAATCGTCGATGAGGTGGATTCGATCCTGATCGACGAGGCACGCACGCCGCTGATTATTTCGGGCCCGTCTGATGATCGCTCCGAACTGTATCTGACCATCGACAAGCTCATTCCTGAGCTGACCGAGGAACACTACAACCTCAACGAAAAAAACCGTCAGGTGACTTTTACCGAGGAGGGGAACGAGTTCCTCGAAAATCGACTTCAGGTCGCGGGGCTTCTGCCTGAAGGTCAGTCGCTCTACGATCCCGAAAGCACCACGATTGTACATCACGTCAATCAGGGTCTGCGCGCGCACAAGCTCTTCCAAAACGGTGTTCACTACATCGTGCGTAGTGGCGAGGTTATGCTGATCGACGAATTTACCGGTCGCATGATGTCCGGCCGCCGCCTGTCCGAAGGGCTGCATCAAGCGATTGAGGCGAAAGAGGGTGTGACCATTCAGCCCGAAAACGTCACGCTGGCCTCTGTTACCTACCAAAACTACTTCCGCCTCTATGACAAACTGTCGGGCATGACTGGTACGGCGTTGACCGAAGCTGAAGAGTTTATGGAAATCTACAAACTCGGCGTCGTCGAAGTGCCGACCAACCGTCCGATCCAGCGGATTGACGAACACGACCGAGTGTATCGGACCGAGGCCGAAAAGCTCGACGCCGTAGTGAAATCCATTCGCAAGGCAAACGAAAAGGGTCAGCCTGTCCTCGTCGGCACCACGTCGATTGAGAAATCCGAACAGTTGTCCGACTTGCTGAAATCCGAGGGCATCGACCACAAGGTTCTCAACGCGCGCCATCACGAGCAAGAGGCGCAGATTGTTGCCGATGCGGGGAAACTCGGCGCGGTGACGATTGCGACGAACATGGCGGGTCGCGGCACCGATATTCAGCTCGGCGGTAACGTCGATATGAAAGTGATGGAGGCGCTTGCGGATGATCCCGAGGCTGATCCTGATGTCTTGCGCGAGAAAATTGAGGCGGAACACGCTGGTGAGAAGCAGAAGGTAATCGACGCGGGCGGCCTCTACGTCTTGGCGACCGAGCGTCACGAAAGCCGACGCATCGACAACCAGCTGCGTGGCCGTTCTGGACGTCAGGGCGATCCTGGACGTTCGCTGTTCTTCCTGTCGCTCGAAGATGACCTAATGCGGATTTTCGGGTCCGAGCGCCTTGAGAAAGTTCTAGGCTCGCTGGGCATGAACGAAGGCGAGGCAATTGTGCACCCGTGGGTGAACAAGTCGTTGGAGCGGGCGCAGGCGAAAGTCGAGGGTCGCAACTTCGACATTCGCAAACAGCTTCTTAAATTCGACGACGTGATGAACGACCAGCGTAAGGTTGTCTTCAGCCAGCGCCGCGACATCATGGAGAGCGAAGACGTAGGTGAGATCGTCACCGACATGCGTCATGAGGTGATCGAAGACCTCGTCGAAGCCGCGATCCCGCCGAAGTCCTACCCCGATCAATGGGATATGGACGGTCTCTATGCCTCGGTGGTCGAGAACTTGAACATGGACCTTCCCGTGAAGGATTGGGCCGAGGAAGAGGGTGTCGATGACGATGCCATTACCGATCGTTTGATCGAGGCGTCTGACGCTCTAATGAAGCAAAAGGTTGAGGCCTTCGGTGCCGAGCAATTCAGCCAGATCGAGAAACAGTTCCTGCTCAATATCATCGACACGAAATGGCGTGAGCATCTTTTGACGCTGGAGCACCTGCGCTCTGTCATTGGTTTCCGCGGCTATGCGCAGCGTGATCCGCTCAACGAGTACAAAAACGAGAGCTTCCAGCTTTTCGAGACCATGCTCGACAGCCTGCGCGGTGAAGTAACATCGAAACTCGCACGCGTTCGCCCGATGACGGATGAGGAGCGCGAGGCCATGATCAAGCAGCTCCAGCCCAAGCGCCGTGCGCCTTTGACTGCCGACGAGGGTAACGGGGAATTTCCCAATGCGATTGAAGGGTTTGACGAATCGGACCCGTCAACCTGGGGCAATCCAGGACGCAACGATCCCTGTCCCTGTGGGTCGGGTAAGAAGTTCAAGCACTGCCACGGCGCGGTGTAACGACTCTGTCCATTGTAGAATCTTAGAACACCCCGTCCTTTTGGCGGGGTGTTTCGCTATGGGAAACAGACATTTTTCCGACATGCTTTTGCCGCAAGATTCACCAACTTTCCGACTAGTTAGAAGTGTTGGTAATAGTGTTTTGGAGGCAGAATATGCTCCAGAAAGACAAGATCGCTACGGGTGTTATTGCCGTCTCTTTTGCAGTCGCTATCGGGCATTTCATGCAGCATAGCTCGGCGGAAGCGGCGTTTATTGACCCGAGAACGGTCCACAGTCAGGCGCTCACACTGCCTTCGACACCTTCTGTGCCACAGCCGCCCGCCGTGTTGATTGCGGGCCTCACGGAAGCTCTGAGCCCTGTCTCTGATCCGCTCCACCTTGCGCTGGCCTCGCCCGTCGCCCCACCCACGCCGAGCCTGACAGACGAGGTGCATATTCCCCACAATGCGACATGCGACCGGATCAATAGCGTGGCCGGGCCCGACGGCACATCATGCGCGTCACATCGACATCAACCTTTTGGGCGTGTTGCACTCATTTGGAGTGGTGATCTTCCGCTAAACCTTCACATATTCGAGAATGGCGCCACCTTTGGCGAACCCGGTCACATCTGGTCGGAGAGCCAGTCTTCCAAACGCGGCGCTATTTCAGAGAGCTTCTTCATCGAGTTAGGCGATGGCGAGGGTGGCGATCTTATTCATTCGCAGGTCTATTCCTACCGTGTTCAGCCACAAATGTGGGCGCAAGAGCCGCAGATCATGATCGAGGCGGCCATTACCGCGAGCACGTGCAGTCACGATATCGCCGCGCAATTGGTCTATTCCGACGGTAGCCACACGTCGCGCACGATTCCTGTGTCGATCGCTATGCCAGAATGCGGTTCGGGTGACGGATTTATCCAGTTGAAAAACCCTCTCGAAGACCTGACACTCGCGCAAAACTGATCTGCGGGTCGGGACTTGCGGGGCGAGAGAGATGATCAAGAGAATTGCGGTCGGCGTTTTGGCGCTCTGGGTGGTTTTAGCTGGCCCCACGCCTGTGCATGCACAAGACATTGCTCTTACGTCCCGTGACGGGTCGGTCAAAATCCAAGGGATGTTCCGCAGTTTCGATGGCGAGTTCTATCGCGTTGAAACGGAGTTCGGGGTGCTTACCGTGGATGCGTCGGGGGTCAATTGCGAGGGGCCCGCTTGTCCTGATCTACAAAATTTCGTCGCGACTCTCCGTTTCTCTGGCGATCCTTGGGCGCTCAATGGACTTCTAAGGCCATTGGTGTCCGCATTTGCAGACCAAGAGGGATACACCGTGGAGAGAAGCGGTGGCGAGGACACCCGTTTGGTTTTGGCAGAAGCCTCGTCTGGCGCGGTTGTTGGGGAGTTTGTGTTAATCGAATCCTCTGATAGTGCCGCATTTGCCGACCTCACCGCCGAGCGCGCCGATGTCGCGCTCACTTTGCGCGAGGCCGCTGGCGACGAGGTGGATGAGGCGAAGGAGGCGGGTGTTGGTAACTTCAGGGATCCGATACGCGCGCGTGTTGCCGCCCTTGATGCGCTGTCGCCCGTTGTGAACCCAGCCAATACTGTGCGTAGCTTGTCGCTGGATCAGATCGCGGCGGTCTTCTCTGGCGAAATCGGGAACTGGTCCGAGGTTGGCGGCGCGGATGCGCCAATTTCGTTGCATTTGCGTGTCGAGGACGCGGCCACGCCCGAGACCGATTTGGTCGGTGACACTCTGTCCGAAAGTGCATTGACCTATCCCACTGTGGACGGCGTCGTGGCTGCCGTTGAGGCGGATCCTTATGCGATTGGTCTCGCGCTTATTTCTGCGGGAGGCGATGTCGATCCCGTTGGGTTGAGTGGTGATTGCGGGTTTGCTGCCTCCGCTGATAGTATTGATATCAAAACGGAGGACTATCCTCTGGTCCGTCCGATCTTTGTCTACACCCCTGCGCGACGCTTGCCGAAACTCGGCCGCGAATTCCTTGGTTATCTTCTGTCCGAGACGGCGCAGGATGCGATCGCGCGCACCGACTTCGTTGATCAATCCGTGGAGCGGGTGCCTTTCCGCTTGCAGGGCCGTCGTTTCGCAAACGCCATCTCCCAGGCGGGTGACGAGATTGGTTTGGCCGAATTGCAGGCCGCGACCGAGGTGCTTCAGGGCGCGGAACGCATGACGCTCGGATTTCGGTTCGAGGGCGGCTCAACAAGGCTGGATGCGCAATCGCGATCAAATACACGCAAGTTGGCGGAGTTCCTCGAAGCTGGATTGTTCGACGGGAAAGCCCTGTCTTTCGTTGGTTTCTCGGATAGGGACGGTAGTGCGCCAGTCAACGCAAGGCTCTCCAAGCGGCGGGCGGATGCTGTGCTGCGAGCGGTTCTAGGCGCGGTTGGGGAAAGTTTCGAGCGTGAGCGCGTGACTTTGACGACGCACGGGTTGGGCGAGGCAATGCCGCTGGCTTGCGACGATACGGCATGGGGTCGCGCACTTAATCGACGTGTCGAGGTTTGGGTACGCGATCAGAGATAGCCCTCCGCGCGGAAACTCGTTTCTCGCGATTTCCCGATGATCAGGTGGTCAAACAACTGGATGCCGAGCACCTCCGCAGCGTCCCTGATTTGATTCGTCATGGTGACATCGGCCTCGGAAGGTGTCGGGTCGCCAGAGGGATGATTGTGCACCAGAATGAGCGCCGATGCGTTGAGTTCTAGAGCACGTTTGACGACTTCGCGCGGGTAGACGGGCACGTGGTCCACGGTGCCGCGGGCCTGCTCCTCATCCGCGATGAGAATGTTTTTCCGGTCAAGGTAGAGGATGCGAAACTGCTCGGTTTCACCGTTCGCCATCGTCGTGTGGCAGTAGTCGAGAACCGCGTTCCAGCTTGAGATCACAGGTCGCTTCATTATGCGGGTTCGAGCGAGACGATGGGCGCTGGCTTCAATGATTTTGAGATCCTGCGCGAGACGACTGTCCATACCCTCAATTTTGAGCAGGCGTGCGACGGGAGCGGATAGCACACGATTGTAGTCGCCGAAGGCGGCAATCAACCGTTCCGAAAGTAGCGCCACATCGCCTCGTGGAAGCGCGCGTAGTAGGACGAGTTCGAGCAGGTCGCGGTCGGTCAACGCCGATGAGCCGCCTGAGGCGAACCGCGCGCGCAGGGATTCCTCGTGATGGCGGATAACACTCGGGGGGCGTGCAGGCATCGCCACTGGACGGGCGTCATCAAGGTCGAAAAGCCACTGCGGCATCTCGCGGAATGCGGACGGGGATGAGATTTCGGGTTTGGCGGTCATGTAGGGAGCCTGCCCGACCAGTGGTGAAAATTGCGTTAATGGCGATTAACCTAGCATCGCTCGCGCACCCTCGTGAATGCGTAGCAGCAAAAGGAAAAGGACGCGAGCGGGCCCGCGTCCTTTCACAATTTCCGCATGTCGAGGAATGACTCAGTTGGTCATATCGTCCCAGAAACTTTTCACCTTCCTAAAGAAGGAGGAGCTCTCGGGGCTGTTGTCCTCGCTGAGTTTCTCGAACTCTTTGAGCAGTTCTTTCTGCTTGCCCGTGAGATTGACCGGCGTTTCGACGGCCAGTTCGATCAGCATGTCGCCCTGACCCGAACCGCGCAGCATCGGCATCCCTTTGGACCGCAGGCGCATTTGGCGACCTGATTGCGACCCCGCGGGAATCTTTACCCGCGAACGCCCGCCATCAATGGTTGGCACCTCGATATCGCCACCAAGTGCGGCTGTCGTCATGGAGACAGGAACAACACAATGCAGGTTGACGCCGTCACGCTCGAAAATCTGGTGCGGTTTGACCTCGATAAAGATGTAGAGGTCGCCCGTTGGACCGCCGCGCAGACCTGCTTCACCCTCGCCAGCAAGGCGGATGCGAGTGCCTGTTTCGACACCTGCGGGGATGTTGACCGCGAGCGAGCGTTCTTTCTCGACACGCCCCGCGCCACCACAGGATTTGCAGGGGTCTTTGATGGTCTGGCCAAGACCGCCACAAGCGGGACAGGTACGCTCGACTGTGAAGAAACCTTGCTGTGCACGGACCTTGCCCATGCCCGAGCATGACGGACAGGTTTGCGGTTCGGCGCCATTGGCGGAGCCTGTGCCGTTACAACTGTCGCAGCTCACGGAGGTGGGCACGGTGATCGTCTTCTGGGCGCCTGAATAGGCCTCTTCCAACGTAATCCGCATGTTGTAGCGAAGGTCGGAGCCACGTTGAGCGCGGGTGCGCCCACCGCCACGCTGTTGGCCACCCATGAAGTCGCCGAAAAGATCGTCGAAGACATCCGAGAAAGCCGAGGCGAAATCACCTTGACCGTGCATACCACCACCGGGGCGCCCGCCGCCCATGCCGCCTTGTTCGAAGGCCGCGTGGCCAAAGCGGTCATAAGCCGCTTTCTTGTCGGGGTCCTTTAGGGTGTCGTAAGCCTCGTTCACCTCTTTGAACCTGGCCTCTGCTTCAGGATTGTCCGCGTTGCGGTCAGGGTGAAACTCCATCGCCTTCTTGCGATAGGCACGCTTCAACTCGCTTGCGTCCGCCCCTTTGGAGAGACCGAGAACCTCGTAGTAATCGCGTTTAGACATGGATCAGATCCTCCTGAAACGCGATGGCCGGCTCGTATTTTCGACGAGCCGGCCGAACGCGTTCAATACTCGCGATTACGACCGTTTGTCGTCGCCGAGATCTTCGAAATCGGCGTCTACAATGTCGTCATCCACGCTGGACGGACCGTCGGCGTCAACGTCTGCATCGCCACCATCAGCAGCGCTTTGCTCCGATTTGTAGATCGCTTCGCCAAGTTTCATAGCGGCTTCGGTAACGTTCTGGATACCCGAACGGATTTTCTCCGGATCTTCGGTTTCCAGTTGGTCTTTGAGTGCCGCGATGGCGAGTTCGATGGCTTCGATCGTGGTCGGGTCGACTTTATCGGCATGCTCTTCCATCGACTTTTCGGTCGAGTGGATGAGGCTCTCGGCTTGGTTCTTGGCTTCGACAAGATCCTTGCGTTTCTTGTCGGCCTCGGCGTTTGCCTCGGCATCCTTGACCATTTGCTCGATATCCTCGTCCGACAAACCGCCAGACGCCTGAATCGTGATCTTCTGCTCTTTGCCAGTGCCTTTGTCTTTGGCGCCAACTTCAACGATACCGTCGGCGTTGATGTCAAAGGTCACTTCAATCTGAGGCATGCCGCGCGGTGCGGGCGGGATACCTTCGAGGTTGAATTGGCCGAGCATTTTGTTGTCAGCAGCCATTTCGCGCTCACCTTGGAACACGCGCAGGGTCACGGCCGACTGGTTGTCTTCAGCGGTCGAGAAGACCTGAGACTTTTTGGTCGGGATCGTGGTGTTGCGGTCGATCAGGCGGGTGAATACACCACCGAGCGTCTCGATGCCGAGCGACAGCGGCGTCACGTCGAGCAGGAGCACGTCTTTCACGTCACCTTGCAGAACGCCTGCCTGAATAGCGGCACCCATGGCGACCACTTCGTCAGGGTTCACACCTTTGTGCGGCTCCTTGCCGAAGAACTTGGTCACTTCTTCAATGACTTTCGGCATACGAGTCTGGCCGCCAACGAGAACAACTTCGTCGATGTCGGAGGTCGTGAGACCAGCGTCTTTCAGGGCAGCTTTACAGGGATCCATGGAACGCTTGATGAGATCCGACACAAGGCTTTCGAGTTTTGCACGGGTCAGCTTGACCACGAGGTGCAACGGCGTGCCCGAGGACGGGTCCATCGAGATGAACGGCTGGTTGATTTCGGTTTGCGTCGAGGAGGACAGTTCGATCTTGGCTTTCTCGGCAGCTTCTTTGAGGCGCTGGAGAGCCATCTTGTCTTTCGACAGATCGACACCGTGCTCTTTTTTGAATTCGTCAGCGAGGTAGTTGACGATACGCATGTCGAAGTCTTCACCGCCGAGGAACGTGTCACCGTTGGTAGCCTGAACTTCGAACACACCGTCACCAAGCTCGAGGATGGTCACGTCGAAAGTACCGCCGCCGAGGTCGTAAACCGCGATGGTTTTCGTCTCGTCTTTGTCGAGGCCATAGGCCAGCGCCGCAGCAGTCGGCTCGTTGATGATCCGCAGAACTTCAAGACCCGCGATCTTACCTGCGTCTTTCGTCGCCTGACGCTGGGCGTCGTTGAAGTAGGCGGGAACCGTGATGACGGCTTGCGTCACTTCTTCGCCAAGGTAGGACTCGGCGGTTTCTTTCATCTTGCCCAGAATGAAGGCGGAGATTTGCGACGGGGAGTATTTCTCGCCACGCGTCTCGACCCAAGCATCACCATTGCCGCCATCGACAATCGCGTAGGGAACAAGTTTCTTGTCTTTCTCGACGGCTGCGTCGCCCATGCGACGGCCGATGAGGCGCTTCACTGCAAAGACGGTGTTTTCGGGGTTCGTGACTGCCTGACGTTTTGCAGCCTGACCGACAAGACGCTCACTCTCGGTGAAGCCGACAATAGACGGTGTGGTGCGCGCGCCTTCGGCGTTTTCGATAACGCGCGGCTGCGAACCGTCCATGATGGCCACACAGGAGTTGGTGGTCCCGAGGTCGATACCGATGACTTTAGCCATGCTCTATATATCCTCTCTTGGCGATGTTGTGACGGAGGGCCCATTTCGGCGCCCGTCGTCAATCCCATTGAATTGATGTGATCGGGGGTCCGATCATTGCTTCGGAGCGTATATAGGGAGCAGTTCGGGTCGCTGCAAGTTGTGTGGGGGCGCGAAAACCGTGAAAAATGGAGTCTTTACAGGCGGAAAGGCGCAGTATGTCCGAGTTTGCGGCGAACAAGGCTTTGGAATTGCGGGGGATGCAGGTTCTCAAGGGCCTCCTAGACCGAGATGCGCAGGAGCGGATGGTTGAGGAATTGCGTCACGTCATACGCGCGGCCCCTCTCTTTTCCCCAGTCACGCAATCGGGAAAAATAATGTCGGTGCGGATGACATCAGCGGGGCGGTTCGGCTGGATTTCGGACCGCAATGGCTACCGTTATAGCGAGACCCATCCCGATGGAATGCCGTGGCCCGAAATGCCGCCGCTTGTATCGCGCGTGTGGGACACGGTGTCGGGCTGTGCGCGGACGCCAGAATGCTGTTTGATCAATTTCTATGGCGAGAGCGCCCGTATGGGGATGCATCAGGACATTGACGAAGTGGATTTCTCCGCGCCCGTGGTGTCGATTTCTCTCGGGGACGATGCATTGTTTCGGGTCGGAAACGAGGCGCGCGGCGGCAGGACGGAGAGCATCTGGCTTACATCAGGAGATGTGGTGGTGATGGGCGGAGCGTCGCGGCGCCTTTTCCATGGCGTCGACCGCGTGAAGCACGGATCCAGCACACTTTTACCGAGAGCGGGAAGGATTAATGTGACATTGCGGGTCGTGACCTGACCTCTACCGCGCTGACCAACTGGCGGATACGCGCCTGCGGGTGAAGAACTCGGCCAGCAATCCGATCGTGACAAAGACCAGCGAGAACACCACTGGATAGAGAACCGAGGACCAGTGCGGATTATAGTTCACAAAAGTGAACCCCCGCGCCTGGTCAATGGTGTGGAACAGCGGATTCCAGTCGAAAAAAGCGATCATGAATCCAGGCATTGTATTGGCAAGAAACATCTTGCCTGACGTGAACATGTTGGCGCGGGCGTAGAGCGTTTTGATCACCTTGACGGGTTCAGGCGCCCATGGTCTTGCGGCGAGGAGTACCGTGCCGATGGCAGCACCCGAAAACCATGCCAGCAGCAACATGCCGATCACCCCTGGCAGGTATTGAAACGATACGGTCCCCCAGCCCAGCGAATAGACGGTCAAGATCACGATGACTGAAAGGACCTGAATGTAGAGCGATCCGAGTGCCGCGGCGGTGATCGAAATCGCCGTATTCATCGGGGCGTGTTGCATCATCGGTGAACTGGCTGTTTCGGCAGATGCTACGTCCCCCATAGCCTTGTTATGAGTCAGGAACAGGAAGATTCCTGTCATGATGAACAATACGAAATCCCCTCGAACGGCAGAGGAACGCATTCCGAGGATTTGCATCATGAAGGTGAACACGACCACGAGAATGATGGCCTGCATCATGTTGACGATCAGTCCGATCAAGGGGCTTCCGTGGGATTTCCGAACGTGCCGCACGGTGTTGTGGAAAATCAGACGCAATATGTTGAGGGCTGCGGAGAAGCCGTTTTGTCGCTTGGAGTAATGAAACACGCGCGCCTCCTATGGCGTTGACCATCGCGGCCAATCGACCTGTTTTGGTGGCCAACGGCTTGCTTGCCGATTTCCTATACGTGGATCATAAAGGGTGTCAGGTATACAATCAATGAAAGGGCGCGCGCGTGCCCGAACGGAGAGACCCTTGGATTACGAAAAACTGGTCCCGCTGATGCGTAAGCTGGCATTGGAAGCTGGCGACAAGATTATGGAAATCTACGAAGCGGATGATTTCGAAGTAAAGTCCAAAGCGGATGACAGCCCTGTTACAATCGCTGATGAAGCGGCAGATGAGATCATTTCCGCTGGTTTGCGTGAGGCCTTTCCCGATGTAACCCTGATAACCGAGGAGCAGGCCAAATCGCACGAAATCAAAGCCGAGACTTTCCTCATTGTCGACCCTCTCGACGGAACGAAGGAATTCATCAAGCGGCGCGGCGATTTCACGGTGAATATTGCCTATGTCGAAAAAGGCGTTCCGCAGCGCGGTGTGGTCTACGCTCCAGCCAAGGGTCGTCTTTTCATCACGGGCGCGGATGGGCGCTCCGTTGAAGAGGTCGCACCCTTCGACAAGGGGCGCGCAGGTGAACAGAAGCCGATTTCCGTCAGAACGCCCGACAATGACGCACTGTTGATTGTCGCGTCCAAGTCCCACCGTGATCAGTCGACAGAGGATTATCTCGCCAAGTACAAGGCGGCCGATACCAAGTCGGCGGGCTCGTCGTTGAAATTCTGCCTTGTGGCAACTGGCGAAGCCGACATCTATCCACGTGTGGGTCGAACGATGGAATGGGATACGGCGGCGGGCCATGCTGTGCTCTTGGGGGCGGGCGGCGACGTTGTCCGCTTCGACGACCATACTCCGCTGACCTACGGCAAGGACGACTATGCCAATCCGTTTTTTATCGCCTATGCGCATGGCGTTGATCTGAAGGAAGCGTAATGTCCTGTCTCGTCGTCATTCCTGCCCGCTACGCCTCCACTCGCTATCCAGGTAAGCCGCTTGTCGAACTGACGGGCGCAACGGGGGAAAAGAAGTCGCTCATCCAGCGAAGCTGGGAGGCTGCGTCTTCTGTGAAAGGGGTTGATCGGGTTGTTGTGGCGACGGATGACGCGCGCATCCGCAACGCCGCCGAGGCATTCGGTGCCGAGGTGGTGATGACCTCTACCGACTGTCGCAATGGCACGGAGCGATGCGCAAAAGCGCATGAGGTGCTGGGCGGTGGATACGATATCGTGGTCAATCTGCAAGGCGACGCTCCGCTCACCCCGCACTGGTTTGTCGAAGAACTGGTTGCGGCTTTGGTGGCTGACCCGTCGGCGGGGATGGCAACGCCCGTGTTGCGGTGTGACGGACGCGCGCTCAACGGATTTCTGACTGATCGCAAGGCGGGCCGCGTTGGCGGGACAACGGCCGTATTTGGGGCCGACAACCGCGCGCTCTACTTCTCGAAAGAAGTGATCCCCTTCACATCGGACACCTATGCCGACGGTGACAGTACGCCTGTGTTCCACCACGTTGGTGTCTACGCCTACACCCGCGCGGCGCTTGCGGCATACTCGACGTGGGCCGAGGGGCCGCTGGAGAAGCTGGAGGGGCTGGAGCAGTTGCGTTTCCTAGAAAACGGGCACCCGATCCGCTGTGTTGAGGTTAGCGCGAATGGGCGTCAATTCTGGGAATTGAACAATCCCACCGATGTTGAGCGGATCGAGACCATGTTGAGCGAAGCTGGTATTGCGTGAACTGCGCGCGGCCCAGCTGCTGCGTTTCTGGGCAATTCGTGCTAAAATTACGCAAAACTGAATTATTGGGTCGAGATTCACAGGAAAATGCGCGAAACAATGCGTGGTGTCATGAGTGTATGAGCAGCCGCGTGTAGGGTGTTTTGACGCCAAAGGTATTTGGTGGAATTTTAAGCGAGATGTAAGGAGACATCATGAGCCGCAAAGTTACGAAGGCCATTTTCCCCGTTGCCGGCCTGGGAACGCGTTTTCTCCCCGCGACAAAATCAGTGCCGAAGGAGATTATGACTCTCGTCGACCAGCCGCTCATTCAATACGCGATTGACGAGGCGCGCGCGGCCGGGATCAAGGAGTTTATCTTTGTGACCTCGCGGGGCAAAGGTGCGCTTGAGGATTACTTCGATCACTCGCCAGTTCTGGAGCAGGAGCTTCGCAAGAAGGGCAAAGACGACCTGATGGCAACGCTCAAACGCACCTATATGGACAGCGGCGCGATTGCCTACATTCGCCAGCACAAGGCGCTCGGCCTTGGTCACGCCGTTTGGTGTGCGCGCCGTTTGCTCGGTCCGAAAGAGCCATTTGCCGTGATCCTTCCCGATGATGTGATTGCCGCCGAGAAGCCCTGCCTGCAACAGATGGTCGAGGCCTATGAGGAACTTGGTGGCGGTTCGATGGTCGCCGCGATGGAAGTGCCGCCTGAAAAGGCCTCTTCTTACGGCGTATTGGACTACGAAGGGGAAACGAACGAGTCGGTCAAAGTGACTGGCATGGTCGAAAAACCGCCAGCAGGTACCGAGCCTTCCAATCTCGCTGTGATCGGTCGCTACATTCTTGCTCCAGAGGTGATGAAGAACCTCAACAAGAAGAAAGAAGGCGCCGGCGGTGAGATCCAGTTGACTGACGCTATCGCCGACGAAATTTCCGAAGGACGGAATGTCTATGGCTATCGTTTCGCAGGTCAGCGTTTCGACTGCGGCTCTAAAGCGGGCTTCTTGCAGGCAACGATTTCCTTCGGTCTGTCGCGTCCTGAGTTGCGCGAAGAATTGCAGGACTATCTCGACGAGCTTGCTGCTGTGCGCTCTGCCGCACAGTAAGTTTTCGACAGGTAAGGTCTTCTATGTCTGATACTGTTTTTGTAACTGGCGGCGCCGGATACATTGGGTCGCATGCGTGCAAAGCACTACGCGCGGCGGGCTATGCGCCTGTCACGCTCGACAATCTGTCGACTGGTTGGGAGGACGCCGTCAAGTTCGGCCCGTTCGAGCGCGGCGACCTCACGGATCGGGCGTGGCTCGACGATGTTTTCGCGAAGTATGCGCCTATAGCGGTCATGCATTTTGCTGCGTTCAGTCAGGTCGGCGAGAGCATGACGGACCCTGCGAAATACTGGCGTAACAATGTGGTCGGGTCGCTCACGCTGGTTGAGGCGGCTGTGGCGGCGAAGTGTATGAACTTCGTCTTTTCCTCCACATGCGCAACCTATGGAGATCAGGACAACGTTGTGCTTGACGAAAACAGCGTGCAACTGCCGATCAACTCCTATGGCGCGTCCAAGAAGGCGGTTGAGGAGATCCTTGCCAACTTCGAACAGGCCTTTGGCCTGAACCACGTGATCTTTCGTTACTTCAACGTGGCGGGCTGTGATCCTGAAGCGGAGGTTGGCGAGTTCCACCAACCCGAAACCCACCTGATCCCGCTCATGCTCGATGCTATCTCTGGAAAACGCGATGCGCTGACGATCTTCGGCACGGATTACGACACGCCCGACGGAACCTGCATTCGCGACTATGTTCATGTCTGTGACCTTGTCGGTGCGCATGTTCTGGGCCTGAAATGGTTGATGGATGGCAAGGGAAGCCGTGTGTTCAACCTAGGCACGGGGCAAGGATTCTCTGTGCGCGAGGTTGTCGACCATTCGCGTGCGGTGACAAATATGGACGTGCCGATTATCGAAGGTGAACGGCGGGCAGGAGACTGCACCAAGCTTGTGTCAGGCTCCGAGCGCGCGGTTGTTGAACTGGGTTGGACCCCGACGCGGTCGAACCTCAAAGACATGATCGCGGACGCATGGCGCTGGCATCAAAGCGGACATTATGAGAAATAGGGTGGAATAGACCCTAACTCGGCATGGTGTGCGGTGGTCAGACAGAATCCGACGATCCTTCAACTCATGCACTTGCGCGCTCGACGGCGGCGGTTGCTTGTGCGGGCGTTTCGAAAGCGGCGTGAGCTTCGACCCGTCAAGGAAGCAACGGCGCAGGTGACGCCTGATGCGCCGATCTACGCGTTCTCGACAGTGCGTAACGAGGCGCGCAGGCTCCCCTATTTCCTTGATCACCACCGCGCGCTTGGCGTTGGTCGTTTCCATGTTGTCGATAACGCCAGCGATGACGGCACGGCAGAATTCCTCGCGGACCAGCCGGATGTCTCGCTTTGGACCTCCGCGCATAGCTATCGGCGGTCGCGGTTCGGTATGGACTGGATGAACTGGCTATTGTTGAAACATGGGCATGGGAAGTGGTGCCTGACGCTGGATGCCGATGAGGCACTGATCATACCGCATATGGAGACGCGAGGGCTCCGAGAGCTGACGGCGTGGCTTGATGCGCGCGATGTGCCTTTTTTCGCCGCCACGATGTTGGATCTCTATCCCGAAGGTCGGTTGAGCGAAACTTCCTATTCACCTGGACAGCCCTTCACCGATGCGCTGCCGTGGTATGATGTGGGAAATTACACGCGCACACGTGTCGCCAAGTTCCGCCTGACCTCCATCCGTGGCGGAGTGCGCAAGCGTGTGTTCTTTGAGGATCGGCCTGAATTGTCGCCCCATTTGCACAAGACCCCGCTGATCAAATGGCATTGGCGGTATGCCTACGCCAGCTCGACCCACATCGCACTTCCAACGAAACTCAACGAAGGGTTTGAGCCGCGTTTGAACCTCCCAACGGGCGTGTTGGCCCATTCCAAGTTTCTCGACGAGGTCGTCCAAAAATCGAACGAGGAAAAACTGCGCGGCGAACATTTCACTCGACCAAAGGATTACGATGACTATTACGAGGGGATTGTCGCCGATCCTTGTTTCAAAACCGATGCCTCACAACGCTATCGCGGATGGGAGGGGTTGGTGGTCGATGGTCTCATGACTGCGGGCGCATGGAAGTAGCGGTTTTTGTTGTATTGTTTCTATTTTTGAATGACGTTGTTTACGTAGCGTGCATAAAGTAGCTACTACGGTGCGAACGGGTAATTTGTGAGCGCCCGCCTTTGGGCAAAACCGTGTGTGACGGCCTGAGCGGGCCGCGCGCACCAGTAGCATTAGAGGCTGATTTGGGGCTTTGGGAAAACTATCGGTTTAGGGTGCGACGGCAGTATCGGTTGGCTCGGTCATTCCGAAAAAGCCGATCCCTGACCTGCGTGAAAAATGCGACGTCAAAGATCGCACGCGATGATGTTCTCTTGGTCAGCACCCTGCGCAACGAACGTGTGCGGCTGCCCTATTTCTTCAAATATTACAGGGATCTGGGCATTAGCCACTTCCTGATCATCGACAATGACAGCGACGATGGCTCACGCGAATATTTGGCCGAACAGGAGGATGTGTCGCTCTGGCACACAACGGCGAGCTACAAGGCTGCGAATTTTGGCGTCGACTGGATGAACTGGATCTCACGCAAGTATTGCGATGGTCATTGGACGCTCACCGTCGATCCCGACGAATTCTTCGTTTACCCCTTTTGCGACACCCGCCCAATTCCCGCTCTTACTGACTGGCTCGACAATTCCGGGATCAAAAGCTTCTCTGCGATGTTGATCGACATGTATCCCAAGGGCGACATTCGCGCGGTTCCTTATGTGGAGGGGCAAAACCCGATCGGGATCGCGGAGTGGTTTGATAGTGGCAACTACAAGCACTCGGTGAACCCCGAGTATTACAATCTCTGGATACAGGGCGGGCCGCGGGCGCGAATCTTCTTCACCGACGACCCTTACCATTCGCCGTCCTTGAACAAGATTCCCTTGGTCAAATGGAGCAAGCGCTATGCTTACGTGCAGTCAACGCACATGCTTTTGCCGCGCGGGCTCAATCTGGTTTACGACACAGACGGTGGTGAGATGGCGTCTGGCGCCCTTCTGCATGCGAAATTTCTCAATACGCTGGTTCCGAAAGCGGAAGAAGAACTTACCCGACGGCAGCACTACGCCAGCAGCCGTGAATACGCCGCCTACCACAAGAACATCCAAGAGAACCCTGACCTGTGGTGTAACTGGTCGGAGCGATACATCAACTGGCGACAGTTGGAGATCCTTGGTCTGATGTCGAAGGGGAACTGGGCATGACCGTCGGGTTTGTCATGTTGGTTCACACAGCGCTTGATCGCGCGGAGCAGGTTGCTCGGCATTGGGCCGAGAACGGCTGCCCCGTCGTGATCCATGTCGATAAACGGGTGAAGAGCAACGACTACCAACCCTTCGTCGAAAGCCTCGCCGATCTCGACAATGTTCTGTTCAGCAAGCGTCATGCCTGCGAGTGGGGCACGTGGTCACTTGTCGCTGCGTCACAAGATGCTTCTGAAGTGATGCTCGACCGCTTCGCCAATGTGCAGCACGTCTACCTTGCATCGGGTTCGTGCCTGCCACTTCGGCCCGTGTCAGATCTGAAAGCCTATCTCGCGGCGCGTCCGACCACCAATTTCATCGAGAGCGTCACGATTGAGGATGTGCCGTGGACCGTCGGTGGTCTCGATCAGGAACGGTTCACCCTGCGCTTCCCTTTCTCGTGGAAGACGCAGCGCCGCATGTTCGACAACTACGTCAGTTTTCAGCGCGCCATCGGATACAAGCGGAAGATCCCCGAGGGCCTTGTTCCACATCTCGGATCGCAGTGGTGGTGCCTGTCGCGCCAAACCCTTACGGCGATCCTCAGGGACAAGCGCCGTGCAGCCTATGACGCATATTTCAAGAAGGTCTGGATTCCCGACGAGAGCTATTATCAAACCTTGGTGCGGCTCTATTCGACGGACGTTGAGAGCAGATCGCTGACGCTGTCGAAATTCGACTATCAGGGCAAACCGCATATTTTCTACGACGACCACCTCCAGCTCTTGCGTCGTTCGGATTGCTTCGTTGCGCGCAAAATCTGGCCGCGGGCGGATCGGCTTTACGATATGTTCCTTGGCGATGGTCAAAACCCGATGAAGGGCGCAGAGCCTAATCCGGGCAAAATCGACCGTGTGTTCTCAAAAGCCGTCGACCGCCGCGTCAATGGTCGCGAGGGCCTCTATATGCAAAGCCGTATGCCCGCCGAAGGGCAGGAACGTGGCAAGACATGTGCTCCCTATTCGGTGTTTGAAGGGTTCGACGATCTGTTCGAAGATTTTGACCAGTGGCTCACTAGAACCGTGGGCGCGCGGGTGCATGGGCATCTCTATGCCCCTGAGGGTGCGCAGTTTGTCGGGGGTCAGAAAGTCTATGCAGGGGCGCTATCGAATTCGCCCACGCTTCGTGACTATGATGCGCTCGGTTTCTTGACCGCCCTGATCTGGAATACGCGAGGTGAGCGGCAGTGCTTTTCGCACGGGCCGCGTGATACCCAAGACATCAGTTGGCTCATTGCGACCGACCCGAATGCGCAGATTTCAGTCATTTCGGGCGCGTGGATGGTGACGCTTTTCCGCTCCAATCTCGATTTCGTCACGGTGCGCCGAGAGGCGGCACGATTGCAGAAAATCGAGGCCGAACACCTTGAAATCTTGCGATCACGCCATGTGAAGGCGCGGATCCGTATCTGGACCATGGCGGATTTCATCGAGAACCGAATGGAGTTTTTACAGACCATTATCGACGAGATCGGGCCGCGCAATGTGCGCAGATTGACTGAAACACCAAAGATGCGCGACTTGACGGGGTTTTCCAAGTTCCTCCAAGACCTTAAAAACAAAGGTATGTCGCCTTACCTTGTTGGTGACTTCCCGACGGGAACCGACAGTGAAACCGCGCCGCGCGAAAGTAAGCGGCCCTACCTAGTGAAGTGATCCGCGTATGTCCGACAGTTTCGACTATTTCGTTATTCTCGCTGAAATGCGCACGGGGTCGAACTTCCTTGAGGAAAACGTCAATTCCTATCCTGGATTGAAATGTTGGGGCGAGGTCTTCAACCCTGCATTCATCGGCAAAGCGCGAAAGAACGAGTTGCTCGGCGTATCAATTGCCGATCGGGAGCGTGATCCGAATGGCCTGTTGGACAAACTGATCGCGGAGACGGACGGTCTCGCGGGGTTCAGGTTTTTCCACGATCACGACCCGCGCATTCTCGATCGCGTTCTCAAGGACAGGACGTGCGCTAAGATCATCCTCACCCGCAACCCGCTCGAAAGCTACGTTTCGCGAAAGATTGCTGGCGCAACGGGACAGTGGCGTTTGGGCGATCTCAAGGATGCGCGGTCGGCGCAAGTGCGGTTTGACAAGGCCGAGTTCACCGAAATGCTCGACGAGGTAAAGGCGTTTCAGATCCACCTGCAACGGCGGCTCCAGACCTCGGGACAAACGGCGTTTTACATCAATTATGAGGACATTCAGGACATCGAGGTGGTCAACGGGCTGGCACGCTATCTGGGTGTGACCGAAGAGCGAAACAAGACAAACACCAAGACCAAGGTGCAGAATCCATCAAGCCTGAAGGACAAGGTTGTCAATTACGACGAGATGGTTGCCGACCTTGCCTCGGTGGACCACTTCAATCTCTCCAACACGCCGAATTTCGAGCCGCGTCGCGGGCCTGCGGTGCCGACATATGTCGCCGCGGCGGATGCTCCTCTGCTCTATCAACCCGTGCGGTCGGGCCCGACAAAGGTGGTCAAGGCGTGGATGGCGGCGCTTGATGGCGTTGGCGTGGAGGATCTGCGCTCGGGCTTCACTCAAAAAAGCCTACGCAATTGGAAGCGCAATGCGAAGCAGCACAGAAGTTTCACTGTCATTTCGCATCCCGTTGTGCGGCTGCATCGCGCATTTTGTCGCCATATCCTGTCGACTGGTCCCGAGTGCTACAATGAAATTCGCGAAACGCTGCGCACCACCTACAGCCTGCCGATCCCTGCGGGAGAGGTGACCGCCGATAACTATAGCAAGGCGCAGCACAGAGCAGCGTTCATAGGGTTCGCAGGATTTATCAAGGGCAACCTCAACGGCCAGACATCCATTCGCGTTGACGGGGCTTGGGCCTCGCAATCGGAGGTGATCAAGGGTTTCGCGGAATTCTCGCTGCCCGACATGGTGCTGCGTGAGGAAACGCTCGTGCGCGACCTCGCATGGCTTGCCGAAGCCGCCCGAGTGAAGAAAGCCCCTGCGCCAGAATCTCTCTCCGCCGACCAACCCTTTGCGCTCAACGACATTTACGACAACGACGTCGAGAAGGCCGTCAAAGCGGCCTACCAGCGGGATTACATGATTTTCGGTTTGAAGCCCTACGCCTGACCTGTGGTTCAGGCCGCTTTCGATGCGGCGTCCGACGTAAGGATCGCGTGCAGCGTCGCAGGATCGCTGTTGGCGCGCAGTTTTGCGCAGATATCGCTGTCGCGCATGGTACGTGATACCAGAGCCAGCGCCTTGAGATGCTCGACGCCTGAATCTGCGGGCGCAAACAGTGCAAATACGAGATCAACCGGCTGTCTGTCGACCGCGTCGAATGCCATCGGGGTTTCAAGGCGCACGAAGACACCAACCACACTGTCCAGCCCGTCGATTCGCGCATGCGGAAGCGCGACGCCATGCCCGACACCTGTCGGCCCAAGGCTCTCGCGCTCTTGCAGCGCATCTACGGCATCGTCGAGAGACAAGCCGAAAACGCCCGACGCCAGTTCGCCGAGATCTTGGAACAGGCGCTTCTTCGAGGTCATTTTGCCGACGACCTTAACCGCCTGCGGATGCAGTATCTTGGATAGTTCCATGGAGTGATTACCCGCCCTGACCCGCAGCCAGAGCGGGTAGGATCCTCAAGTTGCGTTGTTCGGGTCAATCCAGCCGATGTTTCCATCGGGTCGCTGGTAGACCACGTTAATACCGGCTTTGCCCTCATTCTTGAACACCAAGACTGGAGCGCCTGTCAGTTCCATATGCATAACCGCTTCACCGACCGAGAGCGTGGGGATCTTTGTCTCCATCTCGGCAATGATCATCGGTTGCAGGTCTTCGGGCTCCTGATCTTCATCGTGCTCTGACGCGGCGAGGATATACGCGGAAGCGCCGTGAAGTTCAACCGGCTCCGCGCGTTGCTTGTGATGATCTTTCAGGCGTCGCTTGTAGCGGCGCAGTTGTTTTTCCATTTTCTCGGCGCATTTGTCGAAAGCGGCGTAGATTTCGTGCGCGTGCGCTTGGGCCTGTGTGGTGAGACCTGTAGAAAGGTGGACCACCGCCTCACAAACAAATTCCGCTCCGCTTTTCGAGAAGACAACATTGGCGTCAGTTGGCCGCTCCGCGTATTTGGAGATTACCTCGCCCAGTTCCGCCTTCACATGTGTTTGAAGGGCGTCGCCGATGTCGATTTGTTTGCCGCTGATTTGGTATCTCATAGATACCTCCTTTTCTTTAGGGGAGCTTACACGCGCGAGGTTACGCCCGCGCGGGTTGCTCGGACTTTGTGGGTTAGCGGTGATTGATGCGAACGCTGACCGCCGATCCCAAACAATGCTGTGTGGGGCCAATCTGGCGCTGTCATGATGACGACCGAGGTATGGCCGACACGAGCGCGGATCGAGGAACGATCTTCAGGCATCACATGTATTTGGTGCCAGAATCTCCCGACTTGTCAACTGACCTAGATCAATCAGACGCGGAAATTTTCTCCGAGGTAAACGTCACGCACCATTTGGTCGGCTACGATTTCCTCGGTTGTTCCCGATTTGAGAACCTGACCGTCATGAAGAATGTATGCGCGGTCAATAATTCCCAATGTTTCCTGCACGTTATGGTCGGTAATCAGGACACCGATTTCGCGTGACTTCAGGTCAAGAACAAGACTCCTGATCTCGCCCACGGCAATTGGGTCGACGCCCGCGAAAGGCTCGTCAAGCAACACATAGGACGGATCGGACGCGAGGCAACGTGCGATCTCCACGCGACGCCTTTCGCCGCCCGAAAGCGACAGGGCGGGAGCACGGCGCAGGTGTGAGATAGAGAACTCGGAGAGAAGCTCCTCCAGCCGCTCCCGGCGCACAAGCGGGTCGGATTCGGCGATCTCGAGGATGGCGAGGATGTTGTCCTCGACGCAAAGGCCGCGGAAAACGGAAGCCTCTTGCGGCAAGTAACCGATCCCCATTTTCGCACGGCGATACATGGGCAGAAGCGTGACATCCTGTCCGTCCACCGTCACTTCGCCTGCTTCGGGCATCACCAGCCCCGCAATTGAGTAGAAACAGGTGGTTTTACCCGAGCCGTTCGGTCCGAGAAGCGCGACAACCTCACCCTTCTCAAGATCCAAAGACACGTCCCGAATCACGGTGCGTTTGCGATATCCCTTGCGCAGGTTCCGGACGCGCAGCCCGCTTGCTTCGGTCATCATTCGCTACCAGGCTGAAGGACCGTGCGGACCCGACCATCAACGCGGCCCGTGCCCGTGGCGAGGTCAACGACCATGCGTTCGCCCGAAATGATACCGCCCGCTTGCGTCAAAAGCACATTTCCCGTGAGAATCACTTGTGACGTGGTGAGGTCGTATTCGGCATTTTGCGCTTCCACCGCTTCGTCACCATTGGCCAAAGTCACGTCACCCGATGCCAGAAGTTGCGCAATCTCGCCGCCGTCTTCGGCATAGATCACTTCGACGCGGTTGGCGACGAGGCGCATGGGTCCCTGAACGATATCGACATTGCCCTCAAACACGGCCTTTCCTGTGGCCTGATCGACTTGCAGTGAGTCGGCACCGATCTCTACGGGAAGGCTGCCATCAAGGCTCAAACCGCCAAACGCAATCGACGTCCCCTGCGCTACTGCGGGAAGGGAGGTTGCGATCAATGCGAACGCGAGTAAGGGTGCGGTCAGAAATTTGGACACAGAATACGCTTTCAATCTTTTGGTTGATATACCAGTTTAACCCCGTCTTTGAAAACAAGAAGGTAAGTGTCGGTTTCGGGATCCTTTGAGACGACCATATGTCCCGCATCAAGCGAGCCCAATGGTCCAGTGGCCGACACCTGTCCTGAACTCTCGATCCGCGAAACGTCCAGCATGGCGGCGATACTGTCGGTGCTCACAATGTAGCCTGCGCTAGAGGTCATCAGGACGTCTCCTGCAAGCTCGGCAATCCGCGAGGGTCCGTCAATCACGGCGCGCGTCGCTTCCAAGGTCAATGCGCTACCGTCGGGCAGGTTTACGCTGCCTGAAATCGCGGTGGAGTTTACAACGTCGGGATCGGAGAGATCGGGGCGGACTTTATCGGCGGAGAGATAGATCTCGGCGCCATCCGTGGTCACTGTCGAAAACGCAGGACCATCAAGGCGTTTTTCCCGCGCGAGGGTTTCAAGGTCGACCCGCGCAAAGGGGATAGACATTTCGTAGGGTTGTCCGCGCGCAAAAAGAAACAGCGTCGCCAGAAGCCCGAGGCTGAGCAGGGGCAGGACGAGTTTTGCCGCGGCGACGAACCGCGAGTGAGTGGTGTCTGATCGCGCCATATCGGTGTTTTACACCACGCCCGCGCGCAAACAGTCCTGAATTTTCAGAATTCCGCAGGGGCGCCCGTTTTCGGCGGGATCCCGCACAAAAAGACAGGTAATGGCGCGTTCGTCCATCCGCGCAACGGCCTTTTCCGCAAGCGCATCAGGTGAGATAGTCAGCGGGTCGCGGGTCATGACCTCGCGGGCGGTTTTGCGAAGAACGTCACCGATGTTCCGGCGCAAGTCACCGTCAGTGATGATCCCGACCAGACGCGCTTCATTATCCGTCACGCCAACGACACCGAATCCCTTTTCAGAGATAACGTTGATGGTGTCTTTCATCGGTAGATCTTCGGACACCAGTGGCATGTCGTCGTTCATCAGATCACGCACTTTCGTCAGGCGCGCGCCGAGCTTGCCGCCCGGATGCAGCATTCGGAAATTATCGGCAGTGAAGGCGCGATGTTCCATCAGCGCGATGGCCAATGCGTCTCCGAGTGCCAGCGTCATCGTGGTTGATGTGGTCGGCACAACCCCCTGATCGCAGGCTTCTTCGACCGCAGGCAGGATCAATCCCACGTCACAAGCGCGGATGAGCGAGCTTTCGGGATTCGATGCCACGCCGATCATTGGGATTTTGAATCGACGTGTAAAAGCGACCAGATCGGCCAGTTCGGGTGTTTCGCCAGAGTTTGACAGAACGAGCACCACATCATCGCGTCCGATCATGCCGAGATCGCCATGGGAGGCTTCTGCAGGGTGGACAAAATGCGCGGGCGTTCCTGTGGATGCGAGGGTCGCGGCAATCTTGCGCGCGATATGTCCCGATTTCCCCATTCCCGTGACGATCACGCGCCCCTTGGCGTCGAGAACCATCTGCGCCGCTTGGGCAAAAGCATCGCCGATGTGTTGAGACAGGAGCGACAGGGCCTCGGCTTCGCGGTTGATGACGCGGCGGGCGGTGGTGAGAAACTGGTCGGACTGGCTCATAGGCTCGGCCCCTCGATCAATGTGCAAAGATGTCAGTGTCCGGCCAGCCTGCGAGATCGAGTTTCGCGCGCATCGGCAGGAAGTCGAAACAGGCCTGCGCCATCTCGACGCGCCCTTCGCGCTCCAGCATGGTATCCAGCTTTTCGCGCAGTTTGTGCAGGTAGAGGACGTCGGAGGCGGCGTAGTCTAGCTGGGCGTCGGTCAATTCTTCGGCCCCCCAGTCGCTCATCTGCTGATACTTGGAAATGTCGGTTTTCAGCAGTTGGTCGAGAAGGTTCTTGAGCCCGTGGCGATCGGTGAAGGTCCGCACGAGTTTCGAGGCGATCTTGGTGCAATAGACAGGCTGCGCGAGCGCGCCGAAGGTGTGATACATTGCGGCAATGTCGAAGCGCCCGAAGTGGAAGAGCTTGAGAACATTGGGATCTTCCAACATGCGGCACAGGTTGGGGGCTTCGGTTTGCCCTTTGGACACCTGCACAAGATGCGCGTTTCCATCGCCGCCCGACATTTGGATCAGGCACAGGCGGTCGCGATGCGGGTTGAGGCCCATTGTTTCGCAATCGATCGCCACAACTGGACCAAGATCCAGGTCATCGGGAAGATCGTTTTTGTAAAGGAAGTTTGCCACCGCTTGGTCCTCGCATGGAATTGCTTTGCGACGTGAATACGCCTTGCGGGTTTTCGGGGCAAGAGACGAGCCGAATGGCGTCAGCCTGAATTCAAGACAAGACAGGGAAGCCACCCGAGGGTGATTTCCGTCTGTCTTGGTCTTGGGATGAAAGTGGTGAGCCGTGCAGGATTCGAACCTGCGACCCACTGATTAAAAGTCAGTTGCTCTACCAACTGAGCTAACGGCCCACTTTTATCGTGAGCGGGGAACTACAATCGCAGGTCGGGGGCGTCAAGCACTAATCAGAGAATTTCTTGGAAAAGCATCAAACAAGGTTTATATGCGCGGCCATGCAACAGAGCTTTTCTCCTTCGGGCCTGCCCTTTGTTAAAATGCACGGGCTGGGCAATGACTTCGTGATCCTTGATTCACGGGGGCAAGCGGCGCGTGTCACGCCTGAACTGGCCAAAACCGTTGGCGACCGTAACCGCGGGGTCGGTTTTGACCAGCTCGCGGAGATTCGCGACGGGGAGAGCGGAGCCGATATCACGCTCGATTTCTGGAACAGCGACGGATCGCGCGCGGGCGCCTGTGGGAATGCCACGCGCTGTGTCGCGCGGTTGATGCTCGACGAGAGCGGCGCGGATCGCGTGACCATTCGCACCGAGCGCGGTGTTTTGGAAGCTGTTCGCGCGGGTGACGAAGTGTCAGTCAACATGGGCCATCCCCAACGGGACTGGCGCGACGTTCCGCTCGCGCAGGACGTAGATGTGAGCCATCTGCCGATTGAAGGCGATCCCGTGGCGGTCGGTATGGGCAATCCTCATGCTGTCTTCTTCGTTGAGGATGCCGAAGCGGTTGATGTGGCGGGACGCGGTGTGCGTGTCGAGCATGACCCGCTCTTTCCCGAACGCACCAATGTCGAGTTTGCGCAGGTGCGTAGACGCGACGAGATTCGTATGCGCGTCTGGGAGCGTGGCACGGGAATCACGCTGGCCTGTGGGTCAGGCGCCTGCGCCACGGCTGTGGCCGCGGTCGAGCGCGGCTTGACGGGCCGCTGTGTGCGGATGGAAGTAGATGGCGGCTGGCTCACGCTGGATTGGCGTGACGATGGTGTCTGGATGACGGGTCCGACCGCGCTTGTGTTCAAGGGCGAGTTCGACGCCCGATTTCTGGGGCAAGGGTGATGTCGGCGAACCCACCGATATTCGCGACGCTCGGCTGTCGCCTCAACGCCTATGAAACCGAGGCGATGAAAGACCTCGCGGCGAAAGCGGGCGTCGAGAATGCGGTCGTGGTCAACACTTGCGCTGTGACTGCGGAAGCGGTGCGCAAGGCGCGTCAGGAAATTCGCAAGCTGCGCCGCGACAACCCCGATGCAAAGATCATCGTGACAGGCTGCGCCGCGCAGACGGAACCCGATACCTTTACCGCCATGGGTGAGGTCGATCTTGTCATCGGAAACACCGAGAAGATGCAGATCGAGACATGGAACGCCATGGGCCCCGATTTCATCGGTCAGACCGAGCGCGTCCAAGTCGACGACATTATGAGCGTCACGGAAACGGCGGGCCACCTGATCGACGGATTTGGCACACGGAGCCGCGCCTATGTGCAGGTCCAGAATGGCTGCGACCACCGCTGCACCTTCTGCATCATTCCCTATGGCCGAGGCAATTCGCGCTCCGTGCCTGCGGGGGTGGTCGTGGAGCAGATCAAGCGTCTCGTGGACAAGGGCTTTAACGAGGTCGTCCTCACGGGTGTTGATCTGACCTCGTGGGGTGCCGATCTGCCTGCAACCCCGCGTTTGGGCGATCTGGTGATGCGCATTCTCAAACTGGTGCCTGATTTGCCGCGCCTGCGGATCAGTTCGATTGATTCTATCGAGGCTGACGAGATGCTAATGCAGGCGATTGCCACCGAGCCGCGCCTGATGCCGCATTTGCACCTGTCGCTTCAGCATGGCGACGACCTGATTCTCAAGCGCATGGCGCGGCGGCATCTGCGCGACGATGCGATCCGTTTTTGCGAAGAAGCGCGAAAGCTGCGCCCCGAAATGACCTTCGGCGCCGATATCATCGCGGGCTTTCCGACCGAGACAGAGGCGCATTTCGAGAACTCGCTACGCCTTGTCGAGGAATGCGGCCTCACGTGGCTGCATGTCTTCCCATACTCGAAGCGCGAGGGGACGCCCGCGGCGCGAATCCCTTCGCAGGTGAACGGCAAGATCATCAAGGAACGCGCGGCCCGTCTGCGCGAAGCGGGTGAAAAGCGGGTTGCGGCGCATCTGGCGGAGCAAGTCGGGCGCACGCATCACATCCTGATGGAAAACCCGCATATGGGGCGCACTGAGCAATTCACCGAAGTGCGTTTTGATGCGCCGCAGGTCGAGGGGGAGATCGTCACGGCGGCCATCCTCGGCATCGACGGCGCACAACTGACCGCGTGATCCTATGACCCGACCCGTCCTCTATTCCTTCCGCCGGTGCCCTTACGCCATGCGCGCCCGCCTTGCTCTGGCGAGTGCAGGGATTGAAGCCGAACTTCGCGAAATCCTGTTGCGCGACAAGCCGCAGGAGATGTTGGAGGCCTCGCCGAAAGGGACCGTTCCCGTTTTGGTGGACGGGGATCAGGTCGTAGACGAGAGCCGAGATATCATGGACTGGGCTTTGGCGCGGCATGATCCTGAAGGGTGGCGCGATATGCCCGACAGGGGAGAGGAATGGATCGCGGCCATTGAAGGTCCGTTCAAAACCGCGCTGGACCGCTACAAATATCATACGCGCTATGAGGGAGCTAATCCCGTCGATGAGCGCGGCGCGGCAGCCAGTATTCTGTGGAGCGTGGATGATCAACTGCGCGAGTCCGCTTGGCTTTTCGGTGATCGTCCGACTCTTGCAGATATGGCGACGGTGACTTTTGTGCGCCAGTTTGCCAACACCGACCGCGCTTGGTTTGATGCGCAGGACTGGGGTGGTGTGCGGCGCTGGCTTGATGATTTCACAGGATCAGATCGTTTCGCGGCGATCATGACCAAGTATCCGCAATGGTCCGCTGGGGATGTGCCAGTGATCTTTCCCGACGCAAAGTGCGCATAATCATGTCAAACGTCGCTGCGCTGAAATTCACGGCATCCGCGAGCGGCGGGAGCAAATTCGACCGCAGTTGCCCTCCAAATGCCTAAAAACCTGTCTCTTGCGACAACGCGCCCACTCCTGCGTCCTATTGTATGCTGGACGTGAGGCAATCACCTCGCTAAAAGCGCCGACGAAGGGCTGCGGGAAACTGCGGCCTGTCACGCATTGGCCGAATTTCGGCAGAAGACAATGGAGAAAAGCTCGTGTCCCACGTAGACGAACACGAAGGCACTCGCCGCGACTTCCTCTACTACGCCACCGGTGGCGCTGGTGCGGTCGCAGCAGGGGCCGCCGTCTGGCCGCTGGTCAATCAAATGAACCCTTCTGCGGATGTTCAGGCACTGTCCTCGATCCGCGTTGATGTGTCCGGTGTCGAAACCGGCACGCAGCTCACGGTGAAATGGCTCGGCAAGCCGGTGTTCATCCGCCGTCGGACGCAAGAAGAGATCGACGCGGCCCGCGCCGTAGACCTCTCCGCGCTGCCCGACCAGATCGCGCGTAACGAAAATCTTGGCGATGCCGTTGAGGCTTCGGACGAGAACCGCGCGATGGACGAAAGTGGTGAATGGCTGGTGATGATGGGCGTTTGTACCCACCTCGGCTGTGTGCCTCTGGGCGATGGTGCTGGTGACTTCGGCGGCTGGTTCTGCCCCTGCCACGGTTCGCACTACGATACCGCAGGCCGTATCCGCAAAGGTCCGGCCCCCGAGAACCTTCCGGTTCCCGTCGCCGCCTTTGACGGCGATGAAATTGTTTTGGGCTGAGGGAGGAACTGATGTCTGGTATTCCGCACGATCACTACGAGCCTAAATCCGGCGCCGGGAAGTGGCTTCACTCTCGTCTGCCTGTTGTGGGTCTTGTTTACGACACCCTGATGATCCCCACACCCAAGAACCTGAACTGGATGTGGATCTGGGGCATTGTTCTGGCTTTCTGCCTTGTGTTGCAAATTGTGACGGGCATCGTTCTGGTGATGCACTACACGCCGAACGTTGATCTGGCCTTTGCGTCCATCGAGCACATCATGCGTGACGTGAACGGTGGCCACATGCTGCGCTACCTGCACGCCAATGGTGCGTCGCTCTTCTTCATTGCGGTTTATCTGCATATCTTCCGTGGTCTCTACTACGGCTCCTACAAGGCGCCGCGCGAAGTGACGTGGATCGTGGGTATGCTGATCTACCTGCTGATGATGGCAACGGGCTTCCTTGGCTACGTGCTGCCTTGGGGTCAGATGTCCTTCTGGGGCGCGACCGTGATTACGGGCCTCTTCGGTGCGATCCCGTTCATCGGTGAACCGATCCAGACGTGGCTTCTTGGCGGACCCGCCGTGGACAACGCCACGCTGAACCGCTTCTTCTCACTGCACTATCTGCTGCCCTTCGTGATTGCCGCACTTGTGGTTGTTCACATCTGGGCTTTCCATACCACGGGCAACAACAACCCGACTGGTGTTGAAGTGCGCCGCACCTCCAAAGCGGAAGCCGAGAAAGACACGCTGCCGTTCTGGCCGTATTTCGTGATCAAGGATCTCTTCGCCCTCGGCGTCGTCCTTGTCTTCTTCTTCGCTGTGGTGGGCTTCATGCCCAACTATCTCGGCCACCCCGATAACTACATCGAAGCGAACCCGCTGGCGACGCCCGCACACATTGTGCCTGAATGGTATTACTTGCCGTTCTACGCGATCCTGCGCGCATTCACCGCGGATGTCTGGGCTGTTCAGCTCGCGTCCATCATCACTGGCGGTATCGTTGATGCGAAGTTCTTCGGCGTGCTGGCGATGTTTGGCGCGATCTTCGCGATGGCGCTCGTGCCTTGGCTCGACACCTCTTCCGTGCGTTCGGGTAAATATCGCCCGATGTTCAAGTGGTGGTTCTGGCTTCTGGTCGTCGACTTTATCGTGTTGATGTGGGCTGGCGCTATGCCTGCCGAGCCGCCCTACTCGACGATCGCTCTGATCGGTGCGACTTACTGGTTCGCTTACTTCTTCGTTATCCTGCCGTTGCTTGGTGTGATCGAGAAGCCGCTGCCGACGCCCGAAACCATCGAAGACGATTTTGTCGCTCACTACCCGGGCGCTGCTAAAGACGCGGCCAAGTGAGAAAGGAAACAGGGAAAATGATGAAGAAACTTACCCTCTCCGCCCTCACCGCACTGGGCCTTTCCGCTAGTGCGGCGATGGCAGCAGGCGATGCGGCCCATATCCACGATGTGGACTTCTCGTTCGAGGGGCCTTTTGGCACCTACGATCAGATGCAGCTTCAGCGTGGTCTGCAGGTCTACACCGAGGTCTGTGCCGCGTGTCACGGTCTGAAATTCGTTCCCATCCGCACGCTTGCGGATGAGGGCGGGCCGCAGCTGCCTGAGGATCAGGTCCGTGCATTTGCGGAGCAGTTCACGGTGATGGACGAAGCCTCCAACATGCATCTCTATGATGCGGTTGAGGACGAGTTCCGCGCGTTGACGCCGAATGACCACTTCCCCGCCAACGAAAGCCAGAATGCCCCCGATCTTTCGCTCATGGCGAAGTCTCGCGCGGCATTCCACGGTCCCGCTGGCACGGGGATCAACCAGTTCCTGAAAGGGATTGGCGGACCAGAGTATATCGTGGGTATTCTCACGGGTTACACGGGTGAAGAGAAAGTCGAAGCTGGCACCACTTACTACGAGAACACCGCGTTCTCGGGTGGTTGGATCGCCATGGCTCCGCCGCTCTATGGTGAGGATGTCGAATTTGCCGATGGTCACTCCAACGAGTTGCACCACGAAGCAGAAGACGTTGCTGCCTTCCTGATGTGGGCCGCCGAGCCGAAGATGATGGATCGTAAACACGCGGGCTTCCTCGCGGTGGTCTTCCTCGTGGTTTTGACCTCGCTTCTCTATCTCACGAACAAGAAGCTCTGGGCTCCGCATAAAGGCAAGAAATTCGACCTTTGATCGCGACGATCCCTGACAGCATTGAAAAGCGCCCCGATCATCTCGGGGCGCTTTTTCTTTTTCTGCGGATTGGAATGGAGGACGGGATCAACCATCACCGACATAGGCGCGGTATCCTGCTGGAGGCTCCGCTTCCAGTTCTTCCCATGATTGCGGCGCATGTGCGGTGCCCGTGTCGACCCAGATCACGTAATCCGCAAACCGGCGTGCATCGGCGAGGTCGTGGCTGACCATCAACATCGTCGCGCCAAGGCCCGTGCCCACCTTACTTGCAAGCGCGGTCATCTCTACCCGCATCGCGGGGCCGAGCGCGGAGAAGGGTTCGTCCAGCAGGACAATCGGCTGTCGCTGCACGAGAATGCGGGCAAGCGCCACGCGGCTCTGCTGCCCGCCCGAAAGCTGCGCTGGCCGCTTTCCCCCCATGCCACCAATTCCCACGGCGGCGAGCGCGTTCTCGACACGCTCCCAATCTTGCGGGGAGAGCTTCAGGTTAGGTGCGATCCCAAGCCCGACATTCTGCGCGGCGGTCATATGTGGGAAGAGGTTATTGTCTTGAAACAGATGCGACATTGGACGGGCCACAGGAGGCATCTCTGTCAGGTCGCGTCCTTCCCACGAAATCCGACCCTGATCCAACGGAACGAAACCACCGATCGCGCCGAGCAGCGTGGACTTTCCCGCTCCTGAGGGGCCGACCATCGCCAGTTTCGTGACCCCATCGGGCACCGTGAAATTGGCGGACAGTTCAAAGGTGTCCCTTTGGATCACCACATTCTTAATCGTCAGCACGGCCACGTCCTCCTCGTTCAAACACATAGAACAGCATCAGGCTGAGAGCGAGGAGAAGCAGCGCAGCGCCCATGGCCTGTTCCATGCGATAGCTGCCCATCAGACGGTAGATCTGGAGCGGCAGGGTCGCATCATCGGGGCGTGCGAAGAGTGCAATGACGCCGAGATCGCCCATGGATAGCGCCGCCGAAAGGCCGCCTGCGTAGCCAAGAGGGGCGCGTATGCGCGGCAACAGCACCAAGCGGAACCGCGCCCAGCCTGTTACCCCCAATCCGTCAGCCAGCTGCCCGAAGCTCCGTTCGGTCGCGCTTACCGATGGTGCCACGATTCGTACCGCGAAAGGGAGCGCCATTATCGCATTGACCACCATGGTGACGGGTAGGGCGAGGGAGGCTGGGTCGGCGAAGGGAAATACGAGGATAAAGAGACCCGTCCCCATCACCAAGGGTGACGCAGCGATGGAGGTGAGCGCGATGCCTTCCAACCATCGCCACTGTATTGCGGCTAAGGAGAGCGCAAGGGCAAGGCCAAGTGTCAGTGCAGTGGAGCCGAGCGCGACCATGAGCGACCGTCCTGCGGCCGTCCACACGGACGTTGGCAAGTCCAAGAGGCCATTTGCTCCGTCGAAGGCCAACGTAACCAGCGGCGCAAGCAGGAACAGTGTCGCCGCGAGGATCCAGAAACTGTCACCCAAACGTCGAGCAATCGTATCAGGGTCAAAGCGCTCGACCTTACGCCCCAGTGCGCCCGACAGGACTTGCGGCACTTGGAACCGGAGCGAGGCCACAGCGGCGATGGCGCAGATACCAAACTGGATCAGGGATAGAAGCGCGGCTTTGCCGAGGTCGAAATCGTAGCGAAACGCCTCATAGATCGCGAGTTCCACTGTGGTCGCCTTCGGACCCCCGCCAAAGGTCAGGGCAACCGCGAAAGAGGTCGTGCAAATGAGAAAGATCACCGCCAACGCACCTGGAACGATGTCGCGCAACATCGGCCCTTCAACATGGCGCAGGGTCTGCCATCCGTTGAACCTGAGCGCGGCAGCAAGACGAAACCGTTCGGCGGGAATCGTGCCCCAACCATGAAGCAGGAGCCGCACGGCAAGTGGTAGGTTGAAAAACACATGCGCGATGAGAATGCCATGCAGGCCATAGATGGAAATAGGCTCAAATCCAGCCCAATCGAGTACATGCGACAGGAACCCCGATCGCCCGAACACGGCCGTGAGCCCAAGGATCGCGACGATCACAGGCAGGATGAACGGTGCCCCGAGCAGGACAATCAGGAGACCGCGAAACGGAAAGTCACGCCGCGCTAGTGCGCGTGCCACGGGAATTGCGAAGCCGACAGACAGGAACGCCGAGAGTGTCGCCTGCATGACCGTGAAGCGGACAGCGGCCCAGTCGAACTGCCCGAGCGCGCTCACGCTCTCCGCCGACAGCGCGACGGTTGCCAATGTGCCGAAGCTGAGGAAGGCGACAAGCGCCGCCGCCCCCAGCCCCGACCAGAGCACTACTGGCTGAACGCGGCGCGCCATTCGGCAATCGCTTGGTCACGCAGTGCGGCGGCGTCCGCTTCCTGCAGGTAGAGCGCTTTTGACGGGTAGTTCAGTTCCGAAAACGCGGCGGGCCACTCGGATTCGGGCAGGGCCGAGGGGTAGGACCAGTTCGCGGTCGGAATGAGCGACTGGAACCGTTCGTCAAGGATGAAGGCCATGAAGGCATCGGCCAGTTCAGGTTGATCCGTGTCTGCAACCTTCGCCGCCAGCTCGACAAGCATGTAATGCCCCTCGTCGAAGATCGCGGCCGACTTGGTGTCGTCCTCTTCGGCGATGATGTGGTAGGCGGGCGAGGTGGTGTAGGACAGCACCATGTCGACTTCGCCATCGGCGAAGAGGCCATAAGCCTCTGACCAGCCTTGCGTGACGACGCTGACTTTCGGCGCGAGCTTGGCCCATGCCTCTTGCGCACCTTCGCCAAAAACCTCATGCCCCCAAAGCACCATGGCCAAGCCCGACACGGAGGTGCGCGGGTCTTGGATGGCGATGGTCCAATCCTCATCAGAGTTCACCAGCTCCTCAAACGAGGTCGGCGGATTGGTGATCTTCGTGTTGTCGTAGATGAAGGCGGTATAGGACCAGTTGAACGGCAGGAAGGTGTCGTCCGTCCACTCAACAGGCAGCGTCAACAGAGACGAATCCTGCCCATGAGGCGCGAATAGCCCTGTCTCGCGTGCCTTCTTGGTCACATCGGAAGCCAGCCCGATCACGACATCGGCGCGGGTGCGCTCGCCTTCAAGCAGCAGGCGCGGAAGCACATCGCCCGTGACATATTCGATTTCGCAGTCACAGCTTTCCTCAAAGGCCGCTTTGATCGATGGGCCAGGGCCCCATTCCGAGGCGAAATAGTCGGGTGCGTAGATCGTGAGAGGATCGGCCTGTGCGCCGAATGCGGCGATCCCTGCCGCAAGTGTCAGTCCATATTTCATGGCTCGCTCCATATAGTATGGGCGAAGTAAAGGTCAGCGTGTTGGGCTGCTACCTTCCCTCCGCCGGTGTTAGCCGGTTCAGGTTCAACGGGTCCGCGATTGCGCATCTCAGCCAGATTGTCTGGCACCCCGAGGTAGCCGCGAATGTAGCGCAGGGGATGGAAAGCGCAAGGGGAACCAACGGGGCCTTTCCTGCGCGGCGTCGAGACGATAAAGGAGGGGGCGAAGGAGCCGCATCATGAGCATGAATACGTTCGGACATCTTTTCCGCTTTACCACTTGGGGTGAGAGCCACGGGCCCGCCTTGGGGGCCACCGTCGATGGCTGCCCTCCTGGTATCGAGATTTCCGAGGAGATGCTTCAGGTCTGGCTCGACAAGCGCAAACCCGGAACGTCGAAATATACGACCCAACGGCGCGAGCCCGATCAGGTGGAAATCCTCTCGGGTGTGTTCGAGGGAAAGACAACGGGCACGCCGATCCAGTTAATGATCCGCAACACCGACCAGCGGTCCAAGGATTACGGCGAGATTGCGCAAGCCTTCCGCCCAGGTCACGCAGATATCACCTATTTCCAGAAATACGGCATCCGTGACTATCGAGGTGGCGGGCGGTCGTCCGCACGTGAAACAGCGGCACGGGTCGCGGCGGGTGGTATTGCACGCGCCGTTCTGGCGCAGCTCGCACCAGAGATTGAGATCAAGGGATACATGACCCAAATCGGCCCGCACGGGATCGAAGGCGCGCGCGACATGGCCGAGATCGACAACAACCCGTTCTGGGTGCCCTCGGCAAAAGCCGCTGAAAGTTGGGCTGCCTATCTCGATACGATTCGAAAGTCGGGGTCTTCCGTGGGTGCCGTGGTCGAAGTGGTCGCCAAAGGCGCTCCTGCGGGCCTCGGCGCACCGATTTATGCCAAGTTAGACACTGATCTGGCCGCGGCGATGATGTCGATCAACGCGGTCAAAGGTGTGGAAATCGGCGAAGGGATGAACGCGGCCTGTCTCACGGGTGAGGAGAACGCCGACGAGATGCGGATGGGGCCGAATGGTCCCGAGTTCGCCTCCAACCACGCGGGCGGTATCCTTGGCGGCATTTCCACGGGGCAAGACCTCGTGGTGCGTTTCGCCGTGAAGCCTACGTCCTCGATCCTGACCCCGCGCAAAACCGTGACGAAATCGGGCGAGGAAACGGACTTGATCACCAAGGGCCGCCACGATCCCTGTGTCGGTATTCGTGCCGTGCCTGTGGGCGAGGCCATGATGGCATGCGTTCTGCTCGACCACCTGCTCTTGCATCGTGGGCAGGTGGGTGATGGACCACGCGGAATTGTCGGGGAATAGACCCTAACGCGGCTCAATCAGGCTTTCGACAATTGCACGGCGAGAATGCCGATCATGATCGTCAACACGCCTGCCACGTCCCAGACACCAACCTTTTCACCCAGAAGTGCGGCGGCAATCGCCACGCCGAAGAACGGGTTGAGGAAGTGATAGGCGGCGGATTTGACCGTGCCGATCCGTTCAACGAGTTTGAACCAAATCCACGTGGCCATCAGGCCTGGCACAAAGGTGGTGTAGAGCATTGCACCGACGAGCGTGCTTGACCAGTTGACGGTATAGGTATCGACGAAGGGTGATATGAACACCAACGCCGTCCCGCCGATCAGGCTCTGGATGCCCACGACCATCAAGACGTTTTTCCCCGCACCAACAGAGCGAACGGTCAGTGTGGCAATGGCAAGCGCCACAGTGCCGACCACGCACATCAGAAGGCCGAGGGGATCGCTGCCTGCCGAAAGGCGCGTGCCCATGATCAGCATGACACCGATAAAGCCGAGCACAAGACCGCCAAGAGCCATTGGACGCAGCTTTTCCCGCAGGAGGACAACGGACAAAAGTGCCACAACGAGCGGCATGGATGAGGCCAGCACCGAGGCAAGCGAGGCCTCGACACTTTTCATTGCGAGGAAATAGAGGCCGAGGTAGGCGGTGTTCTGGCATAGGCCGAATAGGATGATCCCGTGCCATTGCGGTCGCGTGAAGGTCCATGTCTGCCCCATAGCGCGCGCTAGGATGATCCCCACGACGCCAGAGAGGTAGAACCGCACGGCAAGCGAAGCTAGTGCTGGCGCGTCTGATACGATGACCCGTGCCGAGGTGAACGCCGACGACCACATCAGGACGAAGGTAACACCCATAACAACCGATTTGATATCCATGCGACCCCCGCGAAAAAGAAAAGGGCCGCCAATCGGGCGGCCCTCACTGAATTTCTGTCAACGGGCTTAGCCGTTCACGCTGTCTTTCAGTGCTTTAGCGATGGTCATTTTCACAACCTTGTCCGCTTCTTTCTTCATCTGCTCGCCGGTCTGCGGGTTGCGGACCATGCGCTCGGGGCGCTCACGGCAGTAGATTTTGCCGACACCGGGAAGGGTCACTGCGCCACCGGCGGAGACTTCCTTCGTGATGATGCCAGTCACAGCTTCCAGAGCGGCGCTAGCGGATTTTTTGTCTGTACCCATTTCTTCCGCGAGAGCGGCAACAAGTTGGGTCTTGGTCATCGGTTTCGACATTCGTGTATCTCCTCGTACCTCCCCCCTGTGGTAGGGGGTTATTGCGCATTTTTAAGCGAATATTGTGGGGGCGCACAACGATTAGTATGCAATCAGGGGCATTTTTCCCGTATTTTGTTGGTTTTTCGGGCTCTAGAGGAAGGCCGTTTCCTCAAAAGAGCGCAATTTACGACTGTGGATGCGTTCTATGGGCATATCACGCAGTCTTTCCATCGCCCGAATGCCAATCAACAAGTGGCGGGCTACCTGTGTTGTATAGAAGTCCGACGCCATCCCTGGAAGCTTCAATTCACCGTGCAGGGGCTTGTCAGAAACGCACAGGAGCGTGCCATAGGGGACACGGAAGCGGAAGCCGTTGGCGGCAATCGTCGCGCTTTCCATATCTAGGGCGACGGCGCGTGACTGTGACAGGCGCTGCACGGGACCGGACTGATCTCTCAACTCCCAGTTCCGGTTGTCGATCGTTGCGACGGTGCCTGTGCGCATGATCCGCTTCAGGTCGTAGCCTTCAAGCTGTGTCACATCAGCCACCGCGGCCTCAAGGGAGGTTTGGATCTCGGCCAGGGCAGGGATCGGCACCCAAACAGGCAGGTCGTCATCGAGGACGTGATCCTCACGCAGGTAGGCGTGCGCCAGTACGAAGTCGCCGAGCCGCTGCGAATTACGCAGCCCCGCGCAATGCCCGACCATCACCCACGCATGAGGACGCAAAACTGCGATGTGATCGGTTGCGGTTTTCGCATTCGACGGACCAACACCGATGTTGACCAGAGTGATCCCCGACCCGTCCGCACGTTTGAGGTGGTAGGTCGGCATCTGCGGCATTTTCGTCGTGGGCGGGATCGGTTCCTCCCCGCTTGTGATCTCCACGTTGCCCGTCGAGACAAAGGAGGTGTAACCGCTCTTGGGATTATCAAGCTGCGCACGGGCATAGGCCTCGAACTCGCTCACGTAGAACTGGTAGTTGGTGAAGAGCACATGGTTCTGGAAATGTACGGGATCGGTCGCGGTGTAATGCGACAGGCGTGCGAGCGAATAGTCGATGCGTTGCGCCGTGAAAGGAGCAAGCGCACCCGACCCGTCTCCGTGGACATAGCCCAACCCGTTGACGATATCGTCGTGAGTGGTCGCAAGATCGGGCACGTCGAAGAAATCGCGCAGCGGATAGTCCATCGCGCCTTCCTGCGGGATGGTGATCTCGGCGTCATTGGCGACGGCAAAATGCACAGGCATCGGCACATCGGACGGGCCGATTTCGACGTTGACGCCGTGGTTACGCACGATCTGCTCGATCTGTTGGATCAGGTAGTTGCGGAACAGGTCGGGGCGGGTGATCGTGGTCGAATAAATGCCAGGATTGGCGACATGGCCAAAGGACAGGCGCGTATCCATCGCTGCATAGGACGTCGTGCGGACGCGAATCTCGGGATAAAAAGCGCGATAGCGCGCTGTCGGTGCGGTGCCTGATGCGGCCAAAGAGAACTTCTCGGTCAGAAAATGAGACGCCGTCAAATAGAGTTCTGTGAGCATATCCACGGCTTCGGCCGCGTTCGAGAAGGCCTTCGGCGCGGGCATTTGAGGCATTTCGATGGGGAGCGTTTCACTGGACTTGATCACGGCTGCGTCTTCTTTCCTGTCGGTTGGGCTGGCTTTGCCCTTGGCTTCTTGTATTTGCACATTAGGGTCATTTGTCATCACTTCACCTAGCTGTGCAAGAGCGAGACCCTAACACAGATGACCGAGAAATCACGACACCTCTTCGTCTTTGGCCACGGATATAGTGCGACTACCCTATCTCGGCGACTTTTGCGTGACGGGTGGCAAGTGACGGGCACGGTGCGCGACAGGGCGAAGGCCGAGGAGTTGCGCGCGATGGGCGTGACGCCACTGGTGGTGCCTGACGATGATATCGCACCCGCACTCGCGGCGGCCTCGCATCTTCTGGTTTCTGCCGCGCCCGACGCGCAGGGTGATCCGATGCTGGCGGGGTTCACGGACGCGCTCGATGCCGCGCGGGGGCTGTCGTGGATCGGCTACCTCTCGACCACGGGTGTATATGGCGATCACGGGGGCGATTGGGTTGACGAGACGACACCCCTCACCCCAGCAACAAAACGCGGTCAGATGCGTGTCGAAGCGGAAACGGCGTGGCAATCGTATGCCGCCGCCCGTGATATCCCCCTCGCCATCTTCCGTTTGGCGGGCATCTACGGGCCAGGTCGCGGTCCCTTTGCAAAGGTCCGCGCGGGCACGGCGCGGCGGATTATCAAAAAAGGACAGGTGTTCTCCCGCACTCATGTCGAGGATATTGCGCAGGTTGTCGAGGCGGCCATGAATCGACCCCAATCCAGCGGAATCTTCAACGTTTGCGACGATGATCCCGCGCCTCCGCAGGATGTAATTGCCTATGCGGCGGAGCTATTGGGGCGTCCCGTGCCGCCCGCAATCGACTTCGAGACAGCGGATTTGACCCCCATGGCGCGCAGCTTCTATGCCGAGAGCAAAAAGGTGCGCAATACACGGATCAAAGAGGATCTCGGCGTCACGCTTCTATATTCCGACTATCGCGGTGGTCTCCGCGCATTGCTCGATCAGGAATGAACGAAATCAGGGGGAACCGCGTTTGGTCTTCATAAAGGAGATCATGATGCGGGAACCTCGCTCACTCAACGACATACTCGACGCGCTCCGAAATGCCTGTTCGGGTTCGACGGTATCCATAGGCGATGTGCTTGACGAGATCGGGCACCGTTCCTTCGCGCCCGCTATCCTTGTGCCCGCGGTGCTTCTGGTCTCGCCCGTTTCTGGCATTCCCGGATTGCCGACCTTCGGCGCCATTCTCATCCTTGTCTTCACCGTGCAGGCACTGATTGGTGCGGATCACATATGGGTTCCTCGGATCATTCGCTCACGCAATCTGCCCTGTTCGCGGGTGAACAAGGCGGTCGACTGGCTGGAGCGGCCCGTGGAATGGGTTGATGGTCACACAGAAAAGCGCCTGTCATTTCTGGCACAGCGCCCGTGGAGTTTCGTTGCACTCTCGCTCACCGCATTGCTTGCGATCACCATGCCCTTTCTGGAAATCCTTCCAATGGTGACATCGCTGGCCTGCTTCGCGATCTCCCTATTGATTCTCGGCATAATGGTGCGCGACGGTTTCCTGATCGTCGCGGGATATCTCACCATCGGGGTGTTTGCCGCAATTGTTCTGGGCGTGTCCCTGTCGATGTTCTAGCGCGTCAGGCCAGCTTCGCGCGAATGTCGCCGAGGCCCAAGGCGGTTAGAACCTTGCGCTCGATGCTCGCTGCATCGAGTTGTGCGACAGCGTACATATCTTCGGGGCTTGCCTGATCAATGAAGGTATCGGGCAGGAACATCGAACGGAACTTCAATCCATCGTCGAACGCACCGCTATTGGCGAGGAAGTCGGCCACGTGTGAGCCGAAACCACCGATTGCGCCTTCTTCGACGGTGATCAATGCCTCGTGGTTTGCGGCCAGTTGCGCGATGAGATTTTCGTCCAGCGGCTTTGCAAAGCGCGCGTCGGCGACGGTGCAGGAAATACCCCGTGCGGCGAGATTTTCAGCCGCTTTAGACACATGTTCAAGCCGTGTGCCAAAGGACAGAAGCGCTACACGCGAGCCTTCGGAGATGACCCGTCCTTTGCCGATTTCGAGCGGAACACCGCGTTCGGGCATCTCGACGCCAACCCCTTCGCCGCGCGGATAGCGGAACGCAATTGGCCCTTCGTCATGCGCCGCCGCCGTGGCGACCATATGCACCAGTTCCGCCTCGTCGGCTGCCGCCATCACGACAAATCCAGGCAGGTTGGAGAGGAAAGCCACGTCGAACGATCCCGCATGGGTCGCACCATCGGCACCCACAAGACCCGCACGATCAATCGCGAAACGGACGGGGAGGCGTTGGATCGCCACATCATGCACAACCTGATCGTAGCCGCGTTGCAGGAAGGTCGAGTACATCGCGCAGAAGGGCTTCATCCCGCCCGCTGCCAGACCCGCGCTAAAGGTCACGCCATGCTGTTCGGCGATCCCGACATCAAAGCAGCGCGACGGATAGCGCTCGGCAAAGAGGTTCAGACCCGTGCCATCGGGCATCGCCGCCGTAACCGCGCAAATCTTGTCATCGCGTGCGGCTTCGTCGAGCAGAGCCTTTGCAAACACCGAGGTATAGGACGGCGCGTTGGACTTCGCCTTCTTCTGCTCGCCCGTGACCACGTTGAATTTCGCAGTTGCATGACCCCGATCACTGGCCTCTTCGGCGGGGGCGTAGCCCTTGCCCTTCTTGGTGATAGCGTGGATCAGGATGGGGCCAGTCGCGCGGGATTTCACAGTGCGCAGAACCGACAGCAGTTGATCCATATCGTGCCCGTCAATCGGCCCGACATAGGAAAAGCCAAGTTCCTCGAACAGAGTGCCGCCAACGGTCATGCCCTTGAGCATTTCCTTGGCCCGCTTTGCGCCCTCTTGGAACGGGTGGGGCAGGAGCGACACGGCACCTTTGGCGGCGGCTTTCAGCTCTTGGAACGGCGCGCCTGCGTAGAGACGCGAGAGGTAGGAGGACAGCGCACCCACAGGTTCGGCAATCGACATTTCATTGTCGTTGAGGATCACGATCATCCGCTTGCCCAGATGGCCCGCGTTGTTCATCGCCTCGAATGCCATGCCCGCCGACATCGACCCGTCACCGATCACGGCAATCGCATCCCCGATCCCGTGTTCGGTTGCCCCGCCCAGATCACGCGCCACGGCAAAGCCGAGTGCGGCAGAGATCGAGGTGGAGCTATGCGCCGCGCCGAAGGGATCATAGGGGCTTTCCGAGCGCTTGGTGAAACCCGATAGACCGTCCTTTTGACGCAGGGTGCGAATACGGTCACGGCGGCCTGTGAGAATCTTATGCGGATAGCATTGGTGCGACACGTCCCAGATCAGACGGTCTTTCGGCGTGTCGAACACCGCATGGAGCGCAACGGTCAACTCGACCACGCCCAGCCCCGCGCCAAGGTGCCCGCCTGTCTCGGACACGGCGGAAATCGTCTCGGCCCGAAGCTCGTTGGCGAGACGTTTAAGCTCGGCATCGCTCAGCGCCTTGAGATCGGCGGGAACGGACACACGGTCGAGGGTCGGCGTATTGGGGCGATCAGACACGGACGTCTCCTGTCATGTTTCCCGCGAAATAACGAAACGGGCCACGTCCCGCAAGGCATCCGCACGGCTTCCATAGTGGTTCAATGCCGCACAGGCCTCGTCAACAAGCTCCTGTGCCCGCGCTTTCGCGCCATCAAGACCGAGCAGCGAGACAAAGGTCGCCTTGCCCGCGTCGGCGTCCTTGCCGACCGCTTTGCCCGTCTTGGCGATATCGCCCTCGACATCGAGAATGTCATCGTGGATTTGAAAGGCGAGGCCGAGTGCCTTGGCATAGTGGCCAAGCGCCGTCGGGTCGCCGCCGCCGAGGATGGCGCCTGCGCGCGCCGACCATTCGATCAGCGCCCCTGTCTTGTTCCCCTGCAATTCGGTGATCGCGGCAAGGTCGAGTGGGGTTTGCGCCGTTTCGGCGGCAATGTCCTGCGCTTGTCCGAGGACCATGCCATTGGCACCCGCCGCACGCGCAAGCGCGGCGATCAATTCGACCCTAATCTCGCTCGAAACGCCCAATTCGGGTCGTGTCAGAAGGTCGAAAGATAGGGTCTGAAGCGCGTCGCCAACCAGCACCGCCGTCGCCTCGTCCCAGCGTTTGTGAACCGTCGGCTGGCCACGCCGCAGATCGTCGTCATCCATGCATGGCAGGTCGTCATGCACGAGGCTATAGGCGTGCATCGCCTCAATCGCACTGGCCGCCCAAACGGATTGGTCGGGACCGATCCCGTGAAGTTGCGCCCCTTCCATAACCAGAAAGGCCCGCAGCCGCTTGCCGCCCGTCAGCGCATAGCGCATCGCCTGTTCAACAGGGCGCGTGCCCAGATCGGACAGGGTTTCCGTCAGGCAGGCGTCAACCCGGGCGCGGCAGTGTTCCATGGCGGATTGCATTCAAAGGCCTTCGGCGGGCGTGGTGCCTGTGGCGGTGCCATCGCCACCGACCGAAATCTTTTCGACCTTTTCCTGAGCGTCCTTGAGCTTGGCCTCGCAATGCGCCTTGAGCTTGGCGCCGCGCTCATAAAGAGCGATGCTCTCTTCGAGTGCTACTTCGCCGCGTTCGAGTTTGCCAACGACCTGATCAAGCTCGGCCATGGCTTGCTCAAAGCTCATCGTCTGTACATCTGGTTCGGCCATTGGATCATCCCCCAAAGGAAGTCGGTTGCTTTCGCTTGAGAACCTAACGGGTGGCGATGCGGCTTGCCAGCCACTTTTGTCACTCGGACGTGGTGTTGCCGCTCAATCGGGTACCAGCATGTAACCCGCGCCGCGCACGGTTTGGAGGTAGCGCGGCTGACGCGGATCGTGTTCGATCTTGCGCCGCAGCCGTGTGATCTGAACATCGACCGCGCGTTCTTGCGCCTGCCCGCCATCGCGCCCGAGCCGCTCGACGAGTTCGCTGCGTGTGACAGGCTCGGCGGGGGTGGCGGAGAAAATCCGCATTAACTGGCTTTCGGTCGCAGTCAACCGCACAAGGGCCTCGCCCTCCCACAACTCGCCGCGGTCGGTGTCATAGCGAAAGCGACCCAAGTTTAGTAGCTTCGGTGCAACTTTGGTGGGGGCTTCCTCGGGCACGCGGCGCAAAACCGCGTTGATCCGCAGGAGCAACTCTTTCGGCTCGAAGGGCTTGGCAAGATAATCATCCGCCCCCGCTTCAAGACCCGTGATGCGATCCTCTGTCTCGCCCTTGGCGGTCAGAAGCATGATCGGAGTTGCAATCCGTGTGCGCAGGTCGCGGGTCAGCGTGACCCCGTCCTCACCCGGCATCATGACATCAAGCACAATGAGGTCGAATTCCAACCCGTCAAGAAGCCGTCGCGCATGGGCCGCGTCCCGTGCCGAGGTGACACAGAACCCGTGGCGGATCAGGTATTTCTTCAGTAGGTCTCTAATCCGCTCATCGTCATCGACAATCAGTAGATGGACGTCACTCTTCAACCGTTCCCCTCCTCGAAGGCGTCGAAATGCGCCTTTTGATCGGGGTCCATCATGGCCTCAAGAACTCGTCGAAATCCAGCAACAGCTTCGTGACCCGCTTCGCGGTAGGCTGCGCGCATACGCGCTTGCTGGGCTTCGGACAGTTCCGCCTCCAGTGACTTCCCCCTCTCAGACAAGAACAGGTTGCGCTCGCGTTTGTCCATGGTGCCGACACGACTTTCGACCAGACCATCCTCGATCAAGGCTCGAAGCACGCGGTTTAGAGACTGTTTTGTCACGCCAAGAATGCTGAGCAGGTTGTTCACCGTCGTGCCTGGATAGCGGTTGATGAAGTGCAAAGCGCGGTGATGCGCCCGCCCGTACCCGTGTTGGTCAAGGATTCGGTCGGGGTCTTGCGTGAACCCGCGGTAGGCAAAGAACATCGCCTCGATCCCTTTTCGCAACTGTTCGTCCGTTAGGAACAGCAGCGCGCCGCCAGCCGAATTGCTACCATTTTTACCATCTGCCATAGACCAACCGTCCTTTCAGAGTTGGGGCATTTTAAGTCAGCCTTATTGACATTCCAAGGTTGAATTGGTAGCGAAGCACGATTTTAAGACAGGACCAAATCACGCCGATAGGGTTCAAGCCGAGGGAAATACAATGGCAGGTGCATACGACGATCGCGACGGTAAAATCTGGATGGACGGCTCGCTGGTGGACTGGCGCGACGCCAATGTCCATATCCTGACCCACGCGATGCACTATGCCTCGTCGGTATTCGAGGGTGAGCGCTGCTACAACGGCAAAATTTTCAAATCCGTCGAGCATTCCGAGCGCCTTCTGCGTTCTGGCGAGATGCTCGATATGCCGATCCCCTACTCGGTCGAAGAGATCGAGAAAGCCAAATACGATGTGCTCAAGGCCAACGGCTGGACCGATGCCTATGTGCGCGTGATCGCATGGCGCGGTGCGGGCGAAGACATGGGCGTGGCGTCCAACCGCAACCCTGTCCGCATGGCCGTGGCTGCGTGGGAATGGGGCGCCTATTATGGCGACGCCAAGATGAAGGGCGCAAAGCTCGACATCGCGAAATGGAAACGCCCCTCGCCCGAAACCATTCCGACAGCGGCGAAAGCGGCGGGTCTCTACATGATCTGCACCATGTCGAAACATGCCGCCGAGGCGAAAGGGTGCTCTGACGCGCTCTTCCTCGACTATCGCGGCTATGTGGCCGAAGCGACAGGGGCCAATATCTTCTTCGTCAAGGATGGCGAAGTGCACACACCCATCCCTGACGCGATCCTCGATGGCATCACTCGTCAGACTGTGATCGCCATGCTCAAGGAAAAGGGCATCACCGTCCACGAGCGCCGCATCCAACTCGAAGAGCTTGAAGGTTTCGAGCAGTGCTGGCTGACGGGCACTGCCGCCGAAGTGACCCCCGTGGGCCAGATCGGTGATTATACCTTCGAGGTGGGCACGCTCACACGCGACATCGCGGAGAGCTACGAGACACTGGTGCGCGCCTGACGCCACGCCGCGTTTCGATTTAACCTGACATAAACGGGTGTCTGCCATGATCTTTCGACGGATCATGGTGGAGCCCAATTGTGAGAACGCGCGACGTCATCGGACTTACAACCATCGCGGCGTTGGTCATCACGCCCGCGATTGTGTCGCTGACCGCCTATTACGTCACGCGCAATCCGAGCCTGCGACCGCTTGCTATCACGCTGGAGAAGCTGATCGCCGCAGGTCAGATCAAGGACCGCAACCTCATCATCGCGGAAATTACCTTCGGCACCGAGGCGCAGACGAATATGTCGCTCGCGGATCATGAGGCGGCGCTGGCGAAGGCTTTCGATACCTTCCAGACCAAGGTGCAGGTGCGCTTCCGATCCCGCCCGCGCAGTAATCAGATCACGATCGTCTATAAGGTCGGTAACAGCATCATTGGCCCCTATCCGATCACACGCGCCGCCGAGGGCATCCGCGCCGCCGTTGAGGCCGAGCGCATGATCACGAGGCAACGGGCGATCCTTGAGCGGCAGAAGGAGGAAAGCCTTGAGGATGCGAGTTTCTGGGAGCGGATATTTGCGGAATAGGTGCCTACATCACGGCGGTGGTCTTTTTCAGCCGTTCGGCAGAAAGGCCCAATTGCCGCTCTCGGTGGATCACAAGAAGCCCCGAAGCAACGATAATCGCGGCCCCGATGATCGTCATCCATGTCGGCACCTCATCGAAGAAGATGTAGCCTACAAGAATCGCGAAGACCATCGACGTGTATTCAAACGAGGCAAGCGTCGAGGCGGGCGCATGGCGATAGGCGGAGGTCAAAAGCACCTGCGCGAACCCGCCAAGTAGCCCCGCGAGGATCAGTTGCACCATCACCCAGCCACTCGGCATGACCCAGCCGAAGGGGAAGGTCAGCCCCGTGACAATCGTGGCAATTACGGAGAACCAGAACACGATGGAGGTCGTGCTTTCCGTTTTCACCATGGTTCGCAGGTGGATCTGGATAAAGGCCACGATGATCGCGGCGAGCAATGCTGCCATCGCCCCGTAAATCTCGTCTTGTGTCGGCGTGCCGTGTAGCATGGTCAGGCGTGGCGACAGGATGATCAGCACACCTGTCATACCGATTGCCACGGCGGTGAATCTGAACACGCGCACGCGCTCACCGAGCAACGCGGCCGACAGGATCACGATGAACAAGGGACGCGCATAGCCGATGGCGGTGGCATCGGGCAGGGGCAATTTTGATAGCGCCGTGAAGCCGAGCATCATGCTGCCCGCGCCCAGAATGCCGCGCACCAAATGCGCTTTCGGGCGCACCATTTTCAGCCCCTTCCGCAATTCCCCGCGCGCGAGCAGGAAGCCCACAACGATCGGAATGGCGAACAGAGATCGGAAAAACGCGGCCTGATATGAGGGCACTTCAGCGGAGGCGGATTTCACGAAAGAGGCCATCGCCAGAAAAATGGCCAATGACGCCAATTTCAATCCGATCCCTCGCATCACATTCATGATTCAAGCGTCCTTTTGGCTCGCTCGTAGCGTAGCGATCCTGCGGCGAGGCTCAACATCGCGGGCACCTATGTTTTTGCAAGCCGCCCTACCGCCCATCGCGCCGCATCGCGCACTGTCTCGTCGGGATCGTCGCAGGACGCCTGTGCGGCGGGGATCAGGGACGGATCCTGCGAGTTTCCGATGGCATAGAGAACATTGCGCAGGAAACGGTTCCGTCCGACCCGTTTGATCGGTGATCCCGAGAACTTCGCGCGAAACGCGGCGTCGTCGAGCTGGGCCAACTCCGCCAGTTTCGGCTCTTGCAGGTCCGCCCGCGCCGCATAGCGCACTTCTTTTGCGGAGGCGGCGAATTTGTTCCACGGGCAGGCGGCGAGGCAATCGTCGCAGCCGTAGATCCTGTTGCCCATCTTCGCGCGTAGCTCTTCGTCCACGGGGCCGTGGTGCTCGATGGTGAGATAGGAAATGCACCGCCGCGCGTCGAGTTGGAACGGCGCGGGGAAGGCATCGGTCGGGCAGGCGTCGAGACAGGCGCGGCACGACCCGCAACGCTCCCTTTCCGCTGGATCAGGGTCGAATTCGAGCGTGGTGAAGATCGCGCCGAGGAAAAACCAACTGCCCAGATCACGCCCCAACAGGTTGGTGTGCTTACCCTGCCAGCCCAACCCTGCCTTCGCGCCGAGCGGCTTTTCCATCACGGGGGCGGTGTCGACGAAAACCTTGATCTCGGTGTCCGCGCCAGCCGCCTCGATCAGCCAGCGCCCGACCCGTTTGAGCCGCTTCTTAACGATGTCATGGTAGTCGCGATTGCGCGCATAGACCGAGATCGCGCCACGGTCGGGTTTACCCACGACCTCCATCGGATCAACGTCGGGCGTATAGGCCTCCGCCAGCATGATGACGGTTTTCGCCTCGGGCCAAAGCGCGGTGGGATCGCCGCGCCATGCCATACGCTCGGCCATCCAGCCCATCTGCCCGTGACGCCCCGCCTCGACAAATGCATCCAGCCGCGCCCGCGCTTCAGGCAGGTCGGGCCGCGCGAAGCCGACCTTGGAGAACCCCTCCGAAAGGGCGCGGTCGATCACGGATTGTTTGTCGATGGGGGACATGGTCTCCCTTTCGGCTGGCGCCAGCGGGATCAGAAGTCCAGATCGGTGTAATGTTCGGGCGGTGGGAAACCTGGCACCTGATCGGCGAGAAGCGAGCGGAAGGCTGGCCGCGACTTGATCTTCGCATACCAGTCCTTGACCACCGCCGAACGGTTCCAGTCCACATCCGAGATATAGTCGAGGCTGGACAGATGCGCGGCGGCTGCGAAATCGGCAATCGTCATGTTGTCACCTGCTAGCCAACGGCGACGGTCGAGCAGCCACGCCATGTAATCGAGGTGGAACTTGATCGCCTTTGCACCCGCTTTGACGTTGGCGGAGACAGGATAGCCCGATTTGGTGATCTTGCGGTTCACCCGCTCGTAGAGCAGATTCGCGGTCACTTCGCTGTGGAACTTGTCGTCGAACCACGACACCAGCCTGCGCACCTCGAAACGGCCCTCGGCGTCCGAGGGCATGAGCGGCGGGGTGGGGTGCTTCTCTTCGAGATATTCGCAAATCGCGCTGCTTTCGGCATAGTTTTTCTCACCGATGCGCAGGATCGGCACCTTGCCTGCGGGGTTGCGCCGCAGGAAGTCGGGATCGCGTTCCCAATAGCGTTCCTCGACCAGCTCGACCTCGATCTTCTTCTCGGCGAGGCACAGGCGCACCTTGCGGCAAAAGGGGGAGAGGGGCACGTGGTACAGTCGGTTCATGTCGGTCACTCGTTTTTTAGCCCTACTTGCCGCGAATGCGACCCCGTTTCAATCCTCGAAACAGGATGCGCGTCCGTCGGCGGAAATTGTCGCGGCACCATCAATAATCTGAGCGGCGCGCCGCCGTGTAAATTGCCCCGGATTGGCGGCATCGCGCGATTTCGGGCTGGGAAGAATCGCGGCGAGGCGGGCGGCTTGAGTCGGTGTGAGCGCTTCTGGCCCCACGCCGTAGTAATGCCGCGCGGCGGCTTCCACCCCGAAGACACCCGTATCAAATTCGGCGATGTTGAGATAGACCTCCAGTATCCGCCGCTTCGACCACATCAGTTCCACCACCGGTGTCGTCAGCGCCTCAAGCGCTTTGCGCGGCCAACTGCGCCCGTGCCACAGGAAGGCATTCTTGACCACTTGTTGCGAGAGCGTGGAAGCCCCGCGCCGTGCGCCGCTTTCGATGGCGTGGCGGATTGCGGTAATGTCAAACCCCCAGTGCAGGCAATAGTTCGCATCCTCCGCAGCGACCGCAGAGCGCGCCATAACGGGGGCGATGTCGTCCATCGGAACCCATTGGTAATCCACGTCACCGTGGCGAACGGATTCGGCCATCATATAGGGCGTGGTCGGCACGGGGAACATGCCATAGGCCGCAATCCAGATCAGCCATAGTGCGACAATCGCGAAAAGCGTGCGCCGCACACGACGACGCCAACGCGCGAAAAACCCCTGCTTTGGGGTCTCTTTCTTCGCGTTGCGCTGACTGCTCTTGGCGCTTTGCTTCTTTGCTTTTGCTTTTTTGGCCATGGCGAATTTGGTCTCACGGATTGCGCGCGCGGGTCAAGCGCCACGATACACCACCGCATGAAAAAGCCCCCACCTGTGACAGGCGGGGGCGATTTGTTTGCGATGCAATCTGCCTTACTCGGCGGGAATTGCGCCCTGTTCCAGCGACAGCGGGGCAGGGATATGCACCAGCATTTCCTTGGGACAGATCTGGACGAAGTTGGCTTTTTCGACGTCCCAATTCGACAGGATTTCACGGGCGCACAGCGAATGGGTCTCGGCCGCATGGCGCTCGATGAGGCCCTTCAGCTCGGCTTCCCAGTGATCCACCGTCACGGGGCAGGTCACAAGCGTCTCCATGTTGAGCAGGTTCCCCGCCTTGCCTTCGGGATCGTAGAGATAGGCCATACCGCCCGTCATCCCCGCACCGAAGTTCGCGCCGATGGAGCCAAGGATCACAGTGATCCCGCCCGTCATGTATTCACAACCGTTGGAACCGCAGCCCTCGATCACTGCTTTCGCTCCCGAGTTACGCACGGCGAAACGTTCGCCCGCGCGGCCCGCGGCAAAGAGATAGCCATCGGTCGCACCATAAAGCACCGTGTTCCCGATGATCGTGTTCTCGGAGGCGTCCAAAGGCGAGTGCATCGGCGGACGCACGACGATTGTGCCGCCCGAAAGCCCTTTGCCCACGTAGTCATTGGCATCGCCCGAGACTTCGATCTTCAGGCCTGGTGCTGCGAAAGCGCCAAGCGACTGACCCGCCGATCCCGTCAGCTTCACCGTGAGGTGATCTGGCTGGAGATCGTTCCGCATACCGAAGTTCGACACGATATGGCTCGATGTGCGCGTCCCGATGGTCCGAAGCGTGTTTTGCACCGCGTAGGACAGTTGCATCTTTTCCCCGTCTTTGAGGAAACGAGCGGCGTCCGAGACGATTTGTGCATCCAGCGTGTCGGGCACGGCGTTGCGCGGCTTCGAGCGGTCGTAGACGATGCGATCCGCCCCGTCCACGGTCAGCAGAAGCGGGTTCAGGTCGAGGTCGTCGAGATGCGCGGAGCCACGCGACACCTGCGTCAGAAGATCGGCGCGACCGATCACCTCGTCGAGCGACCGCGCGCCGATGGAGGCGAGAATCTCGCGGACTTCCTGTGCGTAGAAGGTGATCAGGTTCACCACCTTGTCGGCATTGCCCGTGAACTTGGCACGCAGGTCGTAGCGCTGGGTGCAGACGCCAACGGGGCAGGTGTTCGACTGGCACTGACGCACCATGATACAGCCCATCGCGATGAGCGCAGCGGTGCCGATGCCGTATTCCTCGGCCCCCATCATCGCGGCCATCACGATGTCACGACCCGTGCGCAAACCACCATCCGTGCGCAGCGTGACACGCTCGCGCAGGTTGTTCATGGCCAGCACTTGATGCGCCTCGGTCAGACCCATTTCCCACGGCAGACCTGCGAATTTGATCGAGGTTGCGGGAGATGCGCCTGTGCCGCCGTTGTGGCCCGAAATCAGGATGATGTCGGCTTTCGCCTTCGCCACACCTGCGGCGATGGTGCCGACGCCGGAGGAGGCGACGAGCTTTACCGTGACTTTGCAGCGCGGGTTGATCTGCTTGAGGTCGTAGATCAGCTGAGCAAGGTCTTCGATGGAGTAGATATCGTGGTGCGGCGGCGGCGAGATGAGCGTGACGCCCTTCGTCGAGTGGCGCAGCTTGGCGATCAGGTCCGTGACCTTCATGCCAGGCAACTGCCCGCCTTCACCAGGTTTCGCGCCTTGGGCGACCTTGATTTCCAGCTCTTCGCAATGGGTGAGGTATTCCGCCGTCACACCAAAGCGACCCGAAGCCACCTGTTTGATCTTCGCCGAAGCGTTGTCGCCATTGGGTTCGGGCGTGAAATCATCGGGGCTTTCGCCACCTTCACCCGAATCCGACTTCGCGCCGATACGGTTCATGGCGATCGACAGGGTGCGGTGCGCCTCGGGAGACAGGGCGCCCAGCGACATACCCGGCGTGACAAAACGCTTACGGATCGAGGTGATCGATTCCACTTCTTCGATTGGCACGGGATTGCCCAGCGACTTCATGTCGAGCAGGTCGCGCAGGTGGATCGGCGGGGTGGCCTGCATACGTGCGGAATACTGCTTCCACATCTCGTAGGACGCGCGGTCACAGGCCGATTGCAGCATGTGCATCGCCTGCGCTTCCCACGCATGGGTCTCGCCCGATTTACGCGACTTGTAGAAACCACCGATGGGCAGGGTGTTGCCCCCGAGCCAGCCTTGTTTGTGGACCTCTTCGACCTTGCGCTGAATACCTCCAACACCGATGCCCGAAATCCGCGAATGCATTCCCGGGAAGAACTCGGCGCACATGGCGCGGGACAGGCCGACCGCCTCGAAGTTGAGACCGCCGCGATAGGAGGAAATCACGGAAATCCCCATCTTCGCCATGATCTTCAACAGACCTTGGTCGATCGCATTGCGATAGCGCTGCACCGCTTCGGTAAGCGTGCAATCCAGCAACCCACGGTCGATACGATCCGCGAGGCTGTCCTCGGCAAGATAGGCGTTCACAATCGTCGCGCCACAGCCGATCAGAACCGCAAAGTAATGCGGGTCGATACATTCGGCGGAACGTACACCAATCGAACAGAAGGTCCGCAGACCCTTGCGCGTCAGCCAGCTATGCACGGCGGAGGTGGCAAGGATCATCGGCATGGCAACCTTGTCCACACCCTGATTTTGGTCAGTCAGGATGATGTGCCCGCCACCAGAACGCACGGCCTCTTCGGCCTCGGCGCGAATGCGGTCGAGACCCTGACGCAGCGCATCTGGCCCTGCATTCGCGGGGAAGGTGCAGTCGATCTCGGTCATCGGCGCGTTGAAATGCTCCTTGAGCTTTTCAAACTGCGCGTTGCCGACAAAGGGGCTGTCCAGCACGAGAATTTCGGTCTGGCTGCTGTCCTCGTCGAGCACGTTCTTGAGGTTGCCGAACCGCGTCTTGAGGCTCATCACGCGGTATTCGCGCAAGCTGTCAATCGGCGGGTTCGTGACCTGCGAGAAGTTCTGACGGAAGAAGTGCGACAGCGGGCGATACTTGGTCGAGAGAACCGCCGAGGGCGTGTCATCGCCCATCGAGGCCAAGGTCTCTTTCCCGTCTTCGGCCATCGGCGCGAGGATCTGTTCAAGCTCCTCGATGGAATAGCCTGCCGCGATCTGGCGTTTCTTCAGCTCGTCGCCTTTGAAAAGCACAGTTTCGGAAATGCCCGCCAGCTCGCTGTCGAGATCGTTGATCTTGCCAACCCATTCACCGAAGGGCTGCGCATCCGCGAGCATGTTTTTCATCTCGGTGTCGTGGTAAAGCTTGCCGTCTCTCATATCCACGGCCAGCATCTGACCCGGACCAAGCGCGCCTTTTTCCACAACGGTCGCCTCATCGGTCGGCACCATGCCAACCTCGGAACCCGCGATCACAAGGCCGTCGCCCGTCACAACGTAACGCATCGGGCGCAGGCCGTTGCGGTCAAGACCCGCACAGACCCAGCGGCCATCGGTCATGGCAAGAGCAGCAGGGCCGTCCCACGGCTCCATCACGCTGTTGCAGTAGGAATACATATCGCGCCACGCCTGCGGCAGTTCCTCGGCGGTCTTGGACCACGATTCGGGCACGAGCATCGTCTTGGCCATCGGCGCATTACGCCCAGCGCGCACCAGAACCTCGAACACGGCATCAAGTGCCGCCGAATCCGACGACCCCTGCGCGCAGATCGGTTTGATGTCCTCGGCCATGTCGCCAAAGGTGGAGGAGGCCATGCGAATCTCGTGGCTCTTCATCCAGTTCAGGTTGCCCTTGAGCGTGTTGATCTCACCGTTGTGCGCCAACATGCGGAACGGCTGTGCCAGCCACCACTGCGGGAAGGTGTTGGTCGAATAGCGCTGGTGATAGATCGCAAATGCACTCTCGAAACGTTCGTCCATCAGGTCGGGGTAGAACTCCGCAACCTGCTCGGCGAGCATCATGCCTTTATAGATGATCGAGCGGCACGACAGGCTACAGATGTAGAGCTGGCCCACACCTGCGGCAGCAGCGGCCTTCTCGATGCGGCGACGGATCACGTAAAGCTCGCGTTCGAAGGTCTCTTCGTCCACGCCTTTGGAATTAGAGATCAGGATTTGCTCGATCTCGGGGCGGGTCGCGTTGGCTTTCTCACCGAGGCAGGAGGTGTCTACGGGAACGTGGCGCCAGCCGTAGATCTGATACCCCATGCGCAGCACTTCGGTCTCGACAATCGTGCGGCAGGTTTCCTGCGCGCCGAAATCCGTGCGCGGCAAAAACACCTGACCCACGGCGAGCAGCTCGTCCGTGCGCGGCTCGTGGCCTGTGCGTTTGACTTGATCGTAGAAGAAGGGGACGGGGATCTGAACATGGATACCCGCGCCGTCGCCCGTCTTGCCATCGGCGTCAACCGCGCCGCGGTGCCAGATGGCTTTCAGTGCCGTGATGCCGTTCTCGACAACCTGACGCGAGGGCGATCCGTCGACCGAAACCACAAGGCCCACACCGCATGACGAGTGTTCGTCTTCTTCGCGGAAGAGCGAGTTCTCCGCCATCCACTTGCGCTTTGCCTCTTCGCGTGCGGCCCAGCTTTCGTCAAATTTTGCCATTTGTTAACCCTTCCTTCTTTGGTGGGTCAGGGCTGCTGCCCTAAATAGAATTTTCCGTCCTGCGCAACGTTCGCTGGGGTTCGACAGATGTCCGACAGATGTCAGACGGGTATCCGACCCACCGAAACGACGATATCCGCGCAGGCAATCTCGTGATTACTCGGCAGCCACAGAGGCCGCATTTGTGAGATATTCCAGCATCGCATCCGCCGCTTCGCGCCCGTCGCGGATTGCCCAGACAACGAGCGACGCGCCGCGCTGGATATCGCCGCAAGCATAGACGCCATCGAGCGATGTGGCGTGGCTGGCGAAATCGGCCAGAACCGTGCCCCAACGGGTCGTTTCAAGTTCGGGTGTTTCCCACTGCTCGGGCAGGTCTTCGGGAGAGAAGCCCAATGCCTTGATGACCAGATCGGCCTCTTCGATATAATCGGCCCCCTCGATCACTTCAGGCGATTGGCGTCCCGATGCGTCAGGCGCGCCGAGGCGCATTTTCTGAACCATGACGCCCGTAACGGGATCGCCAGTGAAGCCTTTGGGTGCGGAGAGCCAGACGAATTCGACGCCTTCCTCTTCGGCGTTTTGTGTTTCGCGCTGGGAGCCGGGCATGTTGGCGCGGTCGCGGCGGTAGAGACATTTCACCGAGGTTGCGCCCTGACGGATCGCCGTGCGCACACAGTCCATGGCCGTATCCCCGCCGCCGATCACGACGACCTTTTTGCCTTCGGCGTTCAGCGCACCGCTATCAAACTCGGCCACGTCGTCACCAAAGGAGACTTTGTTGGATGCGGTGAGATAATCGATCGCGCGCACGATGCCTTCGGCCCCTGCGCCTGGTCCTGTGAGGTCGCGGGATTTGTAGACGCCTGTCGCGATGAGCACCGCGTCATGTTTGCCACGGATCGCGTCAAAGGAGATGTCTTCGCCGACATTGCAGTTCAGCACGAACTCGACGCCCGACTTTTCGAGCTGTTCGATGCGTTTGAGGACGATGTCCTTTTCGAGCTTGAAGCTCGGGATGCCGTACATCATCAGCCCGCCCGCGCGGTCGGAGCGTTCATAGACTGTGACCTGCACACCTGCGCGACGCAGGCGGTCTGCGGCGGCAAGGCCACCTGGTCCGGAGCCGATGATGCCAACGCTTTCCTCGCGTTCAACGGCGGGGGAGATGGTCTCGACCCAGCCTTCTTCCCACGCGGTGTCGGTGATGTATTTCTCGACCGCGCCGATGGTGACGGTGCCGTGGCCCGATTGCTCGATGACGCAATTGCCTTCGCACAGACGGTCCTGCGGGCAGATGCGGCCACAGATCTCGGGGAAGGAATTGGTGGCCTGCGACAGTTCGTAGGCTTCCTTGAGACGGCCCGTCGCTGTGAGGCGGAGCCAATCGGGGATGTTGTTGTGGAGCGGGCAGTGCGACTGGCAATATGGCACGCCACATTGCGAACAGCGCGATGCCTGTTCTTGCGCTTTATCGGCGATGAACTCGCCATAGATTTCGAGGAAGTCGCCCGTGCGCTCCTCTGCTTCCCGTTTGAGAGGCATATCGCGCCCGACAGACACGAATTTCAGCATAGGCTCCTTGGCCATTTCAAAGGTTCTCCAAGCATTCCAGAAATCCCCGCCTACCTACACGCCCTCTATTGAAAAGAAAAGTCATAACTAGTGACCTATTTCTATATTTTTTGATAGGCGTGGGTTGGTTTCCATCTCTAGCTGTCGAAAATAGGTCAGTATATATTCCATAACTTTGTTCTTCTTATTGAGAATCAATGGGTTTACGTTCGCCGCAGCGCAGGCATGGACAGGATGCACATGACACTTTTCTACCTTCTCCTTGTGGCATTGATTCAGGGCATCACCGAATTTCTGCCTGTTTCTTCTTCTGGCCACCTGATTCTCCTCCCGCAATTGACGGGTGCAATGGACCAAGGGTTGGTAATCGACGTGGCGGTGCATGTTGGCACACTCGGGGCGGTTGTTGCGTTTTTTTGGCGGGACGTGCGCGGTGCTGTTGCGGGCGTGCCGCGGCTTGTGGCGGGGCGAATTGATACCGAAGGATCAAAACTGGCCTTCCTCCTCATCATCGCGACGATCCCCGTGGTGCTTGTCGGCTTTGTCGCCAAGGTGACCGGGCTGGCGGATGCCATGCGGTCGATCACGGTGATCGGCTGGGCCATGCTTGTGTTCGGGCTCGTGCTCTATTGGTTCGATCAAAAGGGACCGACGACCAAGGGGGCAGGTGACTGGAATACGCGTGACGCCGTGATCTTGGGGCTGTGGCAGGCCGTGGCGATCATCCCAGGAACGTCACGATCGGGTATCACCATTACGGGTGCCCGTGCGCTTGGCTATACACGAGCGGACGGGGCGAAGATTGCTATGCTGATGTCGATTCCCACGATCGTCGCCTCTGGTGTTCTGCTTGGCGCGGATGTTGTTGGGCAGGCCAACTGGATGCTGATGCAACTCGCGGGCATTGCTGCTCTCTTCGCATTCGTCTCTGCGCTTCTCGCGCTGACATTCATGATGCGCCTACTTCGTTCGGTGAGCTTCACGCCCTATGTCATCTATCGCGTGATCCTCGGAATCATCCTGCTGACCATCTCTTACACATAAAAAACGCGCCCCGAAGGGCGCGTCCATTTCATCATAGCTTCCAGCCGCGGCAGGATCAGTGGCTACGAAGCCCTTTGGCGCTTTCGCGAATGGCTTCGAACTGGCCTGTGGGGCGATAGATCCAAAGGTAATCGGGCAGGACGGCACCCATATTCGTGGGCGTGATGTCGAGATCGGCGAATGTCTTCGCATCGTCAGACACGATATTGTCTACCCGCAGGTTTCTAACCTGATCGCGGGTCAGCACGGAGTTGTGGAACAGGCCACCCGTGGCGACCTGCGCAAGACCGAACATAGCTCCCATGATATGTCCGACCCAGAAAGGCAGGTTCACGAGAAGGCGCTTACGACGGATTTCGTGGAGCATCTCCTGCATCAACTCGCGCAGAGTTGCGACATCGGGGCCGCCAAGCTCGTAGATACCAGGCTCGATGTCCTCAAGGGTTCCTTTAACCGCAGCACGTGCGACATCATCGACATAGACGGGTTGAAACTTGGTCTCCCCTCCAACGATGGGCAGAACGAAAGGCGTCTTTGCCGCCATATTTGCGAAGCGGTTAAAGAAGTCGTCTTCGGAACCGAACATGACCGATGGACGCAGGATCACGGCCTTCGGGAACGCCTTGAGAACACCTTCCTCGCCCAATGCCTTGGTGCGGGCATATTCGCTGGCGGCCTGCGCATCCGCGCCAATCGCGGAGATGTGGACCAGACGACCGATACCCTCTTCGCTGGCGATGCGCGCAACGCGTTCAGCCCCTTCGGCCTGCACGGCGGCAAAGGAATTGCGGCCCCGCTGGGTCAGCACACCAACGCAGTTTACAACAGCGTCCGCTCCCTGCATCGCGGCTCGTACCGAGACATCATCGCGAATGTTGCAGAAAATGGGCTCAACCTGACCAACGGCGCCGTAGGGTTTGACGTGAAGCGACTCGTTGGGGCGACGAACCGCAACGCGCACGCGCCAACCCTCTTTCGCCATACGTCGTGCAATATACCGCCCGACAAAGCCCGCGCCGCCATAGATGGTGACCAATTTCGTCATCTGCATCTCCAATGCCTGAGTGTCGCCATTTCAATAGCTTTTCGGGCCAGAATGAACAAGACGCTATGAGCCAAGTCAAAAAGGGAAGAGAATCGCGTTGACACGCCCGTGAGAGGCCTATATCTCGCGGTCTCACGACATCTTGCCCAGATGGCGGAATTGGTAGACGCGCCAGCTTCAGGTGCTGGTGTCCGTATGGACGTGGAGGTTCGAGTCCTCTTCTGGGCACCACTACCCACCGTAAGGTGTTGGTAACATTGTCGTCTCTTACGGATTTAGCGCCTACTTTTCATCACTTTTAATGGGGAGGTTGGTCGTGTTCCCAGAGAAAATCTCGGCGCTTCCTGCCTCAACGTTTGCAACTGTTCTGACCATACGCTTTTCGTAACGGGCGGGTTCATAGAGCAAGGTGTGAGCAAAGAAAAACGCCGCCCCAAGGGAGCGGCGTTTCTGCAACGTGTGCCGTGTGTCTTACTGATGGTCGTCGGGCAGGATGCGCACGCCACCCTTATCCGCAGCAGACGCCAGAAGCGCGTAGGCTTTCAGCGCAGTGGACACCGCGCGCGGACGAGCCTCGGCGGGCTTCCACGGCAGCGGGCCTTTCGCTTCACGACGCGCAGCCAGTTCGGCATCGTCCACCTTGAGGCTGATGGTGCGGTTTGGAATGTCGATCTCGATTAGGTCACCTGTCTCGACCAGCCCGATCAGCCCGCCTTCCGCCGCTTCGGGGGAGACGTGGCCGATGGACAGACCCGAGGTGCCGCCCGAGAAACGCCCGTCGGTCAGGAGCGCACACTTCTTACCCAGCCCTTTGGACTTGAGGTAAGAGGTCGGGTAGAGCATTTCCTGCATCCCTGGACCACCTTGCGGACCCTCGTAGCGGATCACGACGACCTCACCTGGCTCGACCTTGCGGTTGAGAATTGCATTCACGGTCTCGTCCTGACTTTCGAACACACGCGCTTTGCCCGTGAAGGTCAGAATGCTCTCATCCACGCCCGCGGTTTTCACGATACAGCCACGCTCGGCAATGTTCCCGAGGAGGACTGCAAGGCCGCCATCTTTCGAGAAGGCATGTTCGACGGAGCGGATCACGCCGTTTTCACGGTCGGTATCAAGCTCTTTGTAGCGGTTTTCGGTCGAAAACGCCTGAGTCGTGCGGACACCACCTGGTGCGGCTTTGAAGAGGCTTTCGGCGTCAGGGTTGTTGGCAACCTTGATATCCCACTTGGCGATCGCCGCGGCCATAGTCTCGGTGTGGACCGTTCGCGTGTCACCGTGGAGCAAACCGCCTCGATACATTTCGCCAAGGATGCCGAAGATCCCCCCCGCACGGTGTACATCTTCCATATGAACATTGGGGATGTTCGGCGCCACTTTACACAGGCAGGGCACTTTGCGGCTCAGACGATCAATGTCGCGCATGGTGAAATCCACCTTGCCTTCATGCGCAATTGCCAGAAGGTGCAGCACGGTATTGGTGGACCCGCCCATTGCGATGTCAAGCGACATGGCGTTCTCGAATGCTTCGAAAGTCGCGATCTCGCGCGGCAGAAGACCTTCTTCCTCGCCTTCGTAGTGACGCTTGGTGATCTCTACAATCTTGCGGCCCGCCTCAAGGAAGAGGTGTTTGCGATCTGCGTGGGTGGCCAGTGTCGACCCGTTACCCGGGAGGGCGAGGCCAAGCGCTTCGGCCAGACAGTTCATCGAGTTCGCGGTGAACATGCCCGAACAGGAGCCGCACGTCGGGCATGCGGCCTTCTCAATCGCATCAACCTGCTCGTCGGTGTATTTGTCATCTGCCGCCGATACCATTGCGTCCACGAGGTCGAGCTTCTGCACGATGTCACCATCCTGCACCTTGCCAGCTTCCATCGGGCCACCAGAGACGAAAATCACAGGAATGTTCAGGCGCATCGCGGCCATCATCATGCCGGGTGTGATCTTGTCGCAGTTGGAGATGCAGACCATAGCATCCGCGCAGTGGGCGTTGACCATGTATTCCACGGAATCCGCAATGATCTCGCGCGAGGGCAGGGAGTAGAGCATCCCGTCGTGGCCCATGGCGATCCCGTCATCTACCGCGATGGTGTTAAACTCTTTCGCAACACCGCCCGCATTCTCGATCTCGCGCGCAACCATTTGACCGAGGTCTTTGAGGTGAACGTGACCTGGAACAAACTGGGTGAACGAGTTGACGACGGCGATAATCGGCTTGCCGAAGTCACCATCGGTCATCCCCGTGGCGCGCCAGAGGCCACGGGCACCAGCCATGTTGCGTCCATGCGTGGAACGGCGGGATTTGTAATGGGGCATGTTAATATCCGTCTGTGTCAGTCAGGGTATGCGGGACGTGTCCTCGCGCGGCGTAGGCGCGTCAGGTGCAAGCCACCAGACGCGGTTCCCGTCCGTTTACGCGGATTCCGCGTCCGTTTCCAGTCACAGCACGTTTGCGCAGGGCAGTAGTGGAAGCCTAAAGAGGTTTTTTGGATTTGCGCAGGGTCTCACCGATGGCGAGTTGCGGCTCCAGAACCACCTCTTCTCCAGGTGGAACGGTCTCGTCGGCGACACGTTTCGCGATGATCTTTGCGGCGGTGCGTCCGATCTCGGCGCGACAGGCGTCCATGGTCGCAAGGCGCTTCGGCAGCCCGTCGATGAACTCGATCCCATTGAACCCCGCCAGACCAATGTCGCCAGGTACGTCGATACCATTGTCGAGGCAGTAGAGCAGGCCGCCCGACGCGATCATGTCGTTGGAGTAATAGAGGAAGTCGAGCGGATTCTTGGCGTTGCGCTCCAAAATGGTCTGCGTCATCTCGCGACCCTTCACCAGAGCCGAACCACCCGAGTAGAATTCCTGATCGGCGATCTCGAGGCCAGACTTTGCGAGGGTCTCCGTGAAGCCCTCGAACCGTTTGCGGGCGCGGTGATCAAGCGGCATTTTCGTGCCGAGGAACCCGATCCGTCGATAGCCAGCCTCAATGATTGCCTGCGCCATCTTGCGACCAGCGCGGCGGTGGGAGATGCCGACGTTGGCATCAATCGCATCGCCATCGGTATCCATGATCTCGACCACGGGAATGCCCGCAGCGGCAAGCATCGCCTTGGCCGCCTCGGTGTGCTCGAGACCCGCGATAATCACCCCTGAAGGACGCCAGCTCAACATCTGGTAGAGGACTGTTTCTTCGCGTTCGGGCTTGTAATGGGTCACGCCCACCACAGGCTGAAGTTCCGTGTCATCAAGAATCTCGGAGATGCCGGTCATAACTTCGGGGAAAACCATGTTTGACAGCGAAGGGATGATGACTGCGACGAGGTTGACGCGGCTCGACGCCAGGGCGCCCGCGATCTTGTTCGGCACGTATCCCAACTCCCGCGCCGCTTCGAGCACCTTGGTGCGCGTGGCCTCGGAAACATCCCCACGGTTGCGCAACACGCGGCTTACCGTCATTTCCGACACACCCGAAGCCTCGGAAACGTCTCGCAAAGTTAAGGGACGCTTCGGTGGCGTGCGTTCAGGAGCCTGTGACATGCCGGTAACCTCTCAAGTCATGTGCGTTTACAATACAAATTAAATCGTCCTTGTCCACGCTGCACAACGCGTGTATGTTATCGCTAACGGACTTTGTGAGCCTACAGTTCACGCACAGCTAATCCGGATCGTCCTGCAAGCTCTCTACTCTCAGTGCGGTTTCGGATTTTAAAGGGGGAGTGGTGGGCCAATTTCGCTCCCCCTTTTCATCCCCCGATTTCCCTGACCGAGACAGACGACACCAAGGCTTTCCCCTTGCCCCTCATCGCGCTCTGTAGTTACAAAACGCCAAGCGGTCCCGTGGCTCAACTGGATAGAGCAGCCCCCTCCTAAGGGGCAGGTTGCAGGTTCGAACCCTGCCGGGATCGCCATTCATGCCGCGCTGATATAAACGGCCTCTCCTGGCATCGAACTATCGTGATGCGCGGTCGCCTACCCTTATCCCATCCCACGCGTTCGATAGTCGCGCTGTTCCGAGGATCAGATTTACAACCCGCTCGGAAGTGTTGGTGATGCAGTAGTCGGCGGGCACGGGGTGGGATTGGCTGGCCGCCTGACGATCCGCGAAGCCGCGTGTTATGGCTGCAATTCCATCAAGGATCGTATTGGAGTTCAGCCCCGTCATGATCAGGCAACCGACATCCAGCCCTTCGGGGCGTTCGATTGCGTCGCGCGGGGTGATGGCGGGGAAGCCCAGTATGGAGCTCTCTTCCGCGATTGTGCCGCTGTCGGAAATCGCGCAGAAGGTCCGCATTTGCAGCTTGTTATAGTCATGAAAACCAAAGGGCTTCATCCATTGTACGCGCCTGTCCAGCGTCAGCCCCCCCAGAGCGTCGAGCCGCTTGCGGGTGCGTGGATGGGTCGAGACGATGATCGGCATGTCGTACTGGTCTGCAATGCGGTTGAGCGCATCGACCAGAGATGAGAGGCGGGCGGCGCTGTCGACATTTTCTTCGCGGTGTAACGACACGATGAAATAGCCGCGGTCCTTGAGACCGAGACGCGTCAGGACATCGGAGGCTTCGATCTTAGGGCGGTAGTGTTCAAGCACCTCTCGCATTGGCGATCCCGTCAGGTAGATGCGACGGTGATGGCAGCCTTCCGACAACAGATGGCGGCGCGCGTGTTCGGTGTAGACCAGATTGAAATCCGAGATGTGGTCCACCAGCTTGCGGTTGGTCTCTTCCGGCACGTTGCGGTCGAACGACCTGTTGCCTGCCTCCATGTGGTAGACGGGGATCTTCATCCGCCGCGCCATGATTGCGGAAATCGCCGAATTGGTGTCGCCGAGAACCAAAACCGCGTCGGGGCGTTCCTGTGCGAGTACCTTCTCGCTCTCCGACAGAATTTTTCCCAGCGTCTCGCCGAGGGTGCCGCCTCCCGTGCCGAGAAAATGATCGGGTTTGCGCACGTCGAGATCCTCGAAGAAAACCTCGTTCAAATCGTAGTCCCAATTCTGCCCCGTATGCACCATGACATGATCAGTGAAGTCGTCGAGCCGCGCCATGACACGCGACAGGCGGATGATCTCAGGACGGGTGCCGAGGATGGTCATAACTTTGAGACGTTTCATTTTAGCACCTTATCGGCAAACGTATCGGGGTTGATGGGATCGAACAAATCATGGGTCCAGAACAAAGTCAGCAGATCTGTGTCGCCTGTGTTCTCAATCGAGTGGGTGTGTAGGGTTGGCATGTCCACTGGCGCGGGTGTGTCGCCCGTGACCCTGTATTCCCAGACTTCGTCGCCCAGCACCTTACGAATGCGGATCGTCGCCTTACCTTGCACAACGAGGAACCGTTCGACCTTGTGGAGATGGAAGTGGTCGCCGCGGGTCACGCCTGGCTTCGTGGTGGACAGGAAGGTCTGACCTCCGCCACCACCTTTGACCGCCTCGAAAAGCGTTCCGCGCGTGTCGGTGTTCAGCTTTAGCGGGCGCGGGAAGCCGTTTGGATACAGCGCCGCGCGATAGCTGTTGAAGAGGGCAACGGTGAACAGGTCTGCCAGGTCGGGAAAGATGTTGGCTTGGTAGTTGGCGTGAAAACGTTGAAGGGTCTCGAAGAGTTCGAGGACCGCAACGTCACGCGCTTTGGGGCGCAGGGTGCCGGTGGTGCCCGTTGTCACCGCCTCTATCGCCGCGGCCACCGCATCGCCCGCGTGTAGGAGCGACACCCGCCCGTTGGGGTTGATGTCAGGCTCCTCGCCTTTGATGACGGCGTCGATGAAGGTCGCCGTGACGTTGTTGTAATTCGGGCGGGCGCATTCTCCGAAAATATGAGGCAGGATCATGTCGGTGTATTTGCCACCTACTTGCGACAGAACCTCGCCCGCGATCCTTTTCGAGCGTCCGTAGGGTGTGTCGCTGGCCGCATGTGTCGAGTTGGCGTAGACGATGTGGGGCGTGACGGTCGCCGCCTTACATGCCTTCGCCAGACGGGAAGCGATGGCGGGGTTTGCGGCTTCGACTTCGGCATCTGGCGCACGGTTGACGCCCGCGAAGTGCAGCACGGCCTGCGCGCCCGACAGCGCATTGTGCAAGGTTGTGTCGTCATCGAAAGCGGCGTGATCGAGGACGACGATGTCGAAGGGGCGTTCCTCGCCTTTGAAATCCGCCGCGCAATTGGCCGCGTGCAGGCGCGCATGTGCGTGCCAGCCGATCAGGCCGGCCGCTCCAGTGACTACGATCCGCTTCATTGCGCGCTGTTCCAGTTCTCCAGTTCCGCTCTGAATTCTGGGAGAGTGAGCAAGAGCTCCTTCACACCCGCTACATCCAGCCGTTCGGTGTTGTGCGAGTGGTAGTCCTCTTGCCGCTTCTGTTCGGTGTCGCCTTCCGAGAAGTAGGGTTTGTAGTTGAGGTCGCGCATGTCGAGCATGATGCGGTAATAGTCGCCCATGTCCTCCGAGCTTCCGAGTTCCTGCGCGCTGGCCAGCGTCTCGTAGAGTTTCTCGGCGTGGCGCCAACCGATCACCTCAACGGGATGGTCGGGGACGTTAAAGAGTTCCTTGAGCGCCGTGACTAGGTCCGCAATGGTGGACGCAGGCGCTTTCTTGATGAACAGGTCTCCCTGATTGGCATTCTGGAAAGCGTGGTGAACCAGCGCCACGCTGTGACGGAGCGGCATCAGGAAGCGTGTCATTGTCGGCTCGGTGACGGTAATCGGGTTGCCCGACTTTATCTGGCGCACGAAAAGCGGAATGGCTGACCCGCGGGAATACATGACGTTGCCGTAGCGCACCGCCGAAATGATCGTGTCTCCATCAGGGCCCAAGGTCCGTGCGGCGGCCTGCGCGGATTTCTCCATCAGCGCCTTGGTCATGCCCATGGCGTTAACCGGATGCACAGCCTTGTCCGTGGAAAGGCAAACGAGACTTTGCACCTTGGCCGCAATCGCCGAGCGAATGACGTTCTCCGATCCGATAACGTTGGTGAGAACCGCTTCATGCGGGAAGAATTCGCAACTCGGAACCTGCTTCAGCGCGGCCGCGTGAAAAATCGCGTCAACACCCTGCACAGCCCGATCAACCGCCCCCCGATCCCGCACATCGCCGATATAATAGCGCACCCGATCATCGCGCAGATCGTTGCGAAGCGCGTCCTGCTTCTCTTCGTCGCGACTGAAAATGCGGACCTCTTCAATCCCGTCCTCCAGAAGATCGCGCAGCATCGTTTTGGCGAAAGACCCCGTTCCCCCAGTGATTAATACACGATTAGGCTTTTGTCGTTTCGGGGTGTTCATAGGCAGTAACTTTCAATGAGATCTGACGGTCCCCGCGTCAAAGTGGGAACAAATCTCAAGCTACTGAAAAATGGTTTTCCGTTTCTTAATGCTCGACAGCTTACTCGGTCGCCTTGGCCCTCGGTTTACGCCAAGACCCGCCTCGAAACTGCGAAAATTTCTAAAAGAAGTCGTTGAATGCCAATGCAAATTTTTCGGGTGGCATTAGCATTGAAATCGTTCGGAATTGAACGATATATTCGGCGGTGTTTAGTAAGGGGTATGAAATGGCGGACAACGAGTTTAATTCGCAAACGGGTTGGTATCTGGCTCAATTGAAGCCGAATAGCGCCCAGATTGCAAAACGCAATCTTGAGCGGCAGGGATTCGAGACCTTTCTCCCTCTCGAAGAGGTTACGAAACCGCGTGGAAGCAGGTTTGTGACCTCGCGCCGCCCTCTCTTTCCAGGCTATATTTTTGTCGCGTTCAACGCGGTTCAGGGGTGTTGGCGGGCCATCAATTCGACGCAGGGTATTACTCGGCTGGTCAGTTTTGGCCGTGCCCCCGCGTCTGTTCCGTCCGGTCTGGTGGATGGGCTGAAAACGCGGTGCGATCAGGCAGGCAAGCTGGTGGCGGCTCCCTCGCTGTCGCGCGGTGATTCCGTGGCGTTCATCAAGGGGCCGTTTTCCGACTACGTAGGGCAGATCGAGAAGATCGACGCCCGTCAGCGTGTCTGGGTCTTGCTGGACCTCATGGGCGGTCAAACGCGGGTGAAGACGCACGAGGCACAGCTACGGGCGGTGTAGTGCACCTATTCTCCGTCCCGCATCGCAAGGAACTGTCGGCTCACGTCTTGCAATAGCTGCACGAGCAGGGTTGGACATCGCTAATCGTTGTCTCGCGCAGCCGTTGCACCAGGCTCTCTTCAATTTCCTCAAGCACCTCGGTCACACGTTGCTGTAGGCCCGCTTCGACGCTGCACTGCGCGTGCGCGGCGTCTGAGGGGCCGCTCGATACGAGGCGTTCGTCGAGTGCAATGTAAACATCGGCAAGCGTGATCTTGTTCGCAGGCTTAGCTAGACGCCAGCCGCCCGCGTGTCCCTTCTCGGACACCAACAGTCCCGCTTCGCGAAGTTTTCCGAGTACACGACGCACCACCACCGGATTTGTTCCAGCATGCTCGGCGATGTCTGCGGAGGTGCGCATAGAGTGCGGATCGCCCGCCATATGGCCGAGCGTGTGCAGGGCGAGAGATAGGCGACTGTTCCGCTTCATGTGCAACGTTCCTCCAAATCGGCAGTAAATGTAACAATAGTAGTTGCATTAGTCTAGTAACTGCGTAAGTTACGTGATCGTTATCACGCAGGTTGGAGAGAATACATGGCAGATTCACGGCTTCCCGTCACCGTCTTGTCCGGATTTTTGGGCGCAGGCAAAACCACATTGCTGAACCGTGTTCTCAACAACCGCGAAGGGCGGCGGGTGGCGGTTATCGTCAACGATATGTCCGAGGTAAATATCGACGCGGATCTTGTTCGGGCGGATACAGAGCTAAGCCGCACCGATGAAACGCTGGTCGAAATGTCTAATGGATGCATCTGCTGCACGCTGCGCGATGATCTTCTGCTGGAAGTGCGTCGTTTGGCATCGGAAGGCCGGTTTGACTATCTGCTGATTGAAAGCACGGGAATTTCCGAACCTTTGCCCGTCGCGGCTACATTTGAATTCCGTGACGAGTTTGGCGAGAGTCTCGCTGATGTTGCGCGGCTCGACACGATGGTTACGGTCGTGGATGCCGTGAACCTTCTCAAGGACTTCTCCAGTCATGACTTCCTGAGTGATCGTGGCGAGGTCATGGGCGAGGCGGATGAGCGAACTCTGGTGCATCTGCTCACTGACCAGATGGAATTTGCGGATGTCGTGATTCTCAACAAGGTTTCCGATGCGACGGAGGCGCAGGTCGACGCGGCCCGAAAGATCATCCGTAGCCTCAACGCCGATGCCGAGATCATCGAGGCCGATCATTCGGATGTTCCCGCTGAGAAGATCCTGAATACGGGCCTGTTCGACTTCGACAAGGCGCATGAACATCCGATGTGGGCGAAAGAACTTTACGGCTTTGCCGACCACGTTCCAGAGACCGAGGAATATGGCGTCGCGTCCTATGTCTATCGCGCGCGCCAGCCCTTTTTTCCCGAGAAGATTCTGGCGGTCCTCAATGGCGACATGCCTGGGGTGATCCGCGCCAAAGGGCATTTCTGGATCGCCACAAGGCCCGAATGGGTCACTGAGTTTTCGCTCGCGGGCGCCCTGTCCAGCGTAAAGCCGATTGGCACATGGTGGGCGTCGGTCCCGGAAGAGCGCTGGCCCGATCACGCTGGTGCGCGTCAATACATGGAACAACATTGGGTGGAGCCTTGGGGTGACCGTCGACAAGAACTGGTGTTCATCGGCTCCGACATTGACTGGGCTTCGTTGAAAGCCAAACTCGACGCCTGCCTTGTTCCGACTGTGATGGCGGACGGGCCTGACGCCTTGCCGCTCGATATGCCTGATCCATTTCCCGCTTGGGAGCGTGGCGGGCCTGATCTCTGAGCAGGATGGGATGACATGAATCGCAATCTCGGACAAAGCGGTCTGCGGCGCAAAAGGCGGTCGGGCAATCCGATGGAGGCCTATGACAGCCTGCCCGCACCTGTGCGGCACTGGGTCGCGCAGGCAGCCTTGCCATGGTCGCCCACGTCGGTTCGTCGCATTTGGAAGAAGTCGCGCGCAAAAGGGCTGTCGGCAGAAGAAGCGCTTCAATCTCTTGCCCATGCCGAAGTCCGCACACTTGCGCGAGATCGGCACTCCATGGAAACTAGGCTCGACTCCTGACCGTGACACTCGTCGGGTCCAACGGTTCGTTTGAAAATGGCAGCCAAAGGTATGCCTTTTCTGGGCGGCGGTGTGCCGTGTCTTTGGGACAACAGGGCGCAGACTGTGAAATGCGCGAGTAGAAAATGAGGATGGAGATCGCGCGCTTTCCCGAATAGGTTGCACAAAAAACGTGTTAACCATGTGGATAGTTTGATGCAGTCACCCCGCCTAGTCTTCGCATTTGTTGCGCTTCTTGCGTTGAACGCCTGTGGCGTGACGTTTTCCGCGCAAACCGTGGCAGAGAATGACACTCCGCTTGATGTCTCTGTTGTGGAAATGACGCCGACCGTTGTCGCGCAGGCAAACAAGAGTTCCTATACACCGCTTAACCTGCCTGCCGCTTTCGGTGCGACTGCTGGCGCCGGTGGTAGCCCGCGTGGCTTGGGCGCCTTGCCGACTGCCCCTGAATTTCCCAACCTGACACCGCCCGGTGATATGCCCCTCCGCGTCCCGCCCGAGGTTTCGAATGGTCCGTATCAGATCGGAATCGGCGATGTGATCGTTTTGGCAACCCGCTCAACAGAAAGCGCGGCGGCGGAGCAGGTCGTCGGCCTGGGCGCGGCCCAAAGCCAGCGGCAGGCATATACTGTGCGTGATGACGGAGCGATTGCTGTGCCCGAAGTGGGTGCCGTCACACTCGCAGGGCTGACCATCGAAGAGGCCGAGGACCGTGTGTTTCAGCGCTTGGTCCAGAATCAGATCGATCCCGAATTCAGCCTTGAGATTGCGGAGTTCAACTCCAAGAGCGTAAGCGTCGGCGGTTCGGTTGCGAATGCCGTCAACCTGCCGATTTCCGCCAGCCCGCTTCGCCTCAACGCGGCGATCACTGCAGCGGGCGGATTCACCGTTGGCGATCGCGAATATGCGTCGATCCATATCTACCGCGATGGCAAACTCTACCAAATCCCGCTCAAGCAGTATTTTGCCAATCAGAGCCTTCAGCAAATTGTTCTGACCGACGGCGATAGCATCTTTGTTGATGATGCCTATGACCTCAGCCGTGCGCAGGCCTACTACGAGCGGGAAATCAACACGCTCGATCTGCGCAGGCAGGCACGTTTGTCGGCGCTTCAGGAGTTGAGGGCCGAAATCGACATGCGCCGCTCCGAGTTGAGCGAACGCCGCGAGGTGTTCCAGAATCAGTTGGACCTCAACGCCATCGAACGTCATAACGTTTTCCTCATCGGTGAAGTGAGTAAGCAAGCGCTGGTTCCCTTGCCGTTCGGGCACACGAGCTCACTTGCAGAAGTCCTGTTCGAAAATGGCGGGCTTTCCATGACGACTGGGAACCCCGCACATATCTACGTGTTGCGCGCTCAAGATGACGGTTCTGTTACCGCCTATCACCTTGACGCGAAGAACGTGGTCAATCTGACAATTGCGTCGCGGTTCGAAATGCGTCCTGACGATTTTGTCTTTGTAAAAGCCCAACCCATCACAACCTGGGGTAGAGCGCTCCAGCAAGCCATGGGTACAGTCGTTCAGGCAGGTGTCGAAGCTCTGCAGTGATTGTAATGATTTAATCGACAGTTTGATTCGCGTAAAAATTGTGTGTAGCCTGAGGGTCGCGTGCAATGTCCGACTTGCGCTTGAGGTAGTAAAAAGTGAGATCACTAGTGCTTGTTGATAGCCTGTTGGGATTATCCCGACAAACCAAACGCCTTGTCCTTTTTTATGTCGACATGACATTACTCGTTATGAGCCTGTCAGCGGCGTACGCGCTCCGCTACGGGATGTTCAATCCTATGGCTTTGGTGCGTGACAACTGGGCGCTCTTCGGCTGCGCCATCGTTTCCGGCGCGGTGATCTTCAATGCCCTGCGCCTCCCGCGGATCAAGCTTCACGCGATGGACAGCAGCGCTGTGTTGCGACTCGGATCGGCGGCGGTGCTTTTGTCGCTGGTCACGATGTCGGCCAGCTTCATCCTCGGTATTTCGGCGCCCCGATCCGTCCCTTTGATCTTTGGCGCGCTCTTCTTTCTGACTTCGGTCATGGTGCGCGTTGGTGCCCTTCATATGTTGACGACGATGGCCAGAACGGCCTCGTCGCGCGTTCCTGTCGCGATCTATGGGGCGGGTGCGGCAGGTATCCAGCTTGCTTCCGCGCTGAGCCAATCGCGCGAGGTGCGCCCGGCCTTCTTCGTTGACGACAACCCCAATCTCAGCGGGCTTCTGGTCAACGGGCTGCATGTCTACACACCGGACTGTCTTGAGAAACGGATTGCACGGCACGGGATCGAGCGTGTGTTGGTGGCCATACCGTCCATCCGTGCAGTCGAACGTGCGAAAATCATGAAGCGACTCGCGAAGCTCTCGGTCGAAGTGATGCTCCTGCCATCCTATGTCGACATCATGGAGACGGGTGGATTGGAACGCTCCCTGCGTCCAGTCACCCCAGACGAGGTTTTGGGCCGCGATAAAGTCGCATTGGATATTCCCGAGGTGTCGAAAGCCTACGCGGGACGTACGGTTCTTGTTACAGGCGCGGGTGGCTCGATCGGTTCGGAATTGTGTCGGCAGCTTCTCAACTGTATGCCGAAGAAGGTGGTGCTCTTTGAGCAGAGCGAGTTTGCGCTCTATACCATCGACCGTGAAATGCGCGCACTCACCGCAAAGATGGACAATCCCGTATCTATTGTCACTCGTTTGGGCTCCGTGACCGACCGCAAACGGGTGCAATCCTTGGTCCGCGAGGAGGGTGTCGAGATCATTCTCCATGCCGCGGCTTACAAGCATGTGCCGTTGGTGGAAGAGAACGAACTCGAGGGCGCGCACAACAACGTCATCGGGACTCATGTCGTCGCGGATGTCGCCTTTGAAGAGAGCGTCGAGAGGTTCATTCTTGTGTCGACCGACAAAGCCGTGCGCCCGACGAATATCATGGGCGCGACCAAGCGCATGGCCGAGCTGGTTGTGCAGGATTTCCAGACACGCAGCACTCAGACGAAATATGCCATGGTGCGCTTTGGCAATGTGTTGGGGTCATCGGGATCGGTCCTGCCCCTGTTTGAAAGCCAGATTCGCGCGGGCGGCCCCGTTACAGTGACGCATGAGGATGTGACGCGATTCTTTATGACTATTCCCGAGGCGAGCCGCCTTGTGCTTCTCGCAGGCGCCTATGCCGAGGGCGGGGATCTGTTCGTTCTGGATATGGGGAAGCCGCAAAAGATCATCGATATCGCGCGGCGCATGATCCAGTTGTCGGGGCGCACGGTCCGCGATCCCAAAACGGGAGAGGGCGATATCGAGATCAAGGTTGTCGGGTTGCGCCCTGGCGAGAAACTCTACGAGGAACTGCTGATCGACGACGACAGCCTTGTGGCGACACCGCATCCGAAGATCATGCGCGCCGAAGAGATGAAACTCTCCCAGATCGAAGTCGCGGCCATGTTGCGCGAAATCGACGCCGCGGTAGAGACCTCGGATCACAAGAAACTGCGAGCCCTGATTGAAGCCCGTGTTGATGGCTACCACAAGCCGACATTGAAAAAGCTTCGAGCCTGATCCACTTCGACTTCTGCAAGTTGAAACAAGAAAAGCGCCCGCAGCAATAGGCTTGCGGGCGCTTTTGTTTTTGGGCTGTGAGGCGGGCGCGCTTAGGCGTCGTAGTACCCGCTACCGTAACTCGAATAGGCGCCATAGGATTCACCGTAGCCATATTTTTTGATCCCCTTGGGGTCAATTTGCGACAATACGAGGCCTGTAGGTTCAAGGTTGACTGCGGCCAACTCGCGCAGTGCGGCAAGAACTTGCGGCTTGGTGGTGCTGTCCCACTTCACGGTATACATGATCGCGTCGCAATGCTGGCCAATAACACGCGCATCGGGAACGACCAGAACAGGGGGCGTGTCGATGATGATGTAGTCGTAAATCTCGCGCACGCGTTTCAGGAAGGCGATGAACTTCTCGGACGAGAATACATCGGCGGCGTTGATGTGGGTTTGCTGTCCCATCAGAACATCCGCACCAATACGATCGCTCTTTACGACCGCGTCTTCGAGGTCGGCGTCACCCGAAATCACCGACAAAAGGCCGTGCTCCGGTGCATCTGCCTTGAAATATTCGTCGAGCGTGCGACGTCGGATATCGCCCTCAATGAGGAGCACCTTTTTGCCCATTCCCGAAAGGTTTTGAACCAAGGAGATGGCCTGCGTAGTTTTCCCTTCTCCCGGAATCGTAGACGTGGACATGATGACCTGCGGCGGGTTGTCGACATTCGACAACAAAATGGATGTGCGCAGATTTCGCACGGCTTCGACGGCGGGGGAGGTCGGCTTTTCCTTGATATACTGGATCAGGTCGCCGCGTTTGCCGAGGGGGAAAAGCGGGATCTGGCCGATGACCTGAAGGCCCGTGCTTTCCTGCAATTCTTCCGCGTTGCGGAACCCGTTCGCGCGCATTTCGCGGATCAGCACAAGCGCCGCGCCGATCAGAAAGCCGAGCACCAGAGACAAAGCCGCGATCATGGCGACTCGTGGAGAGACCTGCTTGCCGTCGATGGCGGGCGAGAGAACGCGCGCATCGGCTTGCTGGATACCTTGCTGAATGGTGGTTTCCTTAAGGCGGGTCAGGAAAGTGTCGTAAAGCACCGAAGTCGTGTCGATCTCACGTTGGAGTTGTTGGAGCGTTGCCAGTTCCGTGGCCTGCTCGTCGACGCGTATTTCCATCGAGGCGATGGCCTCTTCCAGTGCCGCCACCTGCGTGCGCGCGCGTTCTGCTTCTTTCTGCTGACGCTCAAGCAGAACCGAAAGCCGCGCGGAGAACGCACTGTCGTCGGCAAGCATCGCTGCATCAGGCGCGGACTGCGCCAGACGGTTCAGTGTCGGATCCTGCGTAAGCTCCAGAATAGAGGTGACGTCGCCCGACTCAGCGACGGCTTTCAAAGTGGAATATTGCGATGCGGCACGATCTGCATCCAGCCGCTCGCCAATCAGCCGCTCACGCATCTCACGCACCTGTTGGTTCAGCGCGAAAAGACCCTCGGCGTTTACGTAATCGGCCTCTGACGTGCGGGCCTTGAGCGCCTCGTTGCGCTCTTCCAACTCGGCTTCCAATTCCACAACGCGTGTGGAAAGCCAAGTGACTGCATCATCAAGGGTTTCGAACTTAACCTCAATCTGGCCTTCCAGATAAAGCTTGGCCAGCGTGTTTACGATCTCCCGCGATTTCACGGGGTCTTCTGTCGTCACCGAAATGGCAATGACAAAGGTGTTGCGCCGCACTGTCGCTGAAATCTTGCGTTGGAGGTTCTCAACGACGCGGTTCATCACCTCTTGTTCGGAGGGCTGCCTGTCTTCGCGTCCCGTGACAAGCTTAACGAGTTTGCCCACCGAAATCAGTGGCTCGGGACGCAGCGCGGGGTTGAATTCGGGGTCAGACGTCAGATCGAGTTGCGTGGCAAGGCGTTCAAGCAATGTGCGCGATTTGAGGACTTCGACCTCGGTGTTCAGGCTCTCGCTTTCGGACGATACGCCCGACACAACGGACTCAATATCAACGACTGGCCCACCTTTGTCTTGAATGGCCAGCGTGGTTGACGAGGTGTAGGTCGGTGTCGCAACAAAAAGCGAATATGCGATGCCGAGGATCGTGGCGGCGACGGTCAAGGACAGGATCAGGAATTTGCCGCGCCACAGCGTCCCAAGGAGTGCCAACAGATCAATTTCGTCGTCGAATTCTTTTGCCTGTTCAGCCACTTGATAAATCCTCTTGTTACGCAAAACGAGTGCCGCGGTTGTATCAGGTCGGCGAAAAACATCAATCGGTTGAGGCGCCGAATCCAGTGATCCTATCAGTATCGCGATTGAACGAATTCAAGGTTAACGCCATCGAAAACGGCCGCGGTTAATGTGCCCGTGGCGTAGGCGCCTGTGTCGATGCTGACGCGCGCGCCTTCCGATGTGGGTTGCTCGACAATCGTGTGTCCGTGAACGACCCAATGACCGTCGGTGCGGGGCTGTTTGCGAAATTGGGGGTGGCCCCAAATGAGTGGTTTTTCCCCCTGTTCCTCGATTGGCCGCGTTGGATCAGCACCCGCGTGGATCGCATAGAGGTTGCCGTGTTTCGAGTAGAGGGGGCGCTCGATCAGCCAGTTGATCACCGCATCTCCCATGGCGAGCGCCAGAGCGTCGCGCATTTTCGTCAGTTCGGTTTGCGTGCCCGCGACCGAGTAGCTGGCCACGGTTTGCAGCCCGCCATTGCGCAGCCACCGACCGCCGCGTTCTTCGGGCGCGTCGAGAAAGTCGAGAAGCATCCGTTCGTGGTTGCCTAACAAGCAGATCGCGTCAGGCATCCCCATCAGCATTTCAATGACCTGCCGGCTTTCGTCGCCGCGATCAATGTAGTCACCGACAAATAGAAGCTGTGCATTCGGGTGGTCGGTTTGCAGGCGTGTGACCAGTTTTTCGGCAAGCGTCGCACATCCGTGAATGTCGCCGATTGCGGCTACGGGTTTGGGCACCGAAAGGTGCTGCGGTTCGACCGCGATGACGGGTTCGGGCGTCGACTTTTTCCCAAAGAACCGAGATAGAAATCCAGCCATCATCAACTCCCGTTTGACCATTTATAGCAGAGCAATACGCGCGATTTTGCACCATGTCGACGCCATTGAAAATCCAATTGTCACGCGCCCTTTCGGTGCGCAGGAAGTTCCGTTCCGATAGGGCGCGGCCTGTCGCGCGCAAGCACCGTCGGATTGATGCCAAGCGTCCCAATCGCGCGATGGAGAAGGATGCAATTCCACGCAATCGAGGCCGCGGCGATTCCGATTGCGGCGCCCTCAATCCCGTAATGCGCGACGAGGAGCGGCTGGCTGGACAGGTGCAGGGCGGTCATCACGGCGGAAGTTGTGGCGGCGAATCGTTCCTGACATGTCATGGCCATCAAAATGCCCACCGATCCCGTCGCAGCGTTGATCACCTGCCCGACCAAGAGGATCATAAGGACGCCGCGCCCTTCATTCGCGATCCCGCCGAAGAGGCCGAAGAGCGGACCATGCAGCGCGAAAAGCGCGATGACGAAAAGGGCGGTTGCACCGAGCGACAGGTGAGCCGCCTTGCGCATGATGTGCTGAAGTCCTCGCAGGTCGCCCATGCCATAGGCCTCCGCGATGCGCGGTGCGATGGCGGCATTGACGGCGATCAGGCCGAAGGTGGCCAACTCGCTGATACGGAACGCGGGATAGAACCGCGCCACGTCGCCAATCTCACCTACTGCACCAATGATCAGGACGCTGGCGTGGCGGTTGGCAATCTGCATCGTGCCGACCAGCATGAGCGGCAGGGACATTGCTAGCCAAGGGAGCGGCGTGGGCGTTGCCGCACGCACATGGCGCAGATCGGCGAGACAAGGCAGCGTGAGAAGAAGCCCCGCAACCGCCATTGTATAGGCCCCGCCAATGACGATGACCTCGATCTGTGTGTTTAGCCCCGTGCCGAGGGTAAGGGCTGCGATTGCGGTCGCGAAGAGAATGCCCGCATGTGGCAGCCCGCTTTGAAAGAATGCCCCAGCAAACGACCTTCGGTGGCCCAGCATGATCCCAGACGCCAGTCGCGACATGGCGAAGGGCCAGATTAGAAACGCCGCCATAACACCTTCGCGTGGCGTGGTGCCCCCGTCAGACAGGGCCGCACCGACAATGCCGGCGGTCAAAATCGAGGCACCCGTCACGGCGGTGGCGGCAAAGATCACGAAGGCTTTGAGGTCGCCGAGATTACCCGTTGCACGGCGGTCGGCCACCAATCGGGTGCCCGCTCTCATCAGCCCCAGTTGCGCGATTTGTGAGGCGATCAGTGCCGTGGTCAGCGCTATGACCACCGCGCTGAATTCGTCGGGAGACAAGAGGCGGGACAGGAGTGCGCTCGCCAGAAAGCTGGCAAGCGAGGCCAGTAACAGCCCTGATCCCGAACCAGCCGCTTTCGTGGCGATTTGTTTGGCGTTCATCGTGTCTCTCATGCCTGCGGGCTCAATCGGCCTCGCCCTTGATCCAATCCAGTGCCCGCCGCGCTGTGCCACGGATATGGCGCTTGGCTCGCATGGCGGGACGTGGCGGCGCGGTGATGTCGCCGATCATCTCGTGGATGCGCTTCCGGTTAGCGTCCTTGAGTTCGGGGAAGACGCGCGCGGCAGGGGGGATGCCAAGCGCGTCATAAAGCTCCGACCAATAGGCCTCGCCGAGCAGCATCAATGTCTCATAGGACACGAACCTGTAGGGATGCCCCGACGCCATCACCTCGCCGATCGTGGCGCGCACCTTCTCGCGCTCGGCGGCGACCTGATCTGCGGACTTGCCGAACGTCTCCACCTTGGACAGGTCGGAGAGCGTCACGTCGCGGGTCGTGATGACGAAGAACAGCTCGTTCCCGTCACCGTATTTCGACAGCCACCGTCCGATATCGGGAAAGCGCGGCGGCGTTCCGAAAGGCAACGAGCGGTGGCAGACAGACGCATCCGCACCATGGGTCCAGCCGATCGCGTTCCAGTCGTCGAAACCGACTATCCCCAGCGAGGCGGCGCAGGCCTTGGCCACCAGACGACTGCCTGAGCTTTCCTGTCCGATGACGAATACAATCTTCTTCGGGATCACCATTTCAGCCTCCTCTTAGGCGTGGCGAGGTCCATCCTCTCCGAAATCCGTTTGGCTAATGCGAGGCTGAATACGAGTGTCGGGGCCTGGAGCATCGTGTTGGAAAACAGCGCGTAGACGACGCAACCGACGCAAACCAACGTGATCTCTGGCGCCTGTTTGCGAATGCGCCATAGCGGGGAAATCACGTAGTGCATCGCGAAGGCCGCGCCGAAGACGCCCGTGGTGTGAAAGATCACCAGAAAGCTGTTGTGCAGTGTCGAGCGCTCGATCCATTCATTTGCCCAGCCGACTTCCACCAGCACGGTCGCGCCAAGCCCCCGCCCGAAATAGGGAACGCCCTGATCACGCCAGTCCTGAAATACGGAGAGATACTCGAGGTAGCGGTTCGAGGTGATCTGCGTGAGCAGCTCGTCATCAAAATGGCCCGTCGTCAGCGAGGTCAGGAAATCGGCCAGACGCGCAAAGTTCCCGCCCAGAGCGTTGAGGCCATAGATGATCGGGTTGACGGGAGCGACGGCAAAGACACCGACAAGGGCCAGCACTAGAAGCCCGATAATCAGCCGTTGCCGCAGGAGCAGGTAGGCGCCCGTCACACTCAGGAGCGCGAGATACGTGGCTTCCTTTCCCGTGATAATCGCCATGACCAACAGCGCGAAGACGGGCAAACGACGCCCTTTGAACAGGGCGATGGAGAAGAGGAAAATGATCGCGGGAACATGGTGGGCGGCGGGCATGGTCATCCCGCTTGCGCGCGCAAGAATGATAAAGGCGACGACAGCGACGACTACGACCCAAAGCGCGCGATAGAGGTGATGGATCACCTGCGCGAGATCAATGCTATGGGTGCGCCAGAACACCACCGCGAGTAAGAGGAAGAGCGCCCGCATGAGGTTGCCCGCGATGTCCAACGGGTTTTGCGCCTGTCCGAGCGCCATAGGGAGCGCAAGCAGAAGAAACGCGAGAACCATCAGTTCGGTGCGACGAACCCGCACCATTTGCGGATGCGCAATCACATAGGAGATGGCAAAGACGAACCCCGAAAGGATGCCTGCGTAATTGGCGAATGTGCCGATATGCGGGTCGCGGGACAGCACTTCGAAAAATGCGTAGCCAAAGGACGCCGCAGCCACCCACCATGCGCGCAAACGGTCGACCGAGATGACGGAAGGCAGCGTGACGGGGGAGATATGTGCCATGCTCTCAGCCATGTTCAAGCACCCTGAAAGTCGCGTCGAACCCTTTGAGCGCGACACCCGAGATCGGTACGCGGTTTTGCAATCTCTCCATGATTGGCAGGTTCAGAATGCCGTGTTGGAAATAGCGGTTCGGCAGGCAGTCCTTGCGAAAGGACGCGATGGTGCGCACCTCCTCCGTGGCCGCTTCGAGGTGGTAGAGGCTCGCGTGCGGGGATGTCTGACTGGGGCAAAGCTCCGCCGTGGTGGCAAACACCCACCCGCCCTTGACCGCGGCGGAATAGAACACGGGCCCGTTGACCTCCGCGAGGGTCGTGAGGGCCTTTGTCGCGCGGTCAAAGCGCAGCAGTCGGTTCGGCGCGAATTGCGCGTCGGTGCCGAAGTAGATCGCTTTGGCGGAGAACTGCGGGCTGATCGTGCGCCAGTCCTCGCTGCCCTCACCTAGCGCGGTGCAGTCAGAGAAATCGGGGGCGAAGGAGAGAATACGGCACTCATGTGCGAGGTCGCCTGTGCAGACTATCGTGCGCCTTGTGAAGGGATCGCGGCGCACCGAATGGATGTGTCGCACTTCACCTTGGCCAAAACGATAGATTTCCGTGGCGTGTGCGTCCTGAGGTGTGGCGCGGTAGATGCGGACGGCGTCGCGCTGGGGGTTGTCGAAATACTCGCCGAATACCACGCTGTCGTCGGGCATGACGCTCGCCCCGCCCCGCAGGACACGATGCGCCCGCGCTAGTCCACGGAGCGGTCGGATGGCCCCGTCACGCGTGATGAAACCCGCCTCGCGTGCGTAGGTGTAGAACAGGCTCCCGTCCGACAGCGGCATCACGTTGTAGAAGGTTTCGCGGGCCAGCCGCCGTCCCAGACGTGTCATGGCAAGGGCGCGGCGGAACAACGGACGGGGCAGGCGGGCCACGCGTCTGCAAGGTCCGTCAATCGTGTCGCTGCGCAGGATGTCCGGTCCTTTCGACCAATAGACCGCTCCCGCGCCGATGTGTTCGCAGGTTTCGGCCTCGGGGCGGACGAAGCGGTGCATGTGCAGGGGGCTATCCGACATGGCGGGGCCCTGAAATGCGTGTGCCAAAGGCATTCTCGATTGTCGTGATCTCGGCGGGCGAGAGCTTGGCGCGGCCGATCCCGACTTGCCCACGGTGTTCGGAGACGTGGTTGGGATGCAGCATCAATTCGTCGTCGGCAAAGGCGATTTTCCGCCCCATTGCGCGATTGATCTTGCGGCGCAGGTGTTCGAACTTCGGCGTCTTGCGGCGCGATTTTTCGTAGGCTGAGTCGATGGAGAGGCTGCGGCTGATCTCCTCCACGGTGGTCTCGCTCAAAGGCGCGTCAGAGAAAGTGGCGATCTGGCGAACCGCTTCGGGCAGGTCGTTAAGCAAAAGCGTATAGTCCTGCACCAGCACATGTTCGGAGGGGCGACTGAGCAGCCAGTCCTCGGCGTCGAGAGCCTGCCCGACGCGATCCAAAGCGCGCGAGATGGAGAAGTCGAATTTCGTTTTCATGGAATAGACGACATCAAGGAGATCGCGGTGGACGTAGAGAAACCGCACTCGTCCGCCCGTCTCCGCGAGGCGGCGGAGGTTGTCGGGGGGAAAGTGCATTTTGATCACATGCAGTTCGGGCGCGGCTTCCAAGCGGGCCAGCTCGGCATCGGAATGCGCCCAGTCGTCCGAGCTGCGCCATGCAACGCGGTCGCCCGTTCGCGCCGCCCTGGCGGTTTTCCACGCGATGTTGAACTGAAGGGTCGAGCCCGAGCGCGGCATTCCGCAGCAGATGAGAAGCATGTGGCTATCCTCCAATGGGCTCAAAGCCCTGCGCGTCGCTGTCGGTCAGGCTGTCGAGAAGCGCGGGCCATGAGATGGGCGTGGATGTGGGGAGCGGGTGTCTGTACGGTTTCGCCCCCGTGGTGAGCAGCGCATCAAGCGCCTTGGCGATGGCGGCAGCCGTGGGTGCGGTCGGTACGGCACCTGTCCCGTCGCGTTCCAGAGCGCGGGCAAGCCGGCTTTCGGGTTCGACCAGTGCCAGAACACGCAGCCCCAAATCGGCATAGGTCGCCACTTTCGACGGGTAGGCCACTCGGTAGATGTTCGGCGCGAGCGAAACCAATCCGATATCCGCCCCCGCGATGATCTCGCGGGCCTGTTCAAAGGGCAGGAAATCGGCAAAGCGCACTTGCGGATGATTGCCCCAACGGGCCATGAGATCATCACGCGCCATCCCGTCACCGAGGAACATCAACTCAAGGTCGGGATTGGCGTTGAAGCACTTCGCAACCCCCTCCGTGAGCAGCGGGAGATTCTGGAACCGTCCGAGGTTTCCCGCGAAAATCACCCGCGTTTTGCCTTCGGGTTTGACCAGTTCCTCAGGCGCGGGGACAGGCTCGCCATCGGTATCGAGCGGCGGGTTGTTCATGACATGAATCGGCAGCGGCCCGATTTCCCGCGCGCGCAGCGTATAGGCCATATCTTCCGACAGGGTGACAATCGCCTCCGCACGGCGCAGCGATTGGTTGTCGAGTGCGCGCAGGAGGCGCGCGGGCAGGCCGCGCCCCAAACGTCCGCCTGAATAGTTCGAAACCTCAGGGTGAATGTCCTGCACATGGTAGATGAACCGCGCCCCACGAAGGCGGGCGGCGGCACTGGCGCACCATGCGGCCACGACAGGTGGGAAGGTGCCCGCCGTGACCACATCGGCACGGGAGAGCAGGGTGTGGAAGAAGAGCGCGACGCAATAGATCGCCGCATTCACCGCGCGTAGGAATGGACTGCGCGAGGTCTCGTCCAGCACCCGTATCCGACGGATGACCATGCCTCCAAGATCCTCGCGGCTCGGCATGGGCGCGCGCGCGGCGGGCTGCGTGGTGAAGACCTCCACTTCATGCCCGTGGGCGGCCAGCTCCACGCCAATCTGGCGAAGGATGACGCCATAGGGCGAACTGTCGGGAGCGAAGTAGCGGTGGGTGAGCAATATCTTCATTCCGCCGCTCCGAATGTTGCGGGCGCCCAGCGTTCCGCCGCCGCGATGTCACGGGCGAGGGGGCGCGCCTTGAGGCCGATGGCGGGGCCGATGATTGCCAGCGCCGTGTGTAGAACGACCACAAGATCGCTCGCCACGTTCGCCCGTTTCAGATAGGCCCGATCAACCGCGAGTTTGGCGGGCAGGAGATGCTCAACATAGCTCTTTTCGGGAGCTTTAGGGTCGATTAACGCCTCTCCGCACAGGTAGTAGTAAATCGCACCAGGACTGGTGATGCCTGGCCGCACGGCGAGCGTCTCCATCATCCAGTCGCTGTAGTGATCGGCCACAATGGCGGGGTCTTCGGGGCGCGGTCCGACCACCGAGATATCGCCCATGAGCACGTTCCAAAATTGCGGCAATTCGTCGATCTTCGACTTTCTCAGGAAGGCGCCGAAGGGGAAAATACGGGCATCGCCCTGAGCGGTGATGACGGGGCCCCTCGTACCGACATGCATGGTGCGGAACTTCAGCATGTCGAAGGGCACACCACCTTTCCCCACCCGCTTGGCGCGATAGAGGATCGGTCCCTTGGACGACAGCCGCACGCCAATCGCCGCGATCATGAGAATCGGACTCACGAAGATCAGCGCCGTTGCGGCCAGTGCAATGTCGATGGCGCGTTTCATTGGCCCAAGGCTCCGCGCACGACCTCGATCACGCGAGATTGCTCCGCTGCGCTCATCCCCATGAACATCGGTAGGCTGACGCAATTGCGGAAATAGGCGTCGGCGGCAGGGAAGCGCCGCCCCCGTGCCATCGGGCGCCAGTAGGTCATTTGATGTAGAGGGCGATAATGGACGGAGGTGGCCACCCCGCTTTCCTGCAAGCATTGGATAAACTGGTCGCGTGTCACGGGCGCGTCCTCGCCCAGTTGGACGATATAGAGGTGCCACGAATGTTCGTCGCCCCGCGCGGCATGTGGCGGCAGGACAAGCGGCAGATCGGACAGCGCCGTATCGTAGAGCGCCGCGATCCGTTTCCGCGCGGCGTGGAAGTCGTCGATGCGCTTGAGCTGGACCCGCCCGATGGAGGCGGCCAGATCGGTCATGTTGTATTTGTAGCCCGCTTCGACCACGTCATAGGCCCAGCCCGCCCTGATGTTCGTGAACCTGTCGAAGACATCACGGTCAATCCCGTGCAGGCGCATCTTGCGCACCCGTGCCGCCATCTCGTCATCGGCGGTCACGAGCATCCCGCCTTCGCCCGTGGTCATCGTCTTGTTCGCGTAGAAGCTGAAGGCGGTGACATCCGCGCCCGCTTCAATGCTGCCGATCAGGTGTCCTTGGTGACGGGTCGGCAGGGCATGGGCGGCGTCATCAAGAATGCGCAACCCGTGCGCGTCCGCCAGCGCGCGAAGTGCCGTCATGTCACAGGCACGGCCCGCGAAATGCACGGGCATGATCACCTTGGTCCGTTCTGTGATCGCTTCTGCCACCGCATCCATGTCCAAACAGAAGGTCGCGGGGTCCATATCTACGAAAATAGGTGTCGCGCCGAGATAGCGCACCACTTCCGCCGTGGCGGTGAAGGTGAGGGTTGGCACGATCACCTCGTCCCCCGCCCGCACGCCGAGCGCCTCCAGTCCCAGATGCAACGCCGCCGTGGCCGAGTTGACCGCGATGGCATAGACGTCGCCCCCCAAAAGGGTGCGAAAATCCGCTTCAAACCGCGCCGTTTGCGGGCCTGTGGTCAGCCATCCGCTGCGCAGGCTCTCGACCACGGCACTGACTTCCCCCTCACCTATGGACGGGCGGAAGAAGGGCACGGACAGCGGCGCGTCGCCCACAGGAATCTGCGGGATAGGTTTATGCGCCACATTGGAACGGAAGATGGGTGCGGAGTAGCTCATGACATATATCCCAGTTTGGTGAGTGTGGGGGCGAGAACGGCTTCAATCGTTGTCTGATCCTCTGGCGGAAGGGCCTGTGTCGTGCGTCGCGAACTGGGTCGCAGTTTCGCGCGGTAGGTCGCCATGATCGTTCCCTTGTCGGGTAGGTCGAGATGGTCGATCAGTGCCGCAAGCGCCGCGTCATCGCGGATCAGATCCTCGTAGCGAATGGTGAAGACGCGCGATTCGGCCCCGTTGATCCGTGCGAGATCGCGGCTGGCCTGCGTATAGGACGCCAGCCATTGCCGCGCGCAGACCTTGGACAGTGGTTCGGTCACGGCGGCGGTGTCGATGTCTGGGAACCTTGGCCCCCATACCTTGCCACCCTTACGCCCCGACAGCAGCCCTTTGACCAGATTGAGACCGAACCACGCGACATAGCCGAGGTTGCGGATCGGGATTTGCCGCAGCTTGCGCAGGAGCGCTGACCAGTCGGGCGACTGGCGCCACTGGCGCATCGCGCTTTCGGTCACATCGCGCCCTTCGCGAATGAGATGGACATAGCGCGCGTTCGGAAAGACCGCCTCGACAAAGGGCACGCGCAGGGTGTTGGCCACGGTTTTCTCGATAAGAATGTCGTCGGGCGCGGCCTTGGCCAGTGAGCGCAGGGTCTTGCGGATGAAGCGTTTGCGCGGCTCGGTGAGTGTTGCGGGGTCAAGGATGTCGTCGGGCGCTGCTTCCGCGCCATAGCGCCAGACGTAGTTCACATCATAGGGCACGGCGGCGGTGCCGCGCCCAGAGGCGAGCACATCGCGCAGGAACTTCGTGCCTGACCGCGCCGCGCCGATGAGGATGATGGGAGCGGGCTCAGACATTGCGGGCACCCTCGCGGACCACACGGTCAATGACGAGAACAGGGGAGGGATTCGGTTGCTGTGCTCTCGTCATGCTGTGCTCCTTCGGATTTTCCGTGTCGTCATCTGTCCCGCGAACGGGCCGTGTCGGGGAAAATTCTCCACCCCGCAGCCCTGTCCAATCGCGGCGCTTCACCCGCAGATCTGGACCGTCCTGATAGAGTCGAGTGTTAGGGCCACTCGTTTATGAAATGGTAAACGGCGATGGCTTTCCGTGGGGTCCACCTGAGCGGATCGGCACGACGAGGCTGGGCGAGGCATGGGGAGATCAGCCTCACGCCGCACCCTGCGCGCGGGCGCGATTGGTGTAGTCTTTTGCGACCGTTAGCTATGTTCGGAAGGGTGTCTGTCGGGCGATCTGGGCATCGCACAGGGATCGCTGCCGCGGTCGTTTACCACGCCGCGCGGGAGGAAATCGTGAAAATTTTAGTCAATCAGCGCAGACCTTCGGACGACCGTACTCTGCCTGCGTCTTGGTTAATTCCGTGAGTCGCACCGCGCCTTAGCGCATGTCGATCACGTCCTTGCTGACCGAAAGCACATAGCCCTTACGCGCGATGTTCTTGACCAGAAGCTCGCTGACCATCTGGTTGCCGAGCGTATCGCGCAGCCGCTTGATCCGTGTCGCACCCGCCGCCTCGTCGCAATCGGCTTCGGACCGTCCCGAGATCATCGCCTCGATCTGCGACCCCGTCAGCATATCACCGTCGATTCGCGCCTCGGCCAGAACGGCGAGCGTCTCCATCGCGGCGGGGGTCAGTTTGAACGCCATGTCATTGAGGTAGACCGCGTTCTCTGCACGCGCGATCATCAGCGAGGAGACCTGAAGCCCCTGCCGCTCGATCTCGCTCATTCGGCGACCCAGCCCGATGATCGTCACGACAAACACCAACGTGGCAATCAACAGCGCGGTCGCAAAAACCAGCAACACGAAAATCACCATGCGGTAACTCGCCAGAGTGTCGGAAAAGGCCGTGCCCGATTGCGCGAGAATTTCGAGGAGTTTGATCTCCGCCCTGCTGGTCAGATCGTTCTCGACAAAGATCCGCTCGACCCGCGCATTAAACGCGTTGGCATCGGGCAGGTTGACGAAGAGGAAGACCGCCGTTGCGGCGAGAATCAACACGATCGCCGCGATGCCGAATCCTACGACGCGCGCCGACCGCCCGCTCTCAGTATTTGAGGTAAAACGCGCCAGCACTATCTTTCACCGCTTCCAGTTTCGTCTCGTCGATCATGCCGACGATTGTGAGGAGAATCCATCCGTCTTTTGCCAGTCGTGGGGCAAGCGCGGCGGCGGCTTTTGCGGGAGTGCAGGCATTGGGCGCAATCTCGGCAACGCCATAATGCAGCTTGAGGGGATTCTCCCGCTTCGCCTTATACTCGGCGTAACAGGCGGCCTGCGCCCCCAAGGGAAGCGCAATAACCAAAAGCGTTGCAATGAACGCGGGGAGAAAATGTGTGTGTGTCATGCGCACACCCTGTCCTGAATGCCGTTGCTATTCAATAACACAGTGCCCTTTGCGCGTCGTTATCGCCTAACAAGCGGATGATATTGAGCGATTTGAGCATCTCGCACCACAACCGTTGCATCCACCGCGTCGCCCCACGGCGCACCCACAGACAGACATAGGATGCGACTCATGAAAACCACGAAATTCACCGCTGGACTGATTGCTTTCTCCCTTGCCATCTCCGCCGCCGCTGCCCCTGCGCGCGCCGATGATAAAGGCGTGGCCACGGCGCTGGGCGGGTTGCTTGCGCTGATCGTGATCGGCAAGGCCATCGAAGGCTCTTCAAAGCCCGCACCCGCACCCGTCTACAACGCGCCGCATAACAACGGAAAAGGTCATAAGGCCTCTCCCTTCGACATTCCGCAGGTCTGCGTTGTGACCCTCGACCGCCGTGGCGCCGCCGATTCCAATATCGCGCTCAAATCCTGCCTCCAGAACAAAAGCAACGTGAAGACGCCCCTGCCGCAGCGGTGTGAAGTGGACGTGCGCTCCAATCGCCGCACCCTCGATGCCTACGATGTGAGTTGCCTGTCGCGCTTTGGCTATCAGGTGGCCGACCGTCGCCACTAACACAGAGTTCATCCCCAAACGTGACCTCATGTCCCCATGTGTCACGTTAACTAAGGGCGGAGGGTTTCATGCGTGCCTTCCGCCCCTTTTTCTTGCCTCCCTGCGCGCAATCGTATTTGTCGGAGGTCATGACGAAATATACTCCCGACACCAGTTTCGAAGAAGCCGCCGCGCGGCGTGGCTATTCCCGAATCGCAGGCGTGGACGAGGTCGGGCGTGGACCGCTCGCGGGGCCCGTGGTCGCCGCAGCCGTCTGGCTCCCGATGGATGCCGTGCCCGAGGGCCTTAACGACAGCAAGGCGCTGACCGAAAAACGCCGCCTTGTTCTCTATGAACAGATCATGGAGGTGGGCGATGTCTCCATCGCGCAGGCAACGGTGGAGGAGATCGACGAGATCAACATCCTGCAAGCCTCCCTTCTCGCCATGGAGCGCGCCGTGGCGGGGCTGAAAACGCCCGCCGATTATGTCCTCGTGGACGGCAACAAAATCCCCGCCGCCTTCGGCCTTGATGCCGAAGCAGTGGTCAAAGGCGACGCGCGTTCGGTGTCGATTGCGGCGGCCTCGATCATTGCCAAAACATGGCGCGATCGGCTGATGGTGGATTTAGCGCAACAGCATCCCGGATATGGATGGGAAAAGAACGCGGGTTACGGCACAAAAGCCCACATGGAAGGACTCCGAAATATTGGTGTGACCCCACACCATAGACGTTCCTTCAAGCCGATACACAATATCTTGTATCAAGCAAAATCTGTAAGTGACTGATTCAAAAAAGAAATTGACCACGAATCAGCAATGACTCATCTTTAGAGCCATAAATGACGTCAAAAATGGCGCGTTAAAACGACGTCCCACAAGGGACGCGATTATGAGGCAGAGATGAAAACAACGACCCGTAAGGCAGCGCCCGCGCTGCCCTTGAACCAGATTCTATCCGGCGACTGCATTGAGCAAATGAACGCTCTTCCCGAAGCATCCGTCGATCTGATTTTCGCCGACCCGCCCTATAACCTGCAATTGCGCGGCGATTTGCACCGTCCCGACAATTCCAAGGTGGACGCGGTTGACGATGCTTGGGACCAATTCGACAGTTTCAAAGTTTACGACCAATTCACCCGCGAATGGCTCAAGGCCGCTCGTCGCCTGCTCAAGCCCAATGGCGCGATCTGGGTGATCGGTTCCTATCACAACGTCTTCCGCCTCGGTGCCGAGTTGCAGAATCAGGGCTACTGGATTCTCAACGATGTGGTCTGGCGCAAGTCGAACCCGATGCCGAACTTCCGTGGCAAGCGTTTCACCAACGCCCATGAGACCCTGATCTGGGCGTCGAAGAACGAAGCAGCAAAATACACCTTCAACTACGAGGCGCTCAAGGCGCTCAATGAAGGCATTCAAATGCGCTCCGATTGGGTGCTCCCGATCTGCAACGGTGGCGAGCGTCTCAAGGACGAGAACGGCGACAAGGCGCATCCGACGCAAAAGCCTGCGAGCCTGCTGCATCGTGTTCTGGTCGGCACGACCAACCCTGGCGATGTGGTGCTTGATCCCTTCTTCGGCACGGGCACGACAGGTGCGGTGGCCAAGATGCTTGGCCGCGAGTTCATCGGCATCGAGCGCGAGGCGAAATATCGCAAGGTCGCCGAGAAGCGTATCGCCGCCGTGCGCAAATTCGACAAGGAAGCCCTGACCGTCACCACCTCCAAACGCGCCGAGCCGCGCGTGCCCTTCGGCCAGTTGGTCGAGCGCGGGATGCTGCGTCCGGGTGAGGAGCTTTATTCCATGAACGGCCGCCACAAAGCGCGCGTTCGCGCCGATGGCACGCTCGTCGGTGATGACATCAAAGGGTCGATCCATCAGGTCGGTGCCCATCTTGAGGGCGCGCCCTCGTGCAACGGTTGGACCTACTGGAACTTCAAGCGCGACGGGAAGCGGGTTTCCATCGACGTGCTGCGTCAGCAGATCCGCTCGGAGATGACCTGACACCTGCGTTTTGCGACATGTCGGGGGCCGACAAGGTGCCCGACGCATGTCCGACAGGTATCCGACGCAAATCCGACAGCGAATTTTAAGCAATAACCACCAGTTACCGCCTGGTGCCTGTGGTCTGACTTCCACGGCATCACCTTATGCCCCGCCCCTCAAAAGGCGGGGCTTTTTTGTCGGCAATTTGGTGGTGGATCAGGGGGAATCGGGAAGCGGGTTGCGCCCGTATTTGTAATCGTCCCAATCCTCGATGTCGGGATAATACTGCTCCCGCCAAGCTCGCACCCGAGGGTTCATCCGACGCCGCCAGAGCGGTGGGATCATGGCCACCAACGCGGTGAGCGTGTAGCCGTAGGGAAGCTGCGGCGCTTCGCTGTCGTCGTAGTTTTGCAGGAGCGGAAAACGGCGGTCTGGCTTGTAGTGGTGGTCCGAATGGCGCTGCAAATTGATGAGCAGCCAGTTGGTCGCCATATGCGCCGCGTTCCACGAATGGTGGGGTTTGACATGCTCGTATTTCCCGCCCCCGAGGTGGCGGCGTGTCAGGCCATAATGTTCAATATAATTCGTGAGTTCCAACTGCCAGATGGCCACGATGGCCTGCCAGAGAAAGAGGAAAAACCCTGCTACACCACCGAGCAGAACGGCAAGGATGAGCATCAGGATTTGCAGGGTCCAGTAGCGGAAATGCGGGTTGCGCGGATGCCACGGCGACAGCCCCCGCCGCGCCAGAAGCGCCGCCTCCGCCCGCCACGCCGAACGCGGACATTCGCGCAGGACACGGGCGAAATAGCGGTGGAACCCCTCGTTGTAAAGCGCCGTCACCGCGTCCCGCCGCGTGCCTACATAGACGTGATGGACCAGCAGGTGTTCGGAGCGGAAATGCCCGTAAAGGACGCTTGCGAGCAGCAGATCGCCAAGCCAGCGCTCCAACCTGTTTCTCTGGTGGACAAGCTCGTGGGCATAGACGATACCAATCGTCCCCGACGCCACGCCGAGGCCGAAGAACAGCACGATTTGTTCCAGCACCGACAGGTGGTCGGTATGCGTCACGTAGTAAATCAGCCCGAAGATATTGACGAACTGGATCGGGAACCAAACCAGCGTCACCAACCGATACCAGAACAGCGCGCGGTCATCCGTGTCGGGGTCGGCGTTGTCGCGGTTCAGGCCGAAAAGAGCGTCGAGCGCGGCGAAGAGATACCAAGCGTAGATCGGCACCAAGAACGTCAATATCCCGCCCCAGACAGCCCCCATCCATAGCAGAGGAACAGTGCCCAGAGAGAGCCAGAAGGGTAGGGCGTTACGGGTTCGGATCTCTGCCATATTCATCGCGATACCTCAGTTACACGTCGCCTGTTACTCTATTCTGCGTGCGGAGTGTCGAACGTGGAATGCGCTAGGTCAAATGCCTTTCGCATCACCGTGGGCAGGTCACTGGGCCGAAAGGCGTTTGCGCCGACCAATTGCGCAGTCTCGGGCGGATCGGTGATGTCTTCCGCCCTGTGGACACGAAGGATCAGGTGAAAGTGCGTGAAGGTGTGCCGCACCTCGCCCACCTCCTGCCACGCGGCGTGGAACGGCGGGGTCGGTTCAGGGGCGTCATTCCACTCCGAGCCTGGCCAGCCGAGCATTCCGCCGAGCAACCCGCGATCCTCGCGCCGTTCCAGAACCCACGCGCCAGCAATCGTGCGTGCGACATAGATATGGCCGTGGCGCACGGGTTTCGGCTTCTTCTTCTCCTTGCGGGGCAACTCCGCCGCCACGCCCTCCGCCTGTGCCACGCAGAGTGCCGACAGCGGGCAGATGCCACAGGCGGGCGATCGCGGGGTGCAGATCGTCGCGCCGAGGTCCATCACCGCTTGCGCGTAGTCACCCGCGCGTTTCTTGGGCGTCAGCTCCCCTGCCAATGCGGTCAATTCAGGTTTGGATTTCGGCAGCGGGGTTTCGACCCGAAACAGGCGGGACACGACCCGTTCCACGTTGCCATCCACCACCGTTTCGGGATGATCGAACGCAATCGCGGCAATGGCCGACGCCGTGTAAGGCCCAATGCCTGGAAGGGTCAAAAGCGCTTCTCTTGAACGGGGAAATTCCGCGCCGTGATCCGACACAACCGCGCGCGCGCATTTGAGGAGATTGCGGGCGCGGGCGTAATATCCAAGCCCCGCCCATTCGCCCATCACGTCCGAATCCTCTGCGGCGGCAAGGTCTTGCACGCTGGGCCACAGCGTTGTGAACCGCTCGAAATAGGCGGTCACGGCGGCTACGGTCGTTTGTTGCAACATGACCTCGGACAGCCAGACACGGTAAGGGTCGGGGGTGACGCCCTTTGCGCGGTCGGAGGGCGAGACACGCCACGCGAGGGTGCGGGCATGGGTGTCATACCACGCAAGCAGGCGCGGCGCGGTGCCTTCAGGTTTCAACTTGTCACGCAAACTTTAGCTCCCGTCATGGGCTTTGGACTGGCGCCCGTGGCGCGGTCTACTACAATAGCCCACAATCAGGAGGACGCCAGTGGTGGCAGCAACGGACAATCAGAAAATGAAAGCGCGACGCAAGAAAGGGTTCGAGGCAACCTCTGGCCTTTTGCAATCGCGCATCCGTGAAGCCGTTGAGGCACGCGGGTTTTCTGAGTCGCGTCTGTTGACCCATTGGTCGGAGGTTGTGGGCGATGATACCGCCGCCATGGCCCGTCCTGTGAAGGTTTCCTATGCCCAAGGCGGGTTTGGCGCGACCCTCACGCTTCTGACGACGGGGGCTTTTGCGCCGCTTCTACAGGCGCAGCTTCCCCAGATCCGCGAGCGCGTGAATGCGGTTTATGGCTATAATGCCATCGCGCGGATCAAAGTGACCCAAACCGCGCCCACGGGGTTTTCCGAGGGGCGGGTTTCTTTTGAGACGAAACAGCGGGACGACGGATTTGAAGTCGACCCCAAAGCGGCCGAACAGGCCCATAAAATGACCGAAACCGTAACGGATGAAGGGTTGCGCAAGGCGCTTGAAACGCTCGGTGCAAATCTCATCACAAAACGCACGAAAGACAAAAGGTAGTTCCATGAACCGACGCAGCTTTCTCGCCTCGACGACTCTCGCCGCCGGGCTTTCCGCGATGCCGACCCTGAGCGCATTTGCTCAGGATGCCGCCGAGAGCGACGCCGAGATGACCACCGTTCCCGATCTCGTTCTGGGCGATGCCGATGCGCCAATCGAGCTTATCGAATACGCTTCCTACACCTGCCCGCATTGCGCCAATTTCCACAGCGCCGTGTTCAAGAACCTCAAGGCGGACTACATCGACACGGGTAAGGTGAAATTCGTCTATCGCGAAATCTTCTTCGACAAGTTCGGGCTTTGGGCGGCGATGGTCGCACGGTGCGGTGGTGATATGCGCTACTTCGGCATTCAGGGCCTGCTTTACGAGCAACAAAGCGACTGGCTCGCTGGAGGCCGCGACGCGATGCAGATCGTCGAAAACCTTCGCACGATTGGCAAGACGGCTGGTCTGTCCGATGAGCAGCTTGATGCCTGCATGAATGACGGCGAGATGGCGAAAGCTATGGTTGAGAAGTCACAAGCCGAGGCTGATGCCGATAACATCAACTCCACGCCGAGCCTCGTGATCAATGGTGAGAACCATTCGAACATGTCCTACAGCGACCTCAAGGACGTTCTCGACGCTCTCCTGTAGGGCGCGACTGCGACCCTACTCCAGCCCGATCTGGCGCAACACCGCGTCGATCGGGCCCCAATCCTCGCATTCCAGACGCACGGGCAGGGTGACAACCTTCTGACGAAACTCGCGAGGAAGGCGCACGGCGTCCTTCTCCGTTGTGACCATATGTGCGCGTAGTGCGAGGGCTTCGATCTCAAGGCGTTTCATCAGTTGGAGCGACAGCGGCTGATGGTCTTTCAAGGCCTCCGCGCGCAACAGATCCGCCCCTAGCGAGCGGAGCGTGCCAAAGAACTTCTCGGGATGGCCGATGCCCGCGAAGGCCAGAACGCGCAATCCTTCCCACTCCATGCCCGTTTGAAGCGGTTCAAGCCGCGCCTGCGCACGGGGCACGGTCAACGCATCTCCCCATGTCTCGCCAAATTGTTTTTGGGCCGCATCAGAGCCGATGGAGATCACCACGTCCGCCCGCGCCATGCCCCTTTCAATCGGTTCGCGCAGCGGTCCTGCGGGGATGACTCGCCCGTTGCCGAAACCTTTGCCCGCATCGACAACAACCAGCGTCGCATCCTTTTTGACCGTGCCGTTCTGCATCCCGTCGTCGAGGACGATGATGTCCGCCCCCGCTTCTTGTGCCGAACGCACGCCTTCGGCGCGTTGCTTGGCCACCCAAACAGGTGCGAATGCGGCGATCAGAAGGGGTTCATCCCCGACCTGCACTGCCGAATGCCGCTGTTCATCGACCTGCACTGGTCCGTCGAGGCTCCCGCCGTAGCCGCGAGAGACCACATGCGGGTGATAGCCACGCGCGATGAGACGTTGCAGGAGCGCGATCACAGTTGGCGTTTTCCCCGTGCCGCCCGCATTTATATTGCCCACGCAAATCACAGGCACGTCGGCGCGGAACCCATCCTGCGCAAGTGCCTTCTGTGTGCCACGTGCATAGAGAGCGCCAAGCGGGGACAAGAGCCGTGCCACCAGTCCAGGAGCATCGGGTGGATTGGACCAGAAACGTGGCTCTTTCATCCGTTAAACCCCTTCGGCATCATCGAGCGCACCATGTAGCAGCGCCGTCACGTGCTCTGTCACCATCGCACTCGCCGAGGTCACATCCCAAGCCGCGTTTGCGGCCTTTGCGGCGGCATCGGGCGCAAGCAGGTCGCGGACGGCAGCCGCGAGGTCGATCTCACCCCGCACCACCCGCGTGGCTCCCGCGCGCGACAGTCGCTCATATGCATCGGCGTGATCGGAGACGTCTGGACCGTGAATAATTGCGGAGCCGTGCGCGGCGGCTTGCAAAGGGCAGCATCCGCCATCACTCGAAAGCGAGGCCCCGAGAAACGCAACGGGTGCGGCGCGGAACCAGATCGAAAGATCGTCATCTGCGGGCACGATGAGCACCTGTGTCTCCTCGGTGATCGCACCACCCTCCACGTAGGTGGTGCAACGCAGCGGACTATTCGTCGCATCGCGCTGCAGGGCGGTCCGTGCGGCGTCATCGGCGAGCGACACGACCAGTAGCAAACGGTGCGCGCGTCGCATGGCCTCACGGTGGGCGCGAAGAACCTGAACCGTCTCACCTTTTGTGATGTCGCATGCGAACCACGTGGGCCGCGTCCCCACCTCTTGTGCGACCGCGCTATATCGTTCTTCATCAAGCGGCGCGCCTTGGCTGCTTTGTTCCAGAAAACCGAGTGTCTCGACATGGGTGGTGTTTAGCACTGCAGCCTGCCACCGCGTTGCGCTGCGGGGCGTGCCCGCCATCACGCGATCAAAACAGCGTCGCGCCAGCGTGCGAAGGCCAGGGACCGTAGCGGTGACATCCAGAGTGGGGCCGCCAATCGCAACCTCCACCGCAAAGCAGGGAATGCCACGTTCGGCTGCGTGCCACAAAAGCGCGGGACGGAACGCCTCCCCGATCCAGCACAACACATCAGGACGATAGTGATCGAGAAAGCGGTTCACCACGCGCGCGGGCTCTTCGGGCGCGGGTAGGGAAATCACGCTTTCATGCGGCTTTCGGATCGATACTCCGTGTGCATGGGTAAGCAGGCAGGTGAGATCGGGGCGCTCCTCAAGCAAGGCGTTGAAAAGGCCAAGTGCCGCCTCGGCGGCATCCTGTGTCGCAGCATGGAACCAGATAAGCTCGCCCGTTGGGCGCGCAGGAAGCTCGCGGGCGAGGCGGCGTTGAAACTCTTCCGAGGAGATCGACCCCGCCGCCTCAAGACGGCGCAACTTCTGCGTCGCCTGCTGTTCGGAGCGGGCGTGAAGCGCGAGATAGGAGCGAAGTGGGAGAGGTTTGGCCATGCGGCCCCGACCTTACTCGCCGAGTTCTTCGGTCGAGCTTGCTGGAGCTTCCTCGTCCCGCAAGCGGTGCAAATGGGCAATGAAGTACCGCATATGCGCATTGTCGACCGTGCGCTGTGCTTCGGCCTTCCACGCGTTGTGTGCCGATTCGTAGTTGGGGAAAATCCCCACGATGTGAATATCATCCACATTGCGAAACACGGTTTTGGTGGGATCGACGAGTTCGCCGCCGAAAACGAGGTGAAGTCGCTGGGCCATGGGCACCTCCAATGGGAATTTCCTGCACCCTACCTCACTGGTAAGGGGGGTCAAGCAGGCGTCAGCGCTGACGCACAAAAAATAGGCAACATGCTCTTTTTTCGTCGCTTTGGTGTCGGCTGCTGTTTTCCTCAGCGTAGGGAGGCGGCATCATGGGGTATGGATTTCATGGTCGATACAGTTCCGAACCTCGTCGTTTTCTCTGATCTCGACGGAACACTGCTTGACCACGAGAATTACTCATGGAGCCCTGCCATCCCCGCGCTGTCACGGATGAAGGCATTGGGCATTCCACTCGTTCTGGCCAGCTCAAAGACCTCCATTGAGATTGCAGGCCTTCGCGCCGAGATGGGATTTGCGCATTGCCCCGCGATTGTCGAGAACGGCGCGGGTGTGCTGTCCGCAGGGACGGATGCCGTCGAGGCGGGGGGCGATTATGCTCGGATCAGGGAGATTTTGACATCGCTGCCGAGTGATTTGCGCGAGAAATTCGAAGGCTTCGGCGACATGAGTGCGCACCGAGTGAGTGAGGTCACGGGCCTGTCTGCGGTGGCGGCACAAGATGCCAAGAGACGCGACTTTTCCGAGCCTGGGCTGTGGTCGGGAGACGTCGAGGCGCGCACGGCCTTTGTCGCAGCTTTGCAAGAGCAAGGCGTCCACGCGCGGATGGGCGGACGGTTTCTGACGCTCTCTTTCGGCGCGACGAAGGCGGATCGCATGGAAGAGATCTGTGCTGGATTAGACCCGAAACCAGCCTATCTGGCTCTTGGAGACGCGCCCAATGATGTCGAGATGATCTCTGCTGCCACCTATGGCGTGATCATCAAGAACCCCCACGGCGCGCAAATTCCCCGCCTTTCAGGTGAGGACGCGGGCCACGTTCGCCGCTCGAATGCGGCAGGGCCAGTGGGGTGGAACGAGGAAGTAAACGCGACCATCGACGCGGTATATGGAAAGGAAAACTCACATGGCTGACTTTCATCAGGGCGGAAAGGTCGCAACGCTCCACAACTTGCGCCAGAACACAGCGGAGGATTTGATCCTCGAACTGAAAGCCTTTTCCGCGTCACGGAAGATCACGCTTATTCTGCCGTCGCTCTTCTCCGAGCTCGAGGGTGAGGCGCTTCCCAACATCATCGACGAGTTGAACAAGGTCGATTTCCTCCACCGTATTGTCATCGGTCTCGATCGCGCCACCGAAGAGCAATACCGCTACGCGCGCCAGTTCTTCTCCAAGCTAAAGGCGGATCATGTCGTTCTGTGGAACGACGGGCCGCGTCTCAAGGCGGTGGACGCGCGTCTCAAGGAGTTGGAGCTGTCTCCCTCCGAACCTGGAAAGGGGCGAAATGTCTGGTTCTGCATGGGCTATACGACTGCGCGCGCCGATAGCGCCGTGGTCGCTGTGCATGATTGCGATGTTGTGACCTATTCGGCGGATATGCTAGCGCGGCTGGTCTATCCCGTGACCAACCCGAATTTCCCCTACCAGATGTCGAAAGGGTTCTATCCCCGTGTCGCGGATGGAAAGCTCAATGGCCGCGTCTCGCGCCTTCTGGTCTCCCCGATTCTCAACGCCATGAGCAAGGTGCTTGGCCCGCGTGACTATCTCGATTTTCTGGGCGACTTCCGCTACCCGCTCGCGGGCGAATTCGCGATGCGCACCTCCATCCTGCCCGATATGCGTATTCCCTCGGATTGGGGTCTCGAAATCGGCCTTTTGAGCGAGGCATGGCGCAATCTCAGCCCGCGCGCCGTTTGTCAGGTCGAGGTCTCCGACCGTTACGATCACAAGCACCAAGACCTCAGCGCGGAGGATGCCTCAACGGGTCTGTCGCGCATGTCCGTGGACATTTGCAAGGCGCTCTACCGCAAGCTTGCCGCCGATGGCATGGTCTTCTCCGAGGAGATATTCCGCTCGATCAAGGCGACATACTATCGTGATGCGCTCGATCTCATTGAAACCTATTTCAACGACGCGCGGATGAACGGGCTTCACGTGGACCGCCATATCGAGGAACAGACGGTGGAACTCTTCGCTTCCAACATCATGAGCGCGGGTCAGGTGTTCCTCGAAAATCCCATGGAAACACCCTTCATCCCGAACTGGTCGCGCGTTCATGCCGCCGATCCGGACATCGTGATGCAGATGGTTCAGGCAGTTGCCGACGATATGGACGACTACGCATAACCGACCCTAGAGCGGGCGAAGTCGGTCCAAAATCTCTCGTGTGAGCCGCGGGTTGGCGGCGATCATTCCGTCAATCGCGGGGCGGGGACGGTTGAATTCGGGCGCATTCCCGATGCGGTCGGTCACTGTGCCGCCCGCCTCCGTCACAATCAGGGTGCCTGCCGCGACATCCCACTCCCACGTGTTGCGCAGTGAGATCATCGCGTCGTAACGCCCCTGTGCCACCAGCGAGAGGCGGTAGGCCAGCGAGGGGCGGAATTTGTGGACGAATTCGGGGCAGGTGCCGATCCAATGCGTCGCGGCGAGATTCGGGCGGGCGGTCAGGACGCGGGCGCCGTCGGGTTGCGCATGGTCTCCGACCTTGATGGGATCGTCGTTGAGAAAGGCGCCCTTGCCTTTCGCGGCGGTAAAAAGGCGGTCGCGCATCGGCAGGTAAACCACCGCCGCCACGGGCTGCCCGTCCTCCACAACCGCGAGTGAATGCGCCCAGTTCTTGTCGCCATGGATGAAGCTTCGGGTGCCGTCGATGGGATCGACGATGAAACAGCGGGTGCGCTCAAGGCGCGCGGGCGTGTCGGCGGTCTCTTCCGAGAGCCATCCGTAATCGGGCCGCGCGCGGGTCAGGCTTTCCGAGAGATAACTGTCTACCGCGAAATCGGCCTCGGTGACGGGACCGTCATCGCCACCCTTGTCCCAAACCTGCGGGTCTTTGCGAAAGAAACGCTTGGCGATCTCGCCCGCCTCACGCGCAGCGGAGATCAACAGCGAGAGATCGTCAGCTTCCGGCAATCATCATTCCTTCGACAAGCAGGGAGGGCACCACGCGACTCAGGTGTTGCCGCGCATCGTTGGCGGGGATGATCCGCATCAGCATTTCGCGCAGGTTGCCCGCAATCGTGCATTCGTTGACGGGGTAGGCAATCTCGCCGTTCTCGACCCAAAAGCCGCTCGCTCCACGCGAATAGTCCCCGGTGGTCGGGTTGATCGTCGAGCCGATCATCGAGGTAACGAGAAGCCCCGTCCCCATGTCGCGGATGAGGTCATCACGGCTTTTCTCGCCCTGCGTTAGAGCCACATTCGATATCGATGGCGAGGGTTTGGAGGACACCGAGCGGGAGGCGTTGGCCGTGCTGGTCATGCCCAGTTGCCGAGCGGTCGCAAGATCGAGCGTCCATCCCGTAAGCCGACCTTGATCCACCACCGCGCGCTTTTGCGTCGGTAGCCCCTCAACATCGAAAAGGCGCGAGGCGGTGACGCGCTTGCGGTGCGGGTCTTCGATGAGGGAAAGATGTTCGGGAAGCACTTGCGTATCCAGCGCATCGCGCAGCCAGCTTGACCCGCGCGCAACACTCGATCCGTTGATCGCCGAGAGCAGATGACCAATCAACGAGGCCGCCACGCGCTCGTCATAAAGCACGGGAAAACGGCCTGTTGCGGGTTTGCGTGCGCCGATCCGCTCGACCGTCCGCGTGCCCGCCAGCGTTCCAATTTCTTCCGCACTCGGCAGGTCGCTTTGGAACACACGGCTTTCGCCCGCGTAGTCGCGTTCCATGCCCGTCCCTTCGCCCGCAATCGCCACACAAGAGATCATGCGATCCGTGCGCCCGTAGGCTCCCGCGAACCCGTTACTCGCGGCAATGGCCAGACGGCGGCGACCATAGGCGGCGGAAGCGGATTGCACCTGCGACACACCCGACACACCGCGCGCGGCGGCCTCGGCGGCCAACGCATCGGCTTTCAGTGCGTCGGGGCTCGGTTCATCGCTCGGGTCGGCAAGTTCAAGCGGATCGTTGTCGCGAGCCGTGGCAAGCTGCGCGGGATCGGCAAGCCCCGCATAGGGATCATCGGGGGCCATACGGGCCATCGCGACTGCCCGTTCGGCCACCGTTGTGATTGTCTCGTCGCGCGTGTCGGAGGCGGAGACGCAGGCCTGCTTCTGCCCGACGATTACGCGCAGCCCAAGATCAACGCCCTCGGCCCTCTCAGCGTGTTCCAACGCGCCTTCGCGCACGTCGATGGACACAGATGTGCCATCCACGACCAACGCATCCGCCGCATCGGCTCCCGCCTTGCGTGCCGCATCAATCAGTCGTTCGGCAAGTTTGGAAATGTCACGTGTCATTGTCGCCTCGTTGCACCTCAGAAGGGAAGCGGCATGCCATTGGACAGAATCTGCCCATCGGCGGTGCGCTCGATATGGGCGACCATCTCGCCAGGTGTCGCACCGGGGCGTGCCAGCATCCCGATCATCATTTGTGCCATGCCCGCCTGTTCCATCGGCAGAAGACCCATACCCGCAAGTTGGTCAATCAGCGTCGTAACATTGGTCAGCTTCAGGTCAAGCGCCCCGACCATATTGGGCATTCCGTTGATCTCGCCTTGGGAGGTTGCCGACCCCGTGCCCTCGATCATAGCGCCCGCCAATTTGACGGTCAGATCGTTGAGCGTCACCTCTGATATCTCTGGCATTTCGGGCAAGACCGGCGGCGAGGCTGGCGTCATCATTCCTTCTGGAATCCGCGCCATTGCGCTCACGTCAATGATGACCGTCGCAGGGTCGCGCGACAGGGTTCCGCTGGGATCAAACATGCTCCAGATTGAATCCGTAACCGACAGATCCTCAATCGCGATGCGCATGTCGAGCGGTGCGGGGCTTTCCGCAGGCGTCACGGGCATCGACATGGCCATGTCCAACCGCGCAAGGCTTCCGCCCGCGTCAGGGAGCGGGAAGTCGGGAGAGGAGACCTCAACCACCGTATCGACCGTGGAGGCGCTGTAGTCGATTTGCCCGTCCTGAATGGACGCATCATAGCGCGAAAGGCCCGATGTTCCGATGATCTTGGCACGACGGTCGCCGTCGAAGTTGAGTGTGAAGGTGTTCGCCTCGACCGTTCGGAACATCTCCGCATTGAGCGTGGCCAGAATATTTTCGAATGACTGGTCATCCTCGCCCAATTCGTGCGCGTAGGAACCTTTCGTCTCGTAATTCTGGCCCGCGACATCATAGCGGAACCCGTTGTCGCCAATGCTCTCGCCGCGATAGATCACTGCGCTGGAGGTCATGGCATAGTCGCCCGACACTTGCTCACCATTCTGCACGGAGGTCCATGTCGAGACCACGTCCTCCATATCGACGGTGAAGATCACGCCGACAGGATCAACCTGCCCGTCGACGGGACGGTTTTCCATGTGAATGGAACCCGCGTCGAGACTATAGCGCAGCGCGTCAGGATCACCTGCCGCGATCATGTCGCCCGAAATCTGGACCGTGGTGTGCATGACCGTGTTTGTGACGAGCGCGCCGTCTTCACCCGGCGTCACCGTCACTACCAGCGGCGCGGGCATGGAGATCCGCACAGAGCCATCGTTGAGGTTGGTGAAGTCCATTCGCGCAATTGTCGTTTCGACACCGCTACCGACTTCTTCGTTGTCAAAGGCGAAAGTGATGTTCTCGGCGATCAAGGTGTCGCCATCACGACGCAAATCCGCGGTGACGGATTGACCAAAGCCCTCGCTCATTCTCAGCATGTCGTTCCAGACATCCTCCGACGTGACATCGGCCATAGCGGCGGTGGCGGAAAAAAGCGTAAGACAAACGGGAACAAGGCGCAGGGTCGGGCGCATGGGACTCTCCTAAAATCAGTTGCCCGCAGGGTTTCCTGCTTTGCTCGCAGGGTCAAGGCTGGAACGTCCCCGCGGGGCAAACTAAACTCCCATTTGAAGCGCGCCGCAAACTGGCGGCGGCACAAGATTGGGAGAGTTGATGTGATCGAGGTGTCGAACAAGGGTGCAACCACCATTGTGACCCTAAACCGGCCCGAAAAGGCCAATTCCCTAACCACCGAGATGCTTGAGACGCTCTTGGACACCGTGCGCGCGGCACGGCAGGGAACAAAGGTTTTGATCCTGACGGGCGAGGGGCGCGTGTTTTCGGCGGGTGCGGATCTTGATGAGGCGAAGGCGGGTCTTGCCACTTCGCCACTTTGGGAGGCGCTTTCGTCCGAGATCGCCACCTTGCCCTGCCTGACCATCGCCGCGCTCAATGGCACCTTGGCGGGCGGGGCCTTCGGCATGGCGCTTGCCTGCGATCTGCGGATCGCCGTGGCGGAGGCGAAATTCTTCTATCCCGTTATGTCGCTTGGCTACCTGCCCCAACCCTCCGATCCCAAACGTCTCGCGGCGTTGGTCGGGCCGTCGCGGGCGAAGATGATCCTAATGGCGGGGCAGAAAATCACCGCAGACGAGGCGCTGGATTGGGGGCTCCTCGACTGCATCGTGCCGCGCGAGGACATCCTTGAAAGCGCCACCGCCCTCGGAGCGGCGGTCGAAGGCGCGCAGCCGGCCCATATCGCGGGGATCAAGGCATTGGTGCCGTCCAAGTGACCCCCGACGCGCTGGTCATCGGAGCGGGGCCTGCGGGCCTTATGGCCGCCGAGGTTCTCTCGAAGGCGGGTCTGTCCGTTCTCGTGGCCGAGGCAAAACCCTCTCCCGCGCGCAAGTTCCTGATGGCGGGGAAATCGGGTCTCAACCTGACGAAAATTGAAAGCGAGACCGCCTTCCTACGGGCCTATAATCCCCTGCCGCCGCAAGTTCGCGCCGCTTTGAACGGCTTTGGCCCGCGCGATGTGGTGGCTTGGGCCGAAGGTCTGGGGCGTGAGGTGTTCACCGGCTCCACGGGGCGTGTGTTTCCCACCGAAATGAAGGCCAGCCCCCTCCTGCGCGCGTGGCTAGCTCGGCTGGATGGACAGGGCGTGTCACTCAAAACGCGCTGGCGGTTGATGGGGATTGCGGACGGCTACACCTTCGATACGCCCGACGGACCAGTGACCCTCACGCCGCGCGTCTGCGTCATGGCTATGGGTGGGGCGAGCTGGGCCAGATTGGGGTCAGATGGCGCATGGGTGGAGATGCTTGGCGGCGCGGTGCCCTGCGCACCTTTTGCGCCGTCCAATGTCGGTGTGCTTTGCGACTGGACCGCGCATATGTCGCGCCATTTCGGTTCCGCGGTGAAGAATATCGCGCTGACCTGCGGAGAATTCACCTCGCGCGGGGAGATGGTGATCTCGCGCAACGGGCTGGAGGGCGGCGGTATCTATACCGTGTCGCGAGGCCTGCGGGAGGGGCATCCGCTGCGTGTTGATCTCCTGCCTGACCGCACAATCGAAGACATAAAACAGTCTCTAAAGCAGCGCAAAAAAGGCGAAAGCCTTTCCAACACCCTGCGCAAGCGGCTCAAACTCCCGCCCGAAAAAGCGGCGCTCTTCATGGAGTTTCGCGACGCGGCAGGAGACATCGGTTCGCAGATCAAATCTCTGGAGACCACAGGTGCGCGTCCGCGCCCGTTGGAAGAGGCGATTTCGACCGCTGGCGGCGTGCGCTGCGATGGATTGACTGAAGGCTTGGCGTTGCCTTCACGGCCCAATCTCTTCTTCGCGGGGGAAATGCTCGATTGGGATGCGCCGACAGGGGGCTATCTGCTGACCGCCTGCCTCGCGACAGGGCGCCATGCCGCGCTTGCGGCTATCAACGCCGCTGCGACAGCATCGCGATCCGAATAAGCGCGCGTTCCATCACCGCCATCGTCGGTGCCCGCGATGCCGAGCGGAGCGTCAGGTCGGTCTCAGTCAGAATGCGCAGCGCTGTTTCGAGTTTGTGCATCCCCCATCCCTGCGCCTGACGGGTCATGCGATCACGGCGCGGGCCAAAAATCGGCGGACGCGCCCGCGCGATTCCCTGCGACGGTCCGCCCTTGTCGGAAGCGGCGGCGTGTAGGGTGCGGAAATGGCGCATGGTGAAGATCGACAGCGCCACGGCATCGGTGCCCTGCGCTTCGAGCTTGGCCATGAGCGGGCCGAGTTCGTCGGTGCGTCCTTCGGCGGCGGCGTGAAGCACATCGTCCACTTCCGCTTCGGTGGTGGTTGGCGAGCAGGCCTCGACCTCCTCACTCGTCAGCGGCGTGTCGTCGCCGAATTTGTAGAGCGAAATCTTGTCGAGTGTCTGGCGGAAATCACCGGGATCAAGCACGCGTCCGAGGGCCTCGATATCCATCATCGCGTCCTTGGAGACATTGCGTAGCCCTGCCTTCGCCAAAACCGCTTCGATCTCCCCGCGCGAGGGCGGGTCGGCATAGATGGCGGCGGCATAGGTGTCGGGGCGTTTCTCGAATTCCTTGCGCAGTTTTGAAGTGGCCTTGAGACTGCCGGCCGTCACGACGACCTGCGCATCACCGGGTTTCCAGTCCTCAAGCGCGGCGAGGATGATGGGGGCCACCTGCTCCGTGGCGTCCTCGACAAAGGCCACGCGCGGCCCAGGAAAGAAGCCCTGCGACTTGATCGCGTCGTCGAGAAGCGCCTTCTCCTTGCGCAGTTCCGCGGCAGGTATCCGCGACAGGCGCATCTCTTCTTCGCCCGTGGGGCCGATGAGTGCGGCGATCAACTCCTGGCGCTTGAGCGCGACACGCATGGTGTCGGGTCCGTAGATCAGAACGCCACGCTTTGCTGGGTCGGGCTTGGCGAAATAGCTGACGGAATCACGCGGCGAGAGTTTCATCGCGCTGCGCTCACCGCGATGATCAGGTCGTTCACAGTGCGATCGGCCAGTTGCTGCATCAGGCGTGCATAGGCGTCGCGGGTGGCCGCGAGAGAGGCCACGGTTGATCCCGTCTTGGCTGTCGCGGCATAGGCGGTGAAGGTCGACACTTCCCCACTGGCCACCGTCGCGCCGCTCTCAATCTCGACAAGTGCGTAGCTGGCCGTTCCCGTGACGTGGTAACGGTTGATTTCTTGCGCGCGGGTCAGGCCGATGGAATCTTCGTCGGTGGTGATCTCATAGGTGAGGCGATAGCGCGGTGATTGTGATGGGCCGAGGGCGTCCGTCAGTGCGCGTGAGTAACTGTTCTCTTCGCGGTCAGACGGCTGTTGAACCTCGACGGTCCCGCGCAAAACCTGCGCCGCGCCGTTTGGTCCATAGGCAGGGGTAAAGCCGCAGCCCGCGAGGGCTACGAGCGAGACCAGAACTGTTCTGCGATCAAATGACGACATTGACGATGCGGCCCGGAACAACGATCAGCTTTTTGGGCTGCCCACCATCGAGCGCCCTTTTGACAGCATCGTTTTCCAGCACCAGCTTTTCAACCTCTTCTTTCGGCATATCCTTCGGAACAGAGATTTCATCGCGGCGTTTGCCGTTGATCTGGATCGGAAGCGTGACTGTGTCTTCAACCAGCATGGCCTCATCAGGCACGGGCCAGGGGGCTTGTGCAATCAGACCCTCGCCGCCCAGCATGGACCACATTTCTTCCGCGAGGTGCGGGGTCATGGGGGACATGAGTTGGGCCAGTGTCTTGAGCGCAAAGCGTTTGGCTTCGCGTCCGGCCTTGGACTTCGCGATGGTGTTGGTGAAGCCGTAGAGTTTCGCGATCGAGGCGTTAAAGCCGAAGCTCTCGATTCCTTGCGTGACCTCAAGCATCGCTTTGTGCGATGCGCGGATCAGATCATCGTCGCCGTTACCTTGCTCGGGGGCGTTTTCCACATCTGCCGCGAGACGCCAGACACGGCCAAGGTGTTTGCTTGCAGCTTCGGCGCCGCTTGCGGTCCATTCCACATCGCGTTCGGGCGGGCTGTCGGAGAGGACAAACCAGCGCGCGGTGTCGGCACCGAACTGCCTGATGATCTCTACGGGGTCCACGACATTGTGCTTGGACTTGGACATCTTGGCCGAGGGCACGATCTCGACCTCGGTGCCGTCTTTCAGGAAGCCCTTCCCGTCACGCAGCTCGACCTCTTCGGGGTAGTGATAGACGGGACGCCCGTCCTCGCCCTTGGTCTGGTAAATCGCGTGTGTCACCATCCCTTGCGTAAACAGTGCATTGAACGGCTCACGCGCACTGTCGGGCAGGTGGCCCGTGGCGTTCATCGCGCGGGCGAAGAAGCGGGAATAGAGTAGGTGAAGAATCGCGTGTTCGATGCCGCCGATATATTGATCGACGTTCATCCAGTATTCGGCATCTTCCTTGACCGTCGGCGTGTCGGCGCGCGGGGAAGTGAAGCGGGCGTAGTACCACGAACTGTCCACGAAGGTGTCCATCGTGTCCGTCTCACGTAGCGCATCCGCACCGCACTGCGGGCAGGCGCAGTTGCGCCATGTCGGGTGACGGTCGAGCGGATTGCCTGGCTGGTCGAAGCTGACATCCTTGGGCAGTTCGATGGGTAGGTTTTCTTTCTTCTCAGGCACCACGCCACAGGTCTCGCAATGGACCACGGGGATCGGACAACCCCAATAGCGTTGCCGTGACAGACCCCAGTCGCGCAGGCGGAACTTGGTCACGCCGTGGCCGACGCCATTGGCTTCGCAGAAATCAACCGCGCTGTTTACCGCCTCTTCGCCCGTTTGGACCTCGTCGCCCGCAAAGCCGCGAATGTATTTCACCTTCTCGGACTTGAGCGGGACAAAGGCTTCGCTCTCGTTCAACTCGCCCTCGACGGGGGCAAAAACATAGTTGATCGGCAGGCCGTATTTGGTCGCGAAGTCGAAGTCGCGCTGGTCATGCGCCGGACAGCCGAAAATCGCACCGGTGCCGTAATCCATCAGGATGAAATTGGCGATATAGACCGGCAGTTCCCACGATGTGTCAAACGGGTGACGCACGGTCAGGCCCGTGTCGAGCCCCAGTTTCTCGGCCTTTTCAATCGCCTCTTCCGTGGTGCCGCCCTTGCGACACTCTTCGCAGAAGGCGGCTACATCCGCGTTCTCGGCCGCGAGCTTCTTGGCCAGCGGATGATCGGCGGAGATGCCGACAAAGGACGCGCCCATCAGCGTGTCGGGGCGGGTGGTGTAGACCTCAACGCGGTCATGGCCATCGGGCGCATCGACCAGCGAGAAGGCGAATTGCAACCCGCGCGACTTGCCGATCCAGTTCTTCTGCATCGTCTTGACCTTTTCGGGCCAATCATCGAGCGCTTCAATTGAGGTCAGAAGATCATCGGAATAGTCGGAAATCTTGAAGAACCACTGGGTCAACTCCTTGCGCTCAACGGGCGCACCCGATCGCCAGCCGCAGCCGTCGATCACCTGCTCGTTGGCCAGAACCGTCATGTCCACAGGATCCCAGTTCACCGTCGCGTTCTTGCGATAGACCAGACCCTTGTCCATGAAGTCGATGAACATGCTCTGCTGCTGTCCGTAGTATTCGGGATCGCAGGTCGCAAATTCGCGCGTCCAGTCGATCGACAGGCCCAGCGGCTTCATCTGCCCGCGCATGGTGTCGATGTTCTGGTAGGTCCATTCCCCTGGATGGCCGCCCGACGCCATCGCCGCATTCTCGGCAGGCATCCCGAAAGCATCCCATCCCATCGGATGCAGAACCGAGAAACCACAGCTCGACTTATACCGCGCCACGACATCGCCCATCGTGTAGTTGCGCACGTGCCCGATGTGGATACGGCCCGAGGGGTAGGGGAACATCTCAAGCACATAATACTTCGGCTTGGACGGGTCACGGCGGGCGAGGAAAACCTCGGCCTCGTCCCATGCCTGTTGCCATTTCGGTTCGAGATCGGCGGGCGCGTAGCGGCTCATGGATGATGTCCTTCGGGTCTTATCGAAAACGCCGGGCGTGGTGGCCCGGCGTGGTCATAATGCTTTGGCCCCTTAGGGTCCAGTGGGTTCGGCACTGCGCTTACTTGCCAGAGCGCAACTGGCGCGCACGGGTCAGGATCGCATTCTCAACGGCGCGGACGGTTTCGCCCGATACGGCGCCGCCGCGCGTGTAGAGCGATACGTTGAGTGTGCGTGCATCAAGCGCGGGATCGGTGACATTGATCACGGCACGATAGGCGCGACCGCCACCTGGAGGTGTGCCATAGCCCGTGGTGATGACGCCTGTAAACGGATCGGCGGTTTGAACAGGCAGGAAGGACAGCACGTCCAGCGCCGCGTTCCAGATGTATTTGTTGACCTGAACGTCATCAGTGGCCGAGCCGCGCCCGCCGCCGAAAATGCGGCGCTTGCTCGCCTGTTCGACGATGATGACTTCGCCGTTGGGAATCTCAACAGCCTGCGCAGTGGCGCGGGTATCGACGACTTCGCCGCCTTCGGTGACAACGGTGCGGCCCCCGCCCAGCGATCCGAAGCCGAGGGAGCCAAAACTGTCTCCCAGTCCTCCGAGGCTGCCGCCGCCCGAACAGGCGGTCAGCGCGAGCGTTGCGATTAGGCAAAGGCTTTGGCGAAACATGGATGCGGTCCCTCACGATTGGTTGAGGCAACCGTATAGGCCAAAAGCAGCGTGAACAAGAGTCTAGCGTCGCAAAGATGTGCTGTTCACGCGGGTAATCGACAACGAAAAAGGGCCACCCCGAAGGGTGGCCCAAAACTTATCCAATCTCAGGTGAGATTAGAAGGACAGGGACACTTCGAGAGTGATACCGTCCTGAACTTCGAAGTCGCCGTATGTGTCGGAGATCTCGTCGTCACCTGCGGTGTCTGCATCACCGTAGGAAGCGAGGAAGGTTGCACCGCCACCGAGGTCGTAGGATGCGCCGATGTAGGAACCAGCGTCGCTCACGTGACCAGCACCGATCAGCAGGCCGTTGCCCATGTCGTAGGTGCCTTCGAGGCTGTAGGTGGTGTCGGAACCATCGTCGACGTCTTCGACTTCAGCAGTAACGGAGATCGGGCCGTCTTCGTAGACGCCTTTGAGGCCCATTACGCGATCTTGGTCGCCGTCAGCAAACCACACGGAGAGAGCAACGGGGCCAACGGGGTAGCCAACTTCGATACCGTAGTTGGTGTCGCCTTCCGCGTCAGCAATACCGAAGTTGACGTCTGCGCCGCCAAAGGACGTAGCAACGGTCAGAGCGATGGAGTCAGCAACACCGCCAAAACCAATGTCGCCGCCACCGAGACCAGTGTAGCCTTCAACATAGCCGAAGCCGAGGGAGAAGTTGCCGAAGTCGCCGGTGATTGCGAAGGTGCTACCATCGGTGCCACCGCCCAGAGAGTTGTCGATAACAACAGTCGATGCTGCGGCTTGGATGGAACCGAAGTTGCCTTTGAGAACCAGTTGCTCACCATCTTCGCCGATGTCGTCATCGTCGAAGTCATACATGCCGTCGGTGAGGCCCTCAGGCGAGGAGATCAGTTGATCAACTGCGGAGGAGTATTCACCGTAGTAGAGGCCACCCATGTCGGATTCGATGTAGACGGTGAAGTCCGTGTCAATAGTGGGGTCGGTGTCCTCGGTCAGGTCGTCGAAGTCGGCGCTGAAGGTCGCGCCAGCGGTCCAGCCGTTGTTGAGTTCGGCGGAGAGCGCGACGTCAAGGCCAGCATCAACGTAGAAATTGCTAACGCCAGCGGCGTCTTTAACGTCGTCGTTGTAGCCGAGCGTAGCATCGCCACCGAAGGTGACTTCAGCGGAAGCGGCACCGGCAAGGGCGACGATCGCTGCGGAAGAAAGAAGGATATTTTTCATGAGTTCCCTCGTGGAATTGGAATATCAGGAATGCCGGCCAGTCCGACACATGGACAGTTGAATGCGCCGAGAAGCCTTTTGGGTCAAGCAAAGGGCGCACTTGAAAATGCAACGCTGGGTAAAATGATGCAATCATGACACACACCTGTTGCGGCTCTGTTCGACTGTCCCCTAGAAACGCGGGAGAAGGTCGGTTGTGGCGTTAACTTTTGCAGAAAGGCAGTGCGATGTCTCTAGAAGAGGTGAAATCCCGTATTTCCAAGGCATTGGCCCGCGTGGGGCGTGCGGAGGGAGAGGTTGAGTTGATCGCCGTGTCGAAAGTGCAACCCAACGAACGTGTGGAGGCTGTGCTGGATGCTGGTCATCGTGTCTTTGGCGAGAACCGTGTGCAGGAGGCGGCGGGCAAGTGGCCTGACTTCCGCACACGCTATGAGGGAATCGAATTGCATCTGATCGGCCCGCTTCAGACCAACAAGGCGCGGCAGGCGATGGAGCTTTTCGACGTGATCCAGACCATTGACCGTCCCAAACTGGCCAAGACGATTGCGCGGCTGGCCGAGGAGATGGGAACCTGCCCGCGTCTCTATATACAGGTGAACACGGGCGAGGAGCCGCAGAAGGCAGGTGTCCACCCGCGCGATGCGGATGCCTTTATTGCCGAGTGTCGTGATCTCGGTTTGGAGATCGAGGGGTTGATGTGCATCCCCCCCGCCGATGAAGAACCGTCACTGAACTTCGCGCTTCTGCGCAAGATCGCGGAGCGCAACGGAATCGAAAAGCTCTCGATGGGTATGTCGGGCGATTTCGAGACCGCCATCGGTCAGGGCGCGACATCGGTGCGCGTCGGGTCGGCGATCTTTGGCGAGCGGGACTATTCCTGAGGTGGGGTGAATCGGTCGGGTGTTTCGGTCTGGCGCCTTGTGGTCTGTCAGGTCGGACGGGTGAGGTGCCCGATGCCGTGCCCGACAGATGCCCGACACATATCCGACAGGGTTCAGACCGTCCTTTTAGCGGATAAACAGCCGCGTGTGGGGCGTGATCCGCGCCGCTATCCAGCGCAGGTGATCGGGCCGAAACGCAAGGCATCCCGCCGTAGGGTGGCGCGGTTTTCGCCATTGGTGGACGAAGATCGCCGAGCCTTTTTCGGAGGTAGCAACGGGCCAGTTCCAGTCCGTCACGAACAGCACATCATAGAGCCTGTCGGCGCGGCGAAGGTGCTCGTGTGAGTGCGGGTAAGGCGCTGTAATTGCTTGGTTATATGCGGGATCGTCAGGGTCGTCGGACCACAGGTCGCGCGGCCCTATCGGGCGCATGGTGAGCGCTGTGTGCGGGCGGGCGCATCGGTCGGCGCGATACCTGCCTTCCATCATGCGCCAAACGCCACGCGGGGTCGCCCCATCGCCTTCGCGCTTGTCGTCGGTCATTCCGCCGCGCCCGATGGAGACAGGAAGCCGCCGCCCCATGAACCGCACCCCCCAACGGGTCACGATCATATCCCCACGGGCCGGAAACGGCGTCACAACAAGTGCCCCGACTTCTTCGCCTTGGTTGCCAGATATCCCGCATTTTCAGGGGTTTGGCCGACCTTGAGCGGCACGCGCTCCGTGACCTTGATGCCTTGATCTTCCATCCGCGCGATCTTGGCGGGGTTGTTGGTGAGCAGGCGCACGGAGGAAAATCCCATCTTCTTGAGGATCGCCGCCCCGATCCGCAGATCGCGCTCGTCATCCTCGAATCCAAGGCGATGATTGGCCTCCACCGTGTCGAATCCCTGATCCTGAAGCGTATAGGCGCGCATCTTGTTGGCGTGGCCGATCCCGCGCCCTTCCTGATTGAGGTAAAGCAGCACGCCCGCGCCTTCCTCACCCATCTGCGCAAGTGCGGCACGCAACTGCGGCCCGCAATCGCATTTGAGCGACCCCATGATGTCCCCTGTGAAACAGGCCGAATGCAGGCGCGCGAGAACGGGTGCATTTCGGTCGGGGCGTCCGATTTCCACGGCGAAATGCTCTTCGGCCCCGTCGTCAGGGCGGAACACATGCACGCGGCCCGCGTCCGATACTGTCAATGGCACACGGGCCGAGACAACATCGGCCAGCGGCGCGAGCGTCGCCATATGAGGCAGCGCGAGTTCCGCAGGGAGCGATGTGAGCGCGGAGAGGTCTTCTTTGGTATCAACGGGCAGGTCCACCATAATCGCGGCGGGAAGTAGACGTGCCGTTTTCGCCAGCGCAATCGCCGTGCGTGCATGGGTGGCGCTGTCACTGCGCAGTGTCTTGAACGGCCCCTTCATCGGCGCAGCAAGATCGTGTTCGGGGGCTGCGACCGCCGCAATCCACTCGACGTCTGCGTCATCGGGCAGGATGATTCGCGCCACATCGCCGTCATATGCGCGCGCGCTTAGGGTTTGTGCCCGTCGAGAGGTGATCGCCATATAGGTTGTGCCGAGTGCCTTGAGTGCTGCAAGCCGTTCGGGCGACAGGCCCTCTGCGGCGGCGGCGAGACTGATGTGATCGCTTGAGCGCAGAACAACGGGAACACCCATGCGCATGTCCGCGCGGGCGCGTGCAATCAGTTCGGGAAGGGCAGGGGCAAGACTCATGTTGGCAGATTCCATAGTAATAGTGTTACACGATGTAGCCGCTTCTGACGCAAAGTGAAACATTTGGCGCAATGTCGACACGCTTGCGTGAGGAGATTGTCGTAAATCTTGCCGATGGCGTGATGAAAACTCACATCGGCTTCAAGAGATTGACACAACGGAGGCAAAAATGCCCAACCTAAAGAGAATTCTCCTCGTTGATGATGACGACGATCTGCGCGAGGCATTGAGCGAGCAGCTTGTGATGACCGAGGACTTCGACGTTTTCGAAGCGGGCGATGGCGCGGGCGGCATGGAGCGCATCAAGGAGGGGCACTATGATCTGGTGATCCTCGACGTTGGCCTGCCTGACACCGATGGCCGCGAGTTGTGCAAGCGGATGCGCAAGGCGGGCGTAAAATCCCCGATCCTCATGCTCACGGGGCAGGACAGCGACGCCGACACCATTCTCGGCCTCGACGCGGGCGCAAACGACTATGTGACCAAACCGTTCAAATTCCCCGTGCTTCTGGCCCGTATCCGCGCACAGTTACGCACTCACGAGCAATCTGAAGCGGCAGTGTTCCAGCTCGGACCCTACACCTTCAAACCCGCGCAAAAGATGCTCGTCACGGAGGATGACAAGAAAATCCGCTTGACCGAAAAAGAGACCAATATCCTCAAGTTCCTCTACCGCGCGACCGAAGGCGTGGTGCCGCGTGACATTCTTCTGCACGAGGTTTGGGGCTATAATGCGGGTGTGACGACGCACACGCTGGAAACCCACATCTACCGCCTGCGTCAGAAGATCGAACCCGATCCCTCGAATGCGCGCCTTCTGGTGACGGAAAGCGGCGGTTATCGCTTGGTGGCGTAACCAAAAATTAAGAGATCCGGAACCAAACTGGGTCTCACGGGTTTCATGTTCAAAGCCGCAGCGTATCGCGGATTAGATACGCGTCCCTCGTTCCCTCGGCCCGACGTTTCCCGCGTCGGGCCATTTTTTTCGACCGCCGCGTCTATCGTCCGCTAAGGTCGCCGGTGGTTAATAGGGGCATTGGGGGTTGCGCAGCTGTTGAGAAGCCCCTTTCGGGTGGCAAGGGCTGCGCACGGAGGTTAGTCTCCCCTCAACAAATCGGAGAGACGGACATGGCCTTTACCCTTGCGACCTGGAACATCAACTCGGTGCGGTTGCGCGAACCGATTGTGGTGAAGCTCTTGGAGGAAGAAGCTCCCGACGTGCTTTGCCTGCAAGAGTGCAAATCCCCCGTCGAGAAAATCCCGTTGGAGCGTTTCCACGCGCTTGGCTACACGCACATGGTTGCGCGGGGCCAGAAGGGCTACAACGGTGTCGCGATCCTGTCGAAAATTCCGATGGTCGAGGCGGGCGCGGAAGATTACGCCTCTCTCGGTCACGCGCGCCACATCGCGGGTAAACTCGAAAATGGCGTCACCATCCACAACTTCTACGTGCCCGCAGGTGGTGACAAACCCGACCGCGAGATCAACGACAAGTTCGGGCAGAAGCTCGACTACCTCACCGAGATGCGCGATGCCTTCCATGCCGACGCGCCGCAGAAATCCATTCTCGTCGGGGATCTCAATATCGCTCCGCGCGAGGATGATGTCTGGGACCACAAGAAACTGCTCAAGATTGTTTCCCATACCCCCGTCGAGATCGAACATCTCGCACAGACACAAGACGCGGGTAACTGGGTCGACATCACCCGTCAGGACATCCCCGAGGGGCTGCTCTATTCGTGGTGGTCCTACCGTGCGAAGGACTGGGACGCCGCCGACAAGGGTCGTCGCCTTGATCACGTCTGGGCCACGCCCGATATCTCGAACGCCGCGCATTCCAGCCGCGTGCTGCGTGCCGCGCGGGGATGGGAGAAGCCCTCCGACCACGCCCCCGTCTTTGCTACCTTTGACTTGTAGTTCGCCCTTTAATTCGGGCGGGGACAGCCTCATATAAGACCCAAACAGATTGAATTAGGGAGATCAGAGCATGGACCTCGGTCAGAACCAAGCCGCCGCGGGCGGCGACCTCATCAAAGACGTCTCCGAAGCGACCTTTATGGCCGATGTCGTTGAGGCCTCGCAAACCGTCCCCGTGATCGTTGATTTCTGGGCGCCATGGTGCGGCCCGTGCAAAACCCTCGGCCCCGCTTTGGAAGCGGCGGTGAAGGCGGCGGGTGGCAAGGTCAAAATGGCCAAGATCAACGTGGACGAAAATCAGGGGATCGCGGGCCAGATGCGCGTGCAATCCATCCCGACTGTCTACGCCTTCTTCCAAGGGCAGCCAGTGGACGGTTTTCAAGGCGCGGTTCCGCAAAGCCAGATTGACGAATTCATCTCCAAGCTTGTCGCCCTTGGCGGCGGTGAGGCGGACAACGGTCTGGCCGATGCCGTTGCTGCGGCCGAAGAGATGCTAGAAACGGGCGCGCTCGTGGATGCGGCGCAGACCTTCGCCGCCATCTTAGGCGAAGACCCCGAAAACGCAGCCGCCTTCGCAGGGCTGGCCAATTGCCACCTTGCGAGCGGGCAGGTGGACGAGGCCGAAGCCACGATCAACGGTGTCCCCGACGCCATTTCCGCAGACCCCGCCATCGAGGCGGTGCGAGCGCGGATCGATCTTGCCCGCAAGGCCGAGAGCGCAGGCCCTGTCGACGAATTGCGAGCTAAGGTCGAGGCGGACCCGAAAGATATGGCCGCGAAGATCGAGCTGGCCACTGCGCTGCATGGCGCGGACGATGTGGAGGGCGCGATTGCAGTGCTGCTCGACGCCGTGCGCACGGATCGTGAATGGAACGAGGGCGCGGCCAAGGCCGAGCTTTTCACCATCTTCGACAGCCTGCCAGCCAATGACAAACGCGTGCTCGACGGACGGCGCAAGCTTTCGTCGATCCTGTTTGCTTGACGTGGTGCGCGCGCTACATCTATCGCCATGCTGACAGCCGCAGACCTTCCGCAGGTGATCCCCGTCTTTCCCCTTCCCGGGGCATTGCTCCTGCCACGTGCGCGTCTGCCGCTGCATATCTTCGAGCCGCGCTATTTGCAGATGCTCGACGATTGCCTCAAAACCTCCTCCCGCTTGATCGGGATGGTCCAGCCGCGCGGCGAGGGTGATGCACTCAATGCCATCGGCTGCGCGGGTCGGGTGACGGGGTTTTCCGAAACCGAGGACGGGCGCTACATGATCACACTCGCGGGCGTGTCGCGCTTTCGGCTGCGCGAGGAGGCAACGGGATTTTCGCCCTACCGCCGTTTCTGTGCTGACTGGGCCGGTTTCGAGGGTGACCTTGGCCGCGCGGAATGTGACGATGGATTGGACCGCAACAGCTTCATGACGCTGCTCAACCGTTTCTTCGAGGAGGAGGGATTGCGCACGGATTGGGACAGCCTGCGCGACGCCGACGACGAGATGCTGATCAACTCGCTCGCCATGTTGTGTCCGTTCGAGCCGGAGGACAAACAGGCCCTGCTTGAAAGTCCGACCCTTCCAACGCGTCGCGAAACGCTTATAACGCTGATGGAGTTCGCCCTGATGGGCGGCACGGGCAAGGAGATGAACTGATGGACGCCGATCAACCCGAATTCGACCGCCGCATGTTGGAGGCTCTCGTCTGCCCGCAGACCCGCACAACCCTGACCTACGACGCTCAGGCGCAAGAGCTGGTGTCAAAAGCGGCTGGTTTGGCCTTCCCGATCCGTGGCGGCATTCCGATTATGCTGATCTCAGAAGCACGCAGGCTCGACGACTAGAGCGGCTGACCCCGCAGGAGTTTCGGCACGTCACCGTTCACCCCCGCAGCTTCGCGAATCGCTTCGCGCCGCACATTTGGCAGTGAATTTACTACGCCCATTCCGATATCGCGCACTGTACGCAAGATCGGATTGTCGTTGGAAAACAGCTTGTTAAAACTGTCGGTCATAAGCGCCATCGAGGCCACGTCGAACCGTCGCCACTGTTGATAACGCGCCAGAACGTCTTCTCGCCCGATGTCCTCACCGCGCCGCCGCGCTGCCGTGAGCACTTCAGCCAGCGCCCCGACATCCTTCAATCCCGCGTTCAGTCCTTGTCCCGCAATCGGGTGCATCCCGTGGGCGGCATCCCCCACCAACGCCACGCGCGGCGCGTAAAATGAATTGGCCAGCGTGATGTTGAGCGGATAGGTGAAGCGTTTCCCTGCGAGGCTGATCGGGCCGAGGAAATCTCCGAACCGTGGGCGCAGAACTTCAAGGTATTCTTCATCGGAAAACGACTGGATATCTGCGGCCACACTGTCCTTCTCGGTCCAGACAATCGAGCTTTGATTGTTGGGGAGAGGCAGGATTGCCAGTGGTCCTGACGGTAGAAAATACTGATGTGCGCAGCCGTGGTGCGGCTTTTTATGCGCAATCGCACAGACCAAAGCGGTCTGGCCATAGCCCCAGCCAGTGCGCCCGATCTTGGCGCGTTTCGCCGTGCCCGAGGCTCGCCCGTCGCATCCCACAATCACTGCACCCGAAAGCACGCGACCGTCCATGAGCGTGACCCGCGCGCCGTGCGCGTCCACCTCCTGATCCGCGACATGGCCTTCGACCTGTGTGATCCGCTCATGCCCGTTGAGCGCATCCAGAAAGGCGCGCCGAAGGAAGCGGTCCTCGACCATATAGCCCATTGGCCCCTCGTCGATTTCCGCATGGTCGAATTCCAGCATGAACGGCGCGGGCGCCTCACCGGGCTTTCCGTCTGTGATTTTCACATCAAGAATCGGCTGGGCGTGCGGGGCTACGGCGGGCCAGATACCGATACCTTTTAACAGCCGCTGCGAGGACACCGAGAGCGCATAGCCGCGCCCGTCGAAGGCATCCGACATCCGCGCGGCCCGTGGTAGGGCGTCGATGATCGTGACTCTGAAGCCCGCATTCGCAGTCGCCAGTGCCAGTGCGGGCCCGTTCAGGCCGCCGCCTACAATGAGAAGATCGGAACTCTGTGTCATGTCGTTCAATATGACGCGCAACGCGGGATTGTCCATGCGCTCTTGCGTCGCTAGCTTACCCACAAAGTGGCAAGGGAGCGGCGCGTGGACAAGTTTGACAAAAGCATGGGCGATCTGGGACGGGATATTGCCGCGGGAGCTATCGATCCTGTTGAATTAACGGAATATTTCCTTGATCGCGCCGATGCACACCCTTTTGGTGATCGCATTTATGCCCGTCTCACGCCTGCCCGCGCACGTGCCGAGGCTGAGGCCGCACGCAGCCGCGCACGAAATGGCACGCGGCGCGGCCCGCTCGACGGTGTGCCCGTGTCGTGGAAAGACCTTTTTGACACCGCGGGAACGGCGACTGAAGCGGGCTCTGCCTTGCTCAAGGACCGCATTCCCGACCGCGATGCGCAGGCCGTGGCGCGTGGATCGGCGGCTGGGCTTGTGGGGCTCGGCAAAACGCATATGAGCGAGTTGGCCTTCTCAGGTCTCGGTCTCAACCCTGTTACAGCCACGCCGCCCTGCGTTAACGATCATGACGCCGTTTCGGGGGGGTCGTCATCGGGCGCTGCCGCCTCTGTCGCTTTCGGCCTCGCACCTGGTGCGATTGGCACGGACACGGGGGGGTCGGTGCGCATCCCTTCCGCCTTCAACGATCTTGTCGGGCTCAAGACCACATCAGGCCGACTCTCGCTTGATGGTGTGGTGCCGCTTGCCGCCGCTTTTGATACGGTCGGCCCGCTCGTGAAGACCGTCGAAGATGCCGCGCTGACCTTTGCCGTGCTCGACAATAGCGCTGCGCCCGATCTCCGAGAGGCCTCGCTCGAAGGTACGCGACTTCTCGTGATGGAAAACGTGGTATTCGATGACATCCGTGATGCGCCACGACAGGGGTTCGAGCAGGCGGTTGAGGCACTGGCACGGGCGGGGGCGCAGATTGATCGCGGGCCGATCCCCTGTGTCACTGATGCGATGGACCTCTCCGCGATTCTGTTCACCACCGAAGCCTATGCTGAATGGCGCGATGTGATCGAGGCCAATCCCGACCTGATGTTCGACCGCATTCTTGAACGTTTCCGCTCGGGCGCGGCCTTCAATGGCGCGGACTACGTGGCGGGATGGAAATTGCTCCACCGGCTGCGCGGCGAATACCTCGCGGCAACGGCGCAATATGACGCGGTGCTTGTGCCGACCGCACCGATCCTGCCGCCTGATGCTGCACGGCTCATGAGTGATGGGGACTATTACGTGACCGAAAACCTGCTCTCCCTGCGCAACACACGTGTGGGCAATCTTATGGGGCTGTGTGCCATCACCTTACCAACGGGCGTGCCCTCGACGGGGATCTCTCTGCAAATGCCTCCGCTTCAGGAGGCGCGTCTTCTGCGTCTTGCGGCGGCGTGCGAGGTGGCATTGGCTGGCTGATCCGCGCGCTGACCGAAATGCCACAGGGTTCGCGTCGCGGGGGCAATTTAGTTCTTCTTTTTCTGGACCGCGCGCGCCCGCATCGCTACATTGGGTGGCAATCAACCGGGCAAAAATGATCCGGAAAACGAGGCAGTAGCAGCACCCATGACGTTTCCTGAGCGGTTTTCCAACCTGCCAGAATATGCCTTTCCGCGTCTGCGGAGCCTTCTCGACGCTCATGCGCCGGGCGGAGAGGTTGTGCATATGACCATCGGCGAGCCGCGCCACGCGATGCCTGACTTCGTGGGTGAAGTTTTGGCTGAGAATGTCGCTGGATTTGCCCGCTATCCCAACAACTATGGCACTGAGGATTTGCTCGGCGCGATCCGCGACTGGCTGGCGATGCGCTTTGGCGTCACCGTCGATCCTGACCGTCAGATCATGGCGCTCAACGGCACGCGCGAGGGGTTGATGAATGCCTGCATCGCGCTTTGCCCCGAGACGAAGGGCGGTAAGCAACCCGTCGTTCTCATGCCCAATCCCTTCTATCAGGTCTACGCCGTGGCCGCCGTGACGGTGGGTGCGGAGCCTGTTTTTGTGCCCGCTACGCGCGAGAGTGGCTTCCTGCCCGATTATCATGCGCTGCCCGACGAGGTTCTCGACCGCACAGCGGTTGCCTACATTTGCAGCCCGTCGAACCCGCAGGGCGCGGTGGCTTCCGCTGACTACTTGCGCGACCTGATCGCACTTGCCGAGAAGCATGATTTCAAGGTCTTCTCAGACGAATGCTATTCCGAGATTTACCGTGGCACGCCGCCCGTCTCCGCCCTGCAAGTGGCGCAGGAGATGGGCGCGGCCCCCGACCGCGTCGTGATCTTCCACTCCCTGTCGAAACGCTCCAACCTTCCGGGCTTACGCTCTGGCTTCGTGGCATCGGGGGCGGGCAACATCGACCACATGAAACGTTTGCGCGCTTATTCGGGCGCACCGCTACCACTGCCGATCCAAGCGGTCAGTGCGCGGGTTTGGGGGGATGAGGCCCATGTCACCGCATCGCGCGCGCTCTATGTCGAGAAGTTTGATATGGCTGACCGCGTGTTCGACGGCATCGACGGGGCAGGGGCCCCCGAGGCGGGGTTTTTCCTTTGGCTGCCTGTCGCGGATGGCGAAGAGGCGGCAATGAAATTGTGGACGCAGACAGGTATCCGCGTCCTTCCCGGCGCGTATCTGTCGCGCACGGTGGCGGGTGAAAATCCCGCAAAAGGCTACATTCGGGTCGCTTTGGTGGCCCCAAAAGAAGAGACACAGCGCGCCTTGGAAACACTGCGCGACTGTTTGTTCGGGTAAAGAGAGGCACAAGATGGCATCGTATCAAGCGCGCGGGCGCGACCCGCTTTTTGATCGCAACACGCAGGCAGTTCTCGAACGCCGCGGCAAGGAACTGCTCGGGCTGGCGCTCATCGGTGTGGGTGTCCTGTTTGCGCTGATGCTCGGCTCCTATGTGCCCGAAGATCCCAGTTGGCTGTCTGTGACCGACGCGCCCGTTCAGAACATGCTCGGTCGGATGGGAGCCACGATTGCCTCGCCCCTGATGATCGTCGTGGGTCTGGCCTCGTGGGGGTTTGCCGTTGTCTTTGCCGTGTGGGGTCTGCGTTTCGTGTTGCATCGTGGTGAAGAGCGTGCCCTTTCGCGCGCCGTTTTCGCGCCCATTGCCATTGCGCTTGCCGCCGTTTTTGCTTCCTCTTACGGCACCTCGACGCAGGGTTTTGGCGGGCTGTTCGGTGACACCGCTCTTGCCGGGCTGCTGTCGCTTTCACCCATTGATCAGGGTTTCGCCCTCAAGCTTCTTACCTTCCTGTCGCTGGCAGCAGCGCTCGCCGTGGCGCTTTTCACCCTTGGTGTAACACGCGCCGAATTGTCCGTTGCGGGGCGTTTCCTTGTCTACGGCATGATCTCGCTCTACGCGCTAGTTCTGCATCTACTTGGCCGCACTGCAAAAGGTTCGGTCGTCGCGGGTCAGCGTATCGCTGCGACTGCCGCCGAGCGCCGCGAAGCCCGCAGGCTGGCCGCTGCCGAAGCCGCTGAACAGGCGCAGCTTCAGGCCGAGATGATTGCCCGCGAACCGCTAGTGCATCGTCCGTCCCATGAGGCGGCATCCCCGCTTGCCGCGCCCGTCGCGGCTCCCGTTGCCGCCCCTGCCTATGATGATGGATTTGGTCCTGACGCGGGCACGACTGCGCAGGGGAAATCGCTCCTCGGTGGCCTGTTCAAACGCGAGCCACAGCCTGACTTGACGCCCGAACTGGTCGAGCCTGCCCTCGCGCCCGATGTGCCCGTAACCAGCGACACCAGCCAGCGGATCGCGGCGAAAATCTCTTCTGTGATCTCCGCGCGCAAGGCAGCTCCCGCGCCGCAACCCGCCGCGCCCGCTGCCCCCGCCATGCGCCCCGAACCGCCGCTCACCGCAGCGCAGAAGGCCGCCGCGCGCTACAAGAAAGGTCCGAAGCCGATGGTGCTGGCCGAGGTTGAGCCGCAACCCGTGCCGACGCCCGATCCCGCACTTTTCGCCGCGCCGCAAGATGTTGGCCTTGATGACGGTTTCGATGATGCACTCATCGAGCCGCTTGATACGCCCGAATACGTCGCGCCGCAGGCCGAGCGTTACATCCCGCAACCTGCCGCGCCCGAGCCCAAGCGGGTTGTGCAGCACACGCCGAAGAAGGCCCCTGCGCCCTCCAAGCGCGCGCAGGCCGAAGCGCAACCTACACTCAAATTCGACCCCTCGGAGGCGGAATACGAATGCCCGCCGCTTAACCTCCTGAATCCCGCCGTTCACATTGACCGCAACACGCTGTCGGACGAGGCGCTGGAGGAAAATGCGCGGATGCTTGAGAGTGTGCTGGATGACTACGGCGTGAAGGGGGAGATTGTCTCGGTCCGCCCTGGTCCCGTTGTGACCATGTATGAGCTTGAACCCGCGCCGGGCCTTAAGGCGAGCCGGGTTATCGGTCTGGCCGACGACATCGCGCGCTCCATGTCAGCGCTGTCTGCACGTGTCTCCACCGTGCCTGGTCGCTCGGTGATCGGTATCGAGCTGCCCAATGAACACCGCGAAATGGTCTCCTTCCGCGAGCTTTTGTCGACCCGCGATTTCGGCGACGGGAACCACCGCCTGCCGCTTGCGCTTGGCAAGGATATCGGCGGCGATCCCGTTGTGACCAACCTTGCGAAAATGCCTCACCTGCTTATCGCGGGGACCACGGGTTCGGGTAAGTCGGTGGCGATCAACACAATGATCCTGTCGCTGCTCTACAAGCTCACGCCCGACGAGTGCCGCCTGATCATGATCGATCCGAAGATGCTCGAACTTTCCGTTTATGACGGCATCCCGCACCTGCTGTCGCCCGTTGTGACCGACCCCAAAAAGGCCGTGGTCGCGCTCAAATGGGTCGTGGCGGAGATGGAAGAACGCTATCGCAAGATGTCCAAGATGGGCGTGCGTAACATCGACGGCTACAACGGCCGCGTTGGTGATGCGCTTGCCAAGGGTGAGATGTTCTCGCGCACGGTTCAGACGGGCTTTGATGACGAGACGGGTGATCCAATTTTTGAAACGGAAGAATTCCAGCCCGAAAAGATGCCCTATATCGTCGTCATCGTTGACGAGATGGCTGACCTGATGATGGTCGCGGGTAAGGAAATCGAAGCCTGCATCCAGCGTCTCGCGCAGATGGCGCGGGCCTCTGGCATCCACCTCATCATGGCCACGCAGCGCCCCTCCGTTGACGTGATTACCGGCACGATCAAGGCCAACTTCCCCACGCGGATCTCCTTCCAGGTGACGTCGAAAATCGACAGCCGCACCATTCTGGGTGAGCAGGGCGCCGAGCAACTTCTGGGCATGGGCGACATGCTGCACATGGGGGGCGGCGGACGTATCACACGTTGTCACGCGCCCTTTGTCTCGGATGAAGAAGTCGAAAAGGTTGTCTCCTACCTCAAGGCCTACGGCCCGCCCGATTACGTCGGCGGTGTGCAGGATGGCCCCGAGGCCGAGAAAGAGGCCGATATCGATGCGGTTCTCGGTCTGACAGGCGGCAACACGGGCGGCGATGATGCGCTCTACGACCAAGCGGTCGCAATCGTGATCAAGGACCGCAAGTGCTCCACCTCCTACATCCAGCGCAAACTGGCCATTGGCTACAACAAGGCCGCGCGCCTTGTGGAGCAGATGGAGGACGAGGGTGTGGTCTCCTCGGCCAACCACGTGGGCAAGCGCGAAATTCTGGTCCCCGAGCAATAGGCGCACACAGTCTCCCCGCTGCCAAATCGGTTTCGGGGGGATCGCGTCACGGCGTTAGTGCGCGTCGCCACCGATCAGGATCATGCCGATCAGCAGGAACATCACGCCTGCGATCCCTGACAGACTGAGGCCTTGCTGGAACAAGATCACGCTCAAAAGCACCGATCCAACCGATCCGATCCCCGTCCAGACAGGGTAGGCAATTCCGAGCGGAAGGCGTTGCATCGCGGCGTAAAGGGCGATCAGGCTCACAAACATGGCAACCGCTGTGCCCGCACCGAGGAGCCACGAAAACCGCACTCCGAGTTGCTTCAACCCTGTTGCCCAAACGACTTCGAGAATGCCTGCGGTGAGAAGATAGAACCAAGCCATTTCAACCTCTTTTCGTATTCAGGTCGTCCTGACAAAGACCCGTGCGAGGCTGGGTCGTCCCAGCGGGTCGATTTGTGATGGGGCGCAGGGATAGGCGGGGCGGGCATTTCTGTCAATCCGCCACAGGCCGCATTTGACGCACTGCCCACGCCTGCGTGATCCGTTTTGAGATGCAATGCGCGACGCCCCCGCTTATATCAATGTTATGAGTATTCTACGTTTTGCAATCGCACCCGTTTTCGCACTCGCCATCGCCTTTCCTGCGTCGGCGGAGAAACTGTCGCTGTCCGAGCTTTCGTCCTATCTCAACGGGCTTGGCACTGTTGAGGCGGAATTCACCCAGATAAATGATGACGGCTCACGTTCGCAAGGCACACTGACCATCAAACGGCCAGGACGGATGCGGTTGGAATACGCTGATTCAGAGGCTTTGGTGGTCACGGGTGGCGGTCAGGTCGCGATTTTTGATCCAGGTTCCAACGAGCCACCGCAGCGATTCCCGCTGTCACAGACCCCGCTCAGCCTCATCCTTAAGCGCAATGTCGATCTGACGGCGGCGCGGATGGTGGTCTCGCATACCGAGAAAAACGGCGACACCTTTGTGCGCGCGCAAGATCCCGACCATCCCGAGTATGGCTCGATTGACCTGATTTTCGGGGATCGCCCGATCCTCAAGGCATGGATCGTTAACGATGATGCAGGGGGCTCCACCACTGTGCAATTGACGAAAATGCGGCTTGGCGGAAAGTTGTCGGACGCGTTGTTCAACATCACACGCATCGCTCGCGACCGCGGCACGCCCGTCGATTGACAGGCGCGCCACTGTTCGCGTTAGCTCTTACGACAGGAACGTAGCTGCGCCTCATAGGTGCGGGCGCGTTCGCCGACTTCGTTCGCAACGCGCATCAGCCACGATTTCGACTTGTAGCTCCCGCGCGCAAATCCCGTGCGACCTTCATGATAGGCGAGGTATTGCAGACGCGCGTCGTCTTTCGGGATGCCGAGATCTTCGTGCGACTGGTTCATATACCAACCCATGAAATCGGTAGCGTCGCGGATGCGGTCCCGTTTCGCGCCCCAGCCACCTTCTTCGTTGCGGTATTCGTCCCACGTCGCGTCCAGCGCCTGCGCATAGCCATAGGCCGAGGACTGGCGACCCATTGGGATCACACCGAGCGAGAACCGATACGGTGTCCGCGCGTTGCCGATGAATTTGCTCTCTTGGTAAATCGTGGCCATTTGCACGGACACGGGGATGCCCCACTTGCTCTCGGTCGATTTCATTGCCCGCAAATAGGCTGGACGCTGCGCCACGATGGCACAGGCGTTGTCCAGATTGCGCGGCGCCGAAAAATTGCCACTGCCGCAGGCTGCGACAAAGACAAGGAGCGCAAGGGTGCGAAGGGATCTGCTCATATCTGCCTCTCGCTTTTTGTTTTGAGGCATATTAACCGATTTGGCGCGGGCGGGAAATGTCTTTCCCGTGAGTGGCCGGATCGGGCGCGATCAGATCAGGAAACCGAGGATCAGCGGCAGATAGGCGACCGACAGGAGCGTCGAGGCGACGACAAGGCTCGCCACTGCGCCTGAATCCGCGCCGTATTTCTCCGCCAGCATGTAGCTCGTGACAGCAACAGGCGTTGCGACCTGCACCACCAGCACCGCAAAGGGCACAGGAGCGAGATTAAAGGCCGCTCCAGCCGTCGCAGCAATCGCCGTGCACAGGATTACCTTGCCCAGAGAGATAGCAACTGCCCGCCCAATACCCTTCGCCTGCAACCGCGCCACAGCGACGCCGAGGGTGATCAGCATGGTCGGGATGGCAATCTGGCCAAGCAGGTCGAGCGTGTTCATTGCGAAGCGGGGCAGGGTCCAGCCCTGCCATAGAAAGATCCCGCCAAGCAGGGTCGCGCCCACAAGAGGCTCTTTGATCACTTTGAGCGGAGAACCGCCGCCCGCCGTGACATAGACGCCGAAGGTAAACGACCACAGCGCCATGACCGCAAAAACGATGATCGCGTAGCTCAGCCCCTCGTCGCCAAAAGCAAAGAGGGCGAGCGGCAAACCGAGGTTGCCTGTGTTGCCAAATGTGATCGGTGCAAGGTAGGTGCGAAAGTCGAGGTGCATCACTTTAACTGCGATCCAAGCCGCCACCGTCACTCCCGCATAGGCCACGATCGAGGCAAAACACAGCGTGGTGAGCGCGGCGGGGTCGATCTCGGTTTCGACCAGCGCAGTGAAGATCAGCGCGGGGATCGAGAGGGTCATCGCAAGGCGCGTGACGAACTCCAGACGGTAGTCGTGACCTGTCTTGACCCACACGAATCCAATCACGGCGAGGAAGAAAACAGGGGACACAATTTCCAGAACTGTAAAGACGAGGTGCACAGACTGTTTCCCTGATTATGGGCTTGCACCCGTGGACTGGCGCATGGTTGATGGTCTACTAATATGGTCAGGGGGTTGCAACGCAATGCAGTCGATACGTGCCAAATACCACCTTGGACAGGTTGTCCGTCACCGCAAACATCCGTTTCGCGGGGTGATCTTCGATGTCGATCCGACATTTTCGAAGACTGAAGAGTGGTATGACGCGATCCCTGAGGACAGCAGGCCCAAGAAGGATCAGCCGTTCTATCACCTGCTCGCGGAGAACGATGAGAGTTTCTATCTCGCCTATGTCTCCGAGCAGAACTTGATTGCGGATTACTCGGGCCAGCCCGTCGATCATCCTGATTTGCCCGATCTGTTTGGCCCGATGGACGACGGTACTTATCCACTTCAATTCCAGATGAACTGATCCACGCGCTTCGTGCATTCGTGGGAGCCCTGCACGGGTAAAGTGAGGCTGCGTCACGCGCCGCAGGATTCGTTCTGTGCGGCTACGTTTATGCGGAAACTGAACATATTGGTGTTCCCTTCGCGTCTATAGTCGAGATCATTGGCCAACTCGCGGATCAGGAGCCAGCCGAACCCCCCTTCGGGCAGATCTTGAACCCCTGTGTTGTCGAGAACTCGAATGCCAAGCGGTGGCTGCCCCCCTGGCATCGGCTTGCCTCGGTCGGAAATCTGGAAAGACAGACCTTTTGCATCGCGGCTTACGCAAATCTCGACTAGCCCGTCGGGCGTGTCGGTGTAGGCGTGTTCGACGATGTTGTTGAGTGCCTCTGCAAGGACCAACTCGATGCAGGCGGCTTCCTCTGGCGCTAGTGTCATGTCCCTGAGCGAGTGAAAGACCGCGCGCAGCCCACGTCGCACATTGGTGTCCGTTGCGGTGAACACGAGGCGTTTGTGGAATGCCAAGTCTTTTATACTTGTTTGTGATGACATGGTCGCTCAGGTCTCGTCATCCCCTGGCACTACGGTGTCGATGGACGGATGAATGCGGAAGACGTTGTCCATTCGGGTGAGATGAAACACCCGTTGCACGGGCGGATTGAGAGCGGCCAGTTCCAGCCTGTGACCATCCTTCATCGCTTTCATCGCAGCGACAACTGCGCCGAGTCCCGAACTGTCGAGGAAGGCGACACGTCCAAGATCAAGTACCACGCGCGATGGCGCGTCGTCGGTCTTCTCCCGCATCTGGTCCTTGAACTGGATCGCACAGGCAGCATCAATGCGCGCCTCGTCGACGGAGATCACACGAATATCGTCAAAATCCCGATGTGTCAGCTTCATGGCTTTACTTATGCCGCCCTACCTATTGCATTCTTCGCAGGGCAAACTACGACCTATTCGTTAAGAGCGGGTTTGCATCTGACATTGAATTGAAAAAGGAGAGCGCGCATGGACGGTGAGCTCGAGGCGCGAGTGGTGGCGCTTTGTGAGGGGGAGACGGATACGGTTTCTCTCATGGCCACAATGGCTTGCGAGATCCATCATAGCGACGCGCGTTTTGACTGGACGGGGTTTTACCGTGTCGTTGCGCCTGATTTGCTTAAAATCGGTCCTTATCAGGGCGGCCACGGATGTCTTGTGATCCCGTTTTCGCGCGGGGTGTGCGGGGCCTGCGCGCGCGAGGGTGTGGCGCAGCGTGTGGATGATGTCGAGGCCTTTGCGGGTCACATCGCCTGTTCCTCGACGACGCGCTCCGAACTTGTCCTACCCGTGCGCAATAGGGCGGGCGACCTGCTCGGCGTCTTCGATATCGACAGCAACCAACCTGCCGCCTTTACCTCCGAGGATGAGGCTCGACTGCAATCCCTTCTCGACCGTGTCTTTGCGGATGCGCCCGCAGCGTGCTAAGCGCCCTACATGAGCAGCGACTATAATCCACCTCAGACACCCGTGACGGTCATCCATGCGGATCACGAAGTGCTCCTAGTTGACAAGCCTGCGGGGCTTCTCTCTGTTCCGGGTAAGGGGGAGCATCTCGCCGACTGCCTGATCGCGCGGGTGCAGGAAGCCTATCCAGAGGCATTGCTCGTCCATCGCCTTGACCGCGACACCAGCGGCGTCATGGTCTTTGCCCTTACTCCTCACGCGCAGCGGCACCTCGGTCTGCAATTTGAGAAACGCCAGACGAAGAAAACCTATGTCGCGCGTGTCTATGGCGAGATTGCGGAGAAGACGGGGACGGTGGACTTGCCGCTGATCGTCGACTGGCCCAACCGTCCGCGCCAGATGGTTGACCATGACAACGGCAAACAGGCGGTGACGGACTGGCGCGTGGTTCGGCGCGGTGACGGGGAGACCCGCGTGCGCCTCTGTCCCAAAACGGGCCGCTCGCACCAGTTGCGCGTGCATATGCTCGCCATTGGCCACCCGATTCTTGGCGATCCCTTCTATGCCACGGGGGAAGCGCTCAATGCGCCGCGTCTGATGCTCCACGCCGAGAACCTACGGTTTCGCCATCCTGATGGCGGCAAGGGAATGTCGTTCACCGCCCGTTGTCCTTTCTAGAACACCCTCCCTAATTGCGCGCCCCTTAGCCGTGCAAAATGACGCAGGGGGTGCAAAGCCGCGCTGAGGCGCTTATTTATGCTGCAACGCATTCAAACTAGGAGGAATACCCATGGGTCTTCGCATTAACGACATCGTCCCCGACCTCACCGTCACCACCGACCAAGGCGACATTTCGCTCCACGACTGGATTGGTGACAGCTGGGCCATCGTGTTCTCGCACCCCAAAGATTTCACACCCGTCTGCACCACCGAATTCGGCGCCGTGGCACAACTCGCTGACGAATGGGAAAAGCGTGGCACGAAGGTGCTTGGCGTTTCCGTTGATGGCGTGGAAGAGCACAAGGGTTGGAAAGGCGACATCGAGAGCTTCGCCAATGCCAAGGCAGGCTTCCCGATTGTCGCCGACGAGGATCTGAAACTGTCGAAAGCCTTTGGCATGCTTCCCGCCGACGCCTACCTCCCCGATGGCCGCACCCCCGCCGACTCGGCCACCGTGCGTTCGGTCTACATCATCGCGCCGAACAAGAAGGTGCAGCTGATCATGACCTACCCGATGTCCGTGGGCCGCAACTTCGCCGAAGTCCTGCGCGCCCTCGACGGTCTGCAACGCACCTACGAACAGCCCCTCGCAACTCCCGCCAACTGGGAAACGGGTCAGGATGTGATCGTGGCCCTATCGCTTGACGACGACGCCGCGAAGGCAAAATACGGCGAACTCGACAAGAAACTGCCCTACCTGCGGTTCGCGAAAGATCCGAAGTAAGCTAGGGCTCTTCTGTTTGCATCGACAAAGCCTCGCCGCGCGGGCGGGGCGTTTTCTTTGCCGTTTTACCGGCAGGGCTACAAGGTGGAGGATCTCTGCCGGATTGGGAGGATACGCCTCTTGTGTTGATCAAGCTCGATAACTCAACTAGGCAGTGTATATCTGGCCAAGGATCGTTGATTGCAAAGGGCGGTAGCATGGAAAAGCGTAAGGGTGTGCTCATACTGACAGAGGGCCGCAGCGGGTCTAATTGGCTTGGGTCTTTGGCGACCGGTGCGGGGCTTGGGCGATCGGGAGAATGGCTTGGTCGTGAGCAATCGCAGCTCGACCCCGTTTTGACGGATCGCAAGACATACTTTGAGGCCGCAATCGAAAACGGTACGAACGGTAGCTCTGGCTTCTGCATCAAGATTTTTCCACGCCACCTGCACTGGATTAATCACTACTATAATAAGGATTTCATCCGATATTGCCGCGAAAATCACGATGTCAGCCTTGTTCTTCTGACACGAAATGATCGCCTGCGTCAGGCGATATCTTTTTCGCGCGGACTGCAGACCGAACAATGGACGAGTAAAGGAGAGAAGAAAAAAGATGCAGATTACGACTTCGACCAGATCTGTCGCTGCTATTTCCTCATCAATCGAAGCTATGACTACTGGAGGAGCTACACTGGTGTTATCAGCGAAGATATCCAGCATTTCATATATGAGGATCTTCTCGACGATCCAAGTCCGTTTGTTAACCACATCGCCGACCACTTTGGCGTGACGCACCCGACAAAGCTAGAATCCAGTCTCACCGTCCAGCGCGACGAGACCACCGAGAAATGGCGCGTTCGTTTCCTTGAAGAGGCAAAGACTCGCGACTTCATTGACAGTACAACACCATCACGTCTTCCCGGAAGGTCACCGCGCAATCTGATACGGTTTCTTAGAAAAAAACCTCTCTCGCCCTATCCCTACGCCTATTAAGCAGCTGTGGGATCAGGAATTATCAGCCCCACGCCTGAGTGATGCGCGGTATGCCTTTGAGCGAATCTGCTTGTAGCCGGCAAGAAACATTCCCCAGAGAGATCTAATGCGGTTTCGGTTGCGCTTGATTGAGACGCGCTCCGCTTCAAGAACCGATCCCCCAAGGTCCGCAGCAACCTCAGCAACCGGGTTGGGATAAACGGACCGAACGCGAAGCCCAAACTCCCAACAGTAAAGGAAATCCTCGTCAACTGGGCGAAAGATCTTTTTGCGACGTAGGAGGCGCAGCGCCGCCTTGCGGCGAATGAGATAGCACACAGCCCCAGCTGCAGGATATTTGTAGTCAACGATCGATAAAGAGCCGAGCGGCACGCTATGCAAGATCTTCTTAGGCGCGAAATCGAACAACTTTAGTATATCCCAGTCGTCACGAGACACAGCCCGATCCAAAACTTCGCGAAAGTCAGCATCGTTTATCGACTTGAAATCATCTTCGCATATCAAGGCGACCTCCGCCCCACTATCGAGAAACGCCTGCCAAGTGCGGCGATGACCAATATAGCAGGCTATTTCTCCCTGCGTCATGCTTCTCTTGGAATAGAAGAGGTTGCTCAGAACCGAATATGTTTCTGAAATCTCCCGATCACCGAAGGTGACACCTTGCACGCAATGACAGGCCAGTCCGAGACGCTCACACTCCTCGGCAAGATGACGTCTGCGCAGCCCATCGGGCTGCTCGACGGTCAGAACAAAAGTAGTAAACATTCAAAACCTATTACAAACCTATTACTTAGAAAGAATACCCCCGCCTTGCGGCGGAGGATTCCGTTAGTCTATGGAGCCAGCCGCTCAGCCTTCTTTCGTCTCCGGTGCGATTTCTTCACCCGTTTCCTGATCGACCATTTTCATGGCCAGACGGACCTTGCCGCGATCGTCGAAGCCGAGGAGTTTGACGTAAACTTCCTGACCTTCTTTGAGCACGTCGGAGGGGTGGTTGAGGCGGCGGTTTTCGATCTGGGAGACGTGCACGAGGCCGTCACGCTTGCCGAAGAAGTTCACGAAAGCGCCGAAGTCGACGACTTTCACGACCGTGCCTTTGTAGATCACGCCTTCTTCGGGCTCTGCGACGATCGAGTGGATCATATCGTAGGCCTTTTTGATGGCGTCGCCGTTGGGGCTTGCGATCTTGATGATACCGTCGTCGTTGATGTCGACTTTTGCGCCAGAAACTTCAACGATTTCGCGGATCACCTTCCCGCCCGAGCCGATCACTTCGCGGATCTTGTCTGTGGGGACTTGCATCGTTTCGATGCGCGGGGCGTGGGCGGAGAATTCACCAGCACCAGAGAGCGACTTGTTCATCTCGCCGAGGATGTGAAGACGACCCTGCTTCGCTTGCGCGAGGGCTTTCTTCATGATCTCGGGCGTGATGCCCTGCACCTTGATGTCCATTTGCAGCGAGGTGATACCTTTTTCGGTCCCCGCCACTTTGAAGTCCATGTCGCCGAGGTGATCCTCGTCGCCAAGGATGTCGGTGAGGATGGCGAATTCGCCGTCATCTTCGAGCACCAGACCCATGGCCACACCCGCAACAGCGGACTTGAGCGGAACACCCGCATCCATCATCGAGAGCGAACCGCCACAGACGGAAGCCATCGAGGAAGAGCCGTTGGATTCGGTAATCTCGGAGACCACACGAATTGTGTAGGGGAAGTCGGTTGCGGCAGGCAGAACAGCCTGAAGCGCACGCCAAGCCAGCTTACCGTGACCGATTTCACGACGGCCCGGAGAGCCGACACGGCCCACTTCGCCAACCGAGTAGGGAGGGAAGTTGTAGTGCAGCAGGAAGTTCGACTTGTAGGTGCCCGTAAGCGCGTCGATCATCTGCTCGTCGTCACCGGTGCCGAGTGTGGTCACGACAAGACCCTGTGTCTCGCCACGAGTGAAGAGCGCCGAGCCGTGCGTACGGGGCAGGAAGCCCGTTTCGCATTCGATCGGACGCACTTCGTCGAGCGCACGGCCGTCGATCCGCTTGCCTTCTTTCACAACCGTGCCACGCAGGACGGTGGATTCGAGCTTCTTGAGTGCCGCGCTGAGGTTTGCGTCCTCAAGCTGCTCTTCGGTCAGCGATTCCTTGATGGCTTCCTTTGCGGCCGCAACAGCAGCTACACGCTCCTGCTTGTCGGTGATCGCATAGGCTTCTTTCATCGCCGTTTCGCCAGCCGCTTTCACAGCTTCGAACAGGTCCGAATAGTCAGGCGCCTGAAAGTCGAAGGGCTCTTTCGCACATTCTTCGGCCAGATCAATGATCAGGTCGATGACGGGCTGGATCTGCTCATGCGCGAAGCTCACAGCGCCGAGCATTTCGTCCTCGGTCAGCTCGTAGGCTTCCGATTCCACCATCATCACGGCGTCTTTCGTGCCTGCAACAACCAGATCAAGACGCTGATCGGGGTTCTCGCGCAGCTTGTGCATATCGTCGACGGTCGGGTTCAGGATGTATTCGCCATCCTCGTAACCCACGCGCGCACAGGCAATCGGGCCCATGAACGGAACGCCCGAAATCGTCAGAGCCGCGGAGGCCGCGATCATCGCGACAACATCGGGATCGTTGACGAGGTCGTGCGACAGAACAGTACACATCACCAGAACTTCGTTCTTGAAACCTGGTGCGAACAGCGGACGGATCGGACGGTCGATCAAACGGGCAGTCAGCGTCTCTTTCTCGGTCGGACGCGCTTCGCGTTTGAAAAAGCCGCCCGGAACTTTACCGGCGGCATAGTATTTCTCTTGGTAGTGAACCGTGAGCGGGAAGAAGTCCTGCCCAGGTTTCTGTTGGCGCGCGTAAGTCACGTTTGCCATAACAGAGGTCTCGCCCAATGTGGCGATAACGGTGCCGTCAGCCTGACGCGCAACCTTACCCGATTCCAGTGTAAGCTCTTCTTCGCCCCACTGGATGGTCTTTTTCACTTCGTTGAACATATATCGTTTCCTAGTTGGGAGCACTCCCGCCCCTGCGGGTCTCCCGTTTTGAATGGCGGCCCCATTGCCGCCGACCCCATCATCCTTACGTCACAAGCGCGGGGGTCGTCGCGCCTACGTCTCAGATGCTCTCGCGCATACATCATTGGCAAGGATTTAGCAAAACATTCGTGCCGTAGGTGGCTCTGCGGAGGCCAATCCGCCTTTGCGGCACCCTTGATCGGCACGCACGTGCGGGCTACGCCTGAATGAGCCGCGATCCTTTAGCGAAAGAGTTCTGCCTCGTGATCCAAATAGCCGCACCCGCCACTGTCTTGCGCGCCATGGCGTTTGCCTTCGCGCTCTTCGCCACCTACGCCAGCCCGCTTTGTGCCGAGACACCCCGCATTCTGATGATCGGTGACAGTATGCTCGCCTCGCACCGCGAAAAGGGGGCCGCCGTCGGTGATGCTCTGGCGGAGGCACTTGGCGAGCCTGTGCGCAATATGTCCAAGAACGGTGCGAAGGTTATCCATGCCTTACCGCTCACGGGCGCTATGGGGATGCGGATATCGGCGCAGGTCATAGAGGGCACGTGGGATTGGGTGGTGGTCAATGGCGGCGGCAACGATCTGATGTTCGCCTGCGGCTGTCGCGCTTGTGATACACGGATCGAACGGATGATCGGCGCGGATGGCGCAATGGGGAAAATTCCCGAACTGATCGCGCACCTGCGTTCCACGGGCGCACGCGTCGTCTACGTCGGCTATCTGCGCAGCCCTGGCATTGGCTCTTTGATCGAGGGATGCGCCGACGAGGGTGACACGCTTGAGGCGCGATTGGCGGCAATGGCGCGGCGCGACAGGGGGGTGTACTTCGTTCCGCTCACGGATATCGTTCCCGAGGGTGACCGCAGCTTCCACACCCGCGACCGTATCCATCCTTCAGTCAAGGGCGCGGCGGCGATTGCGGCGCGAATTGCCGATGTGATCCGAAAGGCCGACAAGACGCGCTGACGCTCGGTGTCGGTGGTGGACTTCCGCGCAATGCATGCTGCATTAACTCTTATGCGCACTGAAACCCGCCCGCCATGACGAAAAAGCGCGCCCCGAAGGACGCGCTTTCCGTAAATTCCGTATTGGAAAACCGTCTTAGCGACGGATACCCAGACGCTTGATGAGGTCTTGGTAGCGGGCTTCGTCTTTGCCTTTGACGTAGTCAAGAAGCTTACGACGCTGCGCAACCATCATCAGAAGGCCGCGACGGCCATGGTTGTCTTTTTTGTGGGTTTTGAAGTGCTCGGTGAGCGTGGAAATGCGGGAGGTCAGGATTGCGACCTGCACTTCGGGGGAACCAGTATCGCCTTCTTTGGTGGCGAATTCCTTGATCAGCTCAGCCTTCTTCTCGGCAGTAATCGACATCGGGGTCTCCTTTCATAAACAAAGGGTTATGGCGCAAGCCGGGATGTCGTCCAGCAGGGCCCTTGGAGAATCTTTCCCCGCCAATTCAAGCGGAGATGGGCGCGTATAGGCGGATTCTGCGCAAAAAGGAAGAGGTTTCGTACGCTTCGTGCGGGTGTGACGGTAGGTGCTCTTTGCGGACGGGGCCTTGGGGGCTACTGCCCCGTTTCGACACGGTCCGTTTGCACCATGATCTCGGAGGCGAGTTGTTTCGCCCATTCCCCGATGATGGGCACGACTTCCATCTGGTTGAGGACATAGCCCACGATCGACACCACGATCGACGCCCCCACAACCGAGCCAAACCCGAACATCAGCCCGCGCAGGAACTGGTACCAGAGCATCCGTGCTGTCGAGTTCTGGATGCGCAGAAACTTATGATTGTTCAATCGGTTGACCTCTTCGGTCAGCGCGTCGATTGCGGATTGCGAGGCGGGGATGTCGGTGTGTTTTGCCATGATGGTCTCATAGCAAACCCGCCTCACCCGCGCCATATCTCGTATCGGTTTCGGCATTTATGAGCGGGTGCCTTGGCCGCAAGGGACGGGGTGGAGCAGGGTGATATTCGGACTTGAAAACAGTTGTTTAGGTTAACTTTGATCTATCTTTTCCTAGGAGCCAAGCCCCGCCAAATGATATAAGAATCTCTGACTAATTTTGTGGGTGTGACTATGTTGTGGGCTCTTGCATTGCTCGGGCTTGTTCCTGCTGCCTTTACGCTTGTGGGCGACGATGGGGATGAGGGCGAAGGGGATGCTGCCGTTGATCAATCGGATGAGGCTATGTCTATGGACATGGCCACGAATGGTGATCTTCTGGAATTCGCCTATTCGGAACTTCCTGAAATTGAAGAAAATTCATGGAGTGGGGTCGAGAACGGGAACGGCGCGAATTTCGGCGATGGTATCCTTGAGGCCAATGATCCCGCCACACCCGACACGGCGGGGCCGATAGGTTCGCCCTCGGATGTGGTTCTTGGCGTCAATGACCCCGACAAACCCGATGTCGCAGGTCCTGTCGGTTCGCCTGATGATAGTGTGCTTTCGCCCAACGTGGATAAGGACGATGTCGTAGGTGACAATTCTGGCGGCATCGACGTTTACGATCTCGGCGACGACGGCGATGTCCTGGTCCTGCCCGACGACCCGCAAAGCGGGGGTGTGGCGGCCAATATCGTCGAGGAGGAAGGCGGGCTAACTTTCGATACAGATGGCACGCTCAATATCGTCAACGGTGGCAATGGCGACGACACCATAGCTCTCGGTGATGACGCTTCTGTGGTTCATGCAAATGATGGAAATGACACAATTTATGGCGGTGATGGGGCCGCGATCATGGACGGTGGCGATGGTCATGATCTGTTGTTTGCAGGTCGGGATGATGGCTCAACCTATGTCATGACGGGTGGTGCTGGGAGCGACGGATTCGGTCTGTATTTCGACGGTTCCAATGGTGCGCCAGCTGTCACCATCACCGACTATGCACACGCAGAGGATGTGATCATGATCGAGGTCGATAAAGTCACGGCCGCGCGCGGGGATATGGAGGTTACGGTTGGGGAAACCGAGGACGGATTGTCGAGCGAGGTCTTCGTGAACGGTGTCAATGTCGCGGTGGTTAACGGCGCAACGGGCCTCACGGCGGGTGACATTGTGGTCCGCGTTGCATAGCGCTCGAAACCGTTAACCTTTCAAGGCACTTCCCACAGTTCGGGTTGGGTCTCGTAAGAGATATAAAGCGGATGCTTCGGATGCCCCGCCTTCGACAGACCCAGATGATAGAGCGGTCGGCCAGTTGCGCGCAGAAGGGTCTCCATCTGCGCCCCACGGTTTAGGTGCGCACCATGCGTGCCCCAAGCGCAGATGATCTGATCGGCCCAATCGGTAAACGCCAAAATCGTGCGGTCGTTTTCGGGGCCAACGGGATCGGCGACGGCGCGCATCTTGCGTGGATCAGTGTCGCGCCACGCAAAGATATTGGTCACGCAAAAGGCCCCGAACCCCAAGGTCCGCGCACGCCGTTCGCAGCGTTCCACTGTGGGGTCGTTTTGCACTTCGGTGGCGGTGGACGGATTGAGCATGATAAACAGCGCCTTGCGCCCCGCCGCGTCCCATGTTCGCGTGAGCGAGTAACGGTAACGCTCGCAGTCGGAATAGACGGCGGTGGAGGGGGCGTCGCCCTTGGTATGGCTGCGTTCGATCATGCGCCTTTGATGACCCGAATGCGACAGGTGCGCAAGTAGACCGCATCGTTCGGCGTCAGAGGTTAAAGACCCGCGAGGGGTGAACCTCGCCCGACTTGAAACGCCCTACGGCAAGGGGCTTGCCCTCGAAAGAGACCCAGACCTCGTCGCCGTATTCCACGCCATCAGCAGGGTAAACGCCGCCAGGGTTGCCGTTCAAAAGCCGTGTCGCCCCTTCAGGTGTCGCGCGCATCATTGAGAGATCGGCGAGGCCCTCTTCGACGGGGCGCAGGTAGCTGTCGAGTTCTTCCGTGCGCGCCAGTTCCTCGACCTTTGACAAGGAGATCCCTTCAGCTGCTTCCCACGGGCCTGACCACTCACGGCGCAGCCATTCGACATGGCCGTAGCAGCCCAGAGCTTCTCCAAGGTCGCGCGCGATTGAACGCACGTAGCCACCTTTGCCACAGACCATGTCAATGATCGCGTGATCCGCGTCGGGCCGTTCGACAAAGACCATCTCATCCACGTAGAGCGGGCGGGCGGCAATCTCGAATTCCTCGTCGTCGCGGGCGCGCTTGTAGGCGCGTTCGCCGTCGATTTTGACGGCGGAGAATTTGGGCGGCACCTGCATGATGTCACCCTCGAAGGCGCGCAGAGCCTCAAGGATCTCGTCATCCGACGGTCGCGCGTCGGAGGTTGCAATTTCCTCACCTTCCGCATCGTCGGTGTTGGTCGCAATGCCGAAGCGCACCGAGAACCGATAGGACTTGAGCGCATCGGTGATGAAGGGGACGGTCTTCGTTGCTTCGCCAAGCGCGATGGCGAGAACGCCAGTTGCGTCAGGGTCGAGCGTGCCCGCGTGACCTGCCTTCTTGGCGTCAAGCGCCCAGCGGACTTTGTTAACAACTGTGGTGGAGGTTGGACCTGCGGGTTTGTCCACAACCAGCCAGCCGTGGATGTCGCGTCCCTTCTTGCGTCGCGCCATTACGCGTCCTCGTCGCTATCGTCGTCTTTGGCCAGATCGCGCTGGACACGTTCATCGGCGAACATGGCACGGGTGGCGTCCATGCGATCAAAAGTGTCGTCGAGTGCAAAGCGCATCTCGGGCGTGTGCTTGATCCCGAGGGCCTTGCCTACATGGTGACGGATCTCGCCCTTGTTCCGACGCAGCGCGAGGAGGGCCTCTTCGGCATCCTTTCCGCCGAGCGGTAGGATGAAGGCCGTAGCTACGCGCAGGTCGGGCGACACGCGCACTTCGCCCACCGTGATCGACATCGCGGTGAGAGCAGGGTCATGAATTTCACCACGGGTCAGCAGCTCGGAAAGCCTGCGACGGATCGCTTCGCCGACACGTAGGGTGCGGTGCGAGCCACTGGGCCCGCCTGAATGGGAACGTTTTGCCATGGGGGCGAGATAGTCCCGAATGCCCCCGCACGCAAGCAGACCTTTGCCAAATCGCCGCCCCCACGCTAAACCACGCCGAGAAATTCGCGAAAGGGAGACCAGCGATGAGTGATGTTCCAGGGATCGTCGTAACAGGCGCATCGGGCCGAATGGGTCAGATGGTCATCAAGACCGTGTTGGCTTCCGAGAAATGCAAACTCGTTGGCGCGCTGGAGCGGTCGGGTCACGACTGGGTCGGCGAGGATGTGGGCGAGATGATGGGCGGACAGCCCAACGGGGTGATCGTTTCAGACGACGTATTGGAAACCTTCGCTAAGGCGCAGGCGGTCATCGACTTCACTGCGCCTGCGGCCACCGTTGCATTTGCCGAGGTCGCGGCGCAGGCCAATTGCGTTCATGTCATCGGCACCACGGGCATGACAGAAGAGGATATCGCTGCGCTGGAGCCCGCCTCCCGCCACGCCACGATTGTGCGCGCGGGGAATATGTCTTTGGGCGTCAATATTCTGGTTAAGGCGACGAAGATGATCGCGCAGGCCTTGGACGAGGATTACGATATCGAGATCGTCGAAGCGCACCATAATCGTAAAGTCGACGCGCCATCGGGCACTGCGTTGATGCTTGGCGAAGCAGCGGCGGAGGGGCGCGGTGTCAGTCTGGCGGAGAAGCGCGATTCGGGGCGCGACGGCATCACTGGCGCGCGCAAGAAAGGCGACATCGGGTTTGCGGTTATTCGGGGCGGCGACATCGTGGGCGAGCATGACGTGATGTTCATCTCGGGCGAGGACCAGATCACCCTGCGCCACGTTGCCCGCGACCGTTCGCTCTTTGCCAAGGGGGCGCTCAAGGCCGCGCTCTGGGGGCAGGGGCAGAAGCCAGGTCAATACGATATGTTCGACGTGTTGGGCCTGTAACGGACCCGCGCGCGGCGGAGAGACCTGCGCTCGTGCGCGCTCAGAAATCTATCGCGAGACCCTTTTTCTCCCAATCGCCATAGCGCACAGGTTCGGGACCGTCGCGCCCACCCAATTCGATGGGCATAGCGTCGCGTTCCTTTTGTGCCTGCTTGCGGCGTTCGGCAGCCTCGATCAGCGCGCGTTGTGCGGCGGGCGGCAGATCGGATATGTCACGTCCATCTACTTCAATCGGGGTCTTGGATGGCTTGGTCATCGGGATTTCCTTGTCCGTCTGTGCATTCTGATATACGCGGAAAAGGCATGAATACAAGCTCTTCAAAAGTCGCGGGACTTGACCCGCGCCGCGCTGCGTTGGCGCTTCTCGATGCTGTAACCGTCGAAAAGCGGTTGCTGTCTGAAACACTGTCCAAACGTCTTGCTGGGCTGGAGGCCGACGACCGTGCGCGTGCGCAACGGTTGGTGGTCGAGGCTTTACGCGTGCTGGACCGCTGTGATCGAATGCTTGGGCCACATCTGTCGAAGCGCCCCGCGCCGCACGTGATGAATGCGTTGCGACTGGGAACCTTCGAGATTTGCGCGGCGGGCGAGGCGGCACATGGCGTGGTGAATGCCTATGTCGCATTGATGGATGAGCGCCCGAAGTCGCGGCATTTCAAAGGGTTGGTTAATGCGGTGCTGCGCAAAGTCGCCGACGATGCAGCGAAGTGGGACGGGCTTCCTGCGCCGATGCTGCCCAAATGGCTTCGCAAACCTCTCATTGCGGATTACGGCAAGGAGGTCGTGGCGGCGGTGGAGGCGGCACATGCTGCAGGCGCGCCGCTCGATCTCAGCGCAAAGGGGGATACAGATGCCGTGGCCAAGGCCGTGGGCGGTAAGGTTTTGCCGACGGGCTCGGTGCGGCTCGACAGCTCGGTTCAAGTGACGAAACTCGACGGATTCAAGGCGGGTGACTGGTGGGTGCAAGATGCTGCCGCTGCGCTCCCCGCGCAGGTTCTGTCCGCCAAGGCAGGTGAGCGCGTGCTCGATATGTGCGCCGCGCCAGGTGGCAAGACGATGCAAATTGCGGCGGCGGGTGCTGATGTGACCGCGCTCGACATTTCCGACAGCCGTATGAAGCGCGTGCGCGAGAACCTTGACCGGTGCGGATTAAATGCCGCGACGGTGGTGGAGGACGCTCTGGAATACGAGGGCGGGCCGTTTGATGCGATCCTGCTAGATGCGCCCTGTACCGCAACGGGCACAATCCGCCGCCACCCCGATCTTCCTTACGCCAAGGATGGCAGCGATTTTCCAGGGCTGTTCGAGTTGCAGGAGTACCTGATTGACCGTGCTTTGGGCCTGCTCAAGCCGAAGGGGCGTTTGGTCTATTGCACTTGTAGCCTGCTTATCGACGAGGGCGAGGAACAGGTGCGCGATGCATTGAAGCGGCACGAGGGGGTGTCCGTCGATCTTGATGCGTTGCGGGCTGTGGCGGGAGTTGACCCTGCGTGGATCGGCGACGAAGGCCTGCGCACGCGACCCGACTTCTGGGCCGATCAAGGGGGTATGGACGGGTTTTTCATCACCGTTTTCCGCCGCTTGTAATCTGCATCCCAGATCACCGATGACAGCGCGATTTCGGGGCGCTATCCTTGCCCGCAAAACAACGGCCCAAAATCATGGGCGAGGCAGGCGGTATGTCGCAACAGGATGATTGGCGAGCGAAACGAATTCGTCGCATGAACCGGTTTCATGCGTGGCGCGCGGCGCGGGCAAAACCTGCGACGGGGTTTGTTTCCACGCCTGAACCCAAGAGCATCGGCTCCTTTGCCAAGGGGCGGCAGTTGATCGCGGGGAATTTCCTTTTTGCGGGTCATCTGGTCGAGGCCCCCGACACGTCCATTTGGGATATCGAAGCGCCGAGTCCTGCATTCGTCGAGGAATTGCACGGGTTTGCATGGCTCGACGATCTCGCCGCCGTTGGTGATCTGAAGGCGCGCAAGCGGGCGCAGGAGTGGATCATCGGCTGGATGGAGCGTTTCGCGCGCGGTTCGGGGCCAGGATGGACGCCTGATCTGACGGGACGGCGGCTTATTCGGTGGATCAACCATGCGCTTTTCTTCCTGTCAGGGCAGGACACGCGCGTTAGTGACGACTTCTATAAAACCCTCGCACAGCAGACCATTTTCCTCGCGCGGCGTTGGCATACTGCCTCGGCGGGCTTGCCGCGCTTCGAGGCGTTGACGGGGTTGATCTATTCGGGGCTGTCGCTGAACGGGATGGAGGGGCATGTGCCCACGGCGGTGAAGGCTCTGGGGCGTGAGTGCGAGGCCCAGATTGATCGTGATGGCGGATTGCCGACGCGGAACCCTGAAGAGTTACTCGAAGTCTTTACGCTTTTGACGTGGGCGGCGACGTCGCTGTCGGAGTCGGGCAGGTTTGTCGAGGGACCGCATATGACCGCGATCACGCGGATCGCCACCACCCTACGCGCCTTGCGGCATTCGGACGGTGCTTTGGCACGGTTCCATGGCGGAGGTCGCGGGGCCGAGGGGCGGCTCGATCATGCACTGGCGACTTCAGGTAATAAGGATGCTCCGCGCGCAGGATTGCACATGGGCTACCTTCGTATGCACGCGGGGCGCACATCGGTGATTGTCGATGCCGCGTCGCCACCCGCGCAGGAGTATTCCTTTAATGCGCATGCCTCCACGTTGGCTTTCGAGGTGACATCGGGGCGCCGTCCGCTCGTCGTCAACTGTGGTGCGGGATCGAGTTTCGGGCCCGACATGCGGCGTGCAGGACGGGCCACGCCCTCGCATTCGACCTTGGGGATCAAGGGATATTCGTCCTCTCGTCTGGGCGGGCGTCGGATGATCGGCGGACACATGCGCGAATTGTTGGTCGACGTGCCCGATGACGTGCGGATCGAAATGCGCAATTCGGGAGACGACTCAGGCTTCGTTGGCGGACACAACGGTTACGTGTCGAGTCACGGTCTGACCCATATCCGCCAGATTGATCTCAGCCATGACGGGCGCGGAATAGCGGGGGAGGATACGTTGGCCACGATCACACCCGCGGACGAGAAGCGGTTTGACCGTGCAATGGATCGACTTGGGCTTCAGGGCATCCCCTTCCATGTGCGGTTCCATCTGCATCCTGACGTTGACGCGGAACTGGATATGGGTGGAGCGGCTGTGTCAATGGCGCTCAAGTCGGGCGAGATTTGGGTGTTTCGGCACGACGGACGGGCAAAATTGACGCTTGAACCGTCGGTTTATCTCGAAAAAGGGCGATTAAAGCCGCGTGCGACGAAACAAGTGGTTCTATCTGCCGCCGCAATGGATTATGCGACCCGCGTCCGTTGGACACTCGCGAAGGCGCAGGAAACACCGACGACCCTGCGCGATCTCGAGATGGACGACGAGATTCTGACCTGATTTAGGGACAACACTCTGGGGATTTCCATATGACCGATCTTGCACCCGTGAAGCGCGCGCTTCTTTCCGTTTCAGATAAAACCGGCCTTGTCGAACTGGGTCAGGCGCTTGCTGGGCGAGGGGTGGAATTGCTCTCCACGGGCGGCTCGGCCAAGACGTTGCGCGATGCGGGGCTGGAAGTGCGCGACGTGGCTGATGTCACGGGCTTTCCCGAGATGATGGACGGGCGGGTAAAAACGCTTCACCCCAATGTGCACGGCGGTCTTCTGGCGCTGCGAGACAATGCCGAGCATGTGGCTGCAATGGATGAACACGGGATCGGCGGCATCGACCTGTTGGTTGTGAACCTCTACCCGTTCGAGGCCGCCTTGGCGCGCGGTGCCGATTATGACGAGATGATCGAAAACATCGACATTGGCGGTCCGGCGATGATCCGTGCAGCGGCGAAAAACCACGGGTTTGTGACGACTGTGGTGGATGTCGAGGATTACGACGCGCTGATTGCCGAGCTTGATGCGAATGACGGTCAGACCTCCTATGCCTTCCGTCAGAAAATGGCGCAGATCGCCTATGCTCGCACGGGGGCCTATGACGCCACAGTGTCGAACTGGATGGCGGGCGCGATTGGCGAGACCGCTCCGCGCCGCCGCGTGGTTGCTGGTCAGATCAAACAGACCCTGCGCTACGGTGAGAACCCCCATCAGGAAGCCGCTTTCTACGCCGATGGTTCCGCGCGTGCGGGAGTTGCTACCGCGACCCAACATCAGGGCAAGGAACTGTCCTACAACAACATCAACGACACCGATGCAGCCTTTGAGTTGGTCGCCGAGTTTGATCCCGCCGAAACGCCTGCTGTGGCGATTATCAAGCACGCCAATCCCTGCGGCGTGGCCAAGGGCGCGACATTGCTGGAGGCCTATAAAAAGGCTTTTGACTGCGATCGCACCTCGGCCTTTGGCGGGATCGTTGCGCTGAACCAAGCACTTGATGCGGACACTGCGGCGGCGATTACCGAGATCTTCACGGAAGTTGTCATCGCCCCTGGTGCCTCTGACGAGGCCAAGGAGATTTTCGCTGCGAAGAAGAACCTGCGCCTGTTGACGACCGAGGGCCTGCCCAATGTTCTGGAGAAGCCCAGCACGATCCGTCAAGTTGCGGGCGGCTATCTGTTCCAAGACAAGGACGCGGGCTTCGTGGGTCTCGATGATCTCAAGGTTGTGACAGAAAAAGCGCCGACCGAAGAGCAGCTCAGAGATCTTCTGTTCGCGTGGAAAGTTGGCAAACACGTCAAGTCGAACGCCATCGTCTACGTCAAGGATCAGGCCACAGTCGGCGTCGGCGCGGGTCAGATGTCGCGCCTCGATTCGGCCCTGATCGCCGCGAAGAAGGCCGAACGTATGGCTGAGGCAATGGGCCTGCCCGAGCCGCTCACCAAAGGGTCCGCCGTGGCCTCCGATGCATTCTTCCCGTTTGCTGACGGTCTGCTGGAAGCCGCTGCTGCGGGTGCGTCCTGTGTCATCCAGCCAGGTGGCTCCATGCGGGACCAAGAGGTGATTGACGCCGCAAACGAGGCGGGTCTGGCGATGGTCATGACCGGAATGCGCCACTTCCGCCACTAACGCCGCCTGTAACGGCGGAGAAAGTCAGACCATGCGCCTTGCCATATGGATCGCCACCGTTTCCTTCGTGATCGACCAACTGTCGAAATGGGTGGTGGTCCATGCGCTCAACCTGCGGTCGGTTGGGGAAATCGACGTTTTTGCGCCTTATCTGGTGTTCCGTATGGCGTGGAATCGCGGCATCAACTTCGGCCTGTTTGCCGAGCATGTCGCACTTCTCCGTTGGGGCTGGGTGGCTCTGGCTGTTGGCGTGTCGCTGTGGGTCTTGAGTTGGGTGCGGCGTGAGAACCTTTCGGCACTTGGCCAGATCAGCGCAGGCCTATTGGTTGGCGGAGCGCTTGGAAATGCGCTGGATCGCGTGATTTACGGTGCCGTGGCCGACTTTCTCAACATGGGGTGTTGCGGCATCGAGAACCCCTATTCGTTCAACGTTGCCGACATCTCGATTTTCGCGGGGGCCTTCGGGTTGATCCTTTTCACAGGCAAGGATGAAAAGCGGGCGTGACCTCGCGCGCGCATTCCGCTAAACATGGCCTGAGTTACGGGAGCTAGGGGAAGTCTGCATGGGCATGAGCGCAGCAAAATCTGGGATGATCCTATTGGCGGCAGTGGCATTGACTGCCTGCGCGCCGAAGGAGACATTGCGACCTGCGGCAATCTCGGCGGGTCCTGACGAGTTTGGCGTCGTGCCAAACCGCCTGCTTGAGCCGCCCGAGGATTTCGCCTCCCTTCCCGCACCGACCCCGCAAGGTTCGAACCTCGCCGATGTCACGCCCAAGGCGGATGCGGTGATTGCGCTCGGCGGGCGTCCCGCGTCCGAGACTGGCGTTGATGGCGGTATCGTCAATTACGTGTCGCGCTACGGTGTCGACCCCAATATTCGCGCCGATCTGGAAGAAAGCGACAATCGGGTTCTCAAGTCGCGCGGGTTCTTCGCCTTCCCATGGAGCAAGAACAAATACGAACGGGCCTATCGCCGTTTCGCGCTTGATCCCTATGCCGAGTGGGAACGCCTGAGGGCAGCGGGGGTCGTTGTGCCCTCCGCCCCGCCGCAAGACTAGCGCGCGCGTCATCACATCACCGTCAGCATCGCTTGCCAGTGCCCCGCCCGCCCGCACATAGTGGGGAGCGCATTTTGCTGCGCGTCCACTGTTCAAGAGGTTTTGCATGATCCGCAGATTCGCCGCGCTTTTTGCCCTGATCGCCGCGCCGCTCATGGCGCAGGATATAACCCACACGACGCTCGACAATGGTTTGGAGGTCTATGTCTTCGAGGATCACCGTGCGTCAGTTGTCGTGCATACGGTGTGGTATCGGGTCGGGGCCGCCGACGAGCCGCCAGGAAAGTCGGGGATCGCGCACTTCCTCGAACACCTCATGTTCAAAGGCACAGATGACCTTGATGCAGGGGAGTTGTCGGCCACCGTGACGCGCAATGGCGGGTCGGACAATGCCTTCACCTCGTGGGATTATACCGCCTATTATCAACGGATTGCCGCTGATCGCCTGCCGCTCGTGATGGAGATGGAAGCCGACCGCATGCGTGATTTGGAGATGACCGAAGAGGATGTCGCAACAGAGCGCAATGTGATCTTGGAAGAGCGCAATCAACGCGCCGACAACAATCCTGGCGCGTTGTTCATGGAGCAACGCCGCGCGGCTCAATACCTCAACCACCCCTACGGCATTCCCGTGATCGGTTGGAAGCACGAGATGGAACGGCTCACCCGTAAGGGTGCTTTCGATTTCTACGCCCGCTATTACGCGCCGAACAATGCGATTTTGGTGGTTGCTGGCGATGTTGATCCCGACGAGGTGTTCGAGTTGGCGCGCCTCTACTATGGACCGCTGGAGCCGACCGAAGGGCTCACCCCGCGTCAGCGTCCGAGTGAGCCCCCACAACTCTCCGAGCGTCGCCTCACGATGAGCGATCCGCGCGTGGCCCAACCCTATGTTGCACGCAGTTATCTGGCACCCGAGCGCAATAGTGGTGATCAGGAAACCGCCGCCGCGCTTGAGATGCTGGCGGCTCTCTTGGGCGGGGCGCCGACCACCTCCGTTCTTGGACAAAAGCTCACCATCGAAGACCCCAAGGCCGTCTATGTTTCTGCTTCTTACGATGGGGCGTCGCTTGATGAAGGCACCTTCGGGTTGGTGATCGTGCCGACCCCTGATGTGTCTTTGGAAGACGCAGAAGCCGCTCTGGATAGTGCGATCGCGGAATTTCTGGAGGAGGGTTTGGATCCCGATCACTTCGCGCGACTCAAGACCCAACTGCGCGCCTCCCGTATCTACGAGCGTGACAATGTGGCCGCGATGGCGCGGCGCTATGGGGCGCAATTGGCGCTTGGTCTGACGCTGGAGGACATTGAGGCATGGCCCGACATTCTTGATGCCGTGACCGAAGACGATGTGCTCGATGCGGCGCGGATGGTTTTCGACAAACGCAAGGCCGTGACGGGGTGGCTTATGCCTGAAGCCTCTGCCGCCGATGAGGAGATGGACGGATGATCGCGCGATTTCTGACGCTTGTGACAGCAACGATTTTCGCCACCGCGCTGCACGCGGCGGTCGACATACAGGAAGTAGAAAGCGAAGGCGGCATTTCCGCATGGCTCGTGGAAGAGCACTCGATCCCCTTCACCGCACTCGAAATCCGCTTTCGCGGCGGCACATCGCTGGACCGCGAGGGCAAGCGGGGCGAGGTGAACTTGATGATGGCTCTGTTGGAAGAAGGAGCGGGTGATCTGGATGCTCAAGAGTTCGCCAAGGCACGCGATAACCTCGCTGCCAGTTTCGAATTTGATGCTTATCGTGACAGCGTATCCATCTCGGCGCGTTTTTTGACCGAGAACCGTGACGAAGCGATCCGCCTATTGCGTGCCGCGTTGGTTGAGACCCGCTTTGACGAGGATGCCATCGCGCGCGTCAAAGGGCAGGTGCAATCCGTGATCCGCAATGAGCAGACCGATCCAGGCGATATCGCATCCAATGCGTTCAACGCGAAAGCCTTCGGAGATCATCCATACGGAACCTCCGACAATGGCACGTCCGAAAGCGTTGATGCGCTGACCCGCGAGGACATGTTCGCGGCCCGTGACCGTGCCATCGTGCGCGACCGGATTTATGTTTCCGCCGTTGGCGACATCACTGCAAATGAACTGGCCGACCTGCTCGACGGGTTGCTTGGAGAACTGCCAGAGACGGGCCCCAAGCTGCCCGAGCGCGTGACCCCTGCTTTGGATGGCGGGATCGAGGTTGTGCCCTACGATACGCCGCAGTCCGTTGTGATTTTTGGTCATCAGGGCATTTCGCGCGACCACCCTGATTATATCCCGGCTTATGTCGCCAACGAGGTGGTCGGTGGGGCTGCCGAAAGCCGCCTGATGGAGGAGGTCCGCGAGAAACGCGGGCTGACCTACGGGATCGGCGCCTACCTGCTTCCTTTCGATCACTCCGAACTGGTTTTGGGTCAATTCTCGACCGCAAATGCGACGGTGGCCGAGGCCATCGATGTGGTGCGTGGCGAGTGGGAAAAGCTTGCCGCCGATGGTTTGACGGCAGAGGAGCTTGATCTTGCGAAGACCTATCTGACGGGCGCTTACGCGTTGCGGTTCGATGGAAATGCGCCGATTGCGCGGATCATGGTTGGGATGCAGATGTCGGGCCTCGACAGTGGCTATATCGCGCGGCGCAATGATCTTGTGGAGGCGTTGACGCTTGATGAGGTCAACCGCGTGGTGCGTGAGATCTATGATCCTGAAAACCTCACCTTTGTGGTGGTGGGACAGCCTGAAGGTCTCGAAACCGACTGATTTTCCGCAGTCTTTCACCGTGGTCGAATCGGGCGGGGCCGTGCTACTCCTTGTGGTATGAATTCGCCTAAGCCCAACATAAGCCAAGACCACAAGGATCTCCCCGCGCGCCCTGTCATTCGACAGCTGGATGAGGGCGCGATTAACCGTATTGCGGCGGGTGAGGTGGTCGAACGTCCTGCTTCCGCCGTGAAAGAGTTGGTCGAGAACGCCATTGATGCGGGTGCGACGCGGGTTGATGTAGCATATGCAGATGGGGGCAAGACGCTCATTCGCGTGGCCGACGATGGCTGCGGGATGGGAGCGGAAGATTTGCCACTCGCCTTGTCACGCCATGCCACGTCGAAGATTGATGGCTCCGACCTGCTCGACATTCACACCTTCGGTTTTCGTGGAGAGGCTTTGCCGTCGCTTGCGGCCGTGGGGCGGTTGAAGATCACTTCGCGCCCGACGGGCGGGGAGGGTGTGACGCTTTCGGTCTCTGGCGGTCGCGCCGAGCCAGTGAAGCCTGCCGCTATCTCCAAAGGTACGGTCGTCGAGTTGCGTGATCTCTTCTATGCGACTCCCGCACGCCTCAAGTTCCTTCGCACGGATCGGGCCGAGGCGCAGGCCATTGGCGATGTGGTGAAGCGGTTGGCCATGGCGGAACCCTTCGTCGGGTTCACCCTTCGTGATGTGTCGGGCGGTGGAGAAGGTCGTGTGACCTTCCGCGCTGATCCGCAAACGGGCGACATGTTCGACGCATTGCACGGGCGGCTCGCAACGGTTCTGGGCAAGGAGTTCGCCGAGAATGCTCTGGCCATTGATGCCGAGCGGGAGGGGCTGCACCTGACGGGCTATGCCGCCTTGCCGACCTATTCGCGTGGCTCATCCGTGGCGCAGTTCCTTTTCGTGAACGGGCGACCGGTGAAGGACAAACTTCTGATCGGTGCGCTGCGTGGGGCCTATTTCGATTTCCTTAGCCGCGACCGTCACCCCGCTGCCTGCCTCTTCATCGATTGTGATCCGCACCTGGTCGATGTGAACGTGCATCCCGCGAAGTCGGAAGTGCGTTTCCGTGATCCAGGCTTGGCGCGCGGGTTGATCGTATCGGCGCTGCGTCACGCCTTGGCGGAAGCGGGACACCGCGCGTCCACCACTGTGGCGAATGCGACGCTTGGTGCGATGCGACCTGAGGGGCAGGGAGAGACACCGCCGCGTATTTACCAAATGGACAGGCCGTCTATGGTCGGTCCTGCCGTGCCGCCGCGCCCGTCCTCTGACGCCATTGATCAGAGCTATCAATGGCAAGCGCCCGAGATGACGCGCGGATTTGCTGAAGCCGCCATGCCCTCGGCCCGCGCCGAAGAGGTCGCCGACGCGCCTGAGGTTGAAGCCCTGCCCTTGGGTGCCGCCCGCGCGCAGGTGCATGAGAACTACATCATCGCGCAGACCGAACGCGGCATGGTGATCGTGGATCAACACGCCGCCCATGAACGTCTCGTTTATGAGAAGCTTAAACGACAGATGGCGGAAAACGGTGTCGCCAGTCAGGCGCTTTTGATTCCCGAAGTCGTGGAGTTGGGTGCGAATGATGCGCAGGTCTTGCTGGATATTGCGGACGATCTGGCGCGGTTGGGTCTGGTGATCGAGCCTTTCGGCGGTGGTGCGATTGCCGTGCGCGAGACGCCCGCGATCCTTGGTACGATTGATGCGAAAGTGATGATCACCGACATTCTCGACGAGTTGGCCGATCTCGGTGACAGCCTCACGGTTCAGGCGCGGATTGAGGCGGTGCTAAGCCGTGTGGCATGTCATGGATCGATCCGCTCGGGGCGGCGGATGCGCGCCGAGGAGATGAATGCACTTCTGCGCGAGATGGAGGCCACGCCGCATTCGGGGCAGTGCAATCACGGGCGACCCACCTATGTCGAGTTGAAACTCAGCGATATCGAGAGGCTTTTCGGGCGCACATGATCCAGTTTGGCGATAGTGTTTTGAACCTTGGCGACCCGATGGTGCTTGTCGCGATTGTGGCTTTCGGGGTTTTGGTCTTGGTCGTTGTGATGTTGATCATGGTGCTTAAACGCGCGGGCGAGGCGGCGCGGATGACCGCACCGATGGTGCAGCAGATGAACGTGCTCGGGCAGACCGTGCGTGGGTTGTCGGACGGGCAACAACAGTTGGCGGGTGGCCTGACCCATGTTTCCGAGGCGCAGACCAATACGCAGACGCAAATGATGCAGGCGATGGAGCAGCGTCTTGCCGCCGTGCAACATCAGCTGCAGGAGAACCTGCACGCTAATGCGATGAAGTCGGCCCGCTCTCTCGCCGAGATGCAGGAGAAGATGAACGAGACCCTGCAAGGCAGCGCGGTAAAGACAACGCAATCCCTGACGCAGTTGCAGGAACGGCTGCAAACCATAGACAAGGCGCAAGCCAATATCGAGAAGCTCTCGGGCAATGTGCTGTCGCTGCAAGACATCCTGTCAAACAAGCAGACCCGTGGGGCGTTCGGGGAGATCCAGCTTAACGATATCGTATCGAAAGCTCTGCCGCGCGACAGCTACACGCTTCAGGCGACGCTTTCGAATGGGAAACGGGCCGATTGCCTGATCCATCTTCCCAACCCGCCAGGTCCAATTGTGATCGACAGCAAGTTCCCGCTGGAAGCTTACGAGGCACTGCGGCGGGCGGATACGCAATGGGAGGTGACCGAGGCGGCGAAGATGCTGCGCACCTCGGTGAAAAAGCACATCTCCGACATCTCGTCGAAGTACCTCATTGAGGGAGAGACTGCGGATGGCGCGTTGATGTTTCTGCCCTCCGAGGCGGTGTATGCCGAACTTCACGCCAACTTCCCCGAACTGGTGCGCGAAGGGTTCGACAAGCGGGTGTGGATTGTGTCGCCCACAACCTGTATGGCGACCCTCAACACGATGCGTGCGATTCTCAAGGATGCGCGGATGCGTGAACAGGCGGGCGCGATTCGCAAGGAACTGTCCCTGCTCCACGCGGATGTCGAACGGCTCGGCACACGAGTCGGCAATCTCGACCGCCATTTTGGTCAGGCCGCCAAGGATATCGAAGACATCAAGATTTCCGCTGAAAAAGCGGGCAAGCGTGCCAACCGCCTCGACAATTTCGATTTCGAGGAACTGGCCGCAGATACTGCTCCAGCGTCCGTGGTGCCCCTGTCCTCTGACAAATAATCTCACGCGGGGGATGACGTTGTTTGTCGCGGCGTTTGACCTAGGTCATGGGAGAACGGGATTGCAGCGCGCAAACTCGTTGAGCCTAGAGTTGGAGGACCAAACTATGGATATCAGCCCGAACAAAGTTGGCTTCGTGATCCTGCGGGCCCGTGAGCTGGGCGCAAAAGTCGGCCGATGGGATCAGCCTACTGATGACGCAGATGCCGATTCGATCCTCGAATCGCGCCCCTCGGATGCGACAGGTCACGAACTGAATTCGTTTATCAAAAACCTTAATTCCGATGAAAAGGCGGCCCTCGTTGCCGTTGCATGGATCGGACGCGAGACTTTCGATGATTATGGCGAGGCGTTCGAGACAGCAAAGGCAGAGCAATCCGCTCCAACGGAACGCTACCTCTTGGGGATGCCGCTGCTGGCGGATTACCTTGAGGACGGATTGGAGCGACTTGGGGTGGACACCTCCGCGCTCGAAGACGAGCTGTATCGCAAGGTGTGATTCTGTCGATCTAGCGGAGCGCTCGTGCGGATGATGGACCTTGCGGGTGCGCGTCTGTTATGGCGGGGCAGGTTCAGGAGGAGAAACCCGATGCGATTGATTGCCGCCCTTGTTGCCGCCGTGCTTGGCTATGTTCCTATGAGCGTCTCTGCCGAGCCCGTTGTTGATGCGGTTCAGGCACATTGCATTACGCCTTTGTATCTCGACACTGAGCTCGGTTTCGGATTGGAGCGCGCGCCGAAGCAGATGGAGGCCAAGCTCTTGCAGGGCAAAGTTGCACGGCTCTATCGCACGGATGATCCAAAAATTCTGGTCGTGGCGCACGAGAGCGACAGAACCTGTGAAATCATGGCGCTTGGAACCGATCTGGCCGCATTCGATACTGCGATTTCGACGTGGACGGTGGGCGAGATGCCATTCACCGCCAGCGACGATAGCGTGCTTTTGACGGACGCTCCGTCGGGCGGCTATTACGTCGCCGCGCTGCCCGAGGGCGATTTTATTCAGGTCTTTGTCGCCGTGCGTCCTGGCGCGAAATTCATCGGCGTGACGGTGGGTCGCGTTGGCGATAGTGCGATGGCGCGGCAAGTTCTCGGGATCGAATGACACCCTCCCTGTGCGGATTTGGAGCACTGCTTTGCCTTGCCGCAGGCCGCCCTGTCCGCCATTAGTCGCGCATGACACAGACGCGCATTGATCCTCGTTTAACGATTCTCTTTCTCTGGCTAGCGGGCATACTCGCGGCTGGACAATTTGCGAAAATCTCCGTCACATTCCCGACATTTCGCGAGCTTTATCCCGAGCAGGGTGCAAGTCTCGGATTTCTTGTGTCTGCTGTGAGTGTGATGGGGGTGGTATTCGGTCTCTTCGCGGGGCTGATGATCGCGCGGATCGGTTACAAGCGGCTCTTGGTTGCGGCGATGTTGATGGGCGGCGTGATGTCGATTGTTCAGGCGGCCCTGCCACCCTTCGCCATTATGCTGGCCAGCCGAGCTATTGAAGGGGTGTCGCATCTGGTGATCGTCGTGGCCGCACCGACAATGATGGCGCAGATAGCGCCGCCCGAATTCCGCAATACGGCCATGACGCTTTGGGGGACGGTCTTCACGGTTGCGATCGCGATCTTCGCGTTTTTGGGTTTGCCGTTCGTCGAGTACGCCGGCATTGCCGCTCTGTTCCTTTTACATGGGGCGGCCTTGATCGTGATGGCATGGGTGATGTCGCGGATTCTTCCTCGTCTTACGAAAGGGCAAGCAATGCCTGCGTTCGGTCTGCGCGATGTGATATCACAGCATCTGCGCGCTTATTCCAGCGCACGGATAGCGGCACCTGCTGCGGGATGGGTTTTTTATGCCGCGGCGTTTGTGGCACTCGTTACGGTGCTTCCCGATTTCCTGCCACAAGACCAACGCGCCTTTCTCACGGGAATATTGCCGATTGCGGCATTGGTCGTCTCCATGACGTTGGGAATCGGGCTGATGAAGGTGTTCTCGCCCGTATCCGTTTTGGTCGCAGGTTTCGCCTTCGGAGGGCTGGCAACGGTTGCGCTGGCGTCTGGAGTCGCGCCATCGCTCTCGGCCGTCGCGCTTTTGGGGGCCATGGGGTTGATACAGGCAGGGAGTTTCTCCGCCATTCCTGTGCTGAATGTCACTGCCGAGGATCAGGCGTTGGCCAATGGTGCGGTTGCTCAGGCGGGGAATACGGGCAACCTGATTGGTACGCCGCTGCTGTTGGTTTTGATTGAGGGCTTCGGCTTTGCAGGTCTGATCGGATTTGCGCTTGTGCTCTTTGTCGGCGGGATCGCCGTGCATCTCTTTCTGGCAGCACGTCGGCGCGCGGGGTGATGCGAGAGTTGCATAAGAAAAGGCCGCGCGAAGTTTCCCTCGTGCGGCCAATTCTTAATGAAGCTGCTGAAGCTTAGCCCTGACGGGCTTTGAAGCGGCGCTGCGTCTTGTTGATCACGTACACGCGGCCTTTGCGGCGCACGACGCGGCAGTCGCGGTGCCGGTTCTTCAGCGAGCGAAGCGAGTTACGAACTTTCATGTTCAGTCTCCTTGTCGCGGCGCCTGCGTGCGCCAGTTAAAACCAGTCGACGTTTGAAGGATGGTGGGCGTAACAAGGTTCGAACTTGTGACCCCTTCGATGTCAACGAAGTGCTCTACCACTGAGCTATACGCCCGTCCTTCATGGGAAAAGTCGCGCCTCGCTCAACCGTGCCTTGCGGCGGGAAAGAACAAGACGCGGGTCAATTCCCGCGTCAGTTCGCAGGCGTATAAAAGGAGTCGGATGATTGTTCAAGGGCTTTTGGCGACGAATTTCGTGAGCTATGGTTTCGGGGGAGAAGGACAAGTGAATGAGCAGAGCGTGTTATAGGGTAAAGCGCCCCAAAAAACTGGGGAGTTTCGCGGTGTTTTCCTCGCCTCACAGCGGGCGAGACTATCCTGAAGATTTTGTCGCAAAGTCGGTTCTGGACCCGTTTGTGCTGCGCTCGTCCGAGGATGCCTATGTCGACGAGCTCTTCGCAGACGTGTCAAAGAGCGGCGCGCCATTTGTTAGTGCCATCTACCCGCGTGCATGGGTCGACCTGAACCGCGCCGAGGACGAGTTGGATCCCGCGTTGATTGAGGGCGTGCCGCGCGGTGTGCCTAATCCGCGTGTCGCGTCAGGACTTGGCGTGATTCCCCGGGTGGTTGCAGGCGGACGCTGCATTTACAGTGGCAAGATTACGAGGGCCGAAGCGCGATCGCGGATCGAGGTTTTCTGGCGGCCCTATCATGCGATTGTGGAGACCCTTCTGGGGGAGGCTCAGGCTGCGTTTGGATCGGCGCTTCTGGTTGATTGCCATTCCATGCCGCACGAAGCTTTGCAGTCCGCACCCGCCCGTATGGGACGCACATCATCGCCGCCCGAGATCGTGGTGGGGGATCGCTATGGCGTGTCGGCGGCGGTTGAACTGGTAGCGGAGACACAAGAGGCTTTTCGTGCCGAGGGGTTTCGTGTGGCGCGCAACATGCCTTTCGCGGGAGCATATAACACCGAGCGCTATGGTGTTCCGAAAGATGGTCGTCACGCGATTCAGATCGAGGTGGATCGTTCACTCTACATGGACGAGGCAAGTTTGCGCAAACGCGATGACTTCGATGATGTGAAGGCTGCGTTGACCCGTGCAGGCGCGCGGATTGCGGCGCTAGGTGGTGACGAGGTTCCTCTGGCCGCCGAGTGACGTCAGCGCAGCGCGCGGCCTTTCACGATTGCATCTTTGCCAAATCGTGCGCGGATCAGGTCGCTGGCGCGTTCGGCTTCGGCGCGTTTGGCCGCATCGGGGTCGAGAAGGTCGGGAGTGCGGTCGGCGTCTGAGGCGGAGACCAGATCGGAAAGCCCCACACCAATGAGCCGAAACGGCCCTTCGTCTAACACCTGATCAAGCAACCCGCGCGCCGTGCGATAGAGGCGATCGGCGATGTTGGTCGGGTCATGCAGTGTTACGCGACGGCTTAACGTTGAATGGTTTGCGCGTTTGAGTTTGAGCGTGACGATCCTCCCTGCAATGTCGCGAGCCTTGGCGCGGTCCGAAACTTTTTGCGCGAGGCGCCAGATGTGGCCTTCCAGCAGGTCAATGTGGCCCGTGTCCTCGAAGAATGTTGTCTCGTTGGAGATGGACTTCACGGGGCGGTTGGCGGAGATCCGGCGTTTGTCCTGCCCGCGCGCGAGGTGCCATAGACGGTCGCCCATGTTCCCGAACCGTTGGTGCAGGTCGTCTCGCTCCCAACGGCGAAGATCGGCGAAGGTGCGGATGCCCGCTTTCTCCAGTGCGGTGCGTGTCATCTGCCCCACGCCCCAGATGAGCGAGACGGGTTTGTCGGCGAGGAAGTCCATTGTCTCGGCTGTCCCGATCACGGAGAACCCGCGCGGCTTGTCGAGGTCGGAGGCGATCTTGGCGAGGAATTTGTTGTGGCTGAGGCCGATGGAGCCGGTGAGGCCCAACTCGTCCTGCATCCGTTTGACGAGGCGGGCGAGCATCACGGCGGGTGGATGACCGTGGAGTTTGGCGGTGCCCGTGAGGTCGAGAAAGGCCTCGTCGAGAGAAAGCGGCTCCACCACGGGGGTCAACTCATCCATCATGGCGCGTATGGCGCGGGAGGCTTCGGCATAGGCCTCCATGCGAGGCGGGACGACGACTGCTTCGGGGCACAGTTGCAGCGCTTTGAACATCGGCATGGCCGAGCGCACCCCCTTGATCCGCGCGATGTAGCAGGCAGTCGTGACCACGCCGCGTTTGCCTCCGCCGACGATCAGTGGCTTGTCTCGAAGGTCGGGGTTGTCGCGCTTTTCCACCGAAGCATAGAAAGCGTCGCAGTCCATATGTGCAATGCTGAGATCAAAGAGTTCCTCATGCGCCAACACCCGTGGCCTGCCGCATTCGGGGCAGCGCACTCCATGGTCGAATTCGGCAAGACAATCCCGACACAGGGCAGGCATGGAAAACTCCGAAGGTTAAGGTGCACATACTATCCTCGAGAGACGACATGCGCTAGAATCCCGAGAACAACAATAATCGAAGTGGTAGATAACAATGTATTCCGATGACGTTTTCTCGATGTTCCCGAGTGGCAGCCTTGTGACGCTGGCAATTGCGGGTCTTATTATTCTGCTGATCTTCAAGGGCGTGCGGATCGTGCCGCAGTCCGAGAAATACGTGGTCGAGCGTTTTGGCCGACTGCGCTCCGTGCTTGGGCCAGGGATCAACTTCATTGTTCCGTTGATCGACATCGTGGCGCACAAGATCTCCATCCTCGAACGCCAGCTACCGAATGCGATGCAGGATGCGATCACCTCCGACAACGTGTTGGTTAAGGTCGAGACCTCCGTTTTCTACCGCATCATCGAGCCTGAAAAGACTGTCTACCGTATTCGCGATGTCGATGCGGCGATTGCGACCACGGTCGCGGGGATCGTGCGGGCCGAGATCGGCAAGATGGAGCTCGATGAGGTCCAGTCGAACCGTGATCAACTGATTTCGACCATCAAGCTGGCGGTCGAGGATGCGGTCGACAATTGGGGGATTGAGGTGACACGTGCCGAAGTCCTCGACGTCAATCTTGACGAAGAGACTCGCAGGGCGATGCTTCAACAGCTCAATGCCGAACGCGCCCGCCGTGCTGCTGTGACCGAGGCCGAAGGGGCAAAACGTTCGGTCGAACTGGCCGCCGATGCCGAGCTATACTCCGCCGAACAGATCGCTAAGGCCCGTCGCATTCAGGCGGACGCCGAAGCCTATGCAACCTCGGTCGTGGCGGAAGCCATTTCCGCCAACGGGATCGAGGCGGCGCAGTATCAGGTTGCGCTCAAACAGGTCGAGGCGCTTGTCGCCTTGGGCGAAGGTCAAGGAAAGCAGACGGTCGTCGTTCCCGCCAATGCGCTTGATGCCTTCGGGGATGCGTTCAAGCTGTGGAATAAAGGGAAGGGCGCCTGATGCTGGCATTTGTCGCACAATGGTGGGTGTGGGGCGTGGCTGCAGTGCTGTTGTTCGGGCTGGAAGTGTTCGCGCCTGGCTTCATCTTTTTGGGATTCGGGGTTGGTGCGGCCTTGGTCGCGGTCCTATTGGCGCTCGGCCTTCTGGGCACCAATCTCGCTACGATTGCTTTGGCCTTCGCCGTGATCTCGCTGCTTGCGTGGTTTGCCATGCGACAAGCCTTTGGCGTGCGCAAAGGGCAGGTCAAAACCTGGGACAAGGATATCAACGACGATATCTGACCTGTGCCGCCTTTCGCGTGCGGTCTATTTGAGCGCGGTGGCGATTTCGTTCTGGATGCTCAGGGCGGCCTTGCGCGGGTCTTGGTGTTGCCAGATCGGACGGCCGACGACCATGTGATCAACCCCGTCTCGGATCGCTTGCGCAGGGGTGGCCACCCGTTTCTGGTCTCCGAGTGCGGCGCCAGCGGGGCGCACGCCAGGGGTCACGATGAGCTTCCCTTCGGCCTCGGGAAGGGCGCGAACGAGCGCGGCTTCTTGCGGCGAACAGATGACGCCATCTGCCCCCGCTGCCAGCGCATGGCCAGCCCGCTCCTGCACCAGATCGGCAATCTCGCCGCTCTTGATCAGCGCACCGTCGAGGTCGTTGCGGTCCAGTGAGGTCAGGATGGTCACGGCGAGGATTTTCATGTTCGACCCGCTGGCCCCCTGTTTGGCGGCCTCCACAACATAGGGGTCGCCGTGAACCGTGAGGAAGTCCATGTCGAACTGCGCCACGCCCGCAACCGCCTTCTCCACCGTCGCCCCGATGTCGAAGAACTTCATGTCGAGAAAGATGCGCTTGCCGTATTCCTGCTTGAGCTCGTTGGCGAGCGCCAGACCGCCGCCGGTGAGCATCCCTAGCCCGATCTTGTAGAAGGAGACCGCATCGCCGATGCGTTCCACGACCTCCTGCCCTTTGATGATATTGGGCACGTCGAGGGCAACAATCAGACGGTCATCGGCGGTCATAGGGGTATCCTCTTATGGAAGGGTCTACGCGAATTCGCCCTCAAATGCGCTTTTGGCCTTGTTCGGTCAAGCCCTTGTCAGGAAGCGTGCGCCTTGTAAGCGGGGTCGTTAGTGGTTGCGATAACATTGTGCGGGCCTGTTTCGAGGGGTGGATTTGTGTCCTCACCCTCTTGCGAAGCAGGCAACGCGACCCCAAATAAAAACCAAGGTTCCGACCCTCACGTGTGCCGCCAAGCGGGCGCGGGAAAAAGCGGGACGCTTTGAAACGAAAGGAGAAACCGATGAACATGGAGAAGTTCACGGAACGGTCGCGCGGGTTCCTTCAGGCTGCGCAAACGATCGCGATGCGGGAGGGCCATCAGGCTCTTAAACCCGAACATCTATTGAAGGCACTTCTTGACGATAACGAAGGGTTTGCGTCGGGTCTCATCACTCGTGCGGGCGGCGATGCGAAAAGCGTTGCGGCGCACACCGAGGCTGCGGTGAACAAGATTCCACGCGTCTCTGGCGATGCGGGTCAAACCTACATGGATCAAGCCACTGCGCGTGTTCTGGACGAGGCCGAGAAGGTCGCGACCAAGGCGGGTGACAGTTTCGTTCCTGTCGAGCGGCTGTTGACTGCGTTGGCGATCACCAAATCTGCCGCGAAAGATGCACTCGATGCGGGTGGCGTGACGGCGCAGAAACTCAATACCGCGATCAACGAAATTCGCAAAGGGCGCACCGCTGACAGTGCATCCGCCGAAGACGGCTATGAGGCGTTGAAGAAATACGCTCGTGACCTTACCGAGGCCGCCAAAGAGGGCAAGATTGACCCGATCATCGGGCGCGACGAGGAAATCCGCCGCTCGATGCAGGTGCTTTCTCGTCGGACCAAGAACAACCCTGTTCTCATCGGTGAGCCGGGCGTGGGTAAAACCGCGATTGCCGAGGGGCTTGCGCTGCGCATTATTGACGGCGACGTGCCCGAAAGCTTGCGCAACAAGAAATTGTTGGCGCTCGATATGGGCTCGCTGATTGCGGGCGCGAAGTATCGTGGTGAATTCGAAGAACGTCTGAAATCCATCCTCAAGGAAATCGAAGCCGCCGCGGGCGAGGTTATTCTCTTCATCGACGAGATGCACACTCTTGTCGGCGCGGGGAAATCCGATGGCGCGATGGATGCCGCCAACCTGATCAAGCCTGCGCTGGCGCGCGGGGAGTTGCACTGTGTTGGCGCGACGACTCTCGATGAATACCGTAAGTATGTGGAAAAAGACGCGGCTCTTGCCCGCCGCTTCCAGCCCGTGATGGTTGAGGAGCCGACGGTGGAGGATACCGTGTCGATCCTGCGCGGCATCAAAGAGAAATACGAGTTGCACCACGGTGTGCGCATCTCCGATAGCGCGCTTGTTGCAGCGGCCACTCTGTCGCACCGCTACATCACCGATCGCTTCTTGCCTGACAAGGCGATTGACCTTGTGGATGAGGCAGCATCGCGTCTGCGGATGGAAGTGGATAGCAAGCCCGAAGAGCTTGACCAGCTTGACCGTCAGATCCTCCAGCTTCAGATCGAGGCAGAGGCCCTCAAGAAAGAGGACGATGCTGCATCGCAGGATCGCCTTGTGAAACTTGAGAGCGAATTGGCCGAGTTGCAGGAGCAGTCCTCTGCACTGACCGCGAAATGGGAAAACGAGCGCCGTAAACTCGAAGGCGCGCGTGAACTCAAAGAGCAGTTGGACCGTGCGCGGGCCGAGTTGGATATCGCCAAGCGTGAGGGCAATCTCGCCAAGGCGGGGGAACTGTCTTACGGCGTGATCCCGCAGCTTGAGAAGCAACTGTCGGAAGCCGAAGCGGCGGGCGCCGATGCGGATGGCGATCTCATGGTCGAAGAGGCCGTGCGCCCTGAACAGATCGCGGAAGTGGTCGAGCGCTGGACGGGTATCCCGACCTCCAAGATGCTCGAAGGCGAGCGTGAGAAATTGCTGCGGATGGAAGATGGCTTGCACAAGCGGGTCATAGGTCAGCACAGCGCGGTTCACGCTGTGGCCAATGCAGTGCGCCGTGCGCGTGCTGGGCTCAATGACGAGAACCGTCCGCTTGGCTCCTTCCTCTTCTTGGGGCCGACGGGTGTCGGTAAGACCGAGTTGACCAAGGCTGTGGCTGAATTCCTGTTCGACGATGACGATGCGATGGTTCGGATCGATATGTCGGAGTTCATGGAGAAACACGCGGTTGCCCGTCTGATCGGTGCGCCTCCGGGCTATGTCGGTTATGACGAAGGCGGTGTGTTGACCGAAGCTGTGCGGCGTCGTCCTTATCAGGTCGTGCTGTTCGACGAGGTCGAGAAAGCGCACCCCGATGTGTTCAACGTGCTGTTGCAGGTCTTGGATGACGGTGTGCTGACCGATGGTCAGGGCCGCACGGTGGACTTCAAGCAGACGCTGATCATTCTGACGTCGAACCTCGGGGCGCAGGCATTGAGCCAACTGCCCGAGGGGGCCGATTCCAGCGATGCGAAGCGCGATGTGATGGACGCGGTGCGGGCGCATTTCCGTCCCGAGTTCCTCAACCGCCTTGACGAGACGATCATCTTTGATCGGCTCGGACGTGAGGATATGGGTGGCATCGTGGAGATCCAGATCGGACTCCTGGCCAAGCGTCTGGCTAAGCGCAACATCACCCTCAATGTGGATGAGGCGGCAAAGGCGTGGTTGGCTGACGAGGGTTATGATCTCGTGTTCGGTGCGCGCCCGCTTAAGCGCGTGATCCAGAAGACGTTGCAGGATCAACTGGCCGAATTGCTCCTCGCGGGTGATGTGAAGGACGGTGAAACGGTGAACGTGTCAGCGGGCGCTGATGGCCTTCTGATTGGGGACCGTAAAGGATCGACCAATAAGCCCAAGCCCGACGATGCCGTAGTCCACTAACGCCACTGCACTGTCTCGGTTTGAGCCGAGATCCACGTGAATACCTCCCCCGCCGCGAGACCGTGGCGGGGGACTTTCGTTTGGAGAAGGTGTGTTTGGGCGGGAAGTCGCGGTGGTGTTGGAGTGCATTCACCAAGACCATGGGAGATGCGGTCATCTTCCTTATGCATGTTTGCGTTAACGCTGTTGCCTTCCGCGCAGTCTGTGACAGGGTGGCCGGAAACGCCTGAATCGGGAGGTACGGATGCAATTGTTCGATTGGACTATGGCGGCCCTGCAAGTGCTGGCACTTATTTTCGTTTTGGTGGTCGGGGTGCTCGTTTTAACCGCCTTGGCGGCCTATGTTCTGGACAAGCGACAGACCAAGGATGCGATCCTGCGCAACTACCCTGTGATCGGGCATTTCCGTCACTGGTTCACGACGTTGGGCGAGTTCTTCCGCCAGTACTTCTTTGCGATGGACCGCGAGGAACTGCCATTCAACCGCGCGCAGCGTGACTGGATCTATCAGGCGGCCAAGGGCAAGAGTAACACCGTGGCATTCGGCTCCACTCGCAACCTGAGTATCCCAGGCACACCCATATTCATGAACGCGGCTTTCCCGCCGCTCGACGACCAGTTCACTGCGACCGAGCCATTGGTGATCGGGCCGTATTGCCGTGAACCTTATGCTGCCAAGAGCATTTTTAATATCTCGGGCATGTCCTTCGGTGCGATATCCAAACCCGCCGTACTTGCTCTTTCCAAGGGTGCGAAAGAGGCAGGTATCTGGCTGAATACGGGGGAGGGGGGGCTGTCGCCCTTCCACCTCGAAGGTGGCGCGGACCTCGTCTATCAGATCGGAACGGCGAAATACGGTATTCGCGACGAAGCTGGTAATCTCGACGACGACAAGTTGCGGGCGATGGCGGCCCATAAACAAGTGAAGATGTTCGAGATCAAACTCAGTCAGGGTGCGAAGCCTGGCAAGGGCGGGATTTTGCCCGCGGCCAAGATTACGCCCGAAATCGCGCAGATCAGGGGCTTGAAACCCGGCGAGGACGGGATTTCCCCCAACCGCCACCGTGAAGTGGACGACTTCGGCGACCTGCTCGATTTCATCGGACATATAAGAGAGGTCACGGGGAAGCCCGTGGGTTTCAAATTTGTGGTTGGTTCGTCGCGCCCGTGGGCCAAGTTCTTTGAACTGATCAATGAGCGCGGCGAAGAGAGTGCGCCCGACTTCATCACCATCGACGGGGGTGAGGGCGGAACGGGTGCTGCGCCGATGCCGCTGATTGACCTCGTGGGTATGCCGATCAAGGAAGCGCTAATCCGCATCGTTGACCTGCGCGACAAATACGGGCTGCATGATCGCATCCGCATCGTGGCGGGCGGCAAGCTGGTCAATCCGGCTGATGTGGCTTGGGCGATTTGCGCTGGCGCGGATTTCGTCTGCTCCGCGCGCGGCTTCATGTTCTCGCTGGGCTGTATTCAGGCACTCAAGTGCAACAAGAACACCTGCCCCACGGGGATCACAACCCACGATCCGCACCTACAAGAGGGGCTTGTGGTGGAGGACAAGTATAAGAAGGTCGCCGCCTTCGCCAACGCCACAGTGAAAGAGTTGGAAACCATCGCGCATTCGGTCGGTGTGTTGGAACCGCGACAGATGCGACGCCACCACGTCCGCATCGTTCAGGCGGACGGAACCTCCATCCCGCTCGACCGCATTGTGCCGAGCTATTCCGATTCAAGTTACAATCCGCCAACGCAGTTGTGACATGAGTTTTCTTTGTGGAATGGGGGTGTCGGGGTAGGTCTTGTTGCAGGACACAATGACCTGCAACCCTGGAGGGGACCCCGATGGCCCGACCGAACGACCTCAAATATTCCGACATCACGCCGGAATCCGCCTACCTCAACCGCCGTCAACTCATGGCGGGTCTTGTCGGCGCGGGGGCGGCTGGAGCGGGCATGATGGCTGCCGCAGGTGCGCAGGCGCAGACCATGCCCGATTTCGAGATCAGCGGGTTTGATACCTCCGAGACTCCCAACACTTTCGAAGAGATCACCACCTATAACAACTTTTACGAGTTCGGCACGGACAAGGGCGATCCCGCCCGCAATGCGCACACGCTGACCACCGACCCGTGGGCGGTCGAAATTGATGGGATGGTGGAGCGCCCTGGCTCTTATGATCTGGGCGATATCCTGTCGAAGGTGAATATCGATGAGCGCATCTATCGCTTCCGTTGTGTCGAGGCGTGGTCGATGGTGATCCCTTGGAACGGTTTCGAGCTGCGCGAGCTTCTCGATCTGGCGGGTGTTCAGCCCTCCGCGAAGTATGTCCGCTTCGAGACACTCTACCGCCCTGACGAGATGATCGGCCAGAATCGCGCCGTGATCGATTGGCCCTATGTAGAAGGCTTGCGTCTCGATGAGGCCATGCACCCGCTCACGATCATGGCGACGGGTCTCTATGGTAAAGAGCTCCCTAATCAGAACGGAGCGCCCTTGCGCTTGGTGGTGCCATGGAAATACGGGTTCAAGTCGATCAAGTCGGTGGTCAAGATTACCTTGATGGACACACAGCCTGAGAATACGTGGAAAGCCATCAATCACCGCGAGTATGGGTTCTACTCAAATGTGAACCCCGAGGTCAGCCACCCGCGTTGGTCCCAGGCCTCCGAGCGTCGCATTGGCAGCGGCCTCTTCGCTGGACGCCTCGCCACCTTGAAGTTCAACGGGTACGAAGAACAGGTTGCCAGTCTCTATAGCGGCATGGACCTGTCGGTGAACTACTGATGACCCTCGTTGATCGCGCGAACAGTGGTCTGCGGCGTGTGCCGCCGTGGACCCTGTATCTGATTGCAGTCGTGCCGCCCGTCTACATGTTCATCGCCGCGTTGACGGGGAACCTTGGTGTTGATCCGGTGCAGAACCTTGAACACGAGCTGGGCGAGCTGGGCTTGCAGGTTCTGATCGCTACCCTTGCGATCACGCCGTTGCGGCGCTTCGTGGGGCTCAACCTTATCCGCTTCCGTCGTGCGCTCGGAGTCATCGGCTTCGCATACATCTTTTGCCACCTGCTCGTATGGCTCGTTCTTGATGTGCAAATCCTGAGTCAGATTATCAGTGACATTGCCAAGCGCCCCTACATCACCATCGGAATGGCAGGGTTTGTCCTTTTGTCCCCGCTGGCATTCACGTCGAACAACTGGTCTGTGCGAAAGCTGGGGCCGCGTTGGCGCAAGCTCCACAAACTCTTCTACCCCGCGATCATCCTTGGGGGCGTCCACTATGTCATGGTGGTCAAAGGCTGGCAGGTGGAGCCGCTGATCTACCTCGGGGTCATACTTGCCCTTTTGGCTACCCGCATTATCCCCAAACAAGCGAAACGCCCTCGCGACCTGCGCCAGATGAAAGAAGCGTGAAGCGATTCACCGATTCAGGGCGCCGATTCACCACCTGAATCGGGCTTTGCGGGAGGGCCTTTTCCAAATGTTGCGCTGCAGCATGTGGATAAGCGGCTTTCATTGCTCTCCGGGATGTTTGCGCCCAAACATCAGTGGGCGAAAGGGGCGGGGCGCAAAGAAAATCATCTAAAAAAATTGCTTTAAAACAGTTACTTACAAGTTTTGCGACAGAAATTTGAATTTTCTCGCAAAAACGTCTTGCGGGTTTTGTTTGTTAGCCTTAGAACCCCCTTCACCGGCGGCGCAGACAGCGCGGACGGGACGCC
>NZ_JBLXFZ010000008.1:0-120518 GCF_048261515.1 Celeribacter sp.
GAGATTAGCAGCCTAATGTGAAACCCTGATCCACCTTAAATGGGCTGCAATATGGTCGAAAAAGCTGGACCACCTCTCACCACGACACTTCGAACCGAACTGCGTTGGCAGAAAGATAGCAGGGAGCTCCTTCAGAAGTAACTCCGCACAAGCGCGCCCGACAGCAAGGTCCACCCGTCCGAGACAACGAAGAATGCGAGTTTGAACGGCAAAGACACAATCGCTGGTGGCACCATCATCATGCCCATCGACATGAGGATTGCTGAAACGACGAGGTCGATGATCAAGAATGGTAGGAACACCAAGAATCCGATCTGAAACGCGCGCTCAATTTCGGACAAAAGAAACGATGGAACCAGCAGCGAGAGCGATGTTTTTGCTGTTACGGGTTCGATGAACTCGGGCGCGGCCCGTAACTCCGCCAAGTGATAGTAGGTGTCCTCGCTCACTCGGCCCGACATGAAGACACGAAACGGCTCAAGCGCGTTTACAAACGCGGTTTCAAGATCAATCTGGCCGTTCATCAAAGGCTCGATGCCGCGGGTCCAACTCTCTGTGAGAACAGGATCCATTACGAAGTAGGTCAAGAACAGTGCGAGCGACACGATCATCATGTTCGGGGGTGACTGTTGCAGGCCGATTGCCTGTCGCAATATCGAAAGCACCGTCACAATGAACGGAAAGCAGGTGATCATCACCGCGAGGCCTGGCACAATGCTGAGAAGCGTGACGAGTGCGATTAACTGGATAGACCGCGCGGTCAGTGTTTCTGCATCTCCGAAGGAAATCGAAAGATCCTGCGCCGAGACGCTGTTGGCCGTGGTCGAAAGCAGGAATGCCAAGACAAGGAGCATCCCGATTGATCGAAAAGAAAGTCGCATCATAGGCTGTCTTTCAAATCGGCCACTTCGGTGAGGCGTACGGCAAGTTGGCCGTTCGGATCCCCTTCGATTTCCTGAAGTTCGCCGCGCGCGATCAATTTGTCGCCAACGTAGAGTTCGACGGGATCCTCTATGCGGCGGTCCAGAGACAGAACGCTGTCGTTTTCGAGTTTGAGGAGATCGCGTACCAATGGGTGCGCTTTTCCGACGGTCACTTTGATTTCGATCGGAATGTCGGAAAAAGGATTGGGGCGTGCGGAGTCGGTTTCTTCAACCATGGTTCATGGCTTCCTTGTTTAGGGTGAAGGCAGCGTTAATGGTGCTGCGAAATTTCTCGATGGCGCCGTCAAGGTCGATCTTGAGCTCTTTGGTTCCAAGGCGGAGGAAGACCTGACCATCAGACAGGCTGGGCTCTTCAATGAAATGGACGTTAAGTGACAGGTTCGACTGAACGAGCGCTTCGATGGCGGGCAGGTTCGCGGGACACACGAGGATTTCAACGGGTGTATTGGCGCATTTTTCTGCGACGGGCATGAGCTCTTCGATGACGAGCTGGCCAAGACTTTGAGATGCCAGTTCGGGCAGTACCTTTTCCGTCATTTCTGAGAACAGCGGCTCAAGGGATCTGATCACATGCGCGCGGGCTTCGTGGAAAGTGAAACCGAGATCCTGCAAGTTGCGGGCCAATTCTGCACCTATGCGCTTGCGCGTTTCTTCTTCGGCTTTCACCGCGTCGTCCCAACCCGCTCTATAACCGCTTTCATAGCCTTCCGATTTAGCGTCCTCGACCGCGCGTTGCATTTCGGCTGCGGTCGGTCCAGGTGGCTGGGCGCGCGGCTTGGGTGCGGGCTTTTGCGGCGTTTGGGACTCGGAAAAATCCTCGAAAGTGAACGGGGACGGCATCAGGCAGTTTCCTCCGTGTCCTCGATCCAGCTTCTCAGAATTTCGACGGTTTCTTCTTCACGGTCTGCGATCAGTTGTTTCAGTCGTTTGACGGGGTCGTTCGAAATGCCCATCGCGTCATCAAGGTCAAAGTCGGAGACAACACCGAGTGTCGGAAGCTCGAAATCGTCATCCGGAAGGTCCGGGGGAAATGCAGGGACATCGAAGTCGTTGGCGGGCGAGGCTGCCTGCACATCGGTGTCGCTCAGAGCTGCGGCGGGCTCGCTATGGTCTGCGAGAGCGGGCGTGGCTCTAGGTTTGGCGAAAATCGGGCGAATGACGAAAAGGCCAAGAACCAAGGTCACGATCGCCAAAACAGCGAGTTGAAGGATTCGCATGATGTCCATGTTTGCAATAGAGAACATGGAAGCGGTCGCTGCGGTGCCTTCAATCATGACTGGTTCGAACTTCATCGTCCGCAGGGTCAGCGTGTCGCCGCGTGTGGCATCGAAGCCAACTGCAGACGCCACCAGAGCTTCCAACGCCTCAAGTTCTTCCGCACTTCGCGGCGCCCATTCCATTTCCTCTGTGGCGGGGTTTAACGTCTCGATACCGTCCACCAGAACGGCCACGGACAGACGTTTTATCGCCCCAGGTCCACGCTGCACTTCGCGGCGTGTTTCGGACACTTCGTAATTTATACTCTCGCGCACTTCCGAATTATTGGTGGAGGATTCGCCGTTGTTCTGACCGTCGCCGTCGGGGAGGTTGGATGCCACGGTCACACTGCCACCGCGTGAGTCGGTTGAGGCGTTCGTGCGTTCTTCTGTCTGAGTTGAAATCGCGACCCGAGTATCGGGGTCGAAACGATGCTCAACGATTTGCTCGGAATCCAAGACCGTCTCGACGGACACTTCGACGACAGCCTTCCCTTTGCCGACCCGTGCCTCCAACATGCGCAATACGTTCTGGCGTAGCATCTCGGCCTTGTCGGATGTGTCAGATGCCCCTCCGACGGTTGTGTCACCCGAGATGACGATGCCCTTACGTCCGTCAATCACGGAGACATCATCGGCGGAGAGATCCGCGACGGCGGAGGCAACAAGGTATCTATAGGCCTCGGCCTGTTCGTTTGACACGGTTCCTGAAACAGGGGTGACTGTGACCGAGGCGGTGGCTGCGGAGGTCTTGCTGAAAGGGGTCGAGGATGAGTTTGCGATATGCACACGGGCGGCGGAAACGGTAGGCGAAGACACAATTGTGCGCGCGAGTTCACCTTCCTTCGCACGCCAATAGGTCGCGTCGAACATTTGCGCTGTTGTGCCAAAGCCAGTCAGGGAATCAAGCAACTCGTAGCCCGAGGACGACGCCGCGGGAAGGCCCTCCGATGCGAGGGTCATGCGCAACTGGTCACGCTCGTCCATCGGGACATAGATCGCCCCGCCCCGCACCTCGTGTGTCACGCCGCGTTGCTCTAGCGCTTGCACGACTTCGCCAGCGGCGGATGGCTCAAGTCCCGAATACAAAAGGGTTAAACTTGGCCGTGTTGCCAGTTGCGATAGCGCAATGATGGCCGCGAACATCAGTACGGTGGCACCGACCACAACGATACGGCGGCGCGGGTTCAGGTTCGTCCAAACAGAGAGTATCTGCTCCAAGTGTTCACTCCTTGATCTCGAAGGCTTCTGCCGTTCGTTGCTCTAGGAATGTCCGATCAGCCTTAACAATCAGTTAGCTTCATTCGGTTTATATCGTCGGAGAACGAAGAATCGGATTGCGCTATGGCTGACGAAGAACAGACCAAAAACGAACGGCAGAAGTCTAAGATCCCGTTGATGATCGGAGTGGTGCTCATGCTTGTCTTGGGTGGCGGAAGCTTTTTCGCTGTCTATTCGGGAATGCTCTTCGGCCACGATCCTGTGTCTGAAGGTGCTGTCGAATATGCAGTGGAAGACGTTGAAGTCGAGCCTCTTCCCGATGTGACCTACATTCCGATTGAGCCGTTGATTGTCAATTTAGCAACCGATAGCGGCTCGCCAAAACACCTTCGGTTTCATGCTCAAATCGAGGTTCCCGCGAAATTCGAAGAAGATGTGAAGGCATTGGTTCCGCGCATTGTGGACATTCTGAACGGCTATCTGAGAGCTGTGGACGTCGAAGAGTTGGAAAGCCCGTCCGCACTGATCCAGCTGCGGTCACAGATGCTGCGACGAATGAAGATCGCGGCGGGAGATCAGCGCGTCAATGACGTCCTGATCATGGAATTTGTCATTAACTAAGGAGGGGCGCATGGAACTCATTGCCGACTTTCTGATGATAGCGGGCACCCTCGCGGTTTCCGTTTACTGTATGGTTCTGTCGCGACGCTTGAGCCGCTTCACCGATCTTGAGAAGGGAGTCGGTGGCGCGGTCGCGGTGCTGTCCGCGCAGGTGGATGATTTAACCAAAACACTGACAGCGGCGCAGAAATCTGCAGCAGGTTCGGCGGCACGTTTGCAAGACCTCACGGAACGCGCCGAAGCGACATCGAAACGAATGGAACTCCTGATCGCGTCGATGCACGACCTGCCAGAATCGCTTGCAGCGAAGCCTAAAGCCGCCGCGAGTGCAAAGAGTGCGTCCGAGGACGCGGCTGCTGAAATGCTCTTCCTCAGTCAACGTAATCGCGTGGAGGCCGCCAAATGATGACGCAGGACAAGAAGTCGGCCAAACCTCCGGTTGAAAAACGCGCCGTGCGGAGACCGTGGAAAATGGGGCGCGGGTCTATGACGCTGGTTGCCCTGATCCTTGTCGGTTCCGTCGCGGTGCGGCTTGCGTCGGGAACAGGGGCGGCCATTGCGAAGGAATTCGCGGGCCTTTCCGATTTGGATCATGCTGAGGTCGAGCCCGTTGATCCCATTGCCTGTATGGCTGGCGACGAACTTGATGGCCTCGTTGCCGCGCTGCGCGCACGTGAGAAAGAGGTCGAAGCGCGCGAATTGGAGATCGATCAGAAGATGGCCGTTGTAGAACGCGCCCGAGCGGAGGTTGAACAGAGTTTCGCGGCGCTTGAGGAGGCGGAAGCGAAACTTGCCTCTACAATGACCGTTGCCAGCACAGCGGCCGAAAACGATGTGGCGCGCCTGACCGCAGTCTATGAGAACATGAAGGCCAAGGATGCGGCGGAGCTTTTCGAAGCTATGTCGCCCGATTTTGCGGCTGGCTTCCTTGGCCGCATGAGACCTGATGCAGCCGCGGAAATCATGGCGGGGCTGAAGCCCGAAACCGCCTATTCGATCTCGGTTATTCTGGCGGGTCGCAATGCCAATGCACCCGTTGAGTGAGCGCAGCAGTTTCTTAACCGATACCTGTCACATTCACCCCATCCTTAACTAAGCTCGGAAATCAAAAGCCATGATCGGTATCGTCGGGATTCTCATAATATTTGTCATGGTGTTCGGCGGCTATATCGCTGCGGGTGGCAAACTGGGGATCATTCTTAAGGCACTGCCATTTGAATTCATGATGATCGGCGGTGCGGCGGCGGGTGCCTTTGTCATTTCCAACGATATGTCAGGTATCAAGCACACGATGAAGGATATGGGGAAGGTCTTCAAAGGTCCGCATTGGAAGCAGGAAGACTACAAAGATCTACTTTGTCTCCTTTTTGAGCTCATTCGGCTTGCGCGTCAAAACCCCGTCGCTCTGGAGGAACATGTCGAGGCGCCAGAAGAATCGGCAATTTTTACGAAATATGGAAAAATTCTCGAAGACAAAGAGGCCGTTGCCCTGATTTGCGACACGCTTCGTTCGGCGTCTATGAACTACGACGATCCCCATCAGGTTGAGGAGGTTCTGGAGAAGCGCATCGAGGCGTCGCTCGACCATGCCTTGCATTCCCCGCATGCGCTTGCCGCCGTAAGCGATGGTTTGCCCGCGCTCGGAATCGTGGCCGCTGTTCTTGGCGTGATCAAGACGATGGCCTCGATCGATCAACCTCCAGAAATTCTGGGGAAAATGATTGGCGGCGCACTGGTGGGGACATTTCTCGGCGTGTTTCTCGCCTATGGGCTTGTCGGCCCATTCGCAGCGAAAATGAAATCCGTGATCGAGGAGGACGGTCACTTCTACCAACTTATTCGGGAAGTGCTTGTCGCCAACCTTCATAGCCATGCGACGAACATCTGCATCGAGGTCGGTCGGCAGAATACGCCGTCCCATTGTCGGCCCAGTTTTTCCGAACTCGAAGAAGCCCTCAAAGAGGTGAAAACGGACGCGGCATGATTGCGAGACTGCTCTTCACTATATTGGGTATGATGGTGCTCGCCAGTTCGGCGTTTGCCGAGACTGTGACTGTGCGTTCAGGAGAGCATGCCGACTTCTCCCGCCTTGTGGTCCAGTTGGACGAGGCTCCACCGTGGGCTTTCGGTCGCTCCGATGACGGCTACCGACTTGTCGTTGCGCGTGAAGGTGTCAACTTCGTGACCACTGATGTGTTTGTCCGCATTCCTCGCACGCGCATCCTAGAAGTGCGCGACGTCGGTTCGAGCAGTCTGGAGATCACTGTTGCAGAAGATGTGCATGCAGATGCCTTTGAACTCCGTGAAGGGCGCATCGTGATTGATATTAAGAACGGCCCTCCGGATGAGACATCCCGTTTCGAAACTCCAGTTCCGGTGGATTCGATTGCTAGCGCCGAAAATCCCGCGGCTGTCGTCCCTGTCCTGCAGAACGCAGTAGAAAGAAGTGCTGATGAGGAAACCTTCGTTTCGCATACACCCGATGAGGAGGGGGAGTTAACGGGTGTGGGCGGCGAGACGTTCGCGCCTAATTCTTTCTCTTCGAGCCTTGGCGGTTTAGCGGATTTTGGTCGGTCGATTGGCCAGAAACAAACCGAGAGCGCCGCGCCGGAGCCTCTTGACCCTTTGGATATGGTGGGCGCCACCGTGTCGTCCAAGGCGGACACGTCTAAGTCTGGCGTCAACTTGGCCGAGCTGGAAATGGCCCTGATAGAAGGTATCGGGCGAGCCGTCTCTGACGGTCTTCTGGAGCCATCCTTGCCGATTGTGGAAGATGCAGTTGAAGCAACCCAGCCCGAGGTGCCCGAGCATAACGCGGAGCAGGGCGGCGATATGGATCAGACCGTTGTGGAGGCAACGCCGCAATCGCACATTGCGGTTCAGTCGGCAATTCAGCGTGCGCAAGAGCAACACGCCAGCACGGATATGGGATTCGCAACCAATGGCGATACCTGCATCCCGTCGCGTATCATCGACGTCGGTAGTTGGGGGCACTCTCTTGAATACGGATTGGATTTGCCGCGCTTGCGCGCCGCATTGGTTGATGAACTTGATGCACCCGTCGAGGAAGCGGCAATCGATCTCGCGAAATACTATATCTATCTGACGTTTGGGGCGGAGGCTTTGGTCCTTCTCGACGAGGTGCCCCGATCCCACAGTTATCTACAGGTCTACCGCACACTCGGGGAAATAATGGAGTTCAGATATGCCAAAAATCCCCGGCCGTTAAGCGACTACACAAGCTGTAACTCACATGCTGCGCTTTGGGCCGTGATGGCGACACAGCGTTTGCCCAAAGGGACGGACGTCAATGTCAGGGCGGTCCTGCAAACCCTTGACGGACTTCCCCCGCATTTACGGCTACATATCGGGCCAGGATTGGCGAAGCGTTTGATTGAGTTCGGCGACCTTCAGGCTGCGTCGCAAGTCGAGGCGATTGTCGGGCGTGGTTCCATTTTTCCTGATGTCGAAAAGCAAATGCTCGACGCTAAAGTTGCGTCGGCGCAAAGCGACCATGAAGCAGAAGCCGAGATACTCGAAGACATCACATTAGAACATGCTGCTACCCATCCTGAGGCCTTGGTGCGGTTTGTTGAGCTTGCGGTAGAACACGGAACGCCAATTCAAGGAAGGATTGCGGGCATCGCTGAAGTTGTGGCGATGGAATATCGAGATCACGAGAAAGAAGCGGAACTCGTCGAAACGGCCTATCTCGCAATGCTATATAGTGGCGATCCCATAGCGGCGCTGGCCTATCTGGAAAATGCGGTTGCGAAAGACAGGTTGCCGCGTTCCGCCCATGCGGAACTCGAGGACCTTGCGCTGACTTACATCATAGAGAACAGTAGCGATGGCATATTCTTGAAAACTATGTTCCCCCGCGTCGAGAAGGATGGCTTGTCTTCGTTACCGCCAGATGTGCGCGCGGCGGCGACGGATCGCTTTGAGAGTCTGGGATTCGGTGCGCAAGCAGATATCGTGAAGTGGGGCCTTGATGAAACTGGGCTGGCCAACGAAACGACCGTCTTCGATAATCGCTCGATAGTCCGAACCGCACCTTTTGAGGCATTGGCTCCCATCAAGACCGATGTTCGTATCGGTGATGCGGATGATCTGAATCTCGCTGACCTCGACGCTTTGCTCAAAGATATTTCGTCCAACCGACAAATGCTGCAAGAGCTTTTGAAAGAGTGATTTCGGACGCCATCCAGAAACCATTTGTAAACCGAATGAGACGTAAATTCGTGGCTGGTGAAAGAACTTCACAGGCCAAGAGAATGAAACAACCGAGACCTTCTGAGTTAACGGAAACGTCGAGCCTGCCGGCGTCGCGTGGAGGTCAGGAATGACCTTCAAAATCGGGGATATTTTCAGTCCGACAATCTTGCTTGCTCTCGCGCTCATGGCGGTCATTGTGATGATGGTCCTACCCGTTCCGTCATGGGTTCTCGACCTCGGGCTCGCAGCGAGCTTCGCGCTGGCCATCCTGATTTTCACGGTCACTTTGTTCGCCGAACGCCCGCTGGATTTCTCGGCCTTTCCGACCGTGCTGTTGGCCAGCCTTATGCTGCGCCTTTCGCTCAATGTTTCATCCACAAAGCTCATCATCGGACAGGGCCACACAGGCACATCCGCGGCGGGTCACGTGATTGAGGGGTTTGCAAATTTCGTCATGGGCGGGTCGGTGGCGCTTGGGCTCGTTGTGTTCACGGTTCTCTTGATCGTCAACTTCATGGTGATCACCAAGGGCGCGGGGCGAATGGCCGAAGTCGGCGCGCGTTTCGCACTCGATGGCATGCCAGGGAAGCAGCTAGCGATTGACGCAGATATGTCCGCGGGCGCAATCACGCATGAGGAAGCGAAAGAACGCCGCGAACTCGAATTGGCTGAGACGACTTTCTTCGGCTCGCTCGACGGTGCTTCAAAGTTTGTAAAGGGTGACGCCGTTGCGGGGCTTCTGATCACCCTGCTCAATCTCGTTATGGGGCTGGTCATCGGTATAGTTGGTCATGGAATGCCAATCGGACAGGCATTTGAAACCTATTCCATCCTCACTGTCGGCGACGGTTTGGTGAGCCAGATCCCGTCGGTCATCATTTCGATTGCCGCCGCGCTCCTGCTCGCAAAGGGTGGCGCAAACGGGTCGGTCGATCTCGCCTTTTTCGCCCAGCTTGGCAGATATCCGCCCGCGCTCCTGACCGTCTCGGTTTTGCTCGCGCTCTTTGCCTTTGTTCCTGGATTGCCGTTTGTCCCGTTCATCGGGGGCGCCGCCGCGCTCGGTGTTGCGGGGTGGTATGAAAGCAAGCGCATCGCGGTGGCGGAGGTCGACGCCTCGAAGTCCACCGAAGAAGTGACTAAAGCGCCAGACGAATCTCTCGGCGACATCCTTGATCTCGACGAAGTGCATGTGGAATTCGCGGCCGATCTTGTGCCCATGGTGTTGGATCCTCAAACGGGCCTCGATGCGCGTATTACGAATATGCGCAACCATATTGCCACGTCATACGGGATCATCCTGCCTGAAATCAGATTGACCGATGATCCGACCCTGCCTCCTGGCCGCTATGTTGTGCGCATCCAAGGGGTCGAACAGGGCGGCGACACGCTTCGCCAAGATAAAGTTCTGGCGCTCTTAAATGGAAACGAGGCAGGCCTGCCACAAGGAGAAAATGTCTCCGAACCCGTCTATGGCGCGCCCGCGCGTTGGATTGAGACCTCTGCAAAAGATGAATACGCGATGCAGGGGTGCACTGTTGTAGAGCCGACGGAAGTCCTTGCCACGCACCTTCTTGAGATCGTCAAACGCAGCTTCCCGCGTTTGCTATCGATGAAATCCTTGCGCCGGATACTTGATGAAATGACGAACCTGACGGATCGTGCGCGCGCGGAGGCCAACCAGCGCCTGATTGATGATCTCATACCCGATAAGGTGCCGATGGATATGCTCCTCGCGGTCTTGCGCCTCCTTTTGGAAGAGAGGGTCTCGATCCGCAATATGCCGTTGATCTTGGAGGCCATTTCGGAGGCGCGCGGCGCACATGCGACACCCGAATCCATCTGCGAACATGTTCGTCAGCGGCTCGGGTTCCAACTGGTCTCGGAAGTCAAACGCGAGGACGGAACACTTCCCCTTTTGCAACTTGCGCCTGAGTGGGAAGAGACTTTTGCGCAATATCAAGTCGAGGGTGAGCGCGGCCAGACAGATATAGCACTCCCGCCCGATCAGTTTAACAAACTGGCAAAATCCATGGCGGACAGAATTGGGAAAGCGGGCGAGAACGGCGTCTATCCAGGGATCGTGACATCACGCCCGCGCCGTAGGTTCATCCGAACGGTCCTGTCGGCGCAGGGCATCCAGAATCCTGTGTTCTCCTTCGAGGAAATAGGAACGGATGCGCGCCCCGCACTTGTTGGACTTGTTCCAGCATGATGGAGACGCTTGCGGATCTTTCGAGCTACTCGACGCAGGCTGTTCTGACAGCGTTTCTTGTGTTCGTTCGCGTATCTGGTGTGATGGCCGTTCTACCGGCCTTTGGGGAGCAGGTGGTGCCTTTGCGTGTGCGCCTGGTTTTGACGCTCGCGTTTACCCTCATTACCTTTCCTGCGATCGCTGTGCCAGACGCTTACGCGACCAGAAATTCTTTTATGATGGTGCGCTTTGTGGTTGCCGAGGCCATTGCGGGATTGGCGATTGGGCTGATTATTCGCTTCATGGTGATGGCCTTGCAAATCGCGGGTGCCAACATCGCACAATCGACCTCTCTGTCGCAGCTTTTCGGCGGCGGCGCAGTGGATGCGCAGCCAGCAATGGGCCATGTCCTCTTCACTGGAGGTTTGGCTATTGCTGTCACGCTAGGCCTTCACGAGAAAATCGCCGTTCTGATTATCCGAAGCTATTCGTTTCTGCCCATTGGATTGCTACCGGATAGCGAGGACCTGTCCACTCTCATGGTGTCACACGTTGCGGGCACGTTTGCGCTCGGGTTTGCTTTCGCCGCGCCATTCATGATTGCGTCGGTGATTTACAACACGGCGCTTGGCGTAATTAACCGTGCGATGCCACAGCTTATGGTCGCTTTTGTCGGTGCTCCCGCGATTACACTTGGCGGCTTGGCGCTCTTGTTGATTTGTGCACCGTTCTTGTTGGAAATCTGGGTTCAGAAGTTCTTCGCGGTTCTCGACAATCCGTTGGGGGTGTTCTGAATGGCTCAGGACGACGACACCGACAAGCAACATGAGCCGACGCAGAAAAAGCTCGATGACGCCCGCAAGAAAGGCGAACTTCCACGGTCAACCGACCTCAACACTTCTGCGGCCTATCTCGGTTTCGTCATCGCGGCTTTGGTTGTGGGGGAGGCGTCGTTGAAAGACATCGGCGGCACGCTTCAGGGAGTGTTGCAGAACGCCGATCTCATGGCCGACGATTGGTTCGCGGGATCAAGCGCAAGGTGGAGCGGGGATATCATGGGCGCGATTTCGATATATCTTCTGCCGTGGGTCGTGATCCCTGCGGTTCTGGTTATGGGGGGGCTTTTCGCGACGCGGTCTTTCGTTTTTTCCCCGTCCAGGATTGAGCCGAAATTGTCGAAAATCTCGATTATCTCGAATGCGAAAAACAAATTCGGGCGGACGGGTCTTTTCGAGTTTGGCAAAAGTTTTACTAAGCTGTCGATCTATTCTGTTGTTCTGGGGATCTACCTTTGGTCGCAAATCCCCGAAATGATCACCACCATGGCGCTTAGTCCGGGCATGATCACGGTGACGCTGCTCGAAATGGGCCTTGGGTTCTTCATGATCGTACTCATGATTTCCTTCGCAATCGGCGGTGTCGATTTCCTGTTCCAGTATAACGAACATCTGCGCAAGAACCGTATGTCTCACAAGGAGCTTCGCGACGAGGCCAAGGATCAGGACGGTGACCCGCATATGAATCAAAAGCGGCGTCAGAAGGGGCAGGAAATCGCGATGAACCAGATGATGAAGGACGTGCCGAGTGCCGATGTCATCATCGTTAACCCGACCCATTACGCAGTTGCGTTGAAATGGGATCGTAAAGCGGGAGGAGCGCCCGTTTGTGTCGCCAAGGGGGTGGACGAGGTTGCGGCCCGTATTCGGAATGTTGCTATAGAAAACGGTGTTCCGATCCATCGTGATCCACCGACCGCGCGGATGCTTCATGCAAGCGTGGAGATTGGCTCCGAAATCTGGCCCGAGCATTATCCTGCCGTTGCCGCTTCGATCCGGTTCGCCGAAGAAATGCGCAAGAAAATGCGTGAACGTCCTGGGCTGCGCCAATGAACAAGAAGCTGAAGTCGCTGCGAAATCTTGAGGGTGTTGCGGATGTCGCCCTTACCGTTGAGCTCAAACGTCTGTCGGAAATTCGACGGAAAGAAGATGAGATCGCAGCCGAACTGAGCGAGCTTTCGCAGGCACTTAGAATTCGCGGTGACGCCTTGCAGAAATCTGAGACATTTGATCTCGCCGCCCAGCTTGGTGCCGACGCGCGTTGGCAGTCATGGATTCGCGCCGAACGTGTCGCCGCGTTGCAACGAGTGGCGGGCGTCGCTGCGCAGCGCGAAGAGCAGATGGAAAAAACACGCCGGGCCTTTGGCAAGCTCGACGCGCTCAAATCGCTTCAGAAGAAATTCCGATAATTGCTCTATCCGATGTCCTGACGCACAATATCCGTCACAATCACATCATTAACCGTGTCGCCGAGAAGTGAGCGTGCGACTTCCAGCAGAGCATTGTGAAGGGTCTCCATTTTTGTGGTCTCTGTGAATGTCCCTTGAAAACCGCCAATGTTCGCGTGGTTGAATAGCACTTGCAGGAACTCGCCACGCAGCTTCGGCTCACGCGCATAGATGGTTTCGCGCGCTGCTGGCAGTGTTTCCAGACTGATTGAGAGAACGATCATCGCTGCGACTTTGCCATCCTTCATGTCAGGAATGACGAATTGGTTGTTGAGCTTCACATACTCGTAGGCGGAGCTTCCCTCGTGGGCGCTCGCGGCGGGTAAATGGATTTGATCCAGCGCGTTTGGATCGTCCGCGCAGGGGTTAACGGCAACCTCTGGCGCGGGGCGCAGCATAATGCCCGCGCCGATGCCCCCACCGAGGCCGATGAGAGCGAGAAGGATTGGCAGGGCTTTCCCAAGCATCGGGCGCGGCTCCTTTTAGAACGGCAGCACGATGTCAGCGATTTGCTGGCCATAGCGCGGTTGCTGCATTTGTGTAATCTGGCCGCGGCCGCCGTAGGAAATGCGGGCGGATGCGATCTTGTCGTAGGTGATTTCGTTCTTGCGCGAGATGTCTTCGGGACGCACGAACCCTTCGACCAGAAGCTCGCGGATCTCGTAATTCACGCGCACTTCCTGCGACCCCTGAATGTGCAGGACACCGTTGGGCAAGACGTCGATAATGGTTGCGGCGACCATGAGTTCGAGTTTCTCGTTACGCTGCACAGAGCCGCTTCCCGACGAGCTGGACGAGGAATTGGTTCCGATTGCGTTGGCTAGTGACGCCCCGTCGGGGAGGGCTTGGTCAATGCGTTCGGGAATGCCGAAGAGGCTGTCGATTCCCATGCTTTCGGAGCCCGACCTACCCCGCGAAGTGTTGTTGGAAATCTCCGCGCTTTCGTCGATTTCGATCACGACCGTTAAAATGTCACCCCGTTGAATGGCGCGACGGTCGCCGAGGAGCGACTGGCGCGAGGCTGTCCACAGGGACGCGCCCCTGATTGGCGATTGGTCCGCCACCGTTCGCGGCAAGGTCGGGGTGCGCATCGCGGTTGCTTCGGTGCTGCCCGTGACGGGCTTGAATTCTGGTAGCCTGCCGACCTCCTCAAGTGGGGAACATGCCAGCAGGCTGAGAGACATTGCGGATGTGATTGCGGTTCTGGCGAGCGGTTTCATTTCGTGGGGAGCCTTCCGACATAGACGCCACCATCGGATGCAACGATCCCGGTGACGATGGTTTTGGAGTTGAGGTTCATGACGCGGACCGTGTCGCCGACGCCCGCGCGGGTAAGGGCGCGTGCGTCGGTCTGGATTTCTAGGCCGCCATTCTGAAATGTGAGCGATACGAGTTGGTTGCGCTCGACGATAGCGGGGGGGCCTACGTCTTCGGGGCGGATCGGGCGACCCGCGTAAAGGACAGTCTTAGTTTCCAGCCCGATGGCTTCGTCGACAGATACGAACATGCCTGGCACGGAGTCTTTGATTATTGCGAGGTCCGAGTAGGACAAAACAGTTTGCGCGCGGATAGTGCGGGCGGCGACGACGGTTTCGGCCGAAGCGAATACGGGCAGGAAGGCGGCGAGCCAAGCTATGGCACATGCACGGATCATCGGATGTTACTCGTGGCAGAGAGCATCTGGTCAGCTGCGGTAATGACCTTGGCGTTCAGCTCATATCCGCGCTGCGCTTCAATGAGTTCGGTGACTTCGCGCACGGCATCTACGGAACTGTCTTCGAGATAGCCTTGCCGCAGCGTCCCCAAACCATCGGTTCCAGGAATCGAAATGATCGCTGGTCCCGATGCGGGGGTTTCAAGGAACAGGTTGGAGCCGATGGCTTCCAGTCCCTTGGCGTTTGTGAAATCGGCCAAGGTGAACTGGCCAAGAAGCTGCGGGTCCACCTGATCACTGAAATACGCGTAAACCTCACCTTCCGCGTTGACCGAAATGGACCGCGCGTCGTCGGGGATCACGATGTCGGGGACGACACCATGACCGTCGGAGGTGACGATCAGGCCATCAGCCGACCGTTTCAACGCTCCATCGCGCGTGAAGGCAGATTGACCTGAAGGCAGCGTGACTTCGAGGTAGCCCTGACCTTCTATCGCAAGATCCAAATCGCCGTTGGTCTGCGAAAGCGCCCCCTGTGCAAGTTGCACGGTGACGGAAGAGGGACGCACGCCGAGGCCGAGTTGTATGCCTGTCGGCAGGACCGTCCCGTCGGCGGCGTTGATTGTGCCGGGCCGGGCCATCTGTTGATAGTGCAGATCTGAAAACTCTGCGCGACGGGCGTTGTAGCCCGTCGTATTCATATTCGCGAGGTTCTGAGAGATGGTCTCGACCCGCATTTGTTGGGCACTCATCCCCGTGGCCGCGATTTTAAGGGCACGCATGGCTTTCTCCTAACTATCGGCCAAGAGTCGAGATGACCGAACGGATTCTCTCGTCCTCTTGTTGGCTGAATTTCTGACCGAGCGTATAGGCGTTCTGCACTTCGATCATGCGGGTGATTTCCGCGATTGGGTTGACGTTGGAGTTCTCGACATAACCTTGCAAAATGACTGGCTCCTCGACGGGACCGACACCAGCTTCGGTGTAAAAGCGCACGCCATCCTGCCTGCTTAAAGATGTTGGGTCAGTGGGCATGAACAGGCCGATCTGGGCGAGGTTCTCGCCATCGGCGGAGAGCGTGCCGTCCGACGCCACGGCGATGGATTTCGCGTCGGGCGGGATGAAGATTGCCGCGCCGCCATTATCGAGGACGCGGTATCCGTCGTGCGTCGTCAGTTCGCCCTGATCGTTTGGCGTAAATGTACCCGCGCGGGTTAATGCGTCGCCGTCGGGGGTCTCGATCAGGAAGAAACCGTCACCCTCGATGGCGAAGTCAAAGGTCCCGCCCGTCGGTGTGACCGGACCTTGCGCATTGTTGGTCAGGCGCACATTTGCGTTTGCCATCGACAACGATGGATCGTCGCTGTCGAGGCGCGTAATGTGCTCGGAGAAGATCAGCCCTTCCTTGCGGAAGCCGGTCGTGGAGGCATTGGCCACGTTGTTGGCGATGGCCTGAAGCTCGTGTTTCAGACCAGATAGGCGCGTGAGGACGGTGTAACCTGCGTTGTCCATCAGAACCCCGCAATCAATGGAATTAGGTGGTTTTGAAAGAAAGACGTCAGGGTTTCGGTCATGAAGCCCATAGACGCCCAGAACACGATGACAATCGCCGCCAGTTTGGGAACGAAGGTCAGAGTCATTTCCTGAACGCTGGTCAAAGCTTGAAAGAGACCGACGCCGACGCCCGTGACGAGGGCGACAACAAGGATCGGAGTCGAAATCATCACGCTAATCCAAAGGCCCTGACGCAGCGTGTCATAGAAAATGAATTCATCCATGGCTTACACGGGCATCCTGAGGATTTCCTGATAGGCTTCGACGACCTTGTCGCGCACGGTGACTGCGGTCTCTACGGCCAGTTCCGATTGGGCGAGTGCCATGACGAGCGCTTGCGTGTCGGCCTGTCCAGTCATCGCGGCTTTTGCCACTTGTTCGCTTTCCGACAGTGTTTCGGCGAAACTTTTACCTGCTTCCAGCAAGGGGTTGCTCGCGCCGCCTGAGCCGTCCGGCGGCTTTGGGGCGGTTGCGGGTCGCGTGGCGGCGTAGCCTTGGGTTGCGAGTGTGGAGCGGATATCCATTCTGGTCTCCTATCCGTTTGGGTTAGCGTCGCAGCAGATCAAGTAGCGACGACGACATCTGTCTGGCTTGGTCGAACACTTTCAGGTTCGCCTCGTAACTGCGTTGCGCTTCGCGCGCATCGGCCACTTCGAACATCAGATCGACATTGGACCCGTCGTAGAAACCGCGCTCGTCGGCCAAGGGATGACCAGGATCGAAAACTGGCGATAGCGGGGATTGGTCCAGTTCGACGGGACCAGTTTTCACGGCACCAGTGGCACGTCCGTTGAGGAGCTCCTGCTCGAAGGCGACAATCTTGCGGTGGTATCCAGGGGTGTCCGCATTGGCGATATTCTCGGACACATGGCGCAAACGGTTGGCTTGCGCCTTCATACCCGACGCGGACAGAGAGAGAATTTGGGTGAGATCACTCATTTTCGCCCCCTCAACTACGGCCAATTGACATGCGAAGAATGGTCATTGAACTGCGATAGACGCTGAGCGCGAGCTCGTGCTGATGGCGTGTCTCGGAGGATTTCATCATCTCGGCTTCGAGCGAAACGGTGTTGCCGTTGGGAGATGCTTCTTCGGGGGTGTCGATTTCGGCTATCCAGTTCAGCCCGACTTCGTGCGGCGTGATGTGCCCCGCGCGGGTAGCCTTAAAGGTCTGGCGGCTGGTCTGCGCATGGTCAAAGGCCTCGACGAAAGACTGTACATCCTTTGCACGATATTTAGGTGTGTCCGCATTCGCTACGTTTCTGGCGATGACCTCTTGCCGGGTCGCAGAGTGGCGCGCGAGCCCGTTGGCCATACGGAAAATTTCCAAGTTCTCAAACATCGGGGCTTCTCCCACGATTACATCTCAACCAAGGCTTAACCCTGATTCCTTTAGAAAGAGTTGTCAGATGAGGATTCAGCGATGAGAGCATTCGCTTTCGAACAATTGCGTGCGGAGATTTCTGCGGTGAAATCGGTCCATCACATCGGTCGTGTGGTGGAGGTGGCGCGCGGTGTCCTTATGGTGTCGGGATTAAGTGGTGCGGCGGCATTGGGTGATCTCGTCGAGATCGGGCACGGCGATAGGGTGCGCCGAGGTGAGGTTCTACAACTTCACGAGGACATAGTTACTGTTTTGCCTGACGGTGGAGCCGACGGATTGTCCATCGGTGATCCTGTGACTCATGTTGGAAGAAACGAAATCGCGCCCGACGACAGTTGGATCGGTCGCGTGATTGATCCTTTTGGCCAGTCCATCGACGGTCGCCCGATCCTGCGCGGCGCAAAGTCGCGACCTCTACGCGCAGAGGCGCCAAACCCGACGGAGCGCAAGGCGCTTGGCCCGCGCTTGGAAACGGGCTTGGCGGTTTTTAACACGCTTTTGCCAATCGTGCGCGGTCAGCGAGTTGGTCTCTTCGCGGGGTCTGGTGTGGGGAAATCAACCCTGCTTGCGAAGCTCGCGACAGGTCTTCAGGCCGATGTCGTGGTGCTTGCGATGATTGGCGAGCGCGGACGCGAAGTGCGTGAGTTTGTTGAGCGGGTTCTTGGGCCCGATGGGATGAAGCGTTCCGTCGTCGTGACCGCGACTTCCGATCAATCGCCCCTTGTGCGGCGTCGGTGCGCTTGGACTGCGATGGCGGTTGCCGAATATTTCCGTGATCAGGGGCGGCAGGTTCTTCTCCTCGCCGACTCGGTGACGCGATTTGCAGAAGCGCACCGTGAAATCGCATTGGCGACGGGTGAGTCGAGTTCGCTGCGAGGATTTCCACCATCGACCTCCCACTTGATAACCTCGCTGTGCGAACGATCAGGTCCAGGCATTCAATCCGCAGGTGACATAACAGCGGTCTTCACCGTTTTGGTTGCTGGATCGGATATGGATGAACCCATTGCGGATATCCTGCGCGGTGTGCTTGATGGTCACGTGGTGCTTAGTCGCGAAATCGCCGAACGTGGGCGGTTCCCAGCAATTGATCTTCTACGGTCCGTGTCGCGCGCACTTCCTGATGTAGCCAGCGAAAATGAGAACGCGCTTATCCGCGAGACCCGCAGCCTGCTTGGGACATACGAACGGTCCGAAATGATGGCTCAGGCGGGTCTCTATCAGCATGGCACCGACCCTCACCTCGACAAGTCTATTGCGGTCTGGCCAAAGCTGGATCGGTTTCTTGCCGAGTCGAGCGCGGATGGAATTTCACGCTGTTTCGAAAAGCTGGAAGCCTGCTTGTCGGTGGATGAAGCGCAATCGTAATGTTAAGCGTCAACGCTGCGAGTGTGTCTACGCACCCCAAATACGACCAGAATTTGCGTGATCGACTCGCGTGACAGCGTGTTTTATCCGAGTGATTGCCTTTTGGTCATACCGCGCCTGTCAAAAGCGCCAATGCGTTGGACGCGGATGAGGTCGTGGTGCTTCCAGCCGCAATTTCCGAACGGACGAGGAACAGGCGGACGAGTTCACTGCGCACCTCTGGGTCGGAGAATTGTGAGACTTCGCCGCCGTTGAAGTAGCGTGATGTCTTGTCCCTAAATTCGCCAAGTTGCTGGTCAAGGTCTAGAGCGCCAAGTGAAGAGGGTAATCCAAGAGCAGTTTCAAGTGCGGAGCGAACGGCCGTATTCCCCATCACATTATACCATCGCCCGTTGTCGGATGTTTCTTTGCTAGCGATGGCTTCAAGCTCTCGATCGAGGTTCATTGCCAAACGTAGATTTTCGTCCTGATTTCCAATTGCGATTTCGAACTGGAGCTCCATATACCGCTCTGAAATTTCTTCACCGAATGTGCTTAGTTGCGTGTTGGCGGTGTCGAAATCTCCGAAGCCGAAAGCCTTTGAAAACTCCAGATAGCGTTTGTCCGCGAGTTTGTTTGCTAATGCATCAGGGTCGGTGGTGCCATCGGACAGCACCTTTTGGATGAAAAAGATGTTGTTGATATCATCGCCCAACCCAAAGGCTCCCAATGCAACTTTGCGCAACTGGCGGTCTGCCACGAGATCTTCTGCCGACGTAATCTTGGAGATGTTCTCCTTGAAGTAGTCAACGTCGCGCTTGATGTCTTGCGAGTTCTGGAATGTTTCGAACTGCGCGTCTTTGGTGCGATTGAGGAATGCCCATCCCGAGTATCCTCCGAATGGGACAATGGGTTGAAAGCTCATTGGATTTCCATGGCTGAAAGCAGGCGTTCCTCGCGAGGAAGGAGGCTCCGAAGGGACTTGAGCGCCTGATAGAATTGGTCGGTTTTGACGGCGTCTGTCGCGGTGTTGAGCAACGTTCGACTGTCTACGTCGGTCAGAACCTGACTCAATTGTTCAATGCCTCGAAAAAGCTGGTGCTTTGCCTCTACAGGATCGGCGTCGCCCGACAGAACCAATTGGGCGATATAGCAGACGCGACGCACGGGCGTGTTGACCTCTTCGGGATGGATCGCATCGCGGAGGCGCAAGATATTGGCATTGGGCGTGACAATCGACAGGCGCGAACGTCGCTCGCCGTTCTCGATCACGGCACCGTTGATCAGGACCCGCTCTTTCGGGCCGAGTTTCAGAACGAGACCACTCATGTCGCGCTCCCTTCACCTTGGAGGCCGCGCATGATTGAGCGGTTGATGTCGAGAAGAGGCTCCTCGTTCGCGTTGCCGGTTAGAACTTTCGAGGTGTGTTGGATCGTGAATTCAGCCAGATAGAAAATCTGCGCGCGGAGTTCCTTGGGCAGGGCGTTGTCCTTGTCCGCCACATCAGACGCGAGGAGGGTCCATAGGCGACGGTTGTGATTGAGTGCGCGAACGAAAGCGGGAAAGTCGGTTTTCTTATTCTGGGATGTTTGTTTGAGTTGGTGGGAAATACGAGCGAAGACCTCGTATTCCGTTCCGCGCGGGGTGCGGATTGGGGCGGTGGTGTTGGAGTAGGCCGTTCGGGCCATGTTTAGAGCGTTCACGTCGTGTCCTTCCGGTGACCATGAATTCTATTGCGCGGCTTTACCGCGGTGGATCTCGGGCGTCAGTTTTTGACGCCCGAGTAATGCCCTTAGCGGAAGAGCGACAGGATGGTCTGCGGAGCCTGGTTGGCGATTGAGAGCGATTGCACACCGAGCTGTTGCTGGACCTGAAGCGCCTGAAGTCGCGCGGAAGCTTCTTCCATATCGGCGTCAACCATTGCACCGATGCCCGATTTTAGAGAGTCGGTCAGGTTCGAGACGAAATCCGTTTGCGTCTCAATTCGGCCCTGCGCGGAACCGAATTCGGCGGCGGCATCGATCGAGTTGTTGATCAGCGTCTCGATTGTCCCAAGTGCGTTTTCGGCACCGAATTCGGTTGTGACATCAAGGCTCTTGAGGCCGAACAATCCTCCGGAAGCCGTACCACCTTCTTTTCCATCAAAAGCAAGGTCGGTTACATCACCAGAGCCGTGGTTGGCAATGTTGAGTTCCCATTCGCCAGTGTCGTTCTGCGTCACTTTCGTGGACACAGATTCAAGGCCAGCAGAGTCGATTGCGATTTTGAGGCCGCGCGCGACGTCCTCCATCGTTTCACCCTTGCCAGCGATGTAATCGTAATTGTTGCCGCCATAGGTTACTCGGAAGGAATCGCCATCGTTTACTTTGGCTGCCTGGTTGAACGTAATGGTTTCCGCGCGTTGGTTAACTGTGGCAGAAGAGCTGCCGTCTACAGTAATGGCGCCGCCGCCGCTATGGCTGACTTCAATTTGCACATCATCGAAGTCGAGCATCGATTCCACCTTCAGCGTATTGCCATCGATTCTTGCAGATACGCCCTCAATCCCAAGGTTGTTGATGGCCGCGGCAAGAGCAGATTCGGTGACATCATCGTCATCGACAGCATCAACCGTGACGGATTTATCGCCGATCGAAACAGTGTAGTTCTCCGAAGCGGCGTAGGTCACTTCAATGTCTGCGGTTCTAGGGCCAGTTATGACGGTTGCGGATGACTCTGCACCTCGATCTGAGAGGTCACCATCGCTTCCATAAGTACCAACTGTCGTAGACAAATCCTGACGGTTGATGGTGATGTGGGATGCCGACACATTTCCGTTTGCCGCACGGTCCATAGAGGACAGGATGTCAACGTCTTCCGTTCCCTTGACGAGGTTCAACCCGTTGAACTGGGCGGCGCCCACAATGGAGTCAATCTGGCTCGTGAGGGCTTCGATATCTGTCTGAATCTTTTCTCGGTCGACGTTCGATTCCTGCGCGGCAACGATTTTGCCTTTAATGTCGGTCAACAGGTCGGTGACGCTTTCGGCGGCACCCGCGGCAACCGCGAGAGTAGATTGGCCGAGTGCGAGGCTGTCGGAGATGCCCTGAAAGCCTTTGACGTCGGATTCCATCACTTTCGAGATGGCCCAGACGGATGCATTGTCCTTTGCGGATGCAATGTTCTTACCCGTGGAGATCTGGCTCTGCGTCTTGGACAGGTCGTTGTTGATGGATTTCAGGGTTTGCAGCGCAACCATTGCGCCGTTGTTAGTCAGAATGCTGGACATAGCATTTTCCTTTGATCTGAAGGCGCGTTTTGCGCCATAGTTTCATTGCCCGCCGAGTGGCGGTTTCAGGACTGTCATTCTGACGGAATACGGGCAGGCGCTTTTGCGTCTATCCGTGCCACCCCCTCGGGTGCACACTGAACTTGATGCGGATTGATTGAGAGTTTCCTAATCCGTGCGGTGAAGTTTCAATCAATTTGAGGCAAAAATCGGGCAAAGCCCCCAAGAATTCATCTGTTGGTTAATGGTTTACGAACAAGCGATGTGCTGCGGCCTTTCCTGTCATAGGTCTGGAAGCTACTCTTGGCGGTCCGTGCCGAATCCAGCCTTTGCCGCACTGCGTTGATTCCTTTAGACGCCGCAGAAAGCAGGTTCTGGTTCCGCGCGGATGCCTTCTGGATCGCGTCGAGATCCTTGCGTGTGAGCTTGGCAGTTGAAAGGTTTTTCAAGGCCCTTTCCTTACGCGGGGCGATCCGCGACATCTCGCTAAAGTCCATTGCCAGAATGGCGGCGCGTTCCTGTTCGAGAATGGCCAGCATGTGTTTGGCGGGGTGGAAACGGTCAAGAAATGCCATCTACGCGCTCCGTCAGAGATTTGAAGATTTGTTCGGCCAGACCGATTCCTCCCGCCTCGACGATTTTCTCCGCCTGCGCGTCGATCAGGAAGGAGGTGAACTGGCTCTCTCCTTCGCCGCCGCCTGCGAAATCGGGCGTTTTGCCGAAGCCTGATTCCTTGAGCATCTGGGCGAGAAAACTCGCCTCAAGTTTCTCGGATGCGGTGCGCAGTTTCTCTGCTTCGTGCGACGACAGCGCTTTCGGAGAGGTTGATGGCAGGAGGCCTGAAAGTTCCATTCTGGATATCTCCAATTCTAGGTAACTTTCTCGGTTTAGTGGAATTCGGTAAAGGATCAGTAACCTGCGTCTGGGATTGTGACTGCGAAGAGTTAAGAACAGGTGCAAGAAATGCAGTTCAATTCCGTGGGTACGCTTGGGTCCAATGACACGCCTGTAGAGAACGGAACTGGCGCCGTATTGCCCCGTGAGGATGGCAGCGGAGCGTTTGGAGCGTTCTATCTGGGGAGCGGCGAACGGGTGTTTCGCGATGTGTATGAGCCAGCGCCAAATCAATCGGATATGTCCGAGCTGATTGAACAGTCGTCCGCGCGCGTAGAGAATGCGGTCTCGTTGCCCATGCGTGCCGAGTTAAGCAGTGGTGAGATCATTGCCACATTCACCAGTGATTTGAACGTTGCCTTTGAGAAAGTCGATGCTGTGATTGCGCAAGGGGCTGGCGAGGTAGAGCGAGACGCGTCGGACGAGGGTGTCGCAGAACTGGCGGGTGCGGCGATTCCTGCGTTTGGCGTTCGGACAATAGTGGCGACCCATGACGAGCCTTCGCCAGATGTGGCTATGAAGATCGTAGAGGCCAATGAAGACCCCCCTTTGGGGCAGCGTGCCGTAGAACTGCCCAGGTTGAAGGGTCAGGTTCCTGATGGTGTGAGTGGCGGGGTGACAAATATGACGACCATACCCGTCACGGACGATGCTCAATCGGAGAGGCTTGCCCTAAGGGGGACCGGTGTGCCGGTCATAGAGGGTGCACCCGTTACAAAGTCAGGAGCGAAAGCGATCGCTCAACACAATGTTGGCGTCCTACAACTTGGTGTTTTGACTGAGACAGTTGCGATTCCCGAAATGCCGATCACGGAGGTGGGAAGCACTGGCAATATTAAAGGTAGTGGTGATAAGCATAAACCGATTGCAGGTTCTCTTGGCGAGAAGGCTCAGGGAATGATGGTGTTACCCTTGGTCATGCGGTCCAGCGAAGCGCCAAAAGCGGCGGATATGGCAACGTTGGAAGACAGGCAGGTTGGCTTTGTGGGGGCGGAGGGAGTGGCTGAGAAACTGGAAGCGGAGAGGGCACAGAATGTCCAAAACTCTAAAGAAACTGTGACCGTGTCTCAACCTGTCGCCACGAATACATCCACCAAATCTCCGACGGTTGGAGTTGATGTTGGCGCGCAGAGTACTTCGTCACGGGCGGCAGAAACGGGTGACGCTAAGACCGCCGATCGCGCGTTTGAAATGCCGAAAGAGAGCGCACAGGCGGCAAGAGTTGCACCCGTTGCGCCGACGCAGACATACGGTTTGGCCAGCGCGGTCATGACGAATGCAAGGGGTGATGAACCGACATCTGCCGAATTGAGTGGCGCGCTCGGTGTGGATGATGTGCAAGGACGGTTTGACTCGTCCGCGGTTACGCACCCGCGCGATGCCACGGCAGTTACGCAAACGCTGAACATGCAGCGCATTGAAGTGACTGCGGGGATCGCGGCTCAAATTGTCGAGGCGGTGAAGTCACTGCCCGATCGCCCTGTCGAGATTTCGCTCTCGCCCGAGGAACTCGGGCGCGTTCGGCTGACGTTTCAGGTGTCAGAGACAGGTGCGATGACGGTCGTGGTGCAGGCGGAAAAACCCGACACGGCCGAGATGATGCGGCGCAATATCCATCTGCTTCAGGAAGAGCTCTCAGCGCTTGGCTACGAACAAAGCGAGTTTCAATTTTCTGAAAATACAGGCGGGGAGAGCCATGGAAATGGCAGCGCGTCGCGTGCATTCGACTCCTCCGCTGAAGGTGAAGTGCCCGAATTGATCCGTCCCGCGATGAACGATGCTCCTGTGCCTGTTCGGGTCGCGCTTGATGGTTCAACGCGTATGGATATGAGGCTGTAACATGACCGAGATTACACAAACCCAAACGACGCAGACGAGCTATCCGAGTGCCAGCACCACAACGTCCACAACCGAAAATGCGCTTTCGTCGGATTTCGAAACGTTTCTGAAAATGCTCACGGTTCAGTTGAAGAACCAGGACCCGCTAAATCCCATCGAATCGACCGACTATGCAGTGCAGCTTGCAACCTTCTCGGGTGTTGAGCAGCAGGTTTTGACCAACGACCTGATTAACGACCTGTCCACGCAGCTCGGGGTGATCGGCATGTCGCAGGCGACGGGCTGGGTCGGGATGGATGTTGAGACCGATGCGCCCGTTCAATTCAACGGCGACCCCGTCGACCTCAAGGTGCAACCGCAATACGGGGTCGACCAATCCTTCCTGATTGTCCGTGATAGCGGTGGTGGCGAAGTCCAACGGATCGCTCTAGACCCCCATGCCAGTGAATTTACGTGGTCTGGGATAGATGCCAACGGAACGCAGTTCAATATGGGCACCTACGAGTTTATTGTCGAGAACCATGCAAACGGTCAGTTCCATTCGAATTCGGATGTGTCCTCTTTCGGACGCGTAATTGAGGCGCGCCGCGATGGTGGAGATATTCTTCTGGTGCTGGAAAGTGGGGCGGTAGTGTCGGCCGACAGCGTCGCTGCACTGCGCGAAGGGGGCTAACACTTGCGGCGGCGGTCCCGTGACACGTAGAAAGGCTCGACAGACAGACGGGCCAAATGACCAATTCAGAGTTGCCACCACCAGCCATCCGTAGCGCCGCCGCCAGATTTCTGACGGATGATGCGGTGTGGTCGGCGTTTGAAGGCGGGCGGACGAACACGGGGTGGCGCGGACGCGATGGCCACCGAGACCTCGTGTTCAAGCTCTACCGCGTGGACCGTTCCAATCCCGTTTTCCCCAACGACCCCCACGCGGAATGGCGCGTGTTATCCGCGCTCAAAGGCACCAACCTTGCGCCCCAACCCGTTGAATTGTTGGAAGTCGAAGGGCAGAGTTGCCTCGTCTACGACTATGTATCAGGAGAGACTTTTGAGACCGCCACGCCAGAGATGGCGCGTGCGCTCGGGACCCTTCACGCAATGCCGCCATCTGGTTTGAGTGGCAGTCGTGCGGATACGGGCGGTCTGATCGGTGCGGGGTGCGCGCTTTTCGACGATGATCCTGCCCCGATCAGGGTGGACTACGGTGAACGTCGGGTGTTCCTGCATGGTGATCCGACACCAGCAAACGCGCTGAAAACAGCCGATGGTGTGCGGTTCCTCGATTGGCAGTGTCCAACCCACGGCGATCCTGTCGATGATCTAGCCGTGCTCGTCTCGCCAGCGATGCATGTGGTCTATGGTGCGCGGGTTCTGACCTCGTTCGAGCGGCGCATGGTCTTGGAGGCATATCCCGACAAAGCCACGGTGGCGCGGTATCAACTACTTGCACCTGACCTCAGCCGTGCGATTGCCAACTACTGCCGCTGGAAAGTGGCATGTGGTGAGGAGGACTATGCGCCTGCGCTTGATGCGGAAATGGCCTATCTGGCTGCGCTTACTTGAGGCTTACGAGAAGAAGAGAGCCACGCCAGCACCGAGCACGGCGGAAACTGAAGCGCCCAACATGAGCAACGCGATACGGGATCTGCGCGACATATGGGGCGGCGGCGGGGTTTGCTTCGACTGCGCCATCAGAAAGTTCTCGGCGATTTCGGGAAGGCGAGGACCAAAGCGGGACAGAACACGCACCGTGGAGCCGAGATCACGAAGCATGGCTTTCGGGCCGACGTTTTCCTTGATGTAGTCCTCGACGATCGGCTTTGCGACTTCCCAGATGTTGATATGCGGATCGAGTGAGCGTGACACTCCTTCGACCACCACCATCGTGCGCTGAAGCAGGATCAACTCCGTGCGGGTCTCCATTCCGAAGCGCTCAGTCACCTCGAACAGATAGGACAAAAGGCGCGCCATGGAAATGCGGGTCGCATCCATGCCGAAAATGGGGTCGCCAACAGCACGCAAGGCCCGGGCGAACTCAGCTACATCGCGGTCGGCGGGCACATAACCTGCCTCGAAATGCACCTCGGCAACGCGGGTATAGTCCTGACGAATGAAACCGTAGAGGATCTCTGCGTAGACCCGCCGCGTGTAAGCGTCGAGGGCACCCATGATCCCGAAATCGAGCGCGACGATTGTTCCGTCCGATGCGATCTTGAGATTGCCTTGGTGCATGTCCGCGTGAAAATAGCCATCGCGAAGGGCGTGCCGAAGGAACATTTGCAGCACACGTTTGCCGATCGCGGAACGATCAACGTCGAGCGCATCAATGGCTTCGATATCCGAGGCGGGTGCACCGTCAACCCATTCCAATGTCATGACACGGCGTGACGAAAGCTCCCAATCGACTTTGGGAACGTCGAAACCTTCGTCATTTTGCGTGTTGGCGCGGAACTCGGAGGCGGAGGCACTTTCTAGACGCAGGTCCAACTCACCCATCACTACGCCTTCGAAATGCGCGACCACATCACGTGGGCGCAGTCTGCGCGAGGATGGCAGCAGTTTCTCGATGACCCATGCCACGAAATAGAACGCGTCAATGTCCTTGCGGAAAGCCTTTTCGATCCCAGGGCGCAGGACTTTCACGGCCACCTGTTTCCCGTCGGACTGAAGCCGCGCGCGGTGCACCTGAGCGATGGAGGCAGCGGCCACGGGCTCGGAGAATTCCGAGAACACTTCATCCAGCGGCTTGCCTAATTCCCGTTCGATGGTGCTTGCCGCTTTGGCGCGAGAGAACGGAGGAAGCTCGTCTTGCAACACCCGCAATTGGCGGGCCAGCTCGGTGCCGACAACATCGGGACGGGTCGACATGATCTGTCCGAACTTGATGTAGGCGGGTCCGAGCGCGGTGAGCGCGCGCGTAACGGGCGGCTGGTCACTGTCGCCCTTGATGCCGAGCCATTGAACGGGCCACATCAAGGTGCGCGCCAGAATGCGGAAGGCGCGCGGCGCTTCCATGGCTTCCAGCGCGACACTCATCGCGCCCGTGCGCTCCATCGTGGCACCCGTGCGGATGAGCCGCCAGATATTGTGCGGGCCGCGCATCAGATTTTCCACCCCGAGTGCAACGCAGCAATCCCCAAGGACAGATTGCGATAGGCAACCTGCTCGAAGCCAGCGACACGGATCATGGAGGCGAAGGTCTCCTGGTCGGGGAATTTGCGAATGCTTTCGACGAGGTATTGATAGCTGTCGCGATCACCTGCAATCGCCTGCCCCATGCGCGGAATGACGTTGAACGAATAGAGGTCGTAGGCCTTTTGCATCGCGGGGTTTGGAAGTTGCGAGAATTCCAAAACCATCAACCGCCCGCCTGGTTTGAGAACGCGGTAAGCCTCAGACAGCGCGTCGGGAATACGTGTGACGTTCCGAATGCCGAAAGAGATTGTGTAGACGTCGAATTGATTGTCATCGAAGGGGAGGGCCATCGCGTCGCCTGTCACCCACGACAAGCTTTCGGCCATATCGGCGGCCTCGGCACGCTTACGCCCTTCGACCAGCATCGATTCCGTCATATCCAGAACGACAGACGACCCGCTTTTGGCGCGCTCAAGGAAGCGGAACGAGATGTCGCCTGTGCCGCCCGCCACATCTAGAAGCCTTTGACCGGGACGCGGAGCAAGCCAATCCATCATCGCATCTTTCCAGACACGGTGGATACCCATCGACATCACGTCATTCATGATGTCGTATTTGGAGGCCACGGAGGTAAAGACCCCGTGGACCATGCCGGCCTTCTCGTTCTCGGCAACATCCTTGAAACCGAAATGGGTGGTTTTCTCGCCCGATTGCGCCATCGTTCTTGAACCTCTCAAAAGCGTCCCCTTCTTATAGGGCGCATTCCACGCGATACAATCGCAAGCAATCCCCAAGAGGAGTAACTATGCCCGAATTACCCGAAGTCGAGACGGTTCGTCGCGGTCTGGAACCCTCGATGGCTGGCGAGCGTGTCTCGCGGGCGGATGTACGTAGGCCTGATCTGCGCTGGCCGTTTCCTCCGAATATGGCCGAACGGCTCACGGGCGCGCGGGTCGAGCGGTTGCGGCGGCGGTCAAAGTACATCCTCGCAGACCTTGATACGGGCGAGAGCCTCCTGATCCATTTGGGCATGTCGGGGCGAATGACTGTGTCAGGCGACCCACTGGGCCAGTTCGTGCATGAGCACCCGCAGATTGCAAAGCATGACCATGTTATTCTCGACATGGAAAACGGTGCCCGTGTGACATTCAATGATGCGAGGCGGTTCGGGGCGATGGATTTGCTCGACACGGCGCGTGCGGAAGAACATCCGCTGCTCGCAAAGTTGGGGCCTGAACCGTTGGGGAACCGTTTCGACGAGGATCATCTGGTTGCCGCATTCGAGGGCCGCAATACGCCAGTGAAATCGGCTCTGCTTGATCAGCGGATCGTGGCGGGGCTTGGCAATATATACGTTTGTGAAGTTCTCTTTCGCGCGGGAATCAGCCCTCTGCGCAAAGCCGGACAGATTTCACCCGCGCGCGTCGCTTCCTTAGTGCCGATCATTCGTTATGTCTTGAACGAGGCGATCAAGGCGGGGGGATCTTCACTCAAGGATTATCGACAGGCGGACGGGGAATTGGGATATTTTCAGCACAATTTCCGTGTCTACGGGCGCGAGGGCGGGGCCTGTTCGCGGGAGGGATGCGGCGGGACCGTCAAGCGCGTGGCGCAGTCGGGGCGATCAAGCTTCTACTGCCCCCGCTGCCAAAGATAACTTGCGAATAGGGAACACCCTGATAGGACTCAACCAAGCGCGCAGCACTTTGGAGACACAAATGGCTTATTCCACGATCCAGACCGAAACCCATGGCGCGGTTCTGTTGATCAAACTCGACCGCCCTAAAGCGATGAATGCACTCAACTCGCAGCTTCTGGCCGAATTGGCCGAGGCGCTGACCGCGGCGGATGCGGACAAAAGAGTGCGAGCGATTGTCCTGACTGGCTCGGAAAAGGCATTTGCCGCCGGAGCCGATATTAAGGAAATGTCCACCAAGAGCTTCGCCGACATGGCGCATGAGGAGATTTTTGCCTCTGACGCCGACATCATCGCAGGGATCCGCAAACCCGTCATTGCGGCGGTGGCAGGCTATGCGCTTGGAGGTGGTTGCGAGTTGGCGATGATGTGTGATTTCATCATCGCTGCGGACAACGCAAAATTCGGCCAGCCCGAGATCAACCTCGGGATTATCCCCGGAATTGGTGGAACGCAGCGCCTGACCCGATGTGTCGGCAAGTCGAAAGCGATGGAGATGATTCTGACGGGGCGGTCCATGGATGCCGAAGAGGCCGAACGTTCTGGCCTGGTATCGCGCATTGTGCCCGCAGGAAAGCTCATTGACGAGGCTTTGAGCGCGGCGGAGAAGATTGCGGAGAAGAGCCTGATTTCGGTCGCTGCAGCAAAGGAATCGGTGAAGCGTGCGCAGGAGGTCTCTCTCTCCGAAGGCGTGCTGTTTGAACGTCGCAGTTTCCACGCGCTTTTTGCGACCGAGGATCAGAAGGAAGGCATGTTGGCTTTCATCGAGAAGCGCACGCCGCAATTTCGCGACAAATAGTAGGGCACACGTGGCCGATAGGGGCTTCCCTTTAGGGCGATTCTTCTCTAAAGAGACGGCTTACATGCGCGTGGAGCCCGCTCAGGCTATGATTTGCCCGTCCTGAATGAGGACGTGGGTTCCTTCGCAACAGAGATGCAAACCGAACCCACGAGAGGGAACTAATCATGGCGAATTCGCCCCAGTCCAAGAAACGCGCCCGTCAGGCCGTTCGTCGCACCGACGTCAACAAAGCCCGTCGCTCGCGTATCCGCACTCACCTTCGCGCCGTAGAAGAAGCCATCGAATCCGGTGATCAGTCCGCAGCGCAAGAAGCGCTCAAAGCCGCGCAGCCCGAATTGATGCGCGGTGTGACCAAAGGTGTGATGCACAAGAACACTGCGTCCCGCAAAATGTCCCGTCTCGCCGCACGTGTGAAATCGCTCGGCTGAGTCTTTCGGACATGACGATATGGAAAGCGCGCCCTTGGGCGCGCTTTTTTTTGTGGGTTTTTCGGCGTGATCTATGCCGCGCTGATTCTCGATGGCGGCCGATGGCCTCAACTTCGGTTTGGCGCAACTGGGAATCTCGAGGCACAGGTTCAAGCGTGACCGATTGCAGCAATTTCGCCACGGGATTGCTGAAAGAAAAAGGGGTTATCGGATTCGGTTTGGGGAAAGCCCGAGTCAAGCGCGAAGTTCCGTTGCGCGTGCGCTCACGAGGTTGCTAGTTTCACCCTGCGATTCACGTCGACTTGGGGGGACAAGCGAGAAAGTGCACCGCGAAATACCATATTGGGCCAAACGGCTTCGAGGGCGTATTTCCCGTGCATTTGCAGGTGTTCAAAGCGGTTAGGGGTAACCGCATGGCCACCGTCGGACGACACAGCGCTCTTATGGCGCGGAAGTTGTTCCGATTGTCCAACGACCCGATCATATTGTGCTGAAAGGCCTGGCGTTTGCGGATGGTGAGGCATCCGTGCCAGTGGCTTTTATCAATTTGAGCGGGCCGCGTAGGGACCGGACTAAGCAGGGGCTATGGATGGTGAGCATCTGTAGCAAACGTCCGGTGCTGTTTTCCGAGTAATCGTGAGGCGTCTGTAAGCCGGCATCTATTTTGGATGTCAGCCGCCATGTTTGCGGCGGTCAACGAAAACGATAATTTGGGTCGAACGAGAAAATGAAAAACGAAGTGTGGGGACGTGTGAAGGGGCATCTTCTTGAGGAGATTGGCCAGAACAACTTCTCGAACTGGATCGAGCCTCTGGAACTGACGCAAATCGAGGACGGCACCGCACGCTTCTCGGTTCCAACGAGCTTCATGGCGAATTGGGTGTCCCGCAATTTCTCCGATACGATTCTGGCACATCTCAAAGCGGCCAACTCAGGCGCGTCACGTGTGAGCTTTGATGTGATTGCCAACCGCCCTGCACCAGTTAAAGAAGCCGCAGGTGCTCAGACAGCCAAGGCGGCACCTGCGCCATCCCGCCCTGCTGAAGCCGCGCCACAACAACGTGCGCCCCTTCCAGGTGCGCCGCTGGATGCACGTTTTACCTTTGACAATTTCGTCGTCGGCAAACCCAACGAACTTGCCCACGCCGCCGCGCGTCGGGTTGCTGAAGGTGGTCCCGTGACCTTCAATCCGTTGTTTCTCTATGGCGGTGTTGGGCTAGGTAAGACCCACCTGATGCACGCCATCGCCCACGAAATTCAGGCCCGTAGCCCCGAATTGCGCGTCCTTTACCTGTCCGCCGAGCAGTTCATGTATCGCTTCGTTCAGGCGCTCCGCGACAAGCAGATGATTGATTTTAAACAGATCTTCCGTTCCGTCGACGTTCTGATGGTTGACGATGTGCAATTCATCGCAGGTAAAGACAGCACGCAGGAAGAATTCTTCCACACGTTCAACGCCCTCGTGGACCAGAACAAGCAGATCATCATTTCTGCCGATCGCGCACCTGGTGAGATTAAGGATCTTGAGGACCGTATCAAGTCGCGGCTGCAATGTGGTCTCGTTGTCGACTTGCATCCGACCGACTACGAGCTCCGCCTTGGTGTATTGCAGACCAAGGCCGAGAACTACCGCGCGCAATATCCTGATTTGGTGTTCGCTGATGGCGTGTTGGAATTCCTTGCGCATCGCATCACCACCAACGTCCGCGTGCTCGAAGGCGCGCTGATGCGCCTGTTTGCCTTCGCCTCTCTTGTGGGGCGCGAGATCACGCTGGAAATGACGCAGGAATGTCTCGCCGATATCCTCAAGGCTTCCGAGCGCAAAGTCACCATCGAAGAAATCCAGCGCAAGGTGGCCGAGCATTATTCGATCCGTCTCAGCGACATGATCGGCCCCAAGCGTGTGCGCTCCATTGCCCGCCCGCGTCAGGTCGCCATGTATCTGTCCAAGCAGATGACGTCGCGTTCGCTGCCCGAGATTGGTCGCCGCTTCGGTGGACGCGACCACACAACGGTAATGCATGGCGTCAAGCGGATCGAGGAACTCAAATCCGCCGACAGCCAAATCGCCGATGATCTGGAGCTGCTGCGTAGGATGCTGGAGGCCTGACGGTCGATCCGTGATGGCGGGCACGAAAACTGTGCGGTGGCGGTGACATTTCGCGCCGCAGTACCCTCTTGCTCTTGACCCTTCGCGCGTGACGCAACACAGTCAATCCAAACAAGTTCTTGCGTCGAGCGACGGATGGTTTACGTTCGGCGCCCCGACCATTTGACACACGAGGGTGTAATGAAAATCAGCATCGAGCGTAGCGCGCTTCTGAAAGCCGTCGGACAAGCGCAATCCGTGGTCGAACGGCGCAACACGATTCCGATTCTCGCCAACGTCCTGATCGAGGCGGATGGGGGCCATGTGTCCTTCCGAGCGACCGATCTCGATATCGAAGTGGTCGACAAATGTGCCGCCATGGTTGAGCGTGCAGGGGCGACGACGGTTTCGGCGGTGACGCTGCACGAGATCGTGCGCAAACTGCCCGACGGTGCGATGGTCGTTCTGACCGACGATGGGGCCTCGGGGCGGCTCACTGTGGAAGCTGGTCGGTCCAACTTCTCGCTCGCCACACTTCCGAAAGAAGATTTCCCCGTGATGGCTAGCACGGATTACGACAGCAATTTCGCGATTGCTGCACCAGTTCTGCGCCGCCTGTTCGATAAGTCGAAGTTCGCAATTTCCACCGAGGAAACCCGTTATTACCTCAATGGCGTTTACATGCATGTATCTGATGCTGAGAGTGGTCAGGTGCTGCGTTGCGTGGCGACGGACGGTCACCGTCTGGCTCGCGTAGACGCGCCTCTTCCCGCGGGTGCCGCCGACATGCCGGGTGTGATTGTGCCGCGTAAGACCGTGGGTGAATTGCGCAAACTGCTCGATGACGACGACATGGAAATCGCTGTGTCCGTTTCGGAGGCGAAAATCCGTTTCGCGACACCCGACATCACACTTACTTCTAAGGTCATCGACGGCACCTTCCCCGACTACACGCGCGTTATTCCTGTTGGAAATACCCGTAAGCTCGAGGTCGACGCTTCCGAATTTGCCAAGGCGGTTGACCGTGTGGCTACCGTGTCATCCGAACGCTCGCGCGCGGTGAAGCTGTCGCTCGACGAAGACAAGCTCACCCTGTCGGTCAACGCCCCCGACGCGGGCGCGGCGGAAGAAGAACTGGTCGTGGCCTACAACGACGAACACCTCGAAATCGGGTTCAACGCGAAATACCTTCTGGAAATCGCGTCACAAGTTGATCGCGAGAACGCGGTGTTTCTGTTCAACTCGTCAGGCGACCCGACCTTGATGCGCGAAGGCAACGACACCTCGGCGGTCTACGTTGTCATGCCGATGCGCGTTTGAGAATTCCCGTCACGAAAACGACCAGAGTGGTGCCATGGGCGGCCTGTTTATAGAAGAGCTGACCCTGTCGCATTTTCGCTCCCACAGGGCCGCGCGTCTCGAATTGGACGGGCGGCCTGTTGCTATTTTCGGCCCCAATGGCGCGGGGAAAACTAACATTCTCGAAGCCGTTTCCATGCTCTCGCCTGGTCGCGGTTTGCGGCGTGCAGGGCCTGACGAGATCGCACGAAAGCCCGAAGCCTTGGGATGGCGGGTGGCGGCGGAGCTGCGGTCTCTCGGCCAGACCCACGAAATCGAAACCCGCGCTGAAGTTGGCCAATCCCGCAGTGTGAAGATCGACGGCAAAGCCGCTGCACAGGTGGCATTGGGGCGAATAGCGCGGATCGTGTGGCTCATTCCCGCCATGGACCGTCTTTGGATCGAAGGCGCGGAAGGGCGCCGGCGGTTTCTGGATCGGATGGTTATGAGTTTCGAGCCGCGCCATGCCGAAGCGGTTCTGGCCTATGAGAAGGCGATGCGGGAGCGCAACCGCCTGCTGAAAGACATGGTGCGTGACGCGCATTGGTACGGGGCCTTAGAGGCGCAAATGGCCCGCGAGGGGGCGGCGATCATGCGTATGAGGCTGGACGCGCTCGACCGATTGGCAGCCGCCCAAGAGGGGGCGAAAACGTCGTTCCCTATCGCAACGCTGTCGTTGCGTGCCTCGGATGACGGACCTTTGCCCGATACGGAAGAGGAACTTCTCACCGCCTTTGAGAGTAATCGGCAACGCGACCTTCACGCGGGCCGCACTTTGATCGGGCCGCACCGTGCTGATCTCGATGGGACGTATGCCGCCAAGGGTGTCTCCGCCGCGCAATGCTCGACGGGGGAGCAAAAGGCTCTCCTGATCTCCTTGATCCTCGCCAACGGACGCGCTCTGTCGGAGGATTTCGGGGCCGCGCCGATTTTCCTTCTCGATGAAGTCGCGGCTCATCTTGACGCCGATCGCCGCGCTGCGCTCTATGACGAGATTACCGCGCTCGGTGCGCAGGCGTTCATGACGGGCACAGGGCCAGAATTGTTCGCAGAGCTAGGAAGCCGCGCGGCCCATTTCGAGGTGTCCGATATCGACGGAGCCTCGGTCGTGAAAGAGATCGAATGACCATCGGACCTTCCGAGCTTTTGCTCTACGCTTTCGCCCTGCTGGTGCTTTTCCTTACGCCCGGACCCGTCTGGGTCGCCATGCTTGCGCGTGCTCTGTCGGGCGGATTTTCCTCGGCGGCGCCGCTGGCATTGGGTGTGGTCGTCGGAGATATCCTCTGGCCGCTTCTGGCGATCCTCGGTGTGACGTGGATCGTGTCCGAATTCGCAGCATTCCTGACGGTCATGCGCTGGATCGCTGTCGTGATGTTCCTTTTCATGGGGGTGATGTTACTCCGCCATGCCGACCGTGCCATTGCCACGGATAGTCGCCTGACGCGTCCTGGTGTCTGGGCGGGGTTTGTTGCGGGATTGGTTGTCATCATGGGCAACCCGAAGGCTATTTTGTTCTACATGGGCCTTTTGCCAGGGTTCTTTGACCTTGGCGCACTCACCCGTCCCGACATCGTGGCGATCTGTCTTATCTCCGCCATTGTGCCGCTCATCGGGAACCTTGTGTTGGCGGCGTCGGTGGGGCGGGTGCGCGCATTGATATCAACACCGAAGGGGCTGAAGCGTCTGAATATGACGGCGGGCTTCCTGTTGGTTATCGTGGCCTTCGTGATCCCGTTCACTTGATCGACGAGACGCACCAAATATTGTGTCTGTTGCGTGACAAACCTACAACCATCGCGTATAAATCTGGCAGGGAAATACAAGGATTTTCGAATGTCCGACGACGCGCAGAACAACTCCGAATACGGCGCTGATTCTATTAAGGTCCTCAAGGGCTTGGAGGCTGTCCGTAAACGTCCTGGTATGTATATCGGTGACACAGACGACGGCTCTGGCCTGCACCATATGGTCTATGAGGTCGTGGACAACGGGATTGACGAGGCGCTTGCTGGTCATGCCGACTATGTGAATGTCAAAATCCACGCCGATAGCTCGGTGTCCGTGCGCGACAACGGGCGCGGTATGCCTGTTGATATGCACAAGGAAGAGGGTGTCTCGGCGGCCGAGGTCATCATGACCCAGCTTCACGCGGGCGGGAAATTCGACAGCAACTCCTACAAGGTGTCTGGCGGTCTGCACGGTGTGGGTGTGTCCGTGGTTAACGCCCTGTCTGAATGGCTGGAGGTCAAGGTCTGGCGCAATGGCAAAATCCACCGTGCGCGCTTTGAGCGTGGCGAAACCACCGAGAGCCTCGAGGTGATCGGGGATGCAGGCGATGAGACGGGCACCGAGGTGCGTTTTCTCGCTTCCGCCAAGACGAACGACCCTGAAGGTGGCACTTTCTCCAATCTCGACTACCAGTTCGAGATCCTTGAGAAGCGACTGCGCGAATTGGCGTTCCTGAATTCAGGTGTGCGGATTATCCTTGAGGATGACCGCCCCGCAGAACCGCTGAAGACCGAGCTTTTCTACGAAGGCGGGGTCAAGGAATTCGTTAAGTATCTGGACCGCTCCAAGCAGTCGATGATGCCCGAACCGATCTTTGTCACGGGCGAGCGTGACGATATCGGCGTCGAGGTCGCGATGTGGTGGAATGACAGCTACCACGAGAACGTCCTGCCCTTCACGAACAACATTCCCCAGCGGGATGGGGGCACGCACTTGGCGGGTTTCCGCGGTGCATTGACCCGAACGCTGACGCGCTATGCGACCGAGAGTGGCATTGCGAAAAAGGAAAAGATCACATTCACGGGCGATGACGCGCGCGAGGGGCTGACCTGCGTGCTTTCTGTCAAAGTGCCCGACCCGAAGTTCTCGTCGCAGACGAAAGACAAACTGGTGTCCTCCGAGGTGCGGCCCGCTGTCGAGAACCTTGTGGGTGAAAAGCTCACCGAGTGGTTCGACGAAAACCCTAACGAAGCGAAGATGATCGTCTCGAAGATTGTCGAAGCGGCGATGGCCCGCGAAGCCGCACGAAAAGCGCGTGAGCTGACCCGACGCAAATCGGCGCTCGATGTGAACTTTCTGGCCGGCAAGCTGAAGGACTGTTCCGAGAAAGATCCAAGCCAAACCGAAGTCTTCCTCGTCGAGGGTGACTCCGCAGGCGGGTCGGCGCAGACGGGACGGGATCGTCGGACACAAGCGATCCTGCCTTTGCGCGGAAAAATCCTCAACGTGGAACGTGCGCGTTTTGATCGGATGTTGGGAAGCCAAGAGATCGGCAACCTTGTCATGGCGCTCGGCACGGGCATCGGGCGCGACGAGTTCAATCTCGACAAACTGCGCTACCACAAGATCGTCATTATGACCGATGCTGACGTTGACGGTGCGCACATCCGAACGCTGCTCCTGACGTTCTTCTTCCGCCAGATGCCTGAGTTGGTCGAAAACGGCCACCTCTTCATCGCCCAGCCGCCTCTCTTTAAGGTCGCGCGTGGTAAGTCGGAGGTCTACCTCAAGGATCAGGCCGCGTTGGAAGACTACCTGATCCATCAAGGCACCGACGGTGCAGTGTTGCGTTTGAAGTCGGGCGAAGAGATTGCAGGCGCCGATCTGGCGCGTGTGGTCGAGGGCGCTCGGAGCTTCAAGCGTATTCTCGATGCCTTCCCGACCCACTATCCGCGCCATATCGTCGAGCAGGCCGCACTTGCGGGTGCGTTTGAAGCGGGGCGCGTGGATGCCGATTTGGCGGGGGTCGCGGACGCCGTGGCGAAGCGGCTTGATATGATTGCCGTGGAATACGAGCGTGGTTGGACTGGACGCCCCACGCAGGATGCGGGTATCCGCCTCACGCGGGTTTTGCGCGGTGTCGAAGAAGTACGCACCTTGGACGGCTCTATCCTGCGCGGCGGCGAAGCGCGTCGGATCAGCAAGGAAGTCGAAGCGACCAACGGGATCTACAAAGAGCCATCGCATCTGGTGCGCAAAGAGCGCGGAACGATTATTCATGGCCCCGTCGATCTTCTCAACGCGATCCTTGAAGAAGGCGAAAAGGGTTTGTCTCTCCAGCGCTACAAGGGGCTGGGCGAGATGAACTCGGACCAATTGTGGGAAACCACCCTTGATCCAGAAGCGCGGACCCTGTTGCAGGTGAAGATCGAAGATTTTGCCGAGGCCGATGACATCTTCACCAAGTTGATGGGCGATGTCGTTGAGCCGCGCCGCGAGTTCATTCAGGACAATGCGCTGAACGTCGAAAACCTCGACGCATAAAGGCGCGTTGCTGTTTTGAAACTATGGACCGAACGGGCGTAAGACTGCCTGTTCGGTACGCGCTATCCTGGCGTACGATGTCCCTGATTTCAGAAAACCCTATCGCCTACCTCGGTGGCATCCCTCGAGAGGGGTGTCGTGGCTTTCTTGTGATGAAATTGGTCGGAGCGAGAGGATTCGAACCTCCGGCCCCTGCCTCCCGAAGACAGTGCTCTACCAGGCTGAGCTACGCTCCGACCGTGCGGGCGGAATATAGCGGGACTGCGGGTTTTGCAAGACCAAAAGCACCGCTCCCAGCCGCGTCAACGGGCGCAATCCCTTGAAGACTATTGCGTTGTTTTCGAGCGTCGCAGAAATGGAGAAATCCGAAACGACGCCGCTGACGAGGCGCGAGAGCGTGTCCGTAGAACAGGCGTATTGTTCGATGTGCCACCGCTGGCTTCGCGGAAGACGATGTAAAGTCCAGACAGGATAATGATACCCGCCCCGACAATAGTTGGCATATCAAGCGTTTCGCCAAAGATGACGTAACCGAACAAGGTTGCCCAGATGATCTGCGAATATTGCATCGGCGCAACGATAGCCGCCTCAGACGCCTTGTAAGCACTGATGAGAAGCAAGCCACCAATGAAGCCAAACAACGACAGTGTAGCAATGCCGCCGAGATCCTTGAGCGGCAGGGGCTCGTAGCTAAACGTCATCAGCGTCCCCATGATCACGAAATTCGCCGCCATCGGATAGAGCATGAATACGACCGTCCTTTCCTCACGCCCGACCTTGCGCACGATGATGGACGCGAACGCGCCAAAGAACGCACAAGAAAGCGCGGCGAGGTGCCCGAGCGTTAGGTCCGCCGTACCTGGCCGCAAGACGATGATCACGCCAATCAGACCAACAACTACCGCCGCCCACCGATGGAAGCCGACACGCTCACCGAGTACGGGGATCGACAGCACAGTGATGATCAGCGGTGAGGCGAAGAGGATCGCATAAACCTGTGCCAACGGCAGGGTCGAAAAGGCATAAAAGGCACCCATTGCATTGATCGTCGCACAGGTGGTTCGGATCAGCGTCCACCACGGATGCACGGGCCGCAAATTGCCTGGCGTCTTGTCCCGCATCAGCATGAAGGTGATGAGCGGAAAGGAAAACAGCGTCGAGAAGAAGATCATCTGGAACGGCGAAAACGAGGCACCGAGCAGCTTGATGACAACGTCATGCGACGCGAAGACCGCGAAGGCGATCAGGGCATAAAATGCGCCAGTAAGGTTCATGGTCGGAACTTTCCGTCATATTGCGTCCCCACCAAACACGCGACAAAGCGCCGCTGCAAGGGGGAATTCTCGCGCGTGTACTGTGCTCGTTTGAATGATGCCAATGGGCTGAACCGAGAGGGCGCAATCGGTCAAAAGAAAAGGGCGCCCCGAACGAGACGCCCTTCGCGATATTAAGGACCGTTTGTGGTCAGAGGGATGCGTCGAGAGCCCCAACGATTTTGTCGCCCATTTCGGACGTCGATACGGGCGTAGCGCCCTCATCGCCAAGCAGGTCAGCCGTACGGACACCATCGGCCAAGACTGTTTCGATTGCTTTCTCAAGGCGCGTAGCCTCATCACCCTCATCAAAGGAATAGCGAAGTGCCATCGCGAAGGAGAGGATACAGGCGATCGGGTTTGCCTTGCCTTGTCCTGCGATGTCGGGCGCGGAGCCGTGCACCGGCTCATACATGGCTTTAGGACGCCCGTTTTCCATCGGTGCACCGAGGGACGCGGAAGGCAACATGCCGAGCGAACCAGTGAGCATGGCAGCGCAATCGGAGAGGATATCGCCAAAGAGGTTGTCAGTTACGATCACGTCGAACTGCTTCGGCGCACGCACCAGCTGCATCGCGCCGTTGTCGGCATACATATGCGAAAGCTCGACCTCGGGGTAATCGGTGGCCACTTCGGTCACGACATCACGCCAGAGGATACCCGATTCCATCACATTGGCTTTTTCCATGGAGCAGAGCTTCTTGTTCCGCTTCATCGCCAGTTCAAAGGCGGCAACCGCTGCGCGACGGATTTCCGACTCGGTATAGCGCTGCGTGTTGATACCGACACGCTCGTTGCCTTCGGTGATGACACCACGAGGTTCACCGAAATAGATGCCCGATGTCAGTTCACGCACGATCATGATGTCGAGGCCTGCAACCACGTCCTTCTTGAGCGAGGAGAAGTCAGCCAGCGCATCGAAACACTGGGCAGGACGCAGGTTGGCGAAAAGGTCCATTTCCTTGCGCAGGCGAAGAAGGCCGCGTTCGGGCTTCACCGAGAAGTCGAGGTTGTCATACTTCGGTCCACCAACAGCACCGAGCAGAACCGCGTCCACTTCTTGCGCCTTGGCCATTGTTTCGTCCGACAGGGGGGAGCCGTGCTTGTCATAGGCCGCGCCGCCAACGAGGTCTTGGGATACGTCGAATTTCAGACCGCGTTTGTCGCCGAACCAGTCGATAATTTTGACGACCTCGGCCATGACTTCGGGGCCAATACCATCGCCGGGCAGGATAAGAATGGAAGGGTTGCTCATGTCGCGTCAGATCCTTGTTTAACAAGCGTTGGCATCGCCTACCGAAGCAGGCCGCCAACGTCAAGGAAACGGCACTAAATCGACCCAAACCACGGCATGATGAAAGGGGCCGTCTTCTGGTCCATCAACCCATTCCAACCCAGTGTCCAAGACGTCCAAGTCGCGCGAAGGAAGGACGTAGTCCACCCGAAGGTTGCCTGGATCGGGGTCTCTCCAATCCGCTGTATCGAGTGTCGGATCTCCCTTTTGATCCCCGTTTGGTGCGGGGCCAAAGGTGGAGCGAGGTAGCGGGTCTTGGAGGAGCGGGTGCGCGAGAAGCGCGCGAACCTCGCCATGGATACCTTCCCCGTCAACGGGATCAATGTTGGTGCTTCCCATCACGACGAAGGTTCCCTCGGGCGCCTCGCCAATCCGACCGTTCAGGATATGGCGTATCAGGGCCACCTCATCTGCGCCGCGCCGTCCGTTGCGATCTTCGTCACCATCGAACACGGGCGTCGTTGCGTGGAATGCAAGAACTGTCAGGGGTATTCCGCCAATCTCCACGGGCACCATCCAGTGTCCCCGTGATGAAACAGTTAACAGCTCCGCTTCTGCGGGGCTGAAATAGGTGTAAGGTAGACGAGTATCTGGCACATCGCGCCACTTCAGATCTGTGAGTGTGACAATTGCCTCATGAGCGATCGGATGGCGGGATAGAAGCGCCATGCCTCCCTCGCCCCGAAATCGCCCGAAGGCCAGCGCGTCTTCTGCTTCACCCAACCTCCCGTCGCGATCAATATCGAAACCCGATGGGGCGCCTGTGTTGCCCATTTCGGTGAAGGTGAAATCATAGCCTGCGTCGAGAAAGTGCGCGAGCGCGTCGACGGTGTATCCGTCATAATCCGTGTCGACGCCCGAGAGCAAAATCACGTCGGCATCGAGCTGTCGTATCGCATCGCGCGCGACCAAAAGGTCTGGATCGGTGCCTTTTCGGATGTCGTGGAGCAAGAGGCCTGGCCCGCGCCGCTCCAACTCCACCGACCAGAACGCCACGCGCACTGCGTCTTGCGCTGCGAGCGCAGACGTAGAGGTGAGCGTGAGAAGGAGAGCGGCAATCAGGCGGGCTGATGGTCGATATCGGTATCCGCGTAGGTGCGGCGACGCTTGTTCGAAATCATGTCTGCCACACGCCCCATAGCGATCCCGCGCATGAAAAGCGAAGAGGGCAGAAAGGCCCATGCGGCAACGGTCCAGATAAGCGATTGGTAGTTCTCCACAGTGAAACGGCCGAAGATGTTCGTTGCCGAATGTAGCACTGCGGGGATCACGAAGGGCAATAGGAAACCAAGAACAATGTTGATCCGCGCATCACGGGTAAGCCGCGCCACAACATCGCCGCCCGCAGTGGGATCAAAAGTTGGCAAGTTAACCCAAACATTGAACAGCCCGTTTTTAGACGGCCAGTTCCCGACGCGCAGGGCAACATAGAAATAGCACAGCGACAGCAGGGAGATCAGATAGCTCATCCCTGCCGCGACCCGCATCAACGCGATCATTTCGGGCGGCGTGCCATAGGGGAGAGCAAGGACGATCAGGCGCACGGGGGAGTAGGGGAAATCCATGACGTAGCCAATCAAACCGCCAATGGATGTCACGAGTTCGCTGACCACGGTTGGTTCGTTAATCCCGCGACAGATCACCGTCAGCAAGAGAATGGAGATAAACAGGGAACCGAAACGGATGCGATTGAAGGGCGGTGCATCGCGAAATTCCACAAGACCAGGATAGGCGGAGACATATTCAAAGAAGGTGAGGGCGGCCGCGAACATGGCAACGAGGGCGATCACCTGACCACCATCGCCCGATACAGTCGGCAAAAGCACCGACGGCATCACGATCAACGCAACGACCAAAATCGCGCGTATAGCTGCTCCCAGAACTCGATAGAGCACTGCCCATTTCCCTTCAAACTGGTCGAACACGATACCTTGCCGCGTTCTTTTCCCATTTTGATATCGCCAATTATGGCGAATTGCCTCAATCTTGCCCAATTTCTGCCTTCTTTCGCCATGCCCATCAAGGATTGGTTAAGGTTAACAGCGGAAATCGGGCAGTTTCGTGGATAAAGCGGTGCGATTTTGCATCATTGTTGCTGCACCCTATGCGTCAGCGATCAATCTGCCACAAGATGTTGAGTTTTCGGCGCAATTCAGGCGGTCATGCAAAATTAGTCGGATGATGTTCTAAAATTTGACTCAGCGCATAGAAGATCGCCTCAAAACGACTTTGATCGAGGATAGGAGGACTGACGCATGAACGGAGCAGATACTATGCATCTCATTTCCATCGAGGAGGCGGTTGAGATGATCCCTGACGGGGCGTCCGTGATGCTCTCTGGCTTCATGGGGGTTGGGACGCCAGACACTCTCGTGCACGCCCTCGCCGAGGCAGGAAAAAAAGAACTCACGCTGATCTCAAACGACACTGCTCGCGACACCACTGGTCCTGGTCCTCTCTTCGCCGCTCATTGCGTGAAGAAGCTCATTTGTAGTCACATGGGCCTCAACACCATCGTGCAGGAACAATTCGCCAGCGGAGAGCTGGAGGTTGAACTAACCCCGCAAGGCACCTTCGTCGAGCGCGTGCGCGCCGCGGGAGTTGGTCTGGGCGGCATCCTGACCCCTACTGGCGTCGGTACGCAGGTTGAGGAAGGGAAGGAGATCATCAACGTCGACGGGCGCGACTACCTATTGGAAAAAGCGCTTCATGCCGATTTCGCCCTGATTGCAGCGCGAAGCTGCGACTACGTGGGCAACCTGTCCTACATGATGACGGCCACCAACTTTAACCCGATCATGGCGATGGCAGGGAAGATTACGATTTGTGAAACCGAAGAGATCGTGCCCGTGGGCGTGATCCCTCCAGACGCGGTGAAAACACCTGGTGTTCTCGTCGATCATGTCATCAAGAAATCGGTTTAAGGAGGCAACGCAATGGACCCCAAAGAACTCATCGCCCGCCGCGTTGCGAAAGAAATCCAGCCGCGAACACTGGTGAACCTCGGGATCGGCATTCCGACTTTGGTTAACGAATACCTTGATGAAAGCCTCGGCGTGTTCTTTCAGGCCGAGAACGGTGCCGTTGGCATGGGGCACCGCCCGCCCGAAGGCATGACTGACCGCCACCTGACAGATGCGGGGGGAAAGTTCACGTCCTTTGTCCCCGGAGCATCGGTGATCGACAGTGCCTTCTCGTTCGGTCTCATTCGCGGCGGCCACCTTGATCTGACCGTTCTGGGCGCATTGCAAGTTGATGAGGCGGGCCATCTCGCGAACTGGATCATTCCTGGCCAGTACACCCCTGGCATGGGCGGTGCGATGGACCTCGTGACGGGTGCGAAGAAAGTGATCATCGCCATGCAGCACACAGCCAAGGGTGAGCCGAAAATCGTGCCTGAATGTACCTTGCCGCTTACCTCTCAACGCCGCGTGGATCTGATCGTTACCGAACTGGCCGTGATCAAACCTGAGGACGATGGTTTGCATCTTATTGAACACGCGCCAGATGCCTCGATTGATAGCATTCTCGCAGTTACGACGGCCAAATTGATCTACGAGGGCGACGTTCCAGAAATGAAACTGTCCTAACTCATTCTGATCTGAAGGTGGGGCTAATCAGGACGTGAAATGGCGCGTGATTCTTAGCCTCGCTCCCGTCCGATTGATGCGCGAAAATCTGCCCCTTCTCCATCTCCGTTGCTATTCGAATGGAACCGGCAATGGATCGCGCATTTCGCAGGCGAAAACTGGCTTAGACAGTGTTTCTCGAAAACCGCGCTGCGAATTTTCGCCGAAATTCAGAGCAATTTTCCGCGCATCATCGGCGAGGGATCGCCACTAATTTAGATCCATTTATTATTGTAAATCAGTAGGTTGATGTGACTCCTTCCGTGAGCAATGTCTTGAGGCGACGGGGCTGACCCGTTTGATCGAAACCGTGCCGACACTCATGTTGGCGCACTTCACTGGAGGAAAATATGAAAACTTTTGCCCTTACCCTCACCGCAGCAACTCTCGCGTCTGCTCCGCTGTTTGCACAGGTCATGGTCGAGGATATGGACGCATCGGGTGGCTATTCCCAAGAGGAGCTGATGGCCGCGTATCCGAGTGTGACGGAAGAGGCCTTCATCGCCATTGATGCGGATGCAAGTGGTGAGGTGAGCGAAGAGGAACTCGCCGCCGCGCAGGAGGCTGGGCTACTCCCGATGTCCGAATAACATCGATCCTAACTACAGGAAACGGCGGCCCGAAAGGGTCGCCGTTTTCTTTTGCTTTGTCATAGACGGTGGTTGCGCAGGAAAATCCCGAAGCCGATCAAGCCAGCGCCGTCTACCAAAAGCTCGACGCCAAAGAGGATGCCCATAAGCGACAGGGAAATGGCGGCAAAGTTTCCAAGGATATAACCACCCAAAAGCACTGTCACGGCACCAGAGAAAAGCAGCGCCCAAAACAATCGGCTTTCCCGCATCCGCCAGGCCATAAGAAGGCGGATCAGGCCAGACGCGAGCAAAAAGCCCGTGACCAGCATGGTAAGCGACACGGTGCCCTCCTGAGGATTTACAATGAAGCTCACGCCGATCAACAGGCTGATCAGTCCCCAAAGCAGTGTGAAGACCCGATTGACATGCAACACGCCAGAGAAACCAGCCCAAAGCTGTGCTACGCCACCAATGGCGAAAAGCGTCCCCAGTACGACCGTGATCGCAAGCGAGGTCACAACCGCATTGCCTAGCGCCAGCAGGCCAAAGAGAAACATCAGGGTTCCAACGCCGACCCAAGCTTTCCAATTCGTCATGACACTCTCCTGTCTGTTGTCTCTCTAGATATATGCATGTCTCGACAAAAGAAAACGGCGACCAATGGCCGCCGCTTCCTGATTTCTGAATTTTGACGGGTGATTAGACCCAAGGACGCTCTTGCTGCATCCTCGCTTCGTAGGCGTCGATGGAGGGCGCTTTTTCCATAGTCAGGCCGATGTCGTCGAGACCTTCGAGCAGGCAGTGCTTTTTGAACGCATCCACCTCGAAGGGGAACTCCTGCCCGTCAGACGTGGTGACGACCTGATTTTCCAGATCCACGGTCATGCGGGCGTTGGAGCCTTTTTCGGCATCCTCCATCAACACATCCACAACCTCTTGCGGCATCACGATCGGCAGGATGCCGTTCTTGAAGCAGTTGTTGTAGAAAATGTCGGCGAAGGACGTGGAAATCACGCATTTGATGCCAAAGTCGGCAATCGCCCAAGGCGCGTGTTCCCGCGAGGAGCCACAACCGAAGTTGTCACCAGCCACAAGGATTTCCGCGTTGCGATATTGCGGTTTGTTGAGCACGAAATCGGGGATTTCATTGCCCTGACGGTCATAACGCATCTCGTCAAAGAGATTCACACCAAGTCCCGAACGTTTGATCGTCTTGAGAAAGACCTTGGGGATGATCATGTCCGTGTCGATGTTGACGAGCGGCATGGGCGCGGCGATGCCGTGCAGTTTTTCGAATTTTTCCATCGGTCTCTTCCTTACATCATCTCACGAACATCGGTCAGGTGGCCCGTCACCGCGGCGGCGGCAGCCATCGCGGGGGAGACGAGGTGGGTGCGTCCCTTGTAGCCTTGGCGGCCCTCGAAGTTACGGTTCGAGGTGGAGGCGCAACGCTCCCCTTCGGACAGTTGGTCGGGGTTCATCGCCAGACACATGGAACAGCCTGCCAGACGCCATTCGAAACCTGCTTCTTGGAAGATATCAGCAAGCCCTTCTTCCTCGGCCTGTGCACGCACAAGGCCCGAACCAGGCACAACCATGGCCCGCATACCGTCTTTGATCTTCTTGCCTTTGAGGATCTCTGCTGCGGCACGCAGATCTTCGATCCGGCCATTGGTGCACGACCCGATAAAGACCGTGTCGATCTCGATATCTGTGAGCTTCTGTCCTGGAGTGAGGCCCATATACTCAATCGCGCGTTTCGCGGCTTCGACCTTGCCGCCCGTGAAGTCGTCAGGCGATGGCACAGCGGCGGAGATCGGCAAAACGTCCTCGGGCGAGGTGCCCCAAGTGACGACAGGCTCGATCTCTTCGCCTTTGAGCGTGACAACTTTGTCGAAGTGAGCGCCCTCATCGGTGTAAAGCGTCTTCCACCAATTCATCGCGGCTTCCCACTGTGCGCCTTTCGGAGCGTGTGGGCGGCCTTTGACGTATTCGAAGGTGGTCTCGTCGGGTGCGATGAGGCCAGCGCGCGCGCCGCCTTCGATGGCCATGTTACACACGGTCATGCGGCCTTCCATCGACAGATCACGGATCGCTTCACCACAATATTCGATGACGTAACCCGTGCCGCCAGCGGTGCCTGTTTCGCCGATCACAGCCAAGGTGATGTCTTTCGCGGTCACGCCAGGGCGAAGTTTGCCCGTGATCTCGACCTTCATGTTCTTGGACTTCTTCTGGATCAGCGTTTGCGTGGCCAGAACATGCTCGACCTCGGAGGTGCCGATGCCGTGGGCCAGCGCGCCGAACGCACCGTGTGTTGCGGTGTGGCTGTCGCCACAAACAACCGTCATGCCAGGAAGGGTCCAGCCCTGTTCTGGTCCGACGATGTGAACGATGCCCTGACGGACGTCGGACACGGGATAGTAGTGGATGCCGAAATCCTTGGCGTTCTTATCGAGCGCATCAACCTGAATACGGCTTTCCTCATTGGCGATCACGCCGGACACACGGTCCAGAGTGGTCGGCACGTTGTGGTCGGGCACGGCGATGGTTTTCTCAGGTGCGCGCACTTTACGACCTGTCATACGCAGGCCTTCGAAGGCTTGCGGCGATGTCACTTCGTGGACGAGGTGACGGTCGATGTAGAGCAGGCAGGTGCCGTCGTCTTGTTCGTGGGCGACGTGTGCGTCCCAGATTTTGTCATAAAGGGTCTTCGGGGCGGTCATTTCGCTCTCCGTTGTTCAGGATGATGTTGCTATGTCACGGGCTGCGAGGGGAATGGGTCCGCGCGCAGAAAACTGGTCCTCAAGCCCGAAGTCGGGCGAGGATGGTCATGGTCGCACCGAAGAACCGCCAAGGAAGGCGGGCGCGGTCGTCCATATCGAAAACACGTGTCATGGGCGATCACATACCCGAGCCGCGCGAGTCTCGCAAGCGCAAGCATAGGTGGTACAGGCGTGGGTTGGATCATAAGGTGCAGCATGGGCTACCTCGCGGCGAGGCACGGCTTCTGGGCGAACGGCATTCCCGCAGAGGGAAATCAACGTGCTCGACGGGTCTCTAGTGGGCACGAAGTCGCTTGATTGAGGGATAAGCACGTAATCCCTACGTGGTTTATTGAGATTTAGGTCATCCATGACTATACTAGAGTTATGCCCAGCGTCGGGGTTTGTGGCGACGCGTAGCCGAGGAGGACAATGTCCTGTCTAACGCACAGACCGCAGCTACCGCTGCACTGCAGGGCGCGCCTATGACAAATGGTGCGATCCCGACCCTGACGGGGTCCGAACTGTTGGGCGTCGTCAAAAACACACTCGATACCGAAAAAGCCGAAGACATCGTCTCGATCGACTTGCAGGGTAAGTCCGAGATCGCCGACTTTATGGTGATCTGTTCGGGGCGTTCTACCCGTCAGGTCAGCGCGTTGGCCGATAAACTGGCCGATTTGCTCAAGCGCGAACATGGCATTGCCACGCGCGTTGAGGGCAAGGATCAGGGCGATTGGGTTCTGATCGACGCTGGTGACGTTCTGGTGCACATCTTCCGCCCCGAAGTCCGTGACTTCTATCAGTTGGAAAAGATGTGGATCACGTCGCAAGAGGCGGTCACGTCCAAGAGCTGATGCGGGTTCATATTTGTGCTGTGGGCCGCCTACGTGGCGGGCCCGAAGCCGATCTCATCAAAGACTACGTCACGCGGTTTGATCGCACGGGGCGGGCCCTAGGGCTCGGCCCTTTGTCTTTGCACGAGGTTGAGGACAAGAAGGGCGGCGGCATGGCCGCGGAAGCCGTATTCCTGGAGCGCGCGATCCCGAAAGGCGCGGTCATCGTGACGATGGATGAGCGCGGAAAGCTTCTGTCTTCTCCCGATTTCTCCGCGAAAATTGCCGATTGGCGGGATACGGGCCGAGGGGATGTTGCCTTCGTTATCGGCGGGGCGGATGGGATCGACCCGTCCCTGCGCGCCAAGGCGGATTTTTCTATCTCATTGGGAAAGATGGTTTGGCCGCACATGCTGGCCCGCGCCATGCTCACTGAACAACTCTACCGCGCCGCTTCCATTCTCGCAGGCGCACCCTACCATAGGGTTTGATGCCCGAAATCGGGCGTAAGGAACAAAGCAACGGTTCACCCCGCGTCTGCATCGCGCTACAAGTGGCGCGAATATCCAGCATAGGAGCCGACCATGGCCGCACCGAAACCCGTCGTCCTTTGTATTCTCGATGGTTGGGGTATCTCGCCGACAGGTGATGCCAGCGCGCCCGACCTCGCCGAGACCCCCACTTTCGACCGCCTGATGGCGGAATGCCCGAACAGCACGCTGATCACCTACGGTCCCGATGTGGGTCTGCCGTCAGGTCAGATGGGCAACTCCGAAGTTGGGCACACAAATATTGGAGCGGGTCGCGTTGTTGCGATGGATCTGGGTCAGATCGACCTCGCAATCGAGGACGGCTCCTTCTTCGAAAACAAAGCGATTGCCGACTTCTGCGACACGTTGAAGAAGAGCGGCGGCACCGCGCACCTCATGGGCGTGATTTCTGACGGCGGCGTGCATGGTCATATCGAACACACGCTGGCGGCGGCGAAGTTCGTTGCGGATCGTGGTGTGCCTGTGGTCATCCATGCGATCACGGATGGACGTGATGTGGCGCCCAAATCCGCGGATCGTTTCATCCCTGATCTCGTTGCGCGTCTGCCCGAAGGCGCGCGCGTCGGCACGGTGATCGGACGCTATTTCGCAATGGACCGCGACAACCGTTGGGAGCGTGTCGGCGAAGCCTATGTCGCGATGATCAATGGTGAAGGGCAGGAAACTGCGCCCTCGGCGGAGGCTGCTGTTGCGGCGGCCTACGCGCGGGATGAAAATGACGAATTCATCAAGGCGACGGTGCTCGACGGGTATGACGGCGCGAAGGACGGGGACGGTTTCTTCTGCCTCAATTTCCGCGCTGACCGCGCTCGCGAAATCCTGCGCGCCATCGGAGAGCCCGATTTTTCGGAATTCGACACGGGACCGCGCCCCGAGTGGGCGGCTCTGTTGGGCATGGTAGAATACTCCGTCCAGCATAACGAATACATGGCCACGGCCTATCCCAAACGCGAGATCGTCAACACAATCGGTGAATGGGTGGCGAAACACAACCTGCGCCAGTTCCGTCTCGCGGAGACCGAGAAATATCCGCATGTCACCTTCTTCCTCAATGGCGGCAAAGAAACGCCCGAAGTTGGTGAAGATCGTTTCATGCCTTCATCACCAAAGGTCGCGACCTACGATCTGCAGCCCGAGATGAGCGCGCCTGAAGTTACTGCGAAGTTCGTCGAGGCGATTGCAGCGGGTTACGATCTGATCGTCACCAACTATGCCAACCCCGATATGGTCGGGCACACGGGTGATCTCGATGCGGCGATGAAGGCTTGTGTCGCCGTTGATCAGGGATTGGGTCAGGTCGTCGAGGCGCTTGAGAAAGCGGGCGGCGCGATGATCGTCATTGCGGACCACGGGAATTGCGAAACCATGGTCGATCCTGTCACGGGTGGTGCGCATACAGCGCATACGACCAACCCCGTGCCCGTGATTATGTTCGGCGGACCCGATGGTGCGAAGCTCCGAGATGGCGGACGGTTGGCCGACGTTGCGCCGACGCTTCTAGACCTGATGGGGCTCGACCTGCCGCCTGAAATGACTGGCGAGAGCTTGATCGAGAAATGAACCTGATCCGCGCGGCCCTTCTGTCCTTGAGCCTATGGCCTTGTGCGCTCGTCGCACAGGATGCGCCCGCGGCTTTGGCAGAGGCGGCTGTTGCGCAGTTCGAGGAGGCGCGCGCGCAACTTGAGGCTGCCAACGCCGCTACGGATCGTGTTAAAGCGCTGACAGGCGTGATCCGCGCCTATGAAGAAGGTCTGGAAGCGATGCGTGCGGGGCTGCGTCAAGTGGCGCTGCGCGAGTCCGAATTGTCCGCTGAGTTTCAGGATGAAAGCGGGCAGGTGGCCAGTCTCATGGCCGTTCTTCTTACGCTCAAACCAGATGCCACGCCTGAAGCCCTGATCCACCCGACGGGCCCCTTGGGTCATGCGCGGGCGGGAATGCTGGTGTCCTCGGTTACTCCTGCGATGCAGGCCGAGGCCGAAGCACTGCGCATTCAGCTTCAGGAGGCGATGATCCTGCGCGAATTGCAGGGCGAGGCGCTCGCCACCTTGGAAAGCGGACTACAGGAAGCGCAAAACGCGCGCACAGCGCTTAGCCAGGCCATGTCGGACCGCACCGATTTGCCACGCCGATTTGTCACCGACAACGAGCGGCTTGAGACCTTGATTGCCAGTTCGGACACGCTTGAAGGATTTGCGTCGGGTCTCGCCGTGATGGATGTGGTTGATGGCGTTGCTCCGCTTCCTGCGCTCGGAGAGTCGAAGGGAAGCTGGCCAATGCCCGTTCGCGGCACCGTCCTGCGCGCGTTCGAAGAGGCCGATGCCGCAGGTGTCGCTCGCCCGGGATGGCTCGTCGCAACGCGTCCCCTCTCGGTCGTCGTTACACCGTGGCCCGCCACGGTGCGCTACCATGGCACTTTCCTTGACTACGGAAACGTGATCATCCTTGAACCAGCCAATGATGTCCTGTTGGTTCTTGCGGGGTTACAAGAGGTCTATGGCGAGATCGGTGACGTGATCCCCGAAGGAACTGCTGTAGGTTTGATGGGCGGCGCCGCCCCTGAACTCGACGCATTCGTTGAAAATGCGCAGGAAGGCACTGGCGCGGGGCTATCCGAGACGCTTTATATAGAGATAAGAGAAGGAGGCAGATCGGTCGATCCGGCGAATTGGTTCACCAGATAGGCGATTCCTCCACCCGACCGCGCGGCGACGGGTATGACTACGACACCGAACAGGATGCTTCTCGGCGCATCCGAGAGAGGAAGACGAATGAAAAAGCATATGATGGCCGGCGTTGCGGGCGTCCTTGCGGGAACGTTGCTGGCAACACAGTTTGCAGGCCCGTTGATTGCGCAGGAAACCGAACGCAACACCAACGTCTACGAGCAGCTCGACCTCTTTGGCGACGTGTTCGAGCGTATTCGCGCGCAATATGTCGAGGAAGTCGATGAAGAAGATCTCATCGAGGCCGCGATCGACGGAATGCTGTCCTCGCTTGATCCGCACTCCTCCTACCTCTCCCCGAAAGATGCCGCAGACATGCAGGTGCAGACATCCGGTTCTTTCGGTGGTCTGGGTATCGAAGTGACGCAAGAAGAAGGTTTCGTAAAAGTTGTCGCGCCGATGGATGGCACTCCTGCCGACATCGCGGGCATCGAAGCGGGCGATTTCATCACCCATGTGGATGGTGAAAGCGTTCTGGGCATGACGCTCGATGAGACTGTCGATCTGATGCGCGGGCCTATCGGGTCCGAGATCGTGATCACCGTGGTCCGTGAGGGGGTCGAAGAGCCTTTTGATGTGTCGATTATCCGCGATGAGATCAAGCTCACTGCCGTGCGCTCGCGCGTGGAAGGCAACACCATCGTCTTGCGCGTTACCACATTTAACGAACAGACCTATCCTAATCTTGAGGCAGGTCTGCGCGAAGGAATCGAAGAGTTGGGCGGTATCGATAACGTCAGCGGCGTTGTTGTGGACTTGCGCAACAACCCTGGCGGTCTGCTGGATCAGGCGATCCGCGTTTCCGATGCCTTCCTTGATGCGGGTGAGATCGTGTCGACGCGCGGCCGTAATGCGATGGAAAGTCAGCGGGTGAATGCGGCCACAGGTGATTTGGCCGAGGGGAAACCCATCGTCGTGCTGATCAACGGCGGGTCCGCGTCGGCCTCCGAGATTGTCGCTGGCGCCTTGCAAGATCACCACCGCGCAGTTGTTGTCGGCACCAAATCCTTCGGCAAGGGTTCTGTTCAAACAGTTATGAACCTGCGTTCGGGCGGCGGTATGCGTCTGACCACGGCGCGCTATTATACCCCGTCTGGTCGTTCGATTCAGGCGCTTGGCATTTCGCCCGACATCGTTGTGACGCAACCGCCGCGCGCGCCTGAAACGGACACTGAAGAAGAGGAAGCACCGCGCTTCCGTTCCGAGGCCGATCTGCGTGGTGCGTTGGATAACGACAGCCTCACGGAAGACGAGCGTAAACAGATTGAAGAAGAACGTGCCGCCGCTATCGAAGCTGCGAAGCTCCGCGATGAGGATTTCCAACTGGCCTATGCCATCGATCTCCTCAACGGTCTCGCAAAGATCGGTAACTAAGACCTAATCGGGCGCCTTTGGGCGCCCGTTCCACCTTGAGCGGATAAGCTATGACCATTGATCTCGAGACCCTGCCGTATCGTCCCTGCGTGGGTGTTGTGCTTTTGAATGCCGAGGGCCGTGTTTTCGTCGGCGAGCGAATTGATACTCCTGGTGCGTGGCAAATGCCGCAGGGTGGGATTGACGGGAATGAAACTCCGCATGAAGCCGCGCTCCGCGAACTTTGGGAAGAAACGGGTGTGACCTCTGACAAGGTCGAGACGTTGGCGCAAACCGCCGATTGGTTGACCTATGACCTGCCGCCCGAATTGCTCGGCAAGGTGTGGAAAGGTAAGTATCGCGGCCAGAAGCAACAGTGGGTGCTTTTACGGTTCTTTGGCACCGACGGCGATATCCGAATCGACACCGACCATCCCGAGTTTGCGCGTTGGAAATGGGTGGACGGATCGGATTTGGTCGAGGGGATTGTTCCGTTCAAACGCCATATCTACGAAGCCATCACGACGGAATTCGCGGACTACCTCGCCTGATTTCGGTGCTTTAGGCCCTGTTTTGCGAGGATAGGCCGCACGCGTTCTTTTGACTCCAATTGAGAACAAAAGGTGAATATTGTGATGCTATGTTTGCCGAACTCTCTGCCATTTCCAATTTCACATTCCTAACGGGCGCATCCCATCCCGAGGAGTATGTGATCCGTGCTGCCGAGCTGGGGCTCGCGGCGGTGGCGATTGCTGATGTCAATTCTGTTGCAGGTGTTGTGAGAGCGCATACGGTATGTCGCGAGATTGCCCGACAGGTGGCTGCCCGTGCCGCCGACCCTATCGGTCCGCCTCGTCCTGCGCACATTCCCAAACCACCCTCCGCGCCCGTTGATACGGTTCCGCGTCTGATCCCTGCTGCCCTTCTGGAGACGCAAGAAAAGATGCGCCTTACCGTTCTGCCGCGCAGTCGGGACGGCTGGGGCCGCCTGTCTCGGCTGATTTCCAAGGGGCGGTTGCGTGCGGAGAAAGGTTCCTGTGTTCTGGCTCTTGATGATCTTACCGACGGCCTAGGTGAATGCACGCTCTTGCTGCATCCGCCCGTTGGCTATGACGCTCCGCCGCGCACGAAATGGCACCACCACGCGCGGCAGTTGGTGCGGCATCTGGGAGACGATATGCACCTCCTTCTCTTTCCGCTCTATGATGGTCAGGATGACTCTCGCTGGTTGGAGTATCGCAAAATTGCGCGGGGTTTGGGTCTAAAACTTGTGGCAAGCGCGCGTCCGATCCTGCATCGGGCATCGCGGCGAAAGCTGGCTGATGTACTGACCGCCATCCGCACGGGTATTCGCGTTGACGACCTCGGGCGCACCGCGCAGGCCAATGCGGAACAGCGCCTGCGATCCCATGATGACATGAAGCGCCTTTTTTCCGCCCATCTAGATGCAGTCGCACGGGCGGGGGAAATCGCGGAGGCTTGCCGTTTTTCGCTCGACGAATTGCGCTACGAATACCCCTCCGAAATCGCGGACGGGGAAACACCCTCCGAGCGTCTCGCGCGTCTGTCCTATGAGGGATTGCGGCGCCGCTATCCGCAGGGCGCACCAGAGAAGGTGCGGAACATGCTCGACCATGAATTGCGCCTGATCGGAAAGCTGCACTACGAGCCCTATTTTCTTACCGTGAACGATATCGTCGCCTTCGCCCGTTCGCGCGGTATCCTGTGCCAAGGGCGGGGGTCAGCGGCCAATTCGGTCACGTGTTTCTGTCTTGGTGTCACATCCGTGAGCCCTGAGATCGGCACGATGGTCTTTGAACGGTTCGTTTCCGAGGCGCGCGACGAGCCGCCTGATATCGACGTGGATTTCGAACATGAGCGACGCGAGGAGGTAATTCAGCACATCTACGAGCGCTACGGTCGCCACCGCGCGGGTCTCTGTGCGACCGTGATCCACTATCGCGGGAAACGCGCCGTGCGCGAGGTAGGCCGCGCTATGGGGCTGACCGAGGATACGTTGTCTGCACTGTCGTCACAGCTTTGGGGTTTTGAAAGCGTCAGTCGTTCACGCGTTGATCGCTTGCGCGAAATTGGCCTTGATCCGCTGGACTCGAGACTAATCAAGACGATGGAGATGATTGAGGGGATCCAAGGTTTCCCCCGCCACCTGTCGCAGCACGTCGGCGGGTTCATCATCACCGAAGGGCGGCTCGATGAACTGGTCCCGATTGAGAACGCGACAATGGAAGATCGCACGGTGATCTGTTGGGACAAGGATGACATCGACGCGCTTGGCATCCTCAAAGTGGACATTCTCGCGCTCGGAATGCTCAGTTGCGTGCGCAAGGCGTTCGATCTGATTTCCGAGCACCATAAGATCAAATTTGATCTCGCAACCCTGCCGCCCGAGGATCCGAGGGTCTACGATATGCTCAGCGATGCTGACAGTCTCGGCGTGTTTCAGGTCGAAAGCCGCGCGCAGATGAACTTTCTCCCCCGTATGCGCCCGCGCAGCTTCTACGATCTCGTCATTCAGGTCGCGATTATCCGCCCTGGCCCGATACAGGGTGACATGGTGCATCCCTTCATTCGCCGTCGGAACGGGGAAGAAACGGTCACGCTGCCTTCCGACGCGCTCGGTGAGGTTTTGGGCAAGACGCTCGGTGTTCCATTATTTCAGGAGCAAGCGATGCAAATCGCCATCATCGGCGCGGGATTTTCACCCGAAGAAGCCGACCGGCTGCGCCGCTCTCTGGCGACATTTAAGAAGCATGGCAATGTCAGCGAGTTCAAAAGCCGCTTCCTTACGGGGATGTTGAGAAACGGTTATGATCTCGACTTCGCCGAGCGATGCTTTTCGCAGATTGAGGGCTTCGGCTCCTACGGTTTTCCCGAAAGTCACGCCGCTTCTTTCGCTCTTCTGGTCTATGCCTCTGCGTGGCTCAAATTCCATCACCCGGGGATCTTTGCCTGCGCGCTGCTCAATTCCCAGCCGATGGGGTTCTACGCCCCCGCGCAGATCATCCGCGATGCGCGCGAACATGGTGTCGTGGTGCGGCCCGTCTGTGTTAATGCCAGCTTCTGGGACAACACGATGGAGCCTGACGGAGAGGGCGGATTGGCGTTGCGCCTTGGATTTCGGCAAATCAAGGCGATGAAGGAAGAGGACGCCGAATGGCTGACGATGGCCCGTGGCAACGGTTATCGCTCACCCCATGATATTTGGCGACGTGCGGGGTTGGGGCCCTCTGTGCTGCGCGTTCTGGCCGAGGCCGATGCCTTTGCGCCCCTCGGTCTGGACCGCCGCTCCGCGCTTTGGGATATCAAGGCGCTTGGCGGCGACAAGCCCCTGCCACTCTTTGCGCGCGATCTTGATGGGGAGATCGTGGACGAACCGACCGTTCATTTGCCGAAAATGACCGAAGGTGAGAACATCGTGGATGATTTCGTGGCGATGCGCCTAACCCTTAGACGTCACCCCGTAGCCCTCCTGCGCGAGAGGCTTTCCCCTGGTTTAGGGGCGAAACCGATCCCTTCAACGGGTCTCGGTGCATTGCATGATCCGCCCTAGCTCAGCTGCTCAAGCAGGGTCTTTGACGGATACCCGTCAGGAGTCACACCGATGGACCGTTGAAAATCGCGGATCGCGTTGATCGTGTTCGGTCCAATAATCCCGTCCACCTTGTCATCCAGAAAGCCTTTGCGCTTGAGGATGCGTTGCATCTTCTTCTTCTCCGAGAAGGAAATCGGCTCATATCCGCGTGGCCACGACGCTTGAATCTCTGGCCCGCCACGCAGGCGATCCGCCAGATGGCCGACACCGATCACATAGGCATCCGCCTTGTTATAGCGCTCGATTACAGCGAAGTTGTCGAAGATCATAAATGCCGCACCCTGAGCGCCAGCAGGCAGGAGGATCGATGCACGTCCGTAGTTCGCAACGGGTTTTCCATCAATGCCGACGACGCCCAAGCGTGCCCAGTCCGCAGGAGGTTTCATGTTGTCGCGACGTGCCTGAGAAAAGTCGAAGCTCGAAGGCAGACGCACTTCTACGCCCCACGGTTGGCCTTTATTCCATCCATGCCGCGCGAGATATGCGGCGGTGGAGGCGAGTGCATCGGTCGGATCATCGGACCATATATCGCGCTTCCCGTCCCCATCACCATCGACGGCAAAGGCGAGGAAAGACGTCGGAATGAACTGCGTGTGCCCCATTGCACCAGCCCAACTTCCCTTCATCTTTCGTGCTGTCGTGTCGCCAGATTGCAAAATCTGAAGAGCGGCCATGAGTTGCCCTTCGAAAAACCGCCCGCGCCGTCCATCGAAGGCAAGGGTTGCCAATGCCTCAATCACGGGAATGTCCCCACGGGTCGCGCCGTAGGCACTCTCCAACCCCCAAACGGCCGCCACAATATGCCTATCGACGCCGTAAACACGTTCGATGCCGTCGAAAATGCGTTTATGCTTGCGAAGGGCCGCCTGACCATTGCTCACACGTGTTGGCGAGGCGGCGCTGTCGAGATAGTCCCAGATTTGCTTGGTGAACTCGGACTGGTTGCGGTCCTTGGCGATCACATCGGTATTCACCGAGACGCCGCGAAAAGCACGGTCGAGCACGGTTTGGGAAATGCCTTCACGTGTGGCTCGCGCTTTGAAAGCATCTACCCAACGTGAAAACGCGGCATTCGTTGAACTGGAAGCGGTATCCAAGTGGGCAACCTCCGACGGAACCATGGGTGAAACAGGCGCGCGTACAGTCTGCGCAGCCGCCATCGAAAGGCCAAGCCCCAAACAACCGATCAGACCACCGAAAAATCGCAACATGGAATTGCCCTCCTGCCCTTGAATGCGCGCCGAAAGCGTAACGTGACATTGAGCCCGAGGGAACGCAACGATGGAACGGTGGGCGATTTCTCGCTAGCGACGATTGCGGGTTACTTTCTTGCGGGTTTTGGCACGCTTAATCTTGGACTTGGCGGACTTGCGACCCGACGACCCCTTGCGGTGGCGGCGCGGTCCGATTGCCAAGCGCTCACCGTCGATTTCCAGCAACTCCAACTCCAACCCGCCAGTGGTCGGGATGGCTTCGGAAATCCGCACCAGAACCTTCTGACCAATCCCGAGAGTCGTTCCCGAATTGGACCCCATCAGGGTCTGTTTCTCAGGGTCGTAGACAAAAAACTCGGCGCCCAGAGACCGCACGGGAACCAGTCCGTCAGCGCCCGTTTCATCAAGTTTGACGAAAGCACCGAACTTTTGGATGCCTGACACGTGCCCTGTCATCTCGGTGCCGACACGTTCGCTCAGGTAGGAGGCAAGGTATCGGTCGGTCGTGTCCCGTTCGGCAGTCATGGAGCGGCGCTCGGTTTCGGAAATGTGCTTGGCCGTGGCTTCAAGGTCGTCAATTTCGGCCGCGGTCAATCCGTCTGACCCCCACCCGTGCGCCGAGATCAGCGCGCGATGGACGATCAGGTCGGCATAGCGGCGGATGGGCGAGGTGAAATGCGCATAAGATCGCAATGCGAGACCGAAGTGGCCGAAGTTCTCGGGGAAGTAATAGGCCTGCGTCATGGAGCGCAGCGTCGAGATGTTGATCAACTCGTCGTGGTCCGTGCCCTCAGCCTGCGCCAGTAGCTGATTGAGGTGGGAGGTGTGCAACACCTGCCCTTTCGCCAGATTGAAGCCCGACGCGGCCGCAACCTCGCGTAGCGCGTCGAGTTTCTCCACCGATGGCTCCTCATGCACGCGAAAGAGCAACGGCCGATTGCGCGCAAATAGCTCTTCTGCAGCGGAAACATTGGCGAGAACCATGAATTCCTCGATCAGCTTGTGCGCGTCGAGACGATCCGTGAAAGCCACAGAACTCACCCGCCCGTCCTCGCCAAGAATGATCTTGCGCTCGGGGAGGTCCAATTCGAGTGGTTGACGCTGCTTTCGAGCCACTGTGAGCGCGGCGTAGGCCTCGTAGAGGGGATCGATGACCGTATCCATCAGAGGCGCACACTTCTCGTTCGGCGCCCCGTCGCGAGCCTCTTGCACCTCTTTGTAATTGAGCGATGCGGCGGACTGCATCAGGCCACGATGGAAGCTGTGGGACAGTTTTTGTCCCTCGGAATCGATCACCATCTTGACGGCCAGACAGGCGCGCGGAACCCCTTCATGAAGCGAGCACAGGTCGCCCGACAGGCGGTCGGGGAGCATCGGCACGACGCGATCAGGGAAGTAGCTGGAATTGCCCCGTTTACGCGCTTCATGATCCAGAGCACTACCCGGACGCACGTAATAAGCAACATCGGCAATGGCGACCCAGAGAATAAAACCGCCCTCATTGGCCGGATTAGGGTCTCTTTCAGCCCAAACAGCATCATCGTGGTCACGCGCATCGGCGGGATCGATCGTGACCAACGGAATGTCCCGCAAATCCTCACGTCCCTTAAGGTCCGTTGGCTTCGCCTTGTCGGCTTCGGCGATGACATCATCGGGAAATTCGTCGGGAATCCCGTGCTGATGGATCGCAATCAGAGACACCGCTCTGGGGCCAGACGGATCGCCAAGCCGCTCGACAATACGGGCGAAGGGCAGGCCCATCCGCCCTTTAGGGCCAGCTTGTTCCGCCTCGACCAACTCGCCATCCTTCGCGCCGTGGACCCCGTCGGCGCGCACGATCCATTCCTTATCTGCGCCCTTATCGATTGGGACAATCCGACCACCTTCCGCATCTTGGCGGTAGATGCCGAGTATCTTTCGTGGATTGGAGCCTATTTTTCGGATCAATCGGGCCTGATAGCGGTGATCGTCCTCTTTGACTTCCTGTAGACGCGCAAGGATACGGTCACCTTCGCCAACGGCGGGGTCGGTATCGCGTAGCACGAGCAGAATACGCGGCTCCTGACCCTCACCCTGCCATTCCAGCGGACGGGCGAAGAGATCGCCGTCCTTATTTGGAGCCAGAACCGACAGAACGGATACTGGCGGCAGACTGTCAGGGTCACGGTAAGTCTTCCGCTGCTTCGAGAGGTGCCCTTCGGCCTCTAGCTCCTTGAGCACCCGCTTGAGATCGATCCGCGCAGCCCCCTTGATGCCAAACGCTTTCGCGATGTCACGTTTCGAGGTCAGGGTCGGATTCTCGGAAATCCATTTGAGGATGTCGTCTTTGGTGGGAATTCTGCTCATGCGAAAAGCGTAGCACGCGGCGGGAGGGCCGACCACAAGGAATGCATCATGTTGTCCCGTGGATCGCGTCCAAATCCCTGCGCGTGTCGACATCGCGAAGTGCAGGACCGTAAGCCCATGACGCATCAGGAAGGCTGGCAATTGTGTCGCTCAGCGCATGTGAGGTCGACCAGCGCACATCTCGCATAAACGTCCTGTTTGTAGCGCGTGCGTTGTGAAGACCGATGAGCCAGTAGCCGCCATCTGGCGCAGGGCCAACCACGGCATCATTCGATCCTAAAGTAGCAAAACAGGCTCGAATATGGCTATGATTCACGTCGGGAATGTCTGAGCCGATAATGCAGGTTGGTGCGGGTGCAAGCGTATCGAAAATGCTTCGCATCCGCTCGCCGAGATCGCCGCGCCCTTGAGGAATACGGGGAATGTGCGAGGGCCAGATACGACTGGTCAAGCCCTCCACGTCGGGACTAACGGCCAGCACCAAACTCCATCTCGGGGACTCGAGGCGTTGCAGCACCCGCATCACATTATGGCGGTACCACCACGTTGCGCGCACCACACCCACGTCTCGCGCCAGTCGGGTTTTGACACGACCCGCGTGCGGTTCCTTGACCATTACGACGAGGCGGGGCCTCAAAGCGCGCGTTCCATGTCGTAATGTGGGATGCCTGCGTCGAGGTAAACGTCACCCACAACCTTGAACCCGAGTCTCTCGTAGAACCCTACGGCGTGGTCCTGCGAGCCTAGGCGTGCGGTCCGCAGGCGCGGTCGAGTGCCGAGAACATCAATGCAATGGGTGATCAGCTTTGCGCCAAGCCCCGTGCCCCGATGCGACGCAAGCACACAAACACGCCCGATTTTCCCCACGTCTCCAACCTCGTAAACACGTGCCGTCCCCACAGGGGTGCCGCCCTCATCACAAGCCAGAAAATGCGTGCACTGGTTATCAAGATCGTCAATCTCGTCTTCCATTGCGATCCCCTGTTCCTTCACGAATACTTCGATCCGGAGTGCGCGGCAGGCGTCGAAATCTGTTGCTTCCTGAATAGTCACGGTCATGCGAAATACGTCTCGATTATGCGGAAATAGACCCGCTTGAGTTGGGTGATCTGCTCTACGGGAACGTGCTCGTCCACCTTGTGCATTGTCTTTCCGACGAGGCCGAATTCGACCACAGGGCAGTGGGCCTGAATAAACCGCGCGTCCGACGTTCCGCCCGATGTAGAGAGCGCGGGGGTAACGCCCGTTTCCGCCTCGACTGCCTGCGCGACGAGGTCCACGAATGCGCCAGGTTCGGTGAGAAAACTCTCACCTGAAATCGTCGCGCGGGTGTCGATTTCGATGTCAAAATCCTCCGCCACTTTCGCCGCCTTCGCGTCAAGCCATGCGATGAGCTCTGCACCCGTATGCGCGTCGTTGAAGCGGATATTGACGGTTGCGCGGCATTCGGCGGGAATCACATTCGTTGCGGGATTTCCTGTATCAAAGGTCGTCACCGCGAGCGTGGAAGGGTCGAAATGCGATGTGCCTTGATCGAGCGAATGGCGCGCGAGTTGATCGACGAGGGCAGCTAGGGCGGGGATCGGGTTCTTGGCGCGGTGCGGGTAGGCCGAATGCCCCTGAACGCCCCGCGCGGTGAAATAGGCCGTCAGCGAGCCGCGCCGCCCGATCTTCATCATCTCGCCCATTGTCTCGGGGCAGGTTGGTTCCCCCACAAGACAGTCGGTCATGCGCTCGCCATTGGCCGCCATCCAGTCAAGGAGCGCGACTGTTCCATCCGTTGCGTCACCCTCCTCGTCACCCGTGATTGCAAGTGCGATGGATCCGTTTTCGGGCTGGTTTCGGGTCACATAATCAATCGCGGCGGCGGCGAATGCAGCCACTCCCGATTTCATATCTGTCGCACCACGCCCCCAAAGAATCCCGTCAGAAATCTCGCCACCGAATGGGTCTTTGGTCCATGCGTCGATGTCGCCTACGGGCACAACGTCGGTGTGACCGTTAAAGCCCAAGGTGGGTGCATCCTTGTCGCCCCAACGGGCAAATAGGTTTGAGGTTTCGCCCCGATCCACACGGGTGCAGGCGAACCCCGCCTCCGTGAGCAGCCCGTCGAGCAAGACAAGCGCGCCGCCCTCATTCGGGGTTACGCTTTCGCACCGGATCAGATCGGCGGTTAATTGGATGGGATCAATGGTCATGCACGGGCTCCTTCGCTTGCAAAAGGGTTAGCGTCCCCATGCGCGAAAGACAAACAGAACACTTGCCGTGAGTTACGGCTGTTCGCCGCTTTCCTCACCGTCGAAAAACGGTGTCATTTGCGCGACGATAACTGCGTTCTCCTCAAGGGCCCGCTGCATTAGTGCGTCTTCCTCGTCGGAGATATCGTGGCCTTGGGCGATCCGCTCGTCACGGGTGCCATAACCTGTCACGTCGAGGGGGGCGACATCTGCCGTCTTAAGTACGGCGACTGTCTCGCGCACAGCCTCCGCCTCGTCGACGCCAGAGGCATAGACCATCAAGGCCCCGCCCGTCGCGCCCTTTGGAAGCCCGTCACCCTCCTTGCGCCCGATCTGGACGAGGAGGGTGTAGACCTTTTGCCGCGAGGACTTTTTCTTCGGCTTATCAGTCACGAAGCAGCTCGTTGATGCCAGTTTTCGAACGGGTCTGGGCGTCGACGCGCTTCACGATCACGGCGCAATAGAGGTTGATACCGTTCTTGGATGGCATGGAGCCCGCGACGACCACGGAGTAGGGCGGCACTTCGCCATACATTACTTCGCCCGTTTCGCGGTCCACGATTTTGGTGGACTTGCCGATGAAGACACCCATGCCGAGCACGGAGCCTTCGCGGACGATACAGCCTTCTACTACCTCGGAGCGCGCCCCGATGAAGCAGTTGTCCTCAATGATGGTCGGACCCGCCTGCATCGGTTCCAGAACGCCGCCAATGCCGACGCCACCCGACAGGTGAACGCCCTTGCCGATCTGTGCGCAGGAGCCGACAGTGGCCCATGTATCAACCATCGTGCCCTCATCGACGTAGGCGCCGAGGTTCACAAACGATGGCATCAGAACCACGCCAGGTGCGATGTAGGCGGATTTGCGAACGACGCAGTTGGGCACGGCGCGGAAGCCTGCCTCTTTCCACTGGTCATCGCCCCAGCCTTTGAACTTGCTGTCGACCTTGTCCCACCAGCCTGCGCCCTGCGGGCCGCCGGACTGCTCTTCCATGTCCTTGATGCGGAAGCCCAGAAGTACGGCCTTTTTTGCCCACTGGTTTACGTGCCAGTCACCGTTCTCACGGCGCTCGGCAACGCGCAGTGTGCCACTGTCGAGCGCGGCGAGCGTGTTTTCGATAGCATCGCGAGTCTCGCCTGTTGTGGCAGGGGTGATCGAGTCGCGGGCTTCCCAAGCGGCTTCGATGGCGGTTTCGAGTTGTGCGTTGGACATAAGGTCCTCCCGATCATGGAATATCTTTCCCAAGAGGCTATAGTCGGTGCCGAGCAAAGGCGCAACGCACGAGACAAGAGCGCCGCACACCAGACAAAGAAGAGGCAAAATGTCCGACAATCAAACTTCCCCGATCCACCGCCGCCATCCGCTGCGTGACAGTCACATGGACATGGAGGCGGTGCGCCAGACACCCGACACGCCGCAAACCCGTGCGCCGGCCTATGAACTGGCATTCACCGATGTGGATTTCATGTGTCGTGACGAGCTGCGGCCTGTCCGATTGCAGCTTGAATTGCTCAAACCCGAAATGATGATGAGCGAATACGGGGTGGAAAGCACCATCGTGATGTTCGGTGGTGCGCGTATCCCTGAGCCATCCAAGAAAGAAACTGCCAAGACCGAGACCCTTGCCGAATTGTCTCGCTACTACGATGAGGCGCGGACCTTCGCGCGATTGATGACGGAGCGGGCAAAGTGCAATGGACACCGCGAAGACGTGATTGTTACGGGCGGTGGTCCTGGTGTGATGGAGGCAGGCAACCGTGGCGCGGCGGATGCGGGTGGCGTTTCCATCGGTCTCAATATTGTGCTGCCCCATGAGCAGGCTCCTAACGAATACGTCACGCCTGATCTGTGTTTCAACTTCCATTACTTCGCGATCCGCAAGATGCATTTCCTGATGCGCGCGAAGGCTCTGGCTGTCTTCCCTGGCGGCTTCGGGACGCTGGATGAAATGTTCGAGACGCTGACGCTGATCCAGACGGGGCGGATGAACCGCATTCCCGTGGTGCTTTTCGGCGGCGATTTCTGGAACAGGATCATCAACTGGGAGGCGCTGGCCGATGCGGGCACGATTTCCCGCGATGATCTCGACCTCTTCAGGTTTGTGGAGACTGCTGAGGAGGCAATCGAAGTGATCGATACGTGGGGTAGCACCGACGAGCGGCGCAGGGATATTCCCGGGCGCTAAGCGTAGGGGTCGACAGGGGCGTAGTCTGTTGCACCCCTGCTCATTGGGTCACTGCACCTTTACCTCTTGGGCGTCACCCTCGATCACGATGGCGTTGCGGCGCAGGCCTATCATGTCCTTCATATAGCGTTCCATCGCCATGTCCTGCAGCACCGATCCAATGGTTTCGCCCTTCAGGCGCGCGATTATATGCAGAAGTTCGATAGTGGTTCTGGGCAGGCAAAGAGTGATGTTTTCCATGGGACTCTCGCGGAATTGGGGTCAGGAGGGTGTGGCTACAGCTGGCTTGAGCGCATCGACGAAACAGATCGGCTCGCCGTCGGAGGTGCAGATCAGCGGTGCGTTGCACCCGATGTGGATGGCATAACCGCGTTCGATGATCAGGTGCTGCAATTCCGCGTCGTTGCGACAGGCGGCGACCTCATGCGCGAGCCACGCACGAAGCGTATGCGCGGCCCGCGGACGATGTGCGCGCAGGGAGCGTTTCTGCTTTGTCTGCCTGACGATAGTTGTGACATATGCCCCGACAGGCCGTGGCGCAGACGCAAGAGAAGTATGGGGCCTGCGAGGGATGTCGTTGATGGCGGCGAATCTGGCGATATCGTGTTTCATGCCAACACCATGACTCGGCGTTGGTGAAGAAGCCTTTAACGCTGCTGGCGCGACTCGCGAGTAACTGTGAGCCGACCGCCAACAGCCTTTAGGTCATTTGGCTTCAGCTTCGATCTGCGCTCGTGATTTGCGTGCCCGTTCGGTGGCGGATTTGAGTTGGCCGCAGGCCGCCATGATGTCCTCGCCGCGCGGGGTTCGGATCGGGGAGGCATAGCCTGCTGCCATCAGGATTTTCGCAAAGGCATGGATGCGGTTGTTCGATGACCGCTCATAGGGCGATCCTGGCCATTCGTTGAACGGAATGAGGTTCACTTTCGCGGGAATGCCCTTGAGCAATGCTACGAGACGATGCGCATCTTCGTCGCTGTCGTTGACGCCTTTCAGCATGACATATTCAAAGGTGATCCGCTCGGAGTTCGACGCCTTGGGATATTCGCGCAGCGCATCAAGAAGCGCCTCGATGTTCCAGCGTTTGTTGATCGGCACGAGTTTGTTGCGCGTCTCGTCGTCGGTCGCGTGGAAGGATACGGCCAGAAGGCAGCCGATTTCTTTCGCGGTGCGGTGGATTTCGGGGACGACCCCAGAAGTCGAAAGCGTGATGCGGCGGCGGCCAAGCTGGATGCCCTCGGGGTCCATTACGATCTTCATCGCGTCGCGCACGTTCTCGAAATTGTAGAGCGGTTCACCCATACCCATCAGAACGATGTTGGACAAAAGCCGCGCCTTGCCCTCGTTGGTCGCACCGCGCTCGGCCCATTCGCCGAGGTCGTCACGTGCCATCATTACCTGACCGACGATCTCGCCGGCCGTGAGATTACGCACCAGCTTCTGTGTGCCTGTATGGCAGAAGGAGCAGGTCAGCGTGCAGCCCACCTGCGACGAGACACAGAGCGTGCCGCGATCCTCTTCAGGGATATAGACGACTTCGACTTCGTGCCCGCCGTTGATACGGACGAGATACTTGCGGGTGCCATCCTCGGAGACCTGTTTGGACACGACCTCGGGCACACGGATATCGCAGCGCTCCGTCAATTCCGCGCGCAGGGCTTTCGACAGGTTCGTCATGGAGTCAAAATCGCGCACGCCCCACTGGTAGATCCATTGCCAGATCTGTCCCACGCGCATTTTCGCTTGTTTCTCAGGCGTGCCCGCCTCAATCAGAATCTGACGCATCGCGTCGCGGGTCAGGCCGACAAGATTGATCTTGTCGCCGCTCTCGCCGTCTTTGCGCGGAATGGTCAAAACGTCCTGCGTGATGGGTGCGCTCGGTGCCATGGGATACTCGTGGATGGTGTGAATGAGCGCCGCTTCTACAGGATTCTCACGCTTTAGGGAAGCCGCATGAAAAACCCCGCGCCGCGGCGCAGGGTTCGTGTCGTTAAATTCCTGAAAGGAATGATCAGTTACTGCACCGCTTGGCCGCGTCCTCAACGGTCGCTGTGAACCCCAGAAGAGAGAAGGTGTCTTTGGTAATGGTGCCCCGTGAGGAGCGCCCCGTCAGAATGGCCGAAGCCCCGCGCTTCATCGCCGCAACGATCTTGCTGTCGTCTTCTGGGGTCGTGGCCCATGCCGTTTCACCTTCGGTGAAGAGCGCGAAAGACGTGCCGCCGATCTCCATCGTGACTTCGGAACCCGAAGCAAAGGGATAACCGCCCGCGAAGGACACCTGACCATTCACGCCATCGCCTGGCGCATAAGAGACAAAGAGCAGGATCTCCCCACGACGCACGGATTTGATCCGCCCCGATGCATCGGTGTTGACGGTTTCTTTCGGTTTGGACACGGCCCAGCATTGGCCAGAATCCTGAAAGCCATACCAATCTGTGTTTTCTGCGACCTGATTGGAGCTCTCCTGCGCAAATGCGGCTGTGGCGCACACGGCGATCGCTGCGCTGGCAATAAGCTGTTTGGTGTAGTGGAACATGGGTTCGACTGCCTCTGACTACCTCGCCCGATCAATACGCGCGTCCCTGTCTTGGTGCGAGGGGTTGGTCGCGTAACGGGCCTGTTTCTTATACTGCGGTCACCATACGTAATTCCACGGTTTTGGGAAAGCCGTGTTGGCAGAAATTCGCTGAAACGTGAAAACGCGGCCTTTGCCTATAGATTAAGCAGCTTAGAGCCACTCGGAGAGAAGCTTCACAGCGAGCGCCGTTGAGGTCACGACAAGCACAGGTTTGATCAGTCCTGCGCCTATCTTCGTGGCGAGCTTCGAGCCGATATAGGCGCCCGCGATCTGTGCCGCCCCCATGGCCAGCCCAAGCGCCCACAGAGGTGATGTAACCAACAGGAACCCTGCCAAGCCGCCGACATTGGACGCGAAGTTCAATAGTTTCGTGTGTGCGGTCGCCTTGAGCACGCCAAACCCCGCAAGCCCAACGAAGGCGATCATGAAAAACGCGCCCGTGCCAGGTCCGAGCATTCCGTCGTAAAACCCGATCGCGGGCACGACAGTCAGGCCAAAGAGAAAAGGCGTCATCCGCTGTGCGCGGTCGAGATCACCAAGGCCCTTCTTGAAAGCGAAGAAAAGCGCGATGGCGATGAGAAGAAAGGGCAGCCCGATGCGGATCACATCCGTAGGCAGGGAGGCGGCCAGCAGTGCGCCACATACGGCACCCGCAAAGGACAGGAGCGCCGAAGCCCATTGCCGCGCCAGATCAACGTGACCCGCTCGCGCGTAGTTGATCGCCGCCATCGCCGCGCCGAACAGCCCTTGCACCTTGTTCGTCGCCAGCGCGGTGACCGGCGGCACGCCCGCGAGCAGCAGCGCAGGCACCGTAATCAGCCCGCCGCCGCCCGCAATACTATCCACGAACCCCGCAACGAATGCCGCGACGATGAGAAGAGCGAGTGTCTCGGAGGACACGACAAAGGCGAGGTCGGTGAGGTTTTCCATCAGGCACGGTCCACGGATCAGACCGCGAACTCATCCTTTGAATAACCCTGAATATAGAGCAAGGCAGTAAGGTCGCCGTGGTTGATCTTCACATCGCACTTCGCCTGAAGCGCAGGTTTGCCGTGCAGCGCTACACCCGTTCCCGCGCTCGACAGCATCAACAGATCATTCATCCCGTCACCTACGGCAATTACTTCTGAATGGTCGATTCCGAGCGTTGCAGTGATCTCGTTGAGCGCGGTGAGTTTGGCCTCCTGCCCAAGGATCGGACGCACCACGCGGCCCGTCAGCTTGCCGTCTGCCACTTCAAGGGTATTCGCGCGGTTCTCGTCAAAACCCAACTCTGCGGCGACCTTTGCGGTAAACGCCGTAAAGCCACCCGACACCAACGCCGCGTAGCCACCATTTGCCTTCATCGTAGCCAGAAGCGCCTTGCCGCCGGGCATGAAGGTGATACGCGTGTTCAGCACGTGGTCGATGATGCTTTCGGGCAGATCGGCCAGCAAGCCAACGCGCTCGTCAATCGCGCCCTCAAAGTCCAGCTCGCCGTTCATCGCCTTGGCTGTGATCTCCGCCACACGGTCGCCCACGCCTGCTTCGGCAGCCAGTTCGTCGATGCATTCCTGTTGGATCATCGTGCTGTCCATATCCGCCAGAAGCATCTTTTTACGCCGCCCTTCGAGGGGTTGGATCACCATGTCGATGTCCTCACCTTGCAGCGAGGACCAGACATCGGAAGCATTGCTCGGCGCCGTTTCCACAATGAATTCAGCTGCTTCTCCCGTGGCCAGCCATTGTGCATCCCCGCCGCCCCACGCATTGCGTAGCGCCTCTACAGGCTCGCGGCCAAGGGACGGGTTAGCGGGGTGGGTCAGAAGGGTGACGACGAACATCGGGCAAAACCTCCGTGGATGGATCTTGCCGCCTCATAACGCGTGCCCGCCTGCGTGACTAGGGGCCGTGGCGTATTCGGGCCTCCTGCACCAACGGCGCGACAAAATGTGCCTGTCACGAGATTGGGAATTGCCAGACGGAGATTCTCCCTATAAACGCGGCGGCGGGACACCTCTCCCCAACGAGAGGCACATATCTGGAAGGATACCAGCAATGGCTATTCAAGCTCCGGCAACGCGGCCGGCTAACCCGCGTTTTTCGTCTGGCCCCTGTGCCAAGATTCCGACGTTTTCCCTTGATCTCCTCAAAGATGCTCCGCTTGGTCGTTCGCACCGCGCGGCTATCGGCAAAGAAAAGCTGAAGGCCGCTATCGAGACGACGCGCGAAGTTCTTGGCATTCCTGCCGATTACAAGATCGGGATCGTCCCCGCCTCTGATACTGGTGCCGTTGAAATGGCGCTTTGGTCTCTGCTCGGTGCGCGTAAGGCAACCATGTGTGCATGGGAAAGCTTCGGCGCGGGTTGGGTGACTGATGTGGTCAAGCAACTCAAGATCGACGCCGAAGTGAAAACCGCCGACTACGGCGACATCGTGGACTTCGCTGACGTTGATTTCGACACCGATGTTGTCTTCACATGGAACGGCACGACCTCTGGTGTGCGTCTCCCCAACGGCGACAAAATTCCCTCGGACCGTCAAGGGCTTACCATCTGTGACGCGACTTCGGCGGCCTTTGCGATGGACCTGCCTTGGGACAAGCTCGATGTGACCACCTTCTCATGGCAGAAAGTTCTGGGTGGCGAAGCCGCGCACGGGATGTTGATCCTGAGCCCGCGCGCCGTGGAACGCCTTGAAAACTATACACCTTCCTGGCCGCTTCCGAAAATCTTCCGCCTGACCAAAGGTGGCAAGCTGATCGACGGTATCTTCACTGGTGCCACGATCAACACGCCTTCCATGCTGGCGGTTGAGGATTATCTGGTCGCTCTGGACTGGGCGAAATCGGTCGGCGGGCTCAAGGGTTTGATCGCTCGCGCGGATGCAAACTCCAATGTTATCAAGGAGTTCTGTGACGCGAAGCCCTGGATTGCCAACCTCGCCAATGATCCTGCAACGGCGTCCAACACCTCTGTGTGCCTCAAGTTCACCGACGAGCGCATCAAAGACGGCGCCGCCTTCGCCAAGGCCGTTGCAAAACGCCTTGAAAATGAAGGGGTTGCGCTGGATATCGGCGCTTACCGCGACGCGCCTGCGGGCCTTCGTATCTGGTGCGGTGGCACGGTTGAGACCTCCGATATCGAGGCTCTGATGCCGTGGCTCGAATGGGCCTTTGAAGCAGAAATCGCCGCGCAATAAGGCGTCTGCTTTGCGTCGGACATCTGTCGGACATGTGTATGGCACGTGTCGGCAGACGACCATTTTCGGATAGTGCTGCGGGCGGACACGCCCGCACGTCCCCCCAAAAGAATTTATTGACCAAGGAGTGCGCCAAATGGCCCCCAAAGTTCTCGTCTCCGACAAACTCTCGGAAACCGCCGTCCAGATCTTTCGCGACCGTGGCATCGAAGTCGACTTCATGCCCGAGCTTGGCAAAGACAAAGAGAAGCTTGCCGAAGTCATCGGCAAATATGACGGCCTCGCCATCCGCTCTGCCACCAAAGTGACACCCTCGCTTCTGGAAAAAGCCGACAACCTCAAAGTGGTCGGTCGCGCCGGTATCGGCACCGACAACGTCGACAAGGAAGCCGCGTCGAAAAAAGGTGTGATCGTGATGAACACGCCCTTCGGCAACATGATCACCACCGCAGAACACGCGATTGCGATGATGTTCTCCGTGGCACGCCAGATCCCCGAAGCCTCCGTGTCTACCCACGCGGGCAAATGGGAAAAGTCGAAATTTATGGGCACCGAGCTGACTGCGAAGACCCTCGGCGTCATCGGCGCAGGCAACATCGGCGGCATCGTTTGTAACCGCGCGATTGGCCTGAAAATGAAAGTGATCGCTTACGATCCCTTCCTCTCCGAAGAGCGCGCCGCTGAAATGGGTGTTGAGAAAGTCGAACTCGACGAACTTCTCAAACGCGCCGACTTCATCACGCTGCACGTTCCGCTGACCGATTCGACCCGCAACATCCTCTCGAAAGAGAACCTTGAGAAAACCAAAAAAGGCGTGCGGATCATCAACTGTGCCCGTGGTGGTCTTGTGGACGAAGTCGCTCTGGCCGAACTGCTGAAATCCGGCCATGTCGCTGGCGCGGCCTTTGACGTGTTCGCCGAAGAACCCGCCAAAGAAAACCCGTTGTTCAACCTGCCCAACGTGGTCTGCACCCCGCACCTCGGCGCCTCCACCACGGAAGCGCAAGAAAACGTGGCGCTGCAAGTGGCCGAGCAAATGTCTAACTACCTCATCGACGGTGCCGTTGAGAACGCGCTCAACATGCCTTCGATGACTGCCGAAGAAGCCAAGGTCATGGGCCCGTGGGTCAAGCTGGCCGAGCATCTCGGTTCGTTCATCGGCCAAGTCACCGAGGAAGCGATTGAGACGATCAACATCACCTACGACGGTGTTGCCTCCGAGATGAACCTCAAGGCACTGGAAGCCGCCGTTGTCGCGGGCATCATGCAGGCCGTGAACCCCGACGTGAACATGGTCTCCGCTCCGGTGATCGCGAAAGAGCGCGGTATCCAGCTTTCGAAAACCACGCAGGATGCAAGCGGCGCGTTTGACGGCTACATCAAACTCGACATCCAGACCGTCGAGAAATACCGCACCATCGCGGGCACGGTCTTCTCCGATGGCAAGCCGCGCTTCATCCAGATCAAAGGCATCACCATCGACGCCGAAGTGGGCGAGCACATGCTCTACACCACGAACAAGGACGTTCCGGGCATCATCGGTAAACTCGGCACGCTGCTTGCCGAGCATGAAGAGAACATCGCGAACTTCACCCTTGGCCGCGCGGATGCGGGTGGTGACGCGATTGCGATCACCTTCCTCGATACGCCGCTGAAGCCTGAGACGGTCGAAGCGCTCAAGGCATCGGGTCTATTCCAACGTGTGAACCCGCTGCACTTCAAAGCATAATCGCGCCCAGATAAGGCAAGGTTAGAAACGATTAAGGCCGCCCCTCGGGGCGGCCTTTTCCGTTGCGCGTCTGCGCAGATGTTTAGGCGATGAAGCGGCCATTCGTGATGCGTGTGGCCTCCTCAATTGGCCAGTTGTAGATGTAGACCCACGCGGTCACTGTGCCATCGTCGCTTTGGATCTGACGCCTTTCGCGGCGGTATTCATATGGCTCGGAAAAGGTGCCGCCGATGTCCTCGTAAAGATCGAGGGCGGCGATGACCTTGTCTGCGTTCTCGTCCAGACGAAACAGATCGCCATGCACCACGTCATCAGGATCATCGCTATCGGTCACACCAGGATAGCTGTGATTGACGCGGTAGAGTTTGCCCTGCATCTGCGCCGCGCCCAGATGCTCGGAATTTGCGCGTAGCAGATCGGCCATTTTGTTGCCGCTGGTGGCGTGCATCAGCGTGCCATAGACGAACAGAAGGTCGCCATCCGCGGCGTGGAGATCGGTCATCATGCCCTCTTCTTCGCTTCCGCCACGAGGTCGGTCAGATTCTCATACCCGTAGTCCGTGAGATACTTGAGGACGAATTCGTGTTCGTTCAGGCCGTTGATGTAATACTCGAACATGTCGAACACTTCGTCGCGCTTGAGATTGCCGTATTTGAGTTGCACGGCGATGAATTCAAAGAAGTTGAGGTAGTCCACGAAAGCTTCATGGACAACGGTGCCGTCCTCCGCTTCGATATCCCGCGCGAGTTGTTTGATCTCGTCCTCTGGTTTGTAGTCCAGAAGGCGGCGGATCGGGTCGAAACGGTCGTTTTCGTAGAACTGTTGGTAGAGGCGGTAGAGCCATTCCGCGCGGCGCAGTTTGGCATCACGATGATACGTTTGCAGGGCTAAAAGGGCGGTTACGGAGCCGGCTGCTGCTCCGAGGGCCATTCCGAAATTGGCACCGTTGACGAGGGCGATTCCCAGAACGATTACGGCCCCGATGGAATACAGAACATATACTTGCACTTCTCGAAGCGATTTCATCTTTCTGTGGTCTCCGTTGGCACTTTATGCGCCGACATTCGCACTACACAAACGCCCGCGCAAGCAGAGCTCGCGCGGGCGTGTTGTTCGGCTGGATCAGGGTCTGTTTTAGCGGACCACGTAGACCGAGCATTTGGCGTGGCGGACAACACGTGCGGCGTTCGGGCCGAGCAGGTAGTCCTTGAGATCGGGGCGGTGCGCGCCCAGAACGATCAGGTCGGCGTCCGCCTTTTCAGCGGTAAGCAGAATCTCGTGATAGGCCGAGCCGACACCGACGATGTGGCGGGTCTTGGCATTGGCTTCCTCACCGACGACTTTCGTCACCAGATCGTTGAGCAACTCCTTGGCGTGCTTCTTGGCATCCTTGGAGTGGCCCTCTTTGAAGAACCCGCCGACGACGCTCATTCCGAAATCGGGAATGACAGAGATCACGTCGAGTTGTGCCCCTTCCGCCTGCGCGAGATTGAACGCGGTGGACAGCACACGTGTTTCGTCTTCGGGTCGATTGACGTCGATGGCACAGAGGATTGTCTTGGTCATGCCGCAACTCCTTTCGAAGTAACCGCTTTAGCGCGGCCGTTTTGCAAGAATGCGATGAATGCCAGCAACAGAAGTGCAGGGATGAAGATCAGCTCTTTGGGGAGCTGGTTTGCCGGCGCCTGAATTGCGGTGATCTGAACGGGATCATCGCCGTAGAAGTCGAAGGTCGACAGTTTTTCGGACACGGGTGCGCCGAACATCGGCTCGTCGAGGCGCATAACATCGCCCTCGGGAGCCAGCATCAGGCCGAGCGCATCGAGGCGCGCGGCGGCATCGCCCTCGGGCACATTGAGTGCGAGGGTGAGTTCCTTGATCTCCAGCGTATCGAAGTCAGGTCCGGAGACCACCGTGCGCAGGGTCGAACCCTCGGGGGCTTCGGCCAGCGCCGCCTCGAACGCGATCGGTTCGATGTCGTGGTAGGGCGGCTGAACCTGGTTCATGAAGAAGCCGGGGCGGAAGAGTGCGAAGGCCACGAGCAGCAGCCCGACGGTCTCCCAAATCCGCGACTTCGTGAGGAAGTAGCCCATGGTCGCGGCGGTAAAGACAAGGATACCGATGGTCGCCACGATGAAGACGATCACGCCCTGAAGCGGCGTCACGTCAATGAGCAGCAGGTCCGTGTTGAAGATGAACACGAAGGGCAGCGCCACGGTGCGCAAGCTGTAGAAGAATGCGGTGAAGCCCGTGCGGATCGCATCCCCGCCCGACACGGCGGCGGCGGCGAAACTGGCGAGGCCCACAGGTGGCGTCACATCCGCCATGATCCCGAAGTAGAAGACGAAGAGGTGAACGGCGATCAGCGGAACAACGAGGCCAGACTGCGCGCCAAGCTCGACCACAACGGCGACCATGAGCGAGGAGACCACGATGTAGTTCGCTGTGGTGGGCAAGCCCATGCCGAGGATCAGCGACAGGATCGCCACGAAGATCAGCATGAGGATCAAGTTGCCGCCCGAGAGGAACTCGACGAAATCGGCCATCACCTGACCAATACCCGTCAGCGAGACAGTGCCCACGATGATACCCGCCGTGGCGGTAGCAAGACCGATGCCGATCATGTTGCGCGCGCCACTGATCATGCCTTCGACGAGATCGAAAAGCCCGTCTTTGAGCTGTGCGATGGCGTTGTCTTCACCACGGAAATACGCCTTGAGCGTCTTTTGCGTGAGCAGGATGAAGAACAACAGGAAGGTTGCCCAGAAAGCCGAAAGGCCAGGCGACTTGCGTTCGATCATCAGGAAGTAGACCAGCACGATGATCGGCATGAGGTAGTAGAGACCCGCTTTGTAGATCTGGGTCACATCAGGCAGTTCGACCAGCGCTGCATTGGGATCGTCGGCTTCCAGTTCGGGAACGGTCGCGGCCAGTTTGATCAGGGCAAGGTAAACAGCGCCAAGCAGAACTGCGAGCACCCAACCCGCACCTTCGGGCACGAGGGAGACAATCGCGCGGACAGGGAATTGTGTCGCGTAACACAGAAGTGCAAAACCCGCGAAGAAGAGGAACATGCCGCCAACGGTGCGGCCCAGAGACACGACCTTGTTGCCGATCGTGGGCATGTTGTTCTTCACCGCTTCGAGGTGAACGATGTAGACCAACGCGATGTAGGAAATCAGCGCGGGCAGGAAGGCGTGGGTGATAACCTCGAAGTAGGAAATCCCCACATATTCAACCATCAGGAAGGCTGCCGCGCCCATAACGGGGGGCATGATCTGGCCGTTCACGGAGGAGGCCACTTCGACGGAGCCCGCCTTTTCAGGGGAGAAGCCAACCCGCTTCATCAGCGGAATGGTGAATGTCCCCGTGGTGACAACGTTGGCAATCGACGAGCCGGAGATCAGGCCCGTTGCGGCGGAGCCGACAACGGCTGCTTTCGCGGGACCGCCACGCAGGTGGCCGAGCGCGCCGAACGCCATTTTGATGAAGTAGTTCCCCGCGCCCGCCTTATCGAGCAGTGCGCCGAAGAGGACGAAGAGAAACACGAATTTGGTGGAAACGCCGAGCGCGATGCCGAAGACGCCTTCCGACGTGATCCACATGTGGCTCATGGCCTTGCGAAGTGAGGCGCCCGCCCAACGGATCGAATCCGGGACGTTCTCGGATGCGCCGAAGAAGACGTAGCACAGGAAGATCAGTGCCAGCACGACCATGACAGGACCGAGTGTCCGATAGGCCGCGATGAAGAGGAAGGCGAGGCCCGCAACCGCGAACCATGCGTCCGTTTGGTCGGCCAGGCCGCCGTTGTTCACGATCTTCTCGTAGAAGACATAGCCATACATGGCCAGAATCGCGCCGCCAATGGCGAGTACCCAGTCATACCACGGCACCTTGTTGGTGGGGGCGGATTTGAACAGGGGATAGGCCATCGCGGAAAGGAAAATCGCGAAGGCGAGGTGGATCTGGCGGGCGTTGTTGATCACATCGCCAGGCAGGATGTAGGGCGAAACAGGTGAGGCCAAAAGCACTTGGAATATCGACCAGATCAGCGCTACGGCGGCGATAAATGTTCCGATCGGTCCAGGAACGACACGCGCGCCGCTATCTGATGCGGCCACCAGTTCCTGTAGTTCGTCTTCGTTAAGTGCTGATTTCTGTTTCTCAGACATGACGCCCCCTGTGACACTCTCTGGTGCCTGCGATGTTCCGATTATTATTGATTTTCATTAAACGAAATCGGGGGGCGGTATGTGCCGCCCCCCGCAAGAGTGTCAGAGTCGATTACTCGATCCAGCCTTGCTCTTTGTAGTACTTCGCAGCACCGGGGTGCAGCGGAGCGGAAAGACCCGCGGTTGCCATTTCCTCAGGCTTGAGGTTGGCGAAAGCAGGGTGCAGGCCAGTGAAGTCCTCGAAGTTTTCAAAGACAGAGGAAACAACGGCGTAGACGGCTTCCTCGGACACAGCGTCGGAGGTCACGAAGGTCGCGCCAACACCGAAGGTCGTGGTGTCTGCGTCGTTGCCGCGATACATGCCGCCAGGGATCGTTGCCTTACGATAGAAGGGATATTCTTCGATCAGACCGTCGACCACGTCGCCCGTCACGTTGACGAGTACGGAATCGCAAGCGGTGGTTGCTTCCTGAATGGAACCAGAGGGGTGACCAACGGTGTAAACCATCGCGTCGATCTGGTTGTCGCAGAGGGCTGCGGACTGCTCGGAAGCTTTAAGCTCGGACGCCAGTGCGAAGTCGTCGGTGGACCAGTCCATCGCTTCGAGAAGGACTTCCATCGTCGCACGCTGGCCAGAGCCAGGGTTGCCGATGTTCACGCGTTTGCCTTTGAGATCCTCGAACGAGGTGATGTCGGCATCAGCGCGGGCCACAACGGTGAAGGGCTCGGGGTGCACGGAGAATACCGCGCGGAGGCCTTCGAATGCGTCGCCTTCGAACTGCACGACGCCGTTATAGGCGTTGTACTGGATGTCGGATTGAGCGACGCCGAATTCCAGCTCGCCTTCCTTGATGGTGTTCACGTTGTAAACGGAACCGCCAGTGGATTCGACCGAGCAACGGATGCCGTGGTCTTTGCGGCCCTTGTTGACCAGACGGCAGATTGCGCCGCCTGTCGGGTAGTAGACGCCAGTGACGCCGCCGGTGCCGATGGTGATGAATTCCTCGGCAGCAGCGCTGGATGCCACGAGGGCACCTGCGGCAATAGCGGCCAGAGCGAAGGGGGTTTGTTTGGTCATGTTGTATCTCTCCCAAGTAACATGGTTTTTAACGGATGATAAAAGAACGTTTATCCCGATGGGTCAACCACATCGTTGAGCGCGCGGTTGATCCTCTCGACCTCAGCTATGCGATCAAGTGCTTCTGGGCCAGCTATACGCACCAATGCTGCCATGAGCGCTTCGAGAAAAAAGATGCTGGGCACATAGGAGGTGAAGAAGCCTGGTCCCTCGCAAGGCAGAAGAAACGAATCACTGGCGAAGGCAAGCGCGGGGCAAGTGTGACTGTCTGTGACCACGGCGGTGAAGGCGCCACGGTCGGCGGCGATGCGGGCGGCATGCACGGAGTTTCGCGCGCTTGGCACTTTGGTGAGGACCAGAACCGCGTCCTCCTCGGTGAGCTCGGCCAGTTCGGAGGCGTAGGACATGCCCGCGCGTCCTGCGACACGCCATGTGTCGCCTAGAAAGCTCACCATATATCCCATGTAATCCATCGCACCACTCGACCCTAATCCACCGATAAGCACGGTTTTTCGGGCGCGCGACAGGCGCTCGGCCACGCGGTCCAAACGGTCGCCGTCGAGCGCGCTGACCAGAGCGGTGATATTGGCGCGGCTGGCTTCGGCGTGGCGGGCAAGGAAGTCGGAACTGCGCCCCGTGTGGCCACTACGCAGGGTCTCGGCGCGGGCGGTGAAATGCGGCGTCACCGAGCGACGCAGATCCTCGCGCATCGCGTCCCGTAGCGCGGCATAGTCGGAAAAGCCGAGGATTCGCGCCAGACGTGACAGGGTGGCGGGAGAGACCCGCGCATCGCCCGCAACCTGTCGCAGGGAGCGGGTGAGAACGTCGATGGGATGGGCCACAAGGTGATTCCCTGCCTGCCTGAGTTGGGGGCTCAGATCGGGATAGGCGGCGGCCAGACGGTCGGAAACGGCTGAATTCATGGTCACTCCCGCGCAAAAACACGCTTGTGAGTGTTTCAAGTGTTTCAAAGATTGTCAAAGGAAGAAACATACGTTTCACAATGGGGCGTAACTCTAATGGAGTGTCGCCATGACCACCTCACACGTATTTCACCGCTCGTCCATCACCACCCCACCGCGCGCCGTGCGGGGCGAGGGATGCTATATCATTGACGCCGCAGGCAAACGCTACCTCGACGGCTCGGGGGGCGCGGCGGTGTCGTGCCTTGGCCATTCGGACGCCGATGTGATCGCGGCGATCAAGGAGCAGGTAAGCACATTGGCTTTCGCGCATACGGGGTTCTTCACCAACGACCCCGCCGAACGGCTCGCTGCGCGGCTGATCGACCATGCGCCCGAAGGGATCGAAAAAGTCTACTTCGTCTCTGGCGGGTCGGAAGCGGTGGAAACGGCGCTGAAAATGGCGCGGCAGTATGTGATCGAGATCGGCGAGCCTCAGCGCACCCGCTTCATCGCGCGGCGCCAAAGCTACCACGGCAACACGCTCGGCGCGCTGGCCGCGGGCGGGAATGCGTGGCGCAAAGAGCCCTTCGCGCCCCTCCTGCCCGAAAGCCATCACATCGCTCCTTGTGCGCCCTATCGCGACCGCGCGGACGGTGAGAGCCTTGAGGACTACGGGCGGCGGGTTGCGGATGAATTAGAGACAAAACTGGCAGAACTCGGCCCTGAAACGGTGATCGGTTTCATCGCTGAACCTGTTGTGGGTGCCACCATGGGTGCAGTTGGCGCGGTGCCTGGATACTTCAAACGGGTCCGCGAAATTTGCGACAGGCACGGTGTCTTGCTGATCCTCGACGAGGTGATGTGCGGTATGGGCAGAACGGGGACGCTCTTTGCCTGTGAACAGGACGGGGTGGTGCCGGACATTGTGACTATCGCCAAGGGATTGGGCGCGGGATATGTGCCCATTGGAGCAACGCTCTGCACGGGGAAAATCCACGATGCCTTTGCGAAGGGGTCGGGGTTCTTCCAGCACGGTCATACCTATATCGGACACGCGACCTCCTGCGCGGCGGCGGATGCGGTCGTCACGAAATTGACCGATGGGGGGCTGACCGCGCGGGCGGCGGAAATGGGTGAGAAGCTCGAAAAGGCTCTAAAGCAGGCATTATCGGACCATCCACACATCGGAGATATTCGCGGACGCGGTATGTTTCAGGGTCTTGAGATCGTGCGCGACCGCGACACGAAAGAACCGTTTGATCCCAGCGAGACCATCCACAAAAAGATCAAGGCGGCCGCATTCGAGGCGGGGTTGATTTGCTACCCGATGGGCGGGACGATTGACGGGCGAAGGGGCGATCATGTTCTCCTCGCGCCGCCTTTCATAATAAGTGATACGGAGTTGGAAGAATTGATCGACAAACTTGATAGCGCCATTCGGAGTGTGTTGGGATGAATGCGCTGGCCGATATCATGGTCGCGCCTAATGGCGCGCGGCTCCAGAAATCCGACCATCCGAATGTGCCCGTCACCACGGAAGAAATCGTCGCCTGCGCACTGGCCTGCGCCGCCGAAGGGGCGGGAGCCATCCATATCCACGTGCGTGACGAAGAAGGCCGTCATGTGCTGGATTCGGGTCGATATCGTGAAGTGCTTGCCGAGCTAGAACGTCAGGTTCCTCAGATGACAGCGCAGATCACCACCGAGGCTGTCGGGCGGTTCACTCCTCAGGAACAAGCGGCGGTCGCCTTCGACACAGATGCTCGCTACATTTCCGCCGCGCCGCGCGAAATCACGTCAGACGACATCGGGTTTGCCAAACGCTTCTACGCCGAATGTGCCGAGCGCGGGATCACGATCCAGCATATCCTTTACAGTCGAGATGACGCCGAGTCATTGACCCGAATCCTGACAAAAGAGGCTCTGACCTCGCCTGATCTGCAACTCCTCTTCGTGCTAGGGCGATACTCCGAAGACCGCAATTCCAAGCCCGACGACCTGCGCCCGTTTCTGGACTGGTTGCAGGAATCGCCCTTCTCGCCCGACTGGGCCTGCTGTGCTTTCGGTCAGGGGGAGACGGATTGCCTGACCGAAGCGGTGCGCGCAGGAGGCAAGTGTAGGATCGGGTTCGAGAACTCCACCGTTGATGCCGAGGGGCGGATTGCGCCCGACAACACGGCACGTGTTCGTGCTCTCGTGGCGCATCTGATACGGGCGGGGCTGCGATAGGTCGCGGGGCGGCTCCCTTCCATCTTCGCGCGCATCGTCATAGATGTGTGACACGAGCGGGCTACCCAGCCCGAAACGTCCGCGAAAGGAAGAGCTATGCGAATTTACGCCATCGGTGATGTGCACGGTCAGTTGGAAATGCTCAAGGCCGCACATGCGCGGATTGCGCGCGATAAGGCGGAGCATGGCGACGAGGCGGCGCAGATTGTCCACCTTGGGGACTACACGGATCGCGGCCCTGACAGTCGCGGGGTGATCGAGTTCTTGATGGATGGCGTGGCGCGCGGGGAGCCGTGGGTTGTGATCCGCGGCAATCACGACCGCATGTTCTGTCGTTTTGTGCGCAACGGGATCCCGCATGACGAGCAAATCAAATCGGGCAAAAGCTGGCTCCACCCTGCGCTTGGCGGAACGGCGACGCTGGCGTCTTACGGGGTAGAAGCGGAGGACGGCGATTTCGAAGTAGCGCATATGCGTGCCAAGGCCGCTGTGCCCGAGGCGCATATCGACTTTCTTGACCACCTGCCTCTGACCTACGAGTGGGAAGGGTATCTCTTCGTCCATGCGGGGGTCAGGCCCGGGGTGGCGTTGGAGGATCAGGCCGAGGATGACCTGATCTGGATTCGTGAGGGGTGGCTTGACCATCACGCGCCATTGCCGTGGATGGTGGTGCATGGACACACGGCGCTCGACGCACCGACGCATTTCGGCAACCGCATTGATATCGACAGTGGCGCGGGCTACGGCCGACCGCTTTCGGTTCTTGTGATCGAGAATGGCGCGGAGGAGATCGTGACTGAAACGGGGCGCGCGCCGTTAGAGCATATGCGACCTGCGTGACGGTCCGAATGTCCTGCGCATTTTCGGCAATCCATTAACCAAGGATTCATCGACGGGCGACACAGTAACATCAGTCCGCAATTGCGTGCGGGCAGGGATTTACGAGGTCGCACATGGACTTGTCAGAGACGCTCGCCGCAGAGCGCCGCGCACGATTGGCCGCCGAGAGGATGTTGGAGCTCAAACAGGCTGAACTCTATGACGCCAATCGAAAGCTGTCGAACCACGCGCTGAACCTGTCGGGCCAGATCATCGAGACGCGCGAGGAGGCTGAACACCTCAAGCATGATTACACGCGCGCGAAGAAGGATCTGGAGCGGGCGAACACGGCGATGGTAATCGCCGAGCGGCGCCTGTGGGATTCTCTGGAGACCATTCAGGACGGCTTTGCGGTGTTCAACGCGCAGGATGAGTTGGTCGCAGCAAACTCGGCCTATGTTCGGGTGTTCGACGGATTGGAGGCAGTCCGGCCAGGCATCACCTACGAGGAGATTGTCCGTCTGGCGACCGAGGAGGGGATCGTTGACATCGGTGACATGGCGCGCGAGGAATTTATCGAGGCGGCGGTGGCCCGCTGGCGCGCGCAGACACGCGAACCCCAAACGGTGCGGCTTTGGAACAACCAGTTCGTTAAACTGGTCGACCATCGGTCCCGCGATGGCGATATGGTGTCGCTCGGCCTCAATATCACTTCCACCATCCGTTATGAGGAGCGGTTGAAGAAGGCGCGGGTCAGGGCCGAAAGCGCCAACCGCGCCAAGTCCGCATTTCTCGCCAATATGAGCCACGAAATCCGCACGCCGATGAACGGTATGGTTGGTATGGCCGATCTGCTTGCGGATACGGATCTGACCGAGGAGCAGGCGCTCTATGTCGAGACGATCAAGTCGAGCGGCCATTCGCTGTTGAACATGATCAACGACGTGCTGGACTATTCGAAAATCGAAGCCTCCAAACTCTCGCTCCATCCCGAGGAATTCGACCTTGAGCGTTGCATTCAGGATGTGCTGGTCCTGCTCCAGCCCACGGCGGCGCAAAAGGGTCTAAGCCTCGTCATTGACTACGATATGTTCTTGTCTACGCGCTTTATCGGCGATCCGGGGCGGGTGCGTCAGGTGCTGACCAATCTCGTGGGAAATGCGGTCAAGTTCACCAAGGAGGGCCATGTCATCGTGCGCGTGGTCGGATTGCCAGCCAAGGAAGGCAGTCGCGAGCGCGTCCATGTTTCCGTCGAGGACACAGGCATCGGCATTCCCGACGACCTGCGCGACCATATTTTCGGAGAGTTCAATCAGGTCGAGGACGAGCGCAATCGTTCCTTCGAGGGTACGGGGCTTGGCCTTGCGATCACGCGCGAGTTGGTGAGCCTGATGGGGGGCGAGGTTTGGGTCGATAGTGTCGAGGGCGAGGGGTCGGTGTTCGGCTTCCATCTCGAAATGGAGATTGCGGGCGATGCGCCGTCCAGCTCGCTGCCCAATTGGGTGCAGAACGCGATGGTGATCGACCACGTGGCCGCGCACCGCGATATCCTGAGCAAACAGCTGGCGGCGCTCGGTGTGCTGACCAAGAGCTTCAAGTCGGTGCAGGAGGCGATAACGGCCGCGTCCGCCGCCGAGGTCGTGTTGTTGAGCGCAGATATGCCTGACGGTGCGTATACGGAAATGGTGGAAAAACTGCGGAAGGCGGGCATCCGCGCGCCTATCGTCCTGATGATTAGCGGGATGCATCGCCTTAAGCTTGCTGACGAGAGGGAGATGGTTGTTCTGCAACGTCCGCTGCTGCGTTCCGACCTATGCGCGGCGATGGCGAAATTGGAACCCTTCGAATTGCCGCGCGATGATGCGCCGAGTGACTGGGGCGGCGCGTGGCAGCCGAATGCGGCCGCTGATCCGATGAACGACGCCGTGACCGCTGCTGCTCCGTCCGCGCCTCGGCGGATGCGCATACTTGCGGCGGAGGATAACAAGACCAACCAGTTGGTATTTAGCAAGATGATTAAGGCGCTTGATGTGGAGTTGAAATTCGCCAGCAACGGGCGCGAGGCGATTGACCTCTACAAGAGTTTCAGCCCCGATCTTGTGTTTATGGATATCTCCATGCCCGAGGTGGACGGGAAAGAGGCGACGCGCGAAATCCGCAAGATCGAGGAGACCACGGGCCGCCATGTGCCCATCGTGGCGATGACGGCACATGCGATGGCTGGTGACGAGGAGGAAATCCTCTCCCACGGGCTGGATCACTACATGACCAAACCGCTGCGAAAGGCCGCGATCATCGACCGTATCCTGATGGAGCACGTGCCCGAATGCCGCCCCGTTGCGCCGATGGATGACCAGCCCGCCGAGGTGCAAGGAGATAGCGGCACCGCGTTGAAAGCGTGATTTAGCTCTCGGTCAGAATGTCCAGAAAGGCCGTGCCGAAACGCTCGGCGGGGCGTTCGCCCACAAGTCGGGTGAGTGCGGAGAGGTCGCGCGGACGCAGACTGGCGATACGGGCCAGTTGCGCATTTGTCAGAGAAATCGGCTTCAGCGTTCCGCATTCGCCGCGCTCCAGACGTTGCTGCGCATCAAGTAGGCGGTCGAACACATCGCCCTTGCCACCTGCCGCAAGCTTGCGGCGCGAGGGATGGGTGGCGGGGGGCGAAACGCCGAGGATCACCGAGAGAAACAGCTCGCCGTAACGCTCCAGTTTTTTCGCGCCGACACCGCCGATGCGAGCCATCTCATCCAGTGTCTGTGGACGGGTTTCGGCCATCTCGATGAGCGTGCGATCCGCGAAAACGACATAGGCGGGCACGCGGGCTTCTTCTGCCAGAGCGCGGCGTTTCGCTTTGAGCGCGGAGAGCAGCGGTGCGTCCGCCTCGCTCACCAGCGCGCGCACAACAGGGCCAGACTTGGCACGGGTGATCGTGTCGCGGCGTAGGGTGATCTTTGCCTGTCCCTTGAGGATCGGGACGGCGGGTTCGGTCATGAACAGCGCGCCGTGGCGGTCGGGGTTCGGGCGGATGAGATCGGCCCCCATCATCTGACGGAAAATCGCGTTCCACTGGCGTTTGTCATAGGCGCGCCCGATGCCGAAGACGCTCAAACTGTCATGCCCCCATTGGCGCACCTTGTCCGATGTCTTGCCCATGAGCACGTCGATCAAATGTCCCGCGCCAAAGCCCTCGTCGCAACGCAGAACAGCGGACAGCGCCATGCGCACGGCTTCGGTCGCATCGAAAAGCTCGGGCGGTTTGTCACAAAGGTCGCAATTGCCACATTTGGGCGCGCCTTCCTCGCCGAAGTAGCCCAGAAGCGTTTGGCGGCGGCAGACCTGCGCCTCGGCCAGACCAAGGAGCGCGTTGAGCCTCGTGTGGTCAGCGGCACGTCGTTCGGGCGGGGCTAGGCCCTCGTCGATCTGCGTGCGGCGGAAGCGGATGTCGTCGGGACCGTAGAGCGTGAGGGTTTCGGCGGGGGCACCATCGCGGCCCGCGCGGCCGATTTCCTGATAGTAGGCTTCGACGGATTTCGGCAGATCGGCGTGGGCAACCCAGCGGATATCGGGCTTGTCGATGCCCATGCCGAAGGCAACCGTGGCCACGACAATCAGCGCGTCTTCCTGTTGGAAACGGCGTTCGACATCGCGGCGATCCGATCCCTCCATCCCGCCGTGGTAATGCAGCGCGTGGTGGCCTGCCTCGTTGAGCGCGCGAGCCAGTGATTCCGTCTTTGCCCGCGTGCCGCAGTAGACGATGCCCGACTGTCCCTTGCGAGCGGCGGCGAAGTCGAGGATCTGGCGGCGGGGACTGTCCTTGACCGCGAAGGCGAGGTGGATGTTGGGGCGGTCGAAGCCGTGGAGAAACACCTGTGGCGTGTCGCCGTCGAAAAGCCGCGTGATGATCTCGTCGCGGGTTTCGGCATCGGCGGTGGCGGTGAAGGCGGCCAGAGGCACGTCGAGGGCGCGGCGCAACTCACCAATCCGAAGGTAATCGGGGCGGAAGTCATGGCCCCACTGGCTGACGCAATGCGCCTCGTCCACGGCGATGAAGGAGACCTTCGCGCGGCGCAGCATGTTGAGCGTGCCTGAGGAGGCCAGCCGTTCGGGCGCGATGTAGAGCAGTTTCAACGAACCGTTTGTGAGCGCGGTATAGGTCGCGTCGTTCTCGTCTTCGGTGTTGCCTGAAGTCAGTGCGCCCGCCTCGACCCCCGCCGCGCGCAAGGCAGTGACTTGATCGCGCATGAGCGCAATGAGCGGGGAGATGACGATAGTTACCCCGTCTTGGCACAGCGCGGGCAGTTGGAAGCACAGGGACTTCCCGCCGCCCGTGGGCATGATTGCCAGCACATTTGCGCCTGCACCCACAGCGGCGACGATTTCCTCCTGTCCGGGACGGAAGGCGTCAAAGCCGAATACGGAGGCTAGGAGAGACTGCGCCTGTGAGGTGTCGAATGCCATGTTTTTTCTGCTCGCTGATTTGCCAGCAGAGTCGCATGCGGCGGCGGCTGCCTCAAGGGCTATTCGCCCTGAAGCGGGGCCGCGATCACAGGAAGTGGTGGATGTTGTTTTGGATCACGATCTCGATGGCGTAGATGCCGATGAAGGCAATGAGAGGTGCGAGATCAATCCCGCTCATCGCGGGCAGGACGCTGCGGATCGGACGGTAGATCGGCTCCAGAAGGCGGCTCAATCCTTCCCAGATCTGGTAGACCAGCGGCTGGCGCATGTTCAGCACCTGAAAGTTGATCAGCCAGCTCATGATGATGTGCACGATCATGATGAATTTCACGACGCCGAGGATCATGAGGAGGATTTGCAGGATGGAGAGCATTATGGTGGCCTTTTCTCGTCAGGTGTCGGGAATATCTAGGGATTTGCGGTCTACTGCGCAAGGTGCGACGGCGCATGACCGTTAATGTTCCCCCTGATGCCCATTGTTTCGCAACGTCCTGGTTGACGCCGCAGTGCAGCAGGGCAAAGGTGCGGCCATGTATCCATTGATCCGCTCCTTCTCCGAAATCGTCAAAGGGCGCCGCGCTGCGCCTCTTGGTCTCTATGAAACGCATGTCTCGCACCACATCTGCTGGCCGTGGGATATCGACCTGTGGATGGAACTCAACAACGGGCGCACATTGACGCTTTTCGATCTGGGCCGCATTTCGATGGCCGAGCGAAACGGGTTTTCCCGCGCGCTTCGCGAGGGCGGATTCGGTCTCGTCGTGGCGGGAGCATCGGTGCGCTATCGCAAGCGGATCACCTCCTTTGAACGCATCGAGATGCGGACGAAACCCGTGGGCTTCGACGAGCGATTTTTCTACGTGGTGCAGGAGATGTGGAAGCGTGATGGCATCTGCGCCAATCAGGTGCTGATCCGTGGCGCTGTGACGAAAAAGGGCAAAATGGTGCCGCCCTCCCAGTTGCTCGATCTGATCGATCCTGATGCGGAGCCTCGCGATCTGCCCGAATGGGTGGCCGCATGGGCCGAGGCCGACAGCAAGCGCCCGTGGCCGCCTGAACCGATCTGATCCGACGACGCCCATTGTCATTGCCTTGTGCCGCGTTTGCCTGTTCAATCGAGAAAAACCGCACGAGGGCTAAGGGGCAGGGACATGGCGGCGCCGTCACATGGAAAACGTATCTGGGGCTGGATGATGTATGACTGGGCCACGCAGCCCTATCATACGCTCGTTATCACATTCATTTTCGGACCCTATTTCGCCGAGCAGGTCATCGCGATGCTGACCGCCGATGGTATGTCCTCGGATGTTGCCAAGGCGCAGGCCCAGTCGATCTGGGGCTACGGGTTGGCGCTCGCTGGTCTTACGATTGCGCTCCTTGCGCCGATCCTTGGTGCGGTGGCTGATAGCACGGGGCGGCGAATGCCGTGGATCAGGGTCTTCTCCGCGCTCTATGTGGTCGGCGCCTTCGGGTTGTGGAGTGCCGCGCCTGCGGATTTCCCCGTTGTGACCGTGCTTCTCGTTTTCGGCATCGGGATGATCGGGCTGGAATTCACCACGATCTTTACCAATGCGATGCTGCCCGATCTGGGGACGCGCGAGGAGATCGGGCGGATTTCGGGCAACGGTTGGGCATGGGGCTATGTCGGTGGGTTCATTTCCCTGATCATCATGCTCGTCGCCTTTGCCGAGAACGAAACAGGCGTGACGTTGATCGGAATTGCGCCGCTCTTCGGCCTCGATGCGGCGGCACGAGAGGGGACGCGGTTTGTCGGACCTTTCGTGGCGTTGTGGTTCGTGCTTTCGATGGTGCCGTTCTTCCTTTGGGTGCGCGAGCCGCGCAATGGTCACGGGGGGCACGGTGCGGGCTTTGGCCAAGGGCTGCGTGACCTCGGTGCGACCCTGCGCAGCCTGCCCGCGCGGCGGTCCCTCTTTGCCTATCTCGGGTCGTCGATGTTCTACCGAGATGCACTCAATGGCATGTATACCTTCGGGGGCATCTACGCGCTCGGTGCGCTCGAATGGTCGGTCGTGGACATCGGCGTATTCGGGATTCTGGGTATCGTGACAGGGACGATCTTTGCCTATTTCGGTGGCATCGCGGATGCACGGTTCGGGCCGAAATCCGTGATTGCGGTTTGCATTGTGTTGCTCATGGGCGTTGCGGGTTTCATCCTCACTATCACGCGCGAGAGCGTTTTGTTCATCGCCGTGGCCCAAGACAGTGCCTTGCCCGACATTGCGTTCTATGTGGCGGGTGGTGTGATCGGAGCCTGTGGCGGTGCGATCCAGTCGGCGAGCCGTACGATGATGGTGCGCCAAGCGAATCCCGAACGTATGACCGAAGCCTTCGGCCTCTACGCGTTGTCGGGGAAGGCCACCTCTTTCCTCGCGCCCGCGCTCATTGGCGTGGCCTCCGATATCACAGGATCGCAGCGCCTCGGCATTACGCCGCTGATCGGCCTTTTCCTTATCGGTCTTATCCTGCTAGCGTGGGTCCATCCCGAAGGCGAAGAGGTTTAGCCATGCGTCGAGTTCTCCTGTCCCTATCAATCTGCCTTGGCCTTGTGGCTTGTAGCGATGACCACGTGGACCGACCCTCGCATAAAGTGACGGTGTCGTCGTCCGATTACCGCCCCGCAAAACAGCTCTTTGGCGCGATGAAGACTTCCTCGACAGGTTCGTCTGAGGCCTTTGGTTCTTATTCCAAGGGCTGCGTTGGCGGTGCGGTGCAACTGCCCGAAACCGGTCCGACGTGGCAGGCGATGCGCCTGTCGCGCAACCGCAACTGGGGACACACGACCCTCATTGATTTCGTGAAAGACCTCTCGCGCAAGGCTGCCGCGCAGCCTGGCTGGGCGGGGATCTATGTCGGGGACATGAGCCAGCCGCGTGGCGGTCCGATGCTGACGGGCCACGCCAGCCACCAGATGGGCCTCGATGTCGATTTCTGGATGCTGCCGCCCAAGCGCCTTGACCTCACGGTTGCCGAGCGTGAAAACCTGTCGTCGATTTCGACCCGCCGTGCGAAGGGGGCCTATGTCAACGACAGCTGGACGCCGCAGCACCATGAGGTGCTCAAGGCTGCTGCATCCGACCCGCGTGTCGCGCGCATCTTTGTCTTCCCTGGTGCGAAGGTGCAGATGTGCAACGACGAGAAAGGCGACCGCGCATGGCTCAACAAAATCCGTCCGTGGTATGGGCATCACTACCATTTCCACGTGCGCCTGAAATGTCCCAAGGGGGATCGCGCTTGCGTTGATCAGGCTCCGCCGCCCGCGGGGGACGGTTGCGCCGATGCGGAGAAATGGGTGCAGGACATCCTTGATCCGCCGCCACCAAAACCGCGCGATCCAAACGCGCCGCCACCAAAACCCAAAGCTGAAATCACAATGGCGAGCCTTCCCGCGCAATGTTCATCCGTTCTCTCCTCGCAATAATCCTTTTCGCCGCTCCTGCCTATCCGCAGGAGGCGACGCTACTGGGAAGCTATCGCTGGGAGGACGCAAACGCCCTTCACGGCGGGTTCTCCGCACTTGAATTCGACGCGTCGGGGCAGAAGTTCATCACCGTGTCGGATCGCGGTTCTGTTGGTGTGGGGCGGGTGCAACGTGATGAAAATGGCGTGGTCTCTTCCGTCACGCTTGAGGGGTTGGCCCCACTCAAGGGGGTGAATTCCGACGAATTGTCGCGCTACGATACGGATTCCGAGGGGCTGGCAGTTGCCGAAGATGGCACGCTCTACGTGAGTTTCGAGGGCAACCACCGTATCTGGTCCTACGCCACGCCGAATGCGCGCGCCGTGCCGATTGACGGCCATGTGGATTTCGCCTCGCTCCAGACCAATTCGGGCCTTGAGGCGTTGGCTGTGGATTCGAAGGGGAGGCTCCTGACGCTGCCCGAACGCTCGGGCGACAAGCTGCGACCCTTTCCTGTCTACCGCTACAACGGCAACACATGGAGCCAGCCATTTGCTCTGCGGCGCGACGGTGAATACCTGCCTGTGGCTCTGGATGTTGGGCCCGACGGGCGGCTCTATCTCCTTGAGCGCTGGTTCCGCGGTATCGGGTTTTCGAGCCGCGTGCGGCGGTTTGATCTGGGTGAAGAGGGGCTGTCGGGTGAGGTCACATTGATCGAAACGGGCCTTGGCACCCACGACAATCTCGAAGGGATGGCCGTGTGGCGTGACGAGGCGGGGATACGCATCACGCTTATCTCCGACGACAATTTCAAGCCCTTCCAGATCACCGAATTCGTGGACTACCGCGTCGCCGACTAGCTGTTTAGGGCTTGTCACAATGGGATATGGGCGGTAAATGCCTGCATCCCGCCCGTATGGGCCGAGTTGCCGTCACCTTCGATAAAAAACGGAAAGACATCATGACACGCATTCTCCCCGGCATCATTGCCATGGCCGCCATCGTTGTGGCCTCCAATATCCTCGTGCAGTTCCTGCTCCTCGACGGGCTGCTGACATGGGGGGCTTTCACCTACCCCTTCGCCTTCCTCGTCACAGACGTGATGAACCGCGTCTATGGCGCTGGACCTGCGCGGAAGGTGATCTTCGTGGGGTTCGTCACAGGTGTCATTTGTTCACTGATCGGAACGCAGATCATGTTGCAGGGGGATGGCTATGCATATCCCGCCGTGGCGGTGCGTGTTGCGGTCGCGTCGGCCACGGGTTTCCTCGTCGCGCAGCTGGTAGACGTCTTTGTTTTCAATCGCTTGCGACATGGCGCATGGTGGCGGGCGCCGTTGGCTTCTACGTTGGTGGGGTCGGTGCTGGATACGGCGCTGTTCTTTACGCTGGCCTTTTCGCAATCCGTTGTCTTCTTCGGCCCTGCGGCTGATGCGCAGATCTCGTGGGCGTGGGAAGCGATGCCGTTCCTGACTTTTGGCGCCGAAGTGCCGCTCTGGGTCTCGCTGGCGGTGGCGGACTGGGGTGTCAAACTTGCCATCGCATTGATCGCCCTCGTGCCGTTCCGCCTCATTGTTGGGCGTCTGATGGCACGTATAGTATAATTTCACTTGCCATACACAAAATCTGTGGCACCATCATCCTATCGGCAATTCATCGAAAGGAGGTGGCCCAGTGTCTAGAGTGATAGTGGAATTTGAGGTCAAGACAGTCGGGGGGGCCGACACCTGAGGGCAGTCCCGAAGGCAAAACACCTCCGATTGGGCTTCCCTAACTGGCCCATTTCCTAAGATCTCGAAGGGCTGCTGATCTGGCAGCCCTTTTCCTTTTGCGCCCCGAACACTACCGTCAGACATGCGTCGGATATGCGTCGGACATCCGTATGTCATCCATTTTTGTCAGGAATTCCCGAGGAACCACCCCCCATGAGCCTCAAAATCACAGACGAGATCGAGATCGCGGATTGGGAACTCACCGAGAGCTTCATGCGCGCATCGGGACCAGGGGGCCAGAACGTCAACAAGGTCTCCTCGGCGGTGGAACTGCGGTTCGAGGCCGAGCGCTCCCCCAACCTGCCCGCCCACGTCAAAAACCGCCTGCGCAAACTGGCGGGACGCCGATGGACCAAGGACGGCGCGATCATCCTGCAATGCGACGAAACCCGCTCACAGGTCCGCAACCGTGAGATCATCCGAGAGCGCCTCGTCGCGCTCGTCAAACAAGCAACCGAGCGCCCCAAACGCCGCATCAAGACCAAACCGACCCGCGGATCGGTCGAGCGTCGGATCAAGGCGAAGAAGGTGCGGAGCGATGTGAAGAAGCTTAGGGGGCGGGTTGATTAGTGGTTCTCTGAATCTGAGACAATGCGCCGCCATGAGTGTTTCTTGCCTTTAACTTTTGGCGTTTGCTCAATTTCACCAGCTTCACGCAAACGATAGAAAACATTCTTCATTGTGTTTTCCGACTTAATCCCTGTTAATTCTCGAGCCTGTTGATTGGTGATTTGAGGATTGGACTTTAGATAATCTAGAACCATCTGCTCAGGTGACGCCAAGCTTTCGTGTTTTAGTGTTACGAGGAAGCCGGCTTCTTTCTCTTCAAAAATAGGGTTCTTGAGTCTAAGTTTTTCCATGACCTCAAGAGCCGTATTAATACCCTCGCCAACATCTTTGTTCGGAGGGTTCTTGAACTTGTTAATCAGTCGAACAATTCGCGGATTTCGTGCAAATTGAGTTTTCGCAATATTGTCTGAAGTAACGTGTCCCGGTAGTTTTCCCGGACTTTCAATTTCCACACGATTGTCAAATATCCGTATCTGAACATCTGCCGCGATACTGTAGTCACGATGCAAAACAGCATTTGTAACGAGCTCATGGAGCGCTTCTTCCGGATACTCCACTTTCTCCATGCCCTTCGGTCCTAATTTTTCAATCCCTTCAATTATCTCCCTAACGCGAGCGACAGCCTCATAAATCAAAGTGTAGAGGGGGCCTTCAATGGTTTCGGGGTCGCCCACCAAATAGTCACGTTCTGCGTCGTCCTTTGTTTGGTAGCGAAGAATTTTGATCGCTGATCTTTTCGGGAGAATGGCTTGCGGCGAATCCGCAAAAAGCAAAATTGCAGCTACATTCGGGCGATCATCCGAAATTAGAGATTGTTTCATTAGCCAATCATAAGGTTCGCCGGTCGGAACCATGTCGAGCATGAACTCAATAATTGTGTCGGAATTCGAAACTAAATCGTGATTGGAGTTAACTAACTCGTCTTCATATGAAACTAGACCTTTATCGAACCTTAAGCGATCAAGAGCATCGCCAGTTACTTTGATGCTTTGTGCGCCTTTGCGGACATATGCGTTACCGTCTGTTCCGGTGATAACAGATTGAGTTTTTTCAATTTGTATGTGTAGGGTGAGCCCATTCTCTCCTTCAGCCTCCCAGAATTCCACTGAAAAATTGCTTCCAACGGGGTCAAGACCATGAATCATCTGTAAGAAGCCATTCGCGGCTTCTTGGTTCTCGAAACCGTTCCAAACTAGAGCACGTTTATGCGGGTCTGAGACTTCCTCGATTCCGACAATTATTTCCCCCCCACTTGCGTTTGCAAATGCAGACACAGTCTTGGATAGTCGCGCCGGCTTAATTTCTTTGCCTTTAAAGTCCAGAAAATGACTTTCTTGACGTGCTAAAACAGTGCTTAGATCCTGCGATGATACTTTAACCACACCAATCATTGTCTATCCTCTTAATCGCTTTTCTCAAAAAGAGACCTAAACCACCACATCCATAGCACGTTGTTCCCCAACACCAAACACCCGCTTATAGCGTGCAATCTCTTCGGCGGGCCCCATCGCTTTGCGGGGGTTGTCGGAGAGTTTCACCGTGGGTTTGCCGTCTGCCTCAATCGCTTTACACACCAGTGAGAAGGGCGCGAGGGCGTCGTCTTTGACCAGACCTCGGAAGTCATTGGTCAGCAGCGTTCCCCAACCAAAGGAGGTGCGCACGCGGCCTTTGAACTGTTTGTGCAGCGCGATGATTTTGTCTTCGTCCAGACCATCGGAGAAGATGACGAGCTTTTTGGTCGGGTCTTCGCCGCGTGATTTCCACCAGTCGATGGCCACTTCGGCCCCTGTCGCGGGGTCGCCGCTGTCGATGCGGATGCCTGTCCAGCCCGCGAGCCAGTCGGGGGCGTTGTCGAGGAAGCCGCGCGTGCCGTAGGTGTCGGGCAGAATGATGCGCAGGTTGCCTTCGTGTTCCTCGTGCCAGTCGGCCAGCACGTCATAGGGCGCTTGGGCCAGTGCGGCGTCGTCCTTGGCCAGTGCGGAATAGACCATGGGCAATTCGTGGGCATTGGTGCCGACCGCTTCGAGATCGCGTTTCATCGCGATGAGGCAGTTGGAGGTGCCCGAGAATTTGTTGCCCAAGCCTTCGAGCATCGCCTGCACGCACCAGTCCTGCCAGAGGTAGGAGTGGCGGCGGCGGGTGCCGAAGTCGGCGATCTTGACCCCGTCGAGCGGTTTGAGGCGTTCGATCTTTTCCCACAGTTTGGTCATGGCGCGGGCGTAGAGGACTTGGAGTTCGAACTTGCCCATGTCGCCCAGCACGGCGCGGGAGCGCAGTTCCATGAGGATCGAAAGCGCGGGGATTTCCCACAGCATGACTTCGGGCCATTTGCCCTCGAAGGTCAGCTCGTATTGCCCGTCGCGTTTCTCCAAGTGGTAGGGGGGGAGTTGGAGGTTTTCGAACCATTCCATGAAGTCGGGGCGGAACATCTGGCGTTTGCCGTAGAAGGTGTTCCCGCGCATCCATGTGCTTTCGCCACGGGTGAGGGAGAGGGAGCGGACGTGGTCGAGTTGTTCGCGCAATTCGCCCTCGTCGATCATCTCGGCAAGGCGCACGGATTTGGTGCGGTTGATGAGCGAGAAGGTGACGTTGGTGTCGGGGCGGTTGCGGAACACCGACTGGCACATCAGCAGTTTGTAGAAGTCGGTGTCGATGAGGGAGCGGACGATCGGGTCGATCTTCCACTTGTGGTTATAGACGCGGGTTGCGATGTCGACCATTTTGCGGCCCCCTTCTCTTAAGTCGGTTCGGTTAAAGAGGGCCGCGCGCTGTTTTGCAAGGTTTGGTTGGGGCGGTGCCCCTTTGCGCGGGGCGGGTGAGACCCTAAAGCAGGGTTACGCCCGCCGCTTTCATCCCGTCGCGGGCCGCAGTAAGCGAGCCGTCGAAGTCGATGGCGCGGCACAGGTCCATGCGCACGGAGGTGGTGAAGCCCAGTTTGGCGGCGTCCACGGCGGAGAAGTTAACGCAGAAATCCGTGGCCAGTCCGACCATCGTCAGCTTGTCGATCCCGCGCGTGCGTAGGTAGCCTTCGAGCCCCGTGGGGGTTTTGTGATCATTCTCGAAAAAGGCGGAATAGCTGTCGATAGCGGGGTTGAAGCCCTTGCGGATGATCAGGTCGCCATCGGTGCGCAGGTCATTGTGGAAGGCGGCGCCGTGGGTGCCTTGGATGCAGTGGTCGGGCCAGAGCACCTGAGTGCCGTAGGGCATTTCGGTGGTGGTCATCGGCTCGGCCCCATGCGTCGAGGCGAAGGAGGAATGCCCCGCGGGGTGCCAGTCCTGCGTCAGGATCACGGTGGTGAAGTCGTCCATGAGCGCATTGATGCCGCCCACGATCTCGTCACCGCCCGCGACCGCCAGAGCGCCGCCAGGGCAGAAGTCGTTTTGCACGTCAATCACGATGAGGGCTTCGGTTGCTGGACGCATGATCATTCTCCTTTGATTGTGCCTGAAAGGGGTAGCAGGCGGGCGCGGGAGGTCAATGGGTAAGGGCGGGTGCGACGCGCTGGGGTCTTGCATGGACGCGCGCGCGGGCGTATCGGAAGGGCCATGTATACTGTTTGCGCTCTCTATCACTTCACCCGCTTTGACGACCCCGCAGCATTGCGTGAGCCGTTGCTCGAATTCTGCCGTTCGCACGGGATTTCGGGGACGCTGCTATTGGCCCGCGAGGGGATTAACGGGACGGTTGCCGGACCCACGCGCGGCGACATTGATGCGTTGGTGGATTACATCAACGCGATGCCAGGTTGTGCGGGGTTCGACTACAAACTGTCCACGGCCAGCGAGCAGCCCTTTGCCCGCATCAAGGTGCGTCTCAAGAAAGAGATCGTCACCATGGGCCAGCCCGATGTAGACCCTAAAGCTGCCGTTGGACACTATTGCACGCCCGAAGAGTGGAACGAGTTGATCTCTGCGCCCGACGTGGCGGTGATCGACACGCGCAACGATTACGAGGTCTCGATTGGCACCTTTGAGGGTGCGATTGACCCCGAGACGAAAACCTTCCGCGAGTTCCCGAAGTGGTGGGAAGAGAACAAGCATCGCTTCCATAACAAGCGGATCGCCATGTTCTGCACGGGTGGTATCCGCTGCGAGAAATCGACGAACTATCTTATCGGTCAGGGGATCGACGAGGTGTATCACCTCAAGGGCGGTATCCTGAAATATCTCGAAGAGGTGCCCGAAGAGAAATCCAAATGGAACGGCGAGTGCTTCGTGTTCGACGGGCGGGTGTCCATCGGTCACGGGCTGAAGGAAGGGCCGCACGAATTGTGCCATGCCTGCCGCCGCCCGATCCTGCCTGAAGACAAGACGCGTCCCGAGTTTGAGCAAGGCGTGTCGTGTCACCAGTGCATTGACGAACACGACGAGGATCGCAAGGCGCGGTTCCGCGAACGTCAGAAGCAGATCGCATTGGCCGCCGAGCGGGGCGAGAGCCATTTTCGGCAGGATTAGGGTCTATATTGCGCCTAAGAGCGGTTAGAAGATCAGCGCGTCCGTGATGATGCTTGCGTCCGTAATATCCGCCACGGTGAGCGTATCGCCCCCGCCAAAATCCAGCACGAAATCGGCTCCATTTCTGCTTCCGTAGGTGCTGACGATCTGGCTCGCGGTGAGGTTGGTGTTGTTCAAAAATTCGGGCGCGAGATCGATGTGGTCGCTGCCCGCCTCGAAATCCGCGATCACATCGTTGCCTTCCTCGAAATAGAAGGTATCCGCGCCCGTGCCGCCATAAAGCGTGTCATTACCTGCCTCGCCGTAGAGTTCGTCCGCACCCGACCCGCCGTAGAGCGTGTCGTTGCCATCCTCGCCGCGTAGCCTGTCGTTGCCAGCATCACCCGAGAGGATGTCATTGTCCTCGCCTCCCCAAAGCTTGTCATTGCCGTCGCCGCCATAAATGGTGTCCGCGCCTTCGTTGCCGAAGAGGCGATCAAAGCCGTCATCGCCATAGAGCGTGTCATTGTCCTCAAGCCCGAAGATGATGTCGTCGCCATCGCCGCCGTGGATCGTGTCGTCGTCCTCGCCGCCGAAGATGGAGTCATTGCCGCCTTCTCCGAATATCTCGTCGTTGCCGTGCTTGCCGTGGATTTCGTCGCCACCATCGCCACCATAGATCGTGTCGTTCCCGCCGTTGCCAGAAATCCAGTCGGCGTCCGCGTCGCCATAGATCGTGTCGTCGCTTGACCCGCCGCGAATGTGATCTTCGCCCTCGCCGCCGTAGATCAGATCGCTGCCCGCGTTGCCCTTGATGATGTCATCGCCCTCGTTGCCGCGCACTGTGTCGTTGCCGTCATTGCCCTTGAGCGTGTCGTTGCCAGGGCCGCCCTCGATAGTGTCGTCATCATCGCCGCCGTAGATCAGGTCGTCGCCTTCGCCACCGAGCAGGGTGTCGTTGCCTGCCTCGCCAATCAGTTCGTCGTTGCCCGCGTCGCCCGACACCCAATCGTCCCCGATGCCGCCCCTGATCCAGTCGTCGCCCGCGCCGCCGTAGATCGTGTCGTTGTCCTCGTGGCCGCGTATCTCGTCGTCGCCATCGCCTCCGTCTATGGTGTCCTCGCCTGTGCGGCCATAGAGTTTGTCGTTGTCCGCGCCGCCAAAGATCACGTCATCCCCGTCCGCACCGTCGATATCGTCCATTCCATCGTCGCCATAGAGCGTGTCGTTTCCGTCCTTGCCCCTGATCATGTCATCGCCGTCACCGCCGTGAATCTCGTCATCACCCTCGTTGCCCGCGAGGAAGTCGTCGCCCGCACCGCCGTAGAGCGTATCGTCGCCAGGGCCGCCGCGCAGTTGGTCCTCGCCCGCGCCGCCGTAAAGCGTGTCGTTGCCACCGTTGCCCTTGATGTAGTCGTCGCCATCCTCGCCGAAGATCGTGTCGTCACCGCCCTCGCCAAGTAGCGAGTTGTCCGCCCCGTCGCCCGTCAGCGTGTCGTCGTATTCGGAGCCGATGATGCCCTCGATACCGGAGTAGCTGTCGCCTGCCGCGCTGCCGTCGTTGGTGCTGCTCCCGTCGAGGAAGACGATGGCGCCCGTGTCGGCCCAAGAGTAGTCGACGTGATCCACGCCGCCCTCGCCGTTGAACTGGTCCGCGCCGCCGAGGCCCACGAAGGTGTCGCTTGCGCTCGATCCGATGAAGATGTCGTTTTCCTCTGTGCCGTAGAGCACGCCGCCGCTTCGCCCCGCTTCGACAATCCCCGCGCTGAGAACGGGGTCGTAATGGGACAGGGGCAGGTCGATGCGCGCCATCATGGTCTCGCGGGAGGTGCCCATGCCCGTGTATGAATGGATCACCAGTTCCTCGCCCAGATAGGTGATGATGCCGCCTGTTGCGGTTTGCGTATAGGCGAGTTGGCCCGTGTTGCGCAGGAGGGAGAAGTCCGACAGGTCGATGCGGTCGGTGAGCGGGTTGAAGTCCTGTATCGTGTCGCGTGCGCCGTCTTGTGTCAGGACGATCACATCCGCGCCTGAGCCCGTTGTGATCGTGTCCTGACCCGCGCCGTCGAAGATGAAGTCGTCGCCATTGCGCGCGTTGATCGTGTCGGCGCCCGTGCCGCCCCAGATGGTGTCGTCGCCATTGCTGCCCTGCGTCGAGCCGCCCGAAGCGGAGGCGGTGAAGGTGCCGCCCGATGTGTTGGTCGAAAGCGTGAGCACCTCGACGCCCGCTTCGGTTTCCGAGGTGGCGAGGATGCGCAGGTTGTCGCCGTCCTGCATCAGTGTGAGCGAGGAGACATTGTCGATGCCGAGCGCCGTGGTGTCGGCAATCGAGGCGCGATGGGCGATGGTGCCATCGGGCAGGAGTGAGAGCACCGTAATCCCGTCATCCATCCCTGTCGCGACGATGAAGGTGACGCCGTTAATCGTGATGGTTTCCAGCGCGTTGATCCCCGCAAAGCGCGTGTCGAGGCCGTCGATCACATGGTCCGCAACCGTCATGGAGCCGCTTGCGTTGATTTCGAGGACCGAGATCGAGCTGCTGCCCGAGGCCGCGATCACGGCGTAGCTGGTGCCGTTCTGCGTTACGGTGACGATGTCGGAGATGGCCGCGATCCCCAGTCCCTGTTCGGCGCGGAGCGTGTCGGCGACGGAGAGTGCGCCATTCGTGCCCACTTCCATCACAGAGACCTTGTTGCTCTCAAGACTGCCGAAGATGACAAACTCCGTGCCGCCGACCGTGAGGTTGTCCATCGTGGTGATGGTGTCGCCCGACAGGTCGATTGCGGAGATTTCGGTGAGGGTTCCGTCCGATGCGATGGTGTAGCTAGACAGGGTGTCCTCCCCCGCCGCCGACCCGATCAGCCGCGCGGTGCCGCCCGTTGTGACGAGCGTGGTGGCGGTGAAAATCTGCCCCGTGGTGTTTGTGCCCGAAGCGGTCCCACGCGTCAGGTCGCCGCTGTTGTCCATGGTGTGATTGAGACCTGCGGCGGCCTCCCAACCCTCCAGTGCGATATGCGTCACCGACCCGACCGTGTAGGCCGAAATCCCGAGGGGCTGGGCTGAGAAGCCGAAGAAGAAGCCCTCGTCAATTGAGGTCGGTGCGCTGGTGCCCGTGTTTAACTCGTAGCTGAAGATTGTGCCCACTTCGCGCGACATGAGTGTCAGAAACGTGCCGTTTGATGTCTCGACAAGAGCCGCGTCGTGAAAACGGAGATCCCGTCCGAGTGCGGACGTTCCCCAATGTGTTTGTGCGATCAGGCCCACCATATCGCCACCCCCGAATTTACCCAGATTCGTAAATGAACCAACGTCGAGGGTGTGGGCGACGGTGGAAATTTCTCGGAGCGACATTGTGGCGAAAACGGATCGTTTGTTTTCGATTGCGCAAAAGCTTTCGAGGAATGGCACAGAAAATTTCAACCGGTTCTTTACGTTTGGCGTCATCACGGGGCCACGGGTAGAGGGTATCGAACTCGCGTTGGACAGCGACCAGAGGCTGCTGGCCCGCTGGTGATGATGACCCTGTCTGCGCCAAGACTGATCCCGATGTGCGACCCATCGGCCACGGCGCGCGATGGGGGTGGTGCGATGGGCGCCGCAGCGTACCTGTGCGCTTGCAGGCGGAATATTGCCTCGCGTAGTCTCGCCTCGATGCAGCGCCACGGGTGAATGGCGCCGAAGGGGAGGTCACGGGGGTGGCACGCGCAGAGCAAGTGGCGGTGATAATTCCTGCCAGTAACGAGGCGGCCTATATCGGGCCGTGCCTTGAGGCGTTGCTCGCCTCGGACACGGGTGGTGTGTCCATGTGCGTGGTTGTCTCCGCCAATGCTTGTACCGACGACACGGTGGCGCGCGCGCGCGCCTATGAGGCGCGGTTTGTGGAGGCAGGGCATGGGCTTGAAGTCCTTGATGCGGCTGAAGCAGGCAAACCCGCCGCGCTCAACCGCGCTGAGGTGTCTTTGGTAAACAAAGGCATGGCCGAGGTGCCGCGAATATATCTCGATGCCGATGTGACCTGCGACCGCGCGTTGGTGGCGCAACTTTACACGGCGCTTTCGCGGGATGTGGCGACCTATGCCACGGGGCACCTGCGTGTCGCAGAAGCACGCTCGGCGGTGACACGGGCCTATGCGCGGATCTGGCGGCGCCTGCCCTTTGTCAAAGGCGGCGCGGTGGGCGCGGGATGCTTTGCCGTGAATGCGGCGGCGCGCGCACGCTGGGACGCGTTTCCAGATATTATTTCCGACGACACCTTTGTGCGCACGCTTTTCGCTCCCGATGAACGGATCGAGACGGAGGCTGGGTTCGACTGGCCTATGGTTGAGGGGTTCGCGGCACTGGTGCGGGTGCGAAGGCGACAGGATGCAGGCGTGCGCGAGATGTGGACGCTTTATCCGCAGCAGATGAAAAACGAGGCCAAAGCGCCGCTTTCGGGTCGAAAGGTAGCGGGATTGGCCCTGCGTGATCCGCTTGGTTTTGCGGTCTACGCGGCGGTCCATATCGCGACGCGCGTGTGGCGCAAACCAGATGGCGCATGGAGCAGGGGACGATGACGATGGCAGGAGACACGGCGGCAACCAAAGGACCGATTGCCTATCTGACGGGCGAATATCCGAAGGTCTCGCACACTTTTATCCAGCGCGAAATCGCGACCCTGCGCGCGGCGGGGTGGGAGGTCGAGACATGCACTGTGCGCCGTGCAAGTCCGCGCGATATCGTGGCGGATCAACTCGAAGAGGTGGCGAGAACCTTTGCCATTTTGGAGACCGCAAAATCGCCATTCCGCCTGATTAGAGACCATTTTGAGACGCTCAAACGCGACCCTCGGGCATGGGGACGGGCGGCGGCGCTAGCGTGGCGAACGCGGCCAGCGGGGGCGAAGGCGCTCCTGTGGCAGTTGTTCTACTTTCTTGAGGCGGGAGTTCTGGCCGAGCACCTGCGCGCGCGGGGCGTGCGACACCTGCACAACCATTTCGCCAATTCGAGCTGTTCGGTGGCGATGCTGACTTCGGAAATGTCAGACATCCCGTTTTCTTTCACCATGCACGGGCCTGCGATCTTCTACGAGCCGTTGCACTGGCGCATTGACGAGAAGATCAAACGCGCAGCTTTCGTGTCTTGTATCAGCCATTTCTGCCGCTCGCAGGCAATGTATTTTTCAGACCCTAAAGCATGGGAAAAGCTCAAAATCGTGCATTGCGGCGTGACGCCCGATCTCTATGGCCGCGCGGATGATACGGCGCGGCCCGTCCGCGTTGTTTTTGTAGGGCGATTGGACCCTGTGAAAGGTGTGCCGCTGTTGATCGACGCCTTTGAAAGGGTAGCGGCGCGTCACGCGGATGTGGAGCTTTGTATTGTGGGCGATGGTCCCGCGCGGGTGGACTGCGAGGTAAAGGTGGCGCGTGCGGGCCTGTCCGAGCGGGTAACGTTCAAGGGCTACCAGACGAGCGAGGCCGTGGCGGAGATCCTTGGGCAATCCGATGTTCTGGTCCTGCCGTCCTTTGCCGAAGGGGTGCCTGTTGTTCTGATGGAAGCGATGGCAACGGGTTTGCCCGTGATCGCATCACAGGTTGCGGGCGTGGGGGAGTTGATCGAGGATGGCGTGTCGGGATTTACCATTCCTGCGGGCGATCTTGATACGCTCACGGCGCGGCTGGAGCGCCTTTTGTCGGATGCGGATTTGCGTGCTCGTATGGGCGCGGCGGGACGTGCCGCGGTTGAAAAGAGCTTCAATCTGGAGACCGAGGGTGCTTGGCTTGGCGAGATTATCGAAGGGTCGCTGAACGGAGCGTTGCCCGATGGATTGCGATCCGAAACTGCCGATTAGAGTAGGGATGCGATCTCGCCGCGGTGGAGCCAGACGGCGAGACCCGTCAGCAGAAGCCCTATCCCCATCAGCCCCAATTCCCCGACGGGATCCCATGCGCCATAGCGCGCGGTGAGATAGGCGCGGTAGGGGTAGACAATCAGGTGCGCCACAGCGGGCGCGAGGATCATGCCGACGATTCCGACCTGTGTCAGTCCGACGTAGGTGACGATGAGAATGCAGACGGCCATGACCGCTTGCAGGTAGAAATGGCGGCGGCTGTCACCCTTGGCCAGAAGCGCGTCTTTCGACCCGATTACGGCGTATCCAGGGATGAGGGCGAAAGAGATCAGCACGACCACGGGGCCAGCGGCGAGATAGCGGTCGTCATAGAGCAGCCCGACGATCCACACGCCGAGATAGGCGAAGATGATCGAGATGCCGATGGCGAACCCCGCGACGAGGCGGTGGGCGCGAAAGAGGTTGCGCTGGTTCTCGCGCGAGGCGCTCGGCGGGCGCATACGGTAGAGTGGGAAAAGCACGCGCTGGGCGATGCTGAGGGCGGCTGTTTCGGGGATGGAGCCGAGGATCAGGCCGATGGAGAAGATACCGAGGAGTTCGGCGGAGACATGCGCCCCGAGAAGTGCCCGCCCGCCCATGTTGATGGCGAAGGTGGCGATGGTGGAGAGGAAGATGAACACGCCGAAAGTCATGATCTCGTGCACGGCATCAGGGGTGAGTTCAAAGCGGTCGCGCTCCCCATCGAGGAAGCGGAATTGGAACAGGGTCAGAACTGCCGCGCTGACGACGCTGCCGATGGCCAGAGCCATGACCGAGCGCAGCCACCAGGCCAGCAGCAGCATGATGAGGATGGAGACGACCTGTGCGCCGAGTTCGATGGCGACAACGCGGCCGAGTTGAAGGCGGCGGTTGGCGAGTGTCGCGCGGGTCGGTTTGAAGCCTGCGATCAGGACCGAAAGCGCCGTGACGGGTAAAAGCACAGCCAGATCGGGTTGATCGTAGATCGCAACGGCGGGGTAGGCCAGTGACAGAGCGACCAGCCAGAGCAGGAAGCCGCGCAACACCTGAATGCTCCACGCGGTGTTGAGGAAGCTGCGCTCTTCGCCACGGTTGCTTTGGATGATCGAGGCATTGATCCCGATGTCGGAAAACATGTGCAGCCCGTAGATGAAGACCTGCACCAGTGCCATCAGGCCGAAGGCATCGGGGAAGAGCAGGCGAGTGAGCGCGAGATTGGAGAGCAACCGCAACGCGCTGCTCCCGCCGACGCTGGCCAACGTGAGGAGCGTGGCGCGCAGGGACCGTGAGCGCACACCATCGCCGCCCATCGCGGCGCGGGCCGAGGTGATGGCGTGGGAAATTGGGTTTGTGCGAAGGGTCACGGGTCGGGATGCTCGTTTGGTGGTGGTCGCGCCTGTTATCGCGCTTGTATTCATCCCGCGTGATACATGGCGTGTGGGCCTGTGGGAACAACGGGAGCGGATCGTTGTGTGCTTTCCCGTGCGCCTGTTGCAAATGGTTCAACATGTGCGCCACCTGCGTTGCGTTTGGTGGCGACTTGGTTAGGGTCGCGGGAAACGGGTGCGCCATGCGGGAGCGAAAGCAGGAATGACAGGGTTCGGTTCGGTATGGCGGCGGTTGGTTGCGCCTTTGTTGCGGGTGATGGGCGCGGGCCTGATATGCTTTGCGGGCGTGGCGGCTCCTGCGCATGCGGAAGCATCTGGCGTTGGTCTTGATGCGCCTGCGCTGGCCTACAACCTTGCCCCTCTGCGCGATTGGGAAGCCGCACAGCCCTTCATCAACCTGATGCGCACCGTGCGGCCTTGGGTCGGGAATGCGGGTGGCACATGGGGTGCGGTGTCGCATAGCGATTTGCGGGAGGCAGGTGTCTTTGACGCGAGCGGCTGGCCACGTTTCGTGCCTGAAGGTGTCGAGGCGCTCGTGTCCATTCTCGCGTGGAATAGCGACGAGGGCACGCTGGACGGTCTGAAAGCATCGCGGGCGGGTGACTATGTTCTGCGGTATCGCGGGGCAGGGGCACTGACCGTTTCGGGCGATGTTCGGGTCACAAAGCGCGCGGGGGGCGAGATCCGCTTCACCAATCCTGAGGGTGGCCCGATCATCCTGACGATCACGGAGACAGACCCCGCAGGTGAGGGTGATTGGCTGCGTGATATTACGCTCATGCGTGCCGAGGACGTGCCGCTCTATGAGGTCGGTGCGGTGTTTGATCCCGACTGGGTTAAGGCGATCAGGGACGCACGGGTGCTGCGGTTCATGAACTGGCTCGGGACGAATGTTGAGCCAACGCGCGGCGGGTATGAGGAATTTCGCCCCGCAACGGCGCAGGAGATTGTTGCGCTGTCTAACCATGTCGGCGCCGATCCGTGGATCACCGTGCCCCACTATTGGAACGAGACGCAAACGCGCGCCTTTGCGCGTGAGTTGCGGGACGGGCTCGACCCCACACTGACCCTGCGTGTCGAGTTTTCAAACGAGGTTTGGAACGGCATCTTCCCCGTGCATCAATGGGCCAAACGCGCCGCGCAGGCGGAATGGGGCGAGGAGGCAACGCTCGGGTATGCCGCGAAGGCCGCAACCGAAATGGCGCTGCTTTGGGAAGAGGAGTTTGCCGCGCGTTCAGGGCCGAAGCCCGCGTTGGTCAATGTTCTGTCAGGCCAGACCGCCAATCCTGATGTGCTGCGCCAGTTGATTGACGGGGAAGCGTGGCAAAGTGCGGAGCCGTCACGCTTTGCCCCGCCCGCATCCGTTTTCGAGGAAATCGCCATTGCCAGCTATGTTGGCGGTCAGATCATGCACGGACCCGAAAACGGACGCGCGGCGCTTGCGGCGCTGGATCGTGGGGGGCTGTCGGAATGGATGACCGAACGGCTGTTCGATGCCGATCAGGAGGGCGGGCTGGTGCGGGCGCATGCCAACTGGCAAGCCCACGCCGATCTTGCCCGTGCGCGCGGAGTGAAGCTGGTGGCCTATGAGGGTGGTCAGCATCTGATGCCTGCTGGCACGGGGTTGGAGCGTGAGGATGTGGATCGCCTGACCGCCGCAATCGGGGACTATCTGCGCAGTGCGGAGATGGCGAATGTCTACGCGGAGATGTGGGAGCGGTGGATGGATTTGGGGGCTGGCCCCTTCATGCACTACAGCGAGATGAGCCGCCCCTCGCGGCACGGTCATTGGGGGCTGCGTGCCTATACGGGCGATGCGTCGCCGCGCGTGCAGACCCTAGACCGTTTTAATGCGGAGGCTTCTGCGGCGCGGGTGCTGCCCGCCTGCGATTGCTACCTCCATGGTGTGACGCGCCATGCGGGAGACGCGGGAGGCGAGCTTACGGGGACGGCGCGCGCCGATGTCCTGATTGGCGGGGCTGGGAATGACAATTTTAGACCCGAAACCGGCCAAGATGGTGTCTATGGTGGTGCGGGCGAGGATGCGATCTATCTGCCTTATACGGTTCAAGAGATGCGTGTGACGAAGCTGAGTGATACGCGCGAGGAGGCGCTGCGCCTTGACGGGCCAGACAGTCGCATTCGTATGGTGGGCGTCGAATGGCTGGTCTTTGCGGACGGCCGCAGGGAAGCCGCGCCGACCCCGTGAATCGATGACCTAGCGGCGCATCTGAACGCGGGGTCGGCGCTTTGCCACAACCTGCCCGCGCGCACGAAGACGACGCGGCAGGTCGTCGGGATTGAACGCCGTGCGGCGCGCGTCAATCTGCGTCCACAGCGCCCCTGCCATCATCCAAAGCGGCGGCACGCCCGAGGAGTTGGGGATCAGGTCCACGAGGTTGGCGGCCACGAGGATGAGCGGCCCCGTCAGAAGCAAGTCGGTTTTCAACCGTCGTCGCATGGCAAAGACGAAATAGGCGGGCAGGCAGAGCAGGCCGAACTGGCCCAGATAGCCCATCCAGCCAAATTGACCGATCACGTTGATCCATGTGCCGTCCACGATGGATATGTCGCGCCCTTCTTCGTTGTAGATGCGGGCCCGTCCCCAGCCCCCCCAACCCGCCAAGGGCTTCAGGTTTGCGCGTTCGATCAGCATCGCCTCGTTGTTGAGCCGCGTCTCGAAGGATTGGGCGCGTTGCGGCGACAGATTTTGCATGACCTCAACCATCCGGTCGACAGGAACGATATTCGCCCCGCGTGCAATCGGGTAGAACAGGACCAGCGTTGACACCATGGCGGTGGCGAGGATCTGCATCCGTATGGAGAAGACGAGGACCACGGGAAGAAGGACGGTCGTGATCAGCACCGCGCCCAGATTGCGCGACAGGTAGAGCACGGCGAAGAGATAGAGCATCGCGCCAAGCCACGCCAACCGCACCTTTCCCTCGGCCAGTCGCGCAAGGATCGCGGCCGAAAGGACACCCAGTGACAGGAACATCCCCACGCGCAACCCGTGACTGAGAAAGACAATCGGACGGAAACTGCCGCCACGGATGTGCTGGACAAATTCATGCGGGAAGAAGCCGTAGATCCACGTGTTGAGCTGTGGCGAGAGGCGCACTTCGATCAGGGCAAGGAGCGAGTATCCGAGGCTGCAGAACACAAGGATGCGCAGCAGGCTGATCTGCACGTCCCGGGTGCCGAGGTGACGTCGCGCGATCCAGAACGGCAGGAGCTGCACGATGAGCGAGAGCGACATGGCGGCGAAATCGTAAGGGGTGAGCGCGACAAGCACGTTTTTTGCATAGACGAGTGGTTCGCGGTTGCCCCTGTAGGTGAGCCACAATCCGATGAACAGCATCAGGATAAGAAGCGAAATGGCGAGGTTCAGACGCGACTTGCGGCGTGCTTTGCGCCATGGCTCGGCTTCCTCGGCATCGGGGGCTTGCTTGCGCAGGGCCGTGGAAGAGGGCGAAGAGGCGCGACGCGCGGCAATATCGGCGAGTTTGTCCGCCTTACGCGAGTAGAGCCAAGCAAAGAGCGCAGCCGAGAGCGCGGGCACGAGATCCTTGTCATAGGCGGGCAGAAGCGGCAGGTCGATCTGTGGCTGCACGGGGAGAAACAGGTAGCCCAGAACGATGGTCAGGATAATCGCTTTGGGAATGGTCGTCGCACGAAACAGGCCCCACGCGATGGCGGGCCAGATGAATAGCATCAGATAGGCAATAGCGTTGGGCATCGGCCTGTCGACTTGTCCTGCTCGTCGGATGCGGCGGGTTTTCCCGTCTCGCCTTCCGCATGTCTCGATTGCGCAAATGCTACGCGAGCGGAGCGGTAAGGCCAACGGTTTTCGCGGCCCGCGCCCGCGTCGAAGAGGTTTTGCGTCCTGCGCGACACAGGGCTATGCTGCGCCAAAGCGCGCGCATGGGACAGGCGGCCCTGATGGGTCAAGCTAAGGTGCGGGCCAACAAAACGCGGGGGCGCGAAGCGAGTGGGGCACGGGGTGGAACATCTCGAACCGTTGGACATGGTGGTGTCCATAATCAATTACCGCACGGCGGCGCTGACCTGCGCCTGTCTGGCCACTGTGGTTCCTCAGGTCAGGGGCCGCGCGGCGCGTGTGGTCGTGGTGGACAACGCTTCGGGCGACGGCTCCGACGATGAGATCGCGGACTGGATCGCGCGGGAGGGTGCGGGCGATTGCGTGACCCTGATCAGATCGCAGCGCAACAGCGGCTTTTCTGGCGGGCATAACCAGACCATTGAGGCCTTTAACGCGCGCGCCTATTTCATCCTGAATTCGGATGCCTACCTGCGCGAGGGGTGTATTGACGCGCTGATGGTGGCGCTGGAGGCGCACCCGCGGGCGGGGCTTATCGGGACGCGGTTGGAGGCTGAGGATGGCACCGCGCAACCGACCTTCTTCCGCATGCCAGGTGCCATGTCGGAAATGATCCGCGCTGCGCGCACGGGGTTTGTGACCCGCGCGTTGCGGCGCTTTGATCTGCCGTTGCCAAATCCGCCACAGAGCGCGGAGATCGGCTGGGCGAGCTTTGCGGCGATTGTTGTGACGCGACAGGTGATCGAGGCAATCGGGCCGATGGATGACGGCTATTTCCTCTACTTCGAGGATACGGATTACGGCGTGCGGACGAAACGCGCGGGATTTGACATCGCCTATGCGCCCGATGCGCGGGTGGTGCATTATTGCGGCGGCTCCTCGCCCGTCGAGAGCCTGAATGCGGCCCGCAAACGCTTGCCTGCCTATTACTACGCCTCCCGCACGCGGCTGTTTTACAAGACACACGGGCGCATGGGGCTGCTCGCGGCCAATCTGGCGTGGCATGCGGGGCGCGTGATTGCGGCGGCGCGTGTGCTGGTTGGCGGCTCCTATCCGCGCGCGAATGAGAATGAAGCGCGCGATATCTGGACGAATTTCCTTGATCCGTTGGGCGACCCGAAGGCGCCAAGTGGCCGATGAGCAAGGTCGCGGCCATCGTGATCGGGCGCAACGAGGGGGCGCGGCTTCTGGCCTGTCTCGACAGCCTCGCAGCACTCGACACGGTCATCTATGTCGATAGCGGCTCGACGGATGGTTCCGCGGAGTCGGCGCGTGATCTCGGTGTGCATGTGGTCGATCTGGACATGACGCAGCCTTTCACAGCAGCGCGGGCGCGCAATGCGGGTGTCTCGGCGCTGCGGGAGATGGGCGCGGAGGTGGACTTCGTGCAATTCGTTGATGGCGATTGCGTCATGGAGGCGGGATGGATCGACGCGGGTCGTGCCTTTCTCGACACGCATGACGGGGTGGCCGTGGCCAGCGGGCGGCTGCGTGAGCGGTTTCCCGAGGCCTCGATCTACAACGCCCATTGCGACCGCGAATGGGACACGCCCGTGGGCGAGGTCAAGGCCTGCGGCGGGATTGCCATGATGCGTCTTGCGGCCTTCGAGGCGGAGGGCGGCTTTGATCCCACGTTGATCGCTGGGGAGGAGCCAGAGCTTTGTGTGCGGTTGCGCGCGGCTGGTTGGACGGTGCATCGGATCGACGCCGATATGGCACTGCACGACGCGGCAATGACGCGGTTTGCGCAGTTCTGGCGGCGTGCGCGGCGGGCGGGATTTGCCTATGCCGAAGGGGCGCATATGCACGGGCGACCACCAGAACGACACTTTGTCTCCGAGATGCGCCGCGCGCTCTTCTGGGGTGGTGTGTTGCCCCTTGCCATATTGGTACTTTGGGCTTCTTTAGGGCCTGTTTTCACGCTGTTGTTCGCACTCTATCCCGCGCAAATCCTGCGCATTGCATTGCGGGACGGCGGCACGCGGCCTGCTTTCGAGAACGCGGCCCTGCTCACTGTCGCCAAATTCGCTGAGTGCCTCGGTGTGATCGAGTTCTACATCACGAAATCGACCCGAAAGCGGCGCAAAATCATCGAATACAAGTAGTCCTGCGCCCTAGTAGTAGCCGTAACTCGCGGTCGTGGCGGGGTCAGGATAGTTGCATTTGTTGAGCACAACACCGAGCACATTGGTCAGCTCGGAAAGTTGCTGTTCGACTACGTCGATCTGATCTGCGGGCGTGCGTTCGGCCTCGACCACCAGAAGGGCTGCATCCACATTTGACAGGAAGCCGCGCGTGTCGTCGGCGGCCAGAAGCGGCGGCGTGTCGAAGAACATCAGGTCGGGTTGATAGCGCCCTTCGATGTCTTTGAGAAAGTCCGTCATGTTGCCCGATTGAAGAAGCTCTGATGGATGCTCCACGGGGCCGCTGTTGACGGCGAAAGCAAGATTGTTCCCGACGCGGCGGGCATGTTCCTCGAACGGCACTTGCCCCCTAAGAACATCGCCCATCGTGGCGGCGGGTGTCATGCCGATGATGGATTGAAGGCTAGGGCGACGAAGGTCGAAGTCGAAGACCATCGTCTTCTCGTAAGGCAGTCGCCCGAAGGAGAAGGCGAGATTGACCAGCGTGGTGGTCTTGCCAACCTGCGGGCCTGCCGAGACGATCGCAATTCGGCGTAGCCCGTCTTTCTGGGCCATGTCGCGAATGCGGGTGCGCAGCATGTCATAATGGCTGCCCGCCTTGTTCCCGTCGAGCGTCGCAACGCGCTTCGATTTCAGGTGCGCGCGGTCGGGATTGGCCGCGATGAGCGTGTCCCATGCGCTGTCGCCTGCGACGGACGTGTGCACGGCCATACGTGTCGATCCGGACTTTTGCGCGCGTGATGTGCGGGCCTTTTCAATGGCTTTTTGGAGATTTTCCATGGGTGTTTACCTCACAAGACCATGCCGGTTTTTTCGATCACCTTGCGGATCAGGTAGTCGATGGGGATGTAGTAGGTGTGAATGATCCAAACCAGTGTCGGGATTGCCATGCCAACCGAGAACGAGAGGGCGGCAAACTTGATCCTGCGCCAGTTCCGTTCGCGTTGCGTGCGCATGTAGGGGATCGTTGCAATGGGGGTCAGTCCGATGGCATTGACCAGATCCTTCGACCGTTTGGGCGCGGTGCTGAGCAGTTCGATCAGCGCGATAAGCGCCCCGCCCATTACGATCCCTCCACCGATACCTGCGGCCGCAATGAGCTTGCGGTTAGGGCGTGCGGGTTCGGTCGGCACGGATGGTTGTTCGATCACCGTGACGCGCTGACCGCGCGACAGGGTTTCGATCCGCTCACCTGTCGAGGCCTGTGCAAGACGGTCAGTGGCTTTGATGTATTGATCCTGAAGATTGGCGTAGTCGCGTTGAAGCGCGTCGAGTCCGACACCGACTGCAGGGGTGCGCGCGATACTGTCTTCCAATTCAGCGACCCGCTCTTGTGCCTTGGCGATCTGTTCTTCCAAAAGCACCACCTTATCGTCGATTTCTCCGACTTGCAGATCAAGCAGCCGCTTTGCGGTGCTGACTTCCTCGCCCTCCTCAAGCTCGCCAGCGGCTTGCAAGAGACTGGCTTCGAGGGATTCGATCCGTGAACGCAGGGAGGTAATACGCGGGCTGTCGGGAGCATAGACGCCGCTGGCATCGGCCAACTGGCTTTTCAGTTCCCATAGGCGGCGTTCCTCTGGTGTCTGGTTGGACAGGTGGTTCGGATCATCAAACTGACCTGAGGCCTCGAACACTTGTGTGAGGCGCTCTTTTTGGTCCAGCAGGGCTTTGATCTCGCCTTCGTCGCGTTCGATGCGGTCGGTCAGCGAGAACATCAGGTCGCGACGGTATTTCAAACTCTCGGGCAGCGCGTCGGAATTCTCTTGTTTGTAATCGAGAATGCGCGCGCTCATGATTTCGAGTTCTTCGCTCAGGCGATCCACATCCTCGGCAAAGAAGTCTTCGGTTTGCTCGGCGCGCTGGGCGCGGTATTCGGCGTCTTCTTCGAGAATGAAGGTGAGATATTCGCTCAGGACCGTTGCCGCGATCTCGGGATTCTCGCTGTCGAAAGTCAGCGTCATGATCGTGGCTTCGTCACGTCCCGTCGAGCTTTCGACCATCGTGTTGAGGCGCATGGCCTGCACGATCTGATCGGGGTTCATGCGCGCCTGATTGGTGAAAACGCCGACCTTTTGCGCGGTGGCCAGAAGGTTTTCACGGGTCAAAAGGCGCGCCTCGAAAATCTGAAGCTGTTCCTGCTTGGGGAGTTCGACGGTTGATTGTGCCAACTGGCCAGGAATCTGCGAGCTTTCGACGATCAGGCGCACACGGGATTGATAGATCGCGGGCAGGGTGAGGGCGGCGAGAATGCCCGTGATGGCGAAGGCCATGAACACGAGAAGGAACCACGGCAACTGACGCCAGATCAGCGCAGCATAGAAACGGATGTCGGCGTTCATTCGGCGGCCTCCGCGACGAGCGCGCCGTAGTGGAATAGCCCGTCGTCGATCACGTGGCCCACGGTGGCTTCGGTAACAAGGCGTGCATCTGCGCTCCATGCGTAAACCATCGAGAGATCGCAAAGCTGGTTAACCAGGCGCGGCACGCCGCCCGTTCGGGCGTGGATGAGCGCGGCAGCCTCGGGGGCGATTTCCTCACCCGTCCCACCCACGGCGGTCAAGCGATGCGCGATATAGGCGGCGGTGTCGTGCGAATTCAGCGGGCCGATGTGATAGCTGGCTGCGATCCGCTGCGCCAGTTGACGCAGAGGTGTCGATGACACGATGTTTCGCAATTCCGGCTGGCCGACGAGGATAAGCTGAAGCAACTCGTCTTTGTTGGAATTTATGTTGGTGAGCATACGGATTTCTTCGAGACCTTCGGTCGAGAGGTTTTGCGCCTCGTCGATGATCAACACCACACGGCGGTTCTCGGCATATTGCTCGATCAGAAAGTCCTGAAACCTCTGGAAAAGGGAGACATAGTTGTCGCCATAGCCTTCGGGCGAGATGCCGAAAGCGTTCAGCACCCATTGCAACAACTCGCCGCGCCCGCCCTGCGCGTTGGAGATCAGCCCGATCACAAGATCATCGCTGCCTTTATTCAGGAGCGCTTGGATCAAAGTGGTCTTGCCCGACCCGATCTCGCCGCTGACCAAAGTGATGGGCGCGCGTGACAACAGGCCGTATTCCAGCACGGAAAAGGCACGTTTGTGCTGCACCGACCAATAGAGCAAGCTCGGGTCAGGCAACAATGTGAATGGGCGTTCCGATAGCTCGAAAAAGCCTGCGTATAGTCCTTCTGTCGACATCTCGTTTTCCGATTTTTGCCGAAGCCGCTTTGGGCGTCACTGCTCAATTTTTACACGTCAATTATTTGACGCGGAGAAAAGTGTTAATGAGGAATTAAGGCAAACATACGGCTGAGACGGGAAAATATTGCTGCAAACAGGTGGCGGTTTTAGCGATGAAGTCATGTCACTACGCGCTAAAATAATCAGTGCCGATGGATGGCGATTTGTAAAAATGCCCGCAATAGCGTTAAGGTTCGCGCGAGCAGAAAAACAAATCAGAGGTCAAGAGGGTGAAACTCCTCCTCCCCGTGGCGCTATGCCTTTTTCTCGCGGCGTGTGACAGCGCCGAAGATCGGGCCGAAGCGCATTATCAAACCGCCATTGAGCGCGTGGCCGAAGGCGATGCGCAGGGGGCACTCCTTGATTTAAGGAACGCGCTAAAACTTGACGAGACGCATCTCGATGCGCGTCGTCTATACGCCGAGCTGTTGATCGAGAACGGATCGGTGTCGGCTGCCTACCGCGAATTCAGACGGGTGGTTGAGGCCGCTCCCCATGATGTGGAGGCACTTCGCGAGCTGGCGGGGATTGCGTTCGATGGAAACGACACAGAGGCGGCGGAGAACTACCTTGAACGCGCGCTAGGCTATGCGCCCGATGATCTGGACCTTGCCGCAATCGCGGTGGGTTTGGCCTATCGTGAGGCTTCGCGCAGCGGTGATGACGCGCCCATGCAAGCTGCCGTGCAGGAGGCGAACAGGCTCATCGGGCTGGACTCGGGTCTAATTCGTGCGCGTCGTGTGGCGGTCGCGGGGGCTATTCGTAACGGTGATCCTGAAGCGGCCTTGGCGCTGATCGAGGCGGGGCTGGCGATTGATCCCGAGGATCGCGGGCTGCAAAATACCAAGCTCGTCGCCCTCAACCAGATCGGAAATGCCGAGAGCATAGAAGCGCATGTCCTCAACATGGTGGCGGTCTATCCAGAGGATGCGCGCACGCAACGGCTCTTGGTGGATTGGTATCTTGCGGAAGGTCGTGTGGATGAGGCCGAGGCGTGGCTCGCGGGCCGAATTGATCCCGATTCCGACGATCCGCTGCCGCGGATGATTTACCTGCGGTTCCTGTCCGAGGTGCGGTCCAACGAGGCAATGCGCACGGTATTGCGCGACCTACTCGACAGTGATCCACTCGCGCCCGATGTGGCGGCGAACGAGGATGCCTTCCGCGCGCTTCTGGCTGGCGCAGATCATCTTGCAGGGCATACCGACGATGCCATTGCGGCGCTTGAAAACCTGCTGGACGGGAAAGAGCCCGATATCCGTGTGGACCGGATCAAGATGCAACTCGCACTTCTTCGCCGTGCGGCGGGTGACGACGATGGTGCCAAGACGCTGGTTGACGAGGTGTTGTCCCATGACCCTGGTCAGATGCAGGCGATCAAGCTCAAGGTTGAGTATCTGATCGCAAGTGACCGCACGGATGAAGCCATGCTCGCTCTGCGTTCGGCGCTCAATGATGCGCCAGAAGATCCCGAACTTTTCACCTTGATGTCTATGGTCTACGCCCGCGAGGGTAAGGCGACACTGGTCTCGGACATGCTGGCACGGGCGGTGGAAGCGTCGGTGAACGCGCCCACCGAGTCGCTACGCTATGCCGCAAATCTGATCGAGAAGGGCAATCTGCGTTCGGCGGAAAAGGTGATCGAACAGGCCCTCCATCGAAACCCGCGTGACATTGCTTTGAACCGTGCGATTGGCAACATCCACATCGACCTGCGCGACTGGCCACGCGCACAGGCGGATATCGAGCGTATTCGTGCCCTCTTGCCCGGTCAGGTCGCGCTGACGACAGAACTCCAGACCCGCCTTTTCACGGCACAGGAAAAATCGGACGAGTTGGTTGCTTTGATGAACAGCCTGAACGCGACGGCGCAGGGCGATCTGGCTGCGCAGATGGCACTTGCGCGCGGCTATTACGCAGCGGGTGACATGGAGCAGGTATACGCCAAGCTTAATGAAGTGCGAGCCGCCTTTCCCGATGCGCCCGATCCCGAAGTCTTTATCGCGATGATGCAGTTGGATGCGGGTGATTCGCCCTCCGCGATTGAGCGGTTACAATCGGTCTTGGAGGCGTATCCCGAGACGGAGTCAGCATGGATCGCGCTTGTGGCGGTCGTGCGAGAGTACGAGGGCGCGGATGCGGCCAAAATAGTGTCTAATCAGGCGATTTTGGCTATTCCTGAGAGCCGCAACCTCGCCATCACGCACGCGCGTTCTTTGGAAGAATTAGCTGACTACGAAGGGGCCATTGCGCTCTATCAGACGCTCTACGAACGCGATGGCGGGGACGTGGTTGTGGCGAACAATCTCGCCTCGCTCCTCTCGATGCGCCGTGATGATCCCGAAAGTCATGCGCAGGCCTACAAGATCGCGCAACGTCTTAAGGGCATGTCGCAGCCTGCGTTCCTCGACACCTTCGGCTGGGCCGCGCATCTGGCGGGAGAAACGGATGAGGCGGTGCGTGCATTGGCTGATGCGGCCGAGGGGCTGCCCGACGAGGCGGTGGTGCGTTACCACTATGGCGAGGCGCTTGCAGCGGCTCAAAGGCTCGATGAGGCCCGTGAAGAGCTGTCAACGGCGGCCGACCTGTTGCGCAATAGCCCCGATGCGCCGCCAAGTTTGGTCCGAGATGTGGACGCAGCGCTGGCAAAGCTAGCGCCGTAAAGCGCACCATGGCATAAAATGACCTAATAAAACGACCCGCACTGGCGAAAGGAAAAATCCTCGACGGTGCAAAAGGGTCTGACGCGGATCGCCAAAAGGCGGGCGCAAGGCAAACGAAGCAGTCAAAGGGCCACCAAACGGCTCTGAAGTAAAAGGTGAGGCATGCGCAAGCTAATCTCCGGCCTCTTGGCCGCCTTCCTCGTTGTGACCGCGGGCGCGGCTCATGCGGGGTATCGTATTCAATCGGGCGACACGTTGAAGGTTGAGGTGCTCGAAGATCCGAGCCTGAACCGATCTGTTCTTGTCTTGCCTGACGGGTCTATTGATTTCCCTTCCGCAGGGAGCATTAAGGCGCGCGGGAAATCCACTGCCGATGTGCAGGGGGCGATTTCCGAACGCCTGTCCCAAGTTTTCGCAGCGCGACCTACGGTTTATGTGAGTGTGGTGCACGTCAAAGAGGTTCTCCCGGGTGATATCAAACCCGATCTTAGTGCGATCTATGTCATGGGCGAGGTCAACCGCCCTGGTGTGATTGAAACTGAAGACGACATGACGGTGCTGCAAGCCATTGCGCACGCGGGCGGGTTCACGCGTTTCGCCGCGACGAAACGGGTCGAAGTCCACAGGATCGACGTTCAAACCCAATCCGAGCAGGTCTACTATTTCGACTACAAGAACAAGCTCGGCATCTCGGGTGCGTTCCTATTGCGCGCGGGCGATGTTGTTGCTGTGCCTGAGCGTAGGCTCTTCGAGTGAAACAAAGACGGAACCACTCGAAGGAGCGTCAAAAGTGACATCAACGATCAAAGACAGAGCGCCGATCTGGCGCAGTTGGGGAGCGCTTACGGCGCTTTGCGCATCGGGTGTGGTGGGCGCCCATGCTGATGACGTGAATGGGTCGCACAGGCCAGATCATGACGGTATGACGTTCACGGTTGGTGCGGAAGTTTGGTGGGAGGACAATCCCAACCTGAGCCCGAGTGGTGGCGACGGGATTTTCGCCGCGGGCGTGCCGTTAAGCTACAGCCTCGGTTGGTCGTCGCCGACCACATGGCTCACGATTGACGCCGATACGGGGATCGAATTCAGCGAAGGCGATACGCGGTGGTACGAGCCTGATGTCGACGTCACCTTCGGCCATGAGACCGCACGCACGCGGCTTACGGCAACGGCGGATTATGCCAGACACGATGTGACGTCTTCGGGCTACTCGACGGCCAGCGATGGGCGCGCCGATTATACGGCGGGCACGGGGATGGTCACTCAAGCAGGTGCGAAGCTACGTTTTGACGGCGGGCTCTACGGGCCACTCACCTATGGTGTCGAGTTGTCCCAACGTGTCGTTGATTTCTCAGAACCCAATTCAGCCACCCAATACGACAACACGACAGCTCAGGTCGTCGGATCACTCGGCGCGACTTTGCGGCCAGGAACGCGGGTGACACTCGACGCGGACTATACGCGCTTTTCGGGCGATGATCCTGATGCCACGGAACGCCATGACGCGACGGTGGATGTCTCGCTCTATCAGGACATCGACAGGGTCACGCAGGCGCGGGTGATGGTGGGTTATGCCGATCTGGAGACGCGCTCGCGCGTAGGTGAGGACAGTCGGAGTGAATTTCCGTTTCTGCTCCAACTGCGACGCGAGACCAAGAGCGGCTTGGCGCATCTGACCTATTCGACCAAGGTTAACACCGACGGCGCGTGGCAGACCTTGGAGATGTCGCGCAACATCAAGACGCGGAATGGTGAGGTGTCTTGGGCGCTTGGCGCGGTGCGCACCGATGTGGGCGACTTGCGCCCGATCGGCCATCTCGCCGTGGAAACCGAAGGGCCGAACGATGCTCTGGCCTTCGAAGTGCGGCGCAGTTTTGGCTATGCCCTTGGCGGTGAGAAAACCATCACCAACCGTGCGACTGTTTCCTACGACCACCAGTTCGATGACGTGTCTGGCCTTGGCTTGTCGCTCAATGCAGTTGCGCTTGATGGTGAGATGAGCAGCGCGGCCAAGCTGGCAAGCGAGCTGGTCTATCGTCGCGCTCTTCTGGACGACGTGACGATGGAAGCGGGTGTCCGAGTCAATGTGCTCGACGCCGTTGATGCCGATCTCGCGCAGTCGAACTCGGTATTCTTCGCCGTCAAGAAGTCGTTCCAGACCCGCTAGATCTAACGAGGACCAACCGCATGGCTAATGTCGAGACAGGAGTGATGTACAGCCGCCTCGCCTCGCGTGCGGGCCTGTTATGGCTCGTGCTTGCGGTTGTGGGGGCGGCCTTGTTCTTTCGCGATGGCGTGGAGGCGCTCGTCGTGGCATGGGCTACGCCTGAATACAGCCACGGCCCATTGATTCCTGTTCTCTCCGCCCTCCTGTTGCTGCGACAACTCAAGACCGAGCCGATCCTGATGGGGCCTGTCAATCGTGTGCAAGGGGTGGCGGTTCTCGTCGCGGCGTTGCTGTTCGGTGCGCTTGGAAAACTCGCGCAGATCCCAGATGTGGTTGCCTATGCGACAATCCTCTGGGTTGGTGCGATGCTCTTGATTTCCTTCGGCTGGGCACAGGGGAAAGCGTTCTGGCCCGCGGTTGTGCATCTTGTCTACATGCTGCCGCTGCCAGGTGTGTTCTATTATAAGCTTTCGACTTTTTTGCAGTCGGTCTCTTCCGAACTCGGCGTCCTGTTCCTCCAATGGGTCAACGTGCCCGTCTTTCTCGAAGGGAACATCATCGATCTTGGCGTTATGAAACTCCATGTGGCGGAGGCGTGTTCGGGGTTGCGCTACCTCTTCCCGATCCTGAGCTTCTCCTTCATCTTTGCCGTCCTCTATCGCGGCCCGACATGGCACAAGGCGATCCTCCTGATAGCCGCCGCGCCGATCACCGTGCTGATGAATTCGGTGAGGATCGCGGTTGCAGGGGTGTTGGTCAAATACTGGGGTGCTGGCCACCTCGAAGGCTTCAGCCACTTCTTCGAAGGCTGGGTGATCTTCATGTCCTGCGTGGTTTTGCTGATGCTGATCGCATGGGGGCTGTTGTTCCTGCGGCGTGATCGAATCACTTTCGCTGCCGCGTTCGATGTCGATTTTGACGGTGTGCCGCGCCAATTGGCCCGTTTGCGCCTGATCGAGCCGTCACGGGCGTTGATCGGTGCGGCCCTTGCTACACTGGCCCTATCAGCGGCATGGGAGTTGCGCCCTACGCCACTTAGCGGCGATGTGGTGCGCGATCCTTTCGCGCTCTTTCCGACCGAGTTGGGCGCGTGGTCGGGTGAGGTCGCTCCACGGCTTCAATCCGATATCGAAAGATCCTTGGGGGCCGATGACTATGCGCGGATCATTTTCGCTCATGCCGATCATGCTGCGCCTGTCGATTTCTTTGCAGCCTTTTACCACGACCAGACCAAGGGCGGCACACATTCGCCTGAAATCTGCCTGCCTGGAGCGGGGTGGGAAATTGCGGCGCTGGAGCGGGTCGATGTTGGGCCGCAAGTCGGCCATGATGGCCGCTTCCGCATCAACCGTGCGGTCATCCAGAAAGGCGAGGCGCGGATGCTGGCCTACTACTGGTTTGAACAGCACGGCCGCCATGTCGCATGGGATTTCGAGGCAAAGCTGATGTTGCTTTGGGATGCCGTGACCATCGGGCGGACCGATGGTGCTCTGATGCGTCTCGTGACGCCCGTTGGCGAAAGTGAAAGTTTAGCCGAGGCGGAAGCCCGCCTCATGGCGGTATTCAAAGAGAGCCTGACGCCGCTGCCGCGTTTCGTGCCGCCTGCGCCGCTTTGACTTGGGCGCGGCGATACGACCAATACAAAGCAAACACCCTTGGTCCGTCGACAAGATAGCGACGCCACAAGCGCACCGGGTTGCTCATCAGACGATAGGCCCATTCCATTCGCGCCGCACGGAACATTTCGGGCGCGCGTTTTTGTTTGCCTGTAAGAAAATCAATGCTCGCACCAACGCAAAGACCGATCCCGCGCGCCTTGCCACGCTGTTTCAGATCGTAGGCGAAAAGCTCTTGCTTGGGGAAAGAGATGCAGATCAGAAGCACGTCGAACTCCGTCTCCTCGACACGTTCGAGCGTGGCTGCCCATTCGGCGCTACCACGCGTCATCATCGGCGTTTCGATGTGGGTCAGGAGAGCGTTGGGGTAGAGGCCTTCAAGCGTCTTGAAGTCATCCAGGATCGGACCACAGACCGCGATGCGCGGACCGTCGAGCGTGGCCTTTTCGATTAGGGCGCGGGTGATGTCGGATCCGGCGAAGGGCGCCAGATCAATCTCGTTCTGGGCTGCGAGCTTTTCGAGGATGCGACTGTCGCAAATGCGATGATCGGCGGCATCATAGGCCTCACGCAGCTCGGGGCGACGGTCAAGTTGCACCATATGGTCGACATTCGGTGTCGCCACATAGGAGAATCCGCTGCGATCGCCTGCGCAAATCAGCGACATCCATGTATCCTGCGACGCGATGGAGAAATTCATCCCCATAAAAGCCACTGAGGGCACGGACGGACGCTCAGGGTGCCAGCGGCTTGCCAGATCAATGCTTTGATCGGGTTGGAAGTCGAATAGCTCGCGCATGATCAGGTCTCTCTTCTTCTTCAGTCACTCGATAACCAGCTGCGAGGCCGTGTATATTCACCACGCGTCGGACCCTGATTTTTCAGTAGCGTTAACCATGATCGGAAAAAGGGGCTGAAATGTGGTCGAAGGAAGAAGCCGCGGGGGTATTTTCGGTGCGCCACGATGAAGGGAGAGGTGGTCGCGTAAATTCGGACCATTGTTTAAGGTGGATCGCATAACGAACGAGACGATCCATAATGAGCAAAAGAAAGAACTATTCACTTGACTTCTGAGCTACTCCCCAGTTGTTGGACAGGATCTGGCGTAAATTAAGCTACTCTCTGCTCCTGCTGATCGGGTTTTGTTCTGTCATTTCTCAGCCAATAGACCACGGCTGGCGGCCTGCCGCCAAGGGCTGAGTGTGGGCGTTGGTTGTTGT
>NZ_JBLXFZ010000009.1:0-113360 GCF_048261515.1 Celeribacter sp.
AGATTAGCAGCCTAATGTGAAACCCTGATCCACCTTAAATGGGCTGCAATATGGTCGAAAAAGCTGGACCACCTCTGGGCGTGCCACGTTTCGCGCGTGAGGTGGCGTGGAGCCACACAGGTTACCGACCTCGCGAAAAAGGGGGGGGGCGGTCGGCTGAAATGTGAATTGGGGGGAGTGGGGATGCGCATCGCCTGTTGGGCTGGCGGAGCGTTAGTAGATTGCGTTTCGCAAAATAAAAACGGCGACCGAAGCCGCCGTTTTTGAATTCAAGTGTCCCTAATGGGACGAAACTTAGTTCTTAGCGATTGCTGCAACAGCCAGCAGGCCGAGAAGGATCAGAGCAGCGGAACCACCGAGGGAGGAGCCAGCAGCTTCTTCCACGATAACCGGAGCTTCGATCACGGGCTCGGAGTAACCACCAGCAAAAGCGGCGGTAGCAGCCAGAGTAAGGCCAGCAGCAAGTACGACTTTTTTCATCACCAGATCTCCATAAAAGAGGTATACACTCGGCCACTCTGGCCAAGCTCGAAGCTGATTTTGCACAAACACGGCTTCTGATAAACCCCTAATTTGACCAGCTACCCCCCTAGCGCAGGCAATCTGTGCCTCTATAGCCACATATATTGCCCTACGGTGCCGTTTACCGTCTTTTGAAGCGGGTATATCGGGGCGCACGGGTATTTCCAACGCTCTGATTTTCAATCGTTCCTGATGATTCTTCTGGACATGTATTTGGACATGATCCATCTCCGATACAAGACGAGCAGTGAGGGAGAGTTATGGTTAAAGGCTTTTTGTGGCTGACGCTTGCTTATGGTTTGAGCCAGTTTTACCGCGCATGTCTTGCCGTGTTTGCGCCCGTGCTTGCTCAGGATATCGCCGTTTCGGCGGATCAGATATCGACGGCGCTAGGCCTTTGGTTCCTTGCTTTTGCCGCCATGCAGATCCCTGTGGGTTGGCTTCTTGACACCAAATCCCCGAGGATCACTGCGGCGGCGTTGCTCGTTCTTGGCGGTGGTGGCGGTGCGTTGGTCTTTTCTGTCGCGCAGGGCCCATTGGGTGTCTACATTGCGATGATTGGAATCGGCATCGGTTGTTCATCGGTTCTAATGTCTGCCCTGTATATTTTTGCCCGCCTCGCCCCGCCTGAGCGGTTCGGAACGCTGGCAGGGCTAATTCTCGGCATCGGATCACTTGGTAATGTCGCGGCATCGGTGCCGCTTTCATTCGCGCTCGATATGATCGGGTGGCGTGCCACGATGGTGGTTCTGGCGGGTATCACGGCGGTGGTTGGTGTGGCCCTTTGGAGGTTCGTCGAAGACCCGCCACGAATCCTGCGTGATAGCTCCGTGCCGACAACTTCCTTTGCCGACCTTCTGCGTATCTGGCCGATCTATCCCGTTCTCGCTATTGCGCTTGTGGCTTATGCGCCTGGTGCTGGACTGCGCGGGAGCTGGATCGGCGGCTACCTCACCGAAACCCACGGGCTTGATACGGTGGGGATCGGGCGGGCGACAATCTTCATGGCTCTCGCAATGATTGCGGGTAACCTCGCCTTCGGACCTGTTGACCGCATCATCCGAAGCCGCCGCCTCATTGTCGGCGGTGCGGCGGTTATCACGGGCCTTGCGCTCATCGTTTTGTGGCTCGCCGCCGACACACTGAGCCTCGTGCCCGCGTTGGCGCTGTTCATGATCGTTGGTTTTTTTACCTCAAGCTATCCGCAGATCATGAATCACGGGCGCTCTCTCCTGCCCGAAGCTCTAATCGGGCGTGGCGTCACTTTGATTAACCTTGCCTCTATAGGTGGTGTCGGCCTGTTCCAGATCGCGACGGCACGCACATTCAACGCTGCGCAAGCGGGCAAGCAAACTCCCGCCGATCCTTACGGCGCGGTGTTTCTTCTGTTTGCCGTTGCGGTGGGAGTGGGGTTGATGATCTATCTCACTGTTCGCCCCAAGGAAGCCAAATAGCCATGTCCTCATCATCAGACGTTGCCGTCATCGCGCCGAATCTGAAGCGCCGCTTGTCGGGCGTGACGGCGACTGTTGTGCGGCTGGTGCCCGTGCAGGCGAAAGAAATCGACATTCGGGCGACGGGGCCAGGTCTTCCGCCGTCGGTGCCGCATATCCCCTTGTGGCGTATACCGTTTTTAACGCGTCGCACACGGGTTTGGCATGCGAGGCGAAATGTTGAGATGCTGCTTGGACTGTTCTTACGCAATGTCCTGCGAATGCGGTTAAAACTGCTTTTTACATCGGCAGCGCAACGGCAGCACAAGCCCTTTACGAAGAAGCTGATAGCCAAAATGGACGCGGTCGTAGCGACATCGCCTCAGGCGGCTGCCTTCCTTGATCGCCCCGCGACGGTGATTATGCATGGAATCGACGTCGATACTTTTCGTCCGAGCGAGAACATGCACGCGACCCGTCGTAAGCTCGGTCTGGCGGATGGTATGTTGATCGGCTGTTCTGGACGGATCAGACACCAGAAGGGTCAGGATCTCTTAGTCGAAGCGGCGATCCCGCTACTTCGTTCTCGAACGAACGTGCATGTGGTGTTCACGGGACGGGCCACGCAGGAAAACGAAACCTATTTGTCTGCGCTCCGCGAAAAGATTGACGCAGCAGGCCTCGGAGACCGAATGCGTTTTATCGGCGAAATTCCGTGGGACGACATGATCGCATTCTACCAGTCGCTTGATCTCTTCGTGGCGCCCGCCCGCTGGGAAGGGTTTGGCTTGACGCCGATTGAAGCGATGGCCTGTGGAACGCCTGCGATTGCGTGCCGTGGCGTCGGGGCCTTTGATCAACAGATTAAGGACGGCGAAACAGGCGCACTGATCGAAAAGGACAACGTGTCCGATTTGCAAAGGGCATTTGAGGCGCTGATAGACAATCCGGACCGCCTCGCGGCCATGCGACCTGCAGCCCGCGCGCATGTCGTGGAGAAATTCAGCATCGCTCGTGAGGCCCAGGCGCTGATCGCGATTTACAGGGATCTTCTGTCCGATGGGTAAGTTCGGCTTTTTCATCGCGCGTCTTCTGCGCCGAGAGGCGCCGCTTGCCCGTCTCTCGGTGCCGCAAGCGAAAATCTTGAAGGCTCTAGAGGACAAAACTGTCGCGATTGTCGGGAATGCCCGCGCGCTGTCTAAGACCGCATACGGCGCTGAGATTGACACGCATGATGTGGTGATCCGCATCAACGGCGCGCCGGTGCCTGCCGCGATCAGTCACGGCACGAAAACTGATTGGCTGGCCATGGCAACACGGGTTCCGGCACAAGAGCTTTCACGGATCAATGCGGCGAGACTCATGTGGTTCAGCCACAAGCGTAAACGGCTCGATTGGCACGTGGCGCAAACTGAGGGGTTCTATCTGCATCCTCTTTCGGACTACGCGAAACTGGAGCGCACCTTGGGGCGTCAGCCGACGACTGGCGCGATGGTCATTGATCTGGTTTCCCGCAGCAACGCAGTCGAAATCAACCTCTATGGCTTCGACTTTTTCTCGTCGCTCTCGCTCTCTGGCCGCCGTAGTGCCGAGGATGTTCCACACGATTTTGACGCTGAAGCGGCCTTCGTCAAAGCACTAATCCGCGCTGATCCGCGGGTGTCTCTTCATGAAATGAAATAGGGTCGATCAAGGTTTCGCCCTTTACATTCCACCACAGTATTATATCCCGACGCCCGTCTAGAGAGACTGAAGGAGTATCCCTGATGGGCTATAAAGTCGTCGTCGTTGGCGCCACGGGTAACGTGGGTCGCGAAATGCTGAACATCCTCGCCGAGCGCGAGTTCCCCGTGGACGAAATTGCCGTGCTTGCCTCGCGCAAATCCCTCGGCACCGAAGTGAGCTATGGCGACACCACCCTCAAGACCCAAGACCTCGCCACCTTCGATTTCGCGGGTTGGGACATGGCGCTCTTTGCCGTAGGGTCCGAGGCGACCAAAGAATATGCACCCAAAGCGGCGAAAGCGGGCTGCGTTGTCATCGACAACTCGTCGCTATACCGCTACGATCCCGATGTCCCGCTGATCGTGCCGGAAGTGAACCCGGATGCGATCGAGGGTTATTCCAAGAAGAACATCATCGCCAACCCCAACTGCTCCACCGCGCAGATGGTTGTGGCTCTCAAGCCGCTGCATGACCGCGCGAAGATCAAGCGCGTTGTGGTCTCCACCTACCAGTCCGTTTCGGGCTCGGGGAAAGCTGCAATTGACGAATTGTGGAACCAGACCAAGGGCATGTATGTCCCAGGTCAGGAAGTGGCGCCGAGCGTCTACCCCAAGCAGATCGCCTTCAACGTGATCCCGCATATCGATGTCTTTATGGATAGCGGCGACACGAAAGAAGAGTGGAAGATGATCACCGAGACCAAGAAGATCATTGATCCGTCGATCAAGGTCACGGCGACCTGTGTGCGCGTGCCTGTGTTTGTTGGCCACTCCGAGAGCATCAATATCGAGACCGAGGAGTTCCTCGACGAGGACGAAGCGCGCGATATCCTGCGTGAGGCACCTGGTATTCTCGTGGTCGACAAGCGCGAAGACGGTGGCTACGTCACGCCTGTTGAAAGCGTTGGCGACTTCGCAACCTTCATCTCACGCATCCGTCAGGACGTGACGGTCGAGAACGGCCTGAACTTCTGGTGTGTGTCCGACAACCTGCGCAAGGGCGCGGCACTGAACGCGGTTCAGATCGCTGAACTTCTGGGACGTCGCGTACTCAAGAAGGGTTGATTGGCGGCTGTCATCACGCGCAAGAGATTCGGGGAAAGGCGCTTTCGGGCGCCTTTTCCTTTGCCTGATTGGTGGATGTGAGGCGTTTCCATGGGGGAGCAATTGCACGTCAAAGGCGATTTGGCCGACTTTCTGACGCAAGTCTTAAAAGAGTTTAACCACTTTAAGGCGAAGGGTTACAAAGTGTTACAAGAGATTGTGGCGCGCTCTGGCACGTATACTTTGAGTTTTATTCATCCTCAGGGCGAAATCCCGCCTCTGCTGTGCTCAAATTCAGGAAAGCAGAAAGGTCTACCGATATGATCCGAGTTTCCCTTAACCTGAACGCCCTGATCCACGCCCGCGACATTTCTCCCTCCACTGCGGGCCGAGGTGGGACGGCGGATTATAAAAGTGATTTGGGTCGCCCACTGTCCGAGCATCAGCCGCATTTGACTCGCGAGGAGGTGTGCGAGACCTTTGCGGACAAAGCGTGGTGCCGTGCCGCAATCGAGGCGGCACTGAAGAAACGCGACGAAATTGCGTGATGCCTTCCCGAACGCGATAGGCAATCCTCCGCCACGTTCGGACGACAATTGACGGAACACAGGAATTTGGGTTGCGCCTGCGGGGCGCCCGATGAAATCTGTGCCCTGTTATCAGGAGGATACCATGACCCTTATTCCCATTCGGTTTTCTGTTTTTGCTGCGGTGCTTGCGAGTGCTGTGCCCGTCGCGGCATGGGCCGATCAATTCGACGCGCAATCTGCCGTCAAAGCCGTCACACTCTATCCCCAAGGAGCCGAAGTGCATCGCACGGGGGCGGTTGAATTGCCCGCTGGCACGCATATCGTTACCTTTTCTGGCGTTCCCGCCGCGGGCGGCGAGGTATCGCAATTTGCACGCATGTTGCAGGTCGCGGTCTCAGGTGGTCAGGCTGGCGCTGTGACGGTTACGCCGAGCGTCAATGGCATTTCCCGCCCGACAACCGACATCGCCCGTGCCGCTCAGGCCGAGGTGGATCGGTTGAAGGATGCGCTCGATGACGCGCATCGCGCACAGGCGGCGATTCTCGACGAGGTGACAGCCGCGCAGGACAGTCTCGATTTCCTTGGACGTCTCTCAAGCGAGGCCGACGGATCGGCGCAGGAGATCGCAGCGACCGTACAAATGATCCGCACCGAGTCCCTCGCAGCACGCAAAACAATGGCCGAGGCGCAGGTTCGCGCGGATGCGATGAACGACGAAATCAGCGAGATCAGCGAGGCGCTGGACGTTGCACGCGCCGAACTCGCCGCCTATTTCGACGAGGAAGTAAATCGGGTCACGATTTCAGTTCCCGTCACGGTTGCGGAGGCGGGCACGGTCGGGTTTGATTTCACCTACCTGACGTCGGAGGCGATGTGGCAGCCGCGCTATGACATCCAGCTCGATACGGAAACCGAAGCCATGCGTATTTCCCGCAAGATGGGTGTGAGCCAATCGACGGGCGAAGCGTGGGAAAACGTGTCACTTACTTTCTCGACACAGGCTCCCAGTGGCGCACTGGCGCCCTCCGATGTGTATCCGCACATCCGCCGTATCGAAGATCCATCTGCGCCAAAGCCACTCGCTCGGGGTATGGCATTGAGCGATGGGATTGCGGCTCCCGCGATGATGGAGGAGGCCGTCATGGCCGATAAGTCGATCGCGGTGACAACGCGTTATGGCCTTAACGTCCAGTTCGACCTGCCCGCACCTGTCACGTTGTTGTCGGGCGACACCACGACGGATTTCGCGCTTGAAGAGGTGACGAGCGCGCCTGAGATCACCTTGCGTGCTGTTCCGCTCTACGAGGACACTGCATTCGTCGTGGCGGAATTCACCAATGATAGCGACGCGCCCCTTCTTCCTGGTGAGGCGGTTGTCTATCGCGACGGGGCGCTCGTCGGTGATCGAATGATGCCTCTGATTGCTCAAGGGCAAGAGGTCGAGCTGGGCTTTGGCGCGGTCGAGGGTGTCACCGTCCGCCGCGTGGTCCTTGATCGCAACGAAGGGGATCGCGGTGTGATCCGAAAATCTAACGAGCAAACGAACTCGATCCGTTTGGAAGTCGAGAACCTGACCGACCGTACATGGCCCATGGAGGTGATCGACCGCGTGTCGGTTTCCGAGCAGGAGGATCTCGAAGTGACATGGGAAGCAAGCACGCCGCCGAGCATCGAGAACCTCGACGAGATGCGTGGTGTGCTGGCGTGGACCTTCGATCTGGCGCCTTCCGAGACATGGACGACGGAAGTGCTTGAAACACTCAAATGGCCAGAGGGAAAAATCCTTCAGTAAGATAAATGAGTAGGGCCGCCGCTTACCGCAGCGGCCCTTCTACCATTGCGTGTCTCGCGCGATGGTGATTCGGGCAAAATTCTGGCGAAAACGCTTGCGCCACAATGTTGCCCAAATGCCGACGCGAAGCTGCCTTTGCACCGTCACGGAGATGACGGCCTGTTAACCGTGTCAGCACGGATAGAGCAGATTTTAACTTTCGCAAATGCGTCTGATTTGTCATTTTAAGTTACTGATAAGAAACAATAAGATTGTTCGTCAATGCAGCGCCCGTAAGAGCTTCCTAAAATTGAAAAGATGCATGAATTCGCCTCTCGGGCGCTTTGGTGTTCCATGATCTCAAGGGTTCAGGGGCACGGACCGAAAGGATGATAAAATGATCAAGCTGTTGAAAGCCGATGACCAAGGTGTCGAGACGAAAAGCGCGATTGTTCTCAACTGGGACGTGCGCATCGATGAGGCTGTGCCGCAGCCAGCAAACCACAATCTGACGCGGGAAGCGCGGGAGAGCAATGTTGTGCCCTTGGGCCACTACATCGCGCCGCCCGACTTCCGCCCCGATCTTGGCGCGCGGGCGGCCATTGCCGCCTGATCCGCCGCGACATTCGAGACATCAGACACAGTGACGAAAGGAAACCCCATGACCGATTTCATCGCGAAAGCCCGCGCCAACCGCGTGATTGCTCTGAAACTGCACAAAAGCGGGACGGTGATGTTCTTTCCCGACGACATCCCCGAGGTCGGGACATCGCGCAAAGTGACACATATCAGCAAGCCGATGTTCGTGCGCAGCCAGTCCCTGCGTGACGCCGCAATTGTAGCGACGCCAGCGAAGGAGGCCGTTGCCAACCTTGCTGACGAACCACTGGTTCTGGGGCGCGAACACGCCGCGTGACGTTAAGGGCCGTTTAGACAGGAACGAAGGAGTTGCTGTTCGGGTCGTATTGGTGCAACTCGCCTTCGCCGATATCGGTCCAGAGCGCGTGGAGTGACAGGTTGTTGTTCTCGACGGCTTCGCGCACGAAGGGGAAGGTCATGAGGTTCTCAAGGGAAACGAGAACCGCCTCCTTCTCCAGCGCCCGCGCGCGGTGCTCTTCGGGCACATCCTGCACACGTTCGTAGCCTGGCCTCAGGATATCCATCCAACGTCCGACAAAGGATGACTTCTCTTCCAGTTCGGGCGCGCGACCCTCGCACATGTCTTGGCATCCTTGAATGCCGCCGCAGTTCGAGTGACCGACCACAACGATATGGGCCACTTTCAGTGCGACAACTGCGTATTCCACGGCGGCGGAGGTGCCGTGGTTCTCGCCGTCATCGGTAAAGGGTGGGACCAGATTGGCGATGTTGCGGTGGATAAAGAACTCACCCTGATCGGCGCCGAAAATGGAGGTCACATGCACACGGCTGTCGCAACAGGCGATGATCATTGCACGGGGGCGCTGCCCTTCGGTCGCTAGACGCCGATACCACGCCGCATTCTCGTCGAAGGTGGTCGCCTTCCAACCTTGGTAGCGCTGGACCATGTATTTCGGGAGGGGTTTGGCGTTTTTCATGTCTGCGATCCTTATGTGTGCGTAGATCGTTCAAGATCATGTAGAATTTAGAGTAATTGCTGGGGAATTCGAGGGCAAAATACGCCCGCTGTTAAACCTTTTCTTGAGAGTGTCGGGAGCAAAATCATCTCGTGCGTGGGGGCGCATGACTATCAGGGGTAGAAAATGGTGGTGAGAAAACTTCGGCCCGATGCCGCAGTGACGGTGGACCGCGAACGATTGGACCAACTCTATGTGCGGCTTGGCACTTCTGGAGCGGATGGGGTCGTGAGCCGCGCGATGGAAGAACTGGCGGTGCGTCTGGCACGTGTTGCCAAGTGTCACGAGAAAGGGGACTTGGCGGAGTTGCGGCGCGCAGCTCGCTCGATGGTCGCGATCTCGGAGCAGATTGGCATGATGACTTTCGCTGCCGTGGCGAAGGATGTTTCCGGTTTGGCTTTGACCGACGATGGCACGGCGCTCGCGGCGACGGTCGAGCGTTTGACGCGGATCGGTGAGAATTCGCTTCTGGCGATATGGGATATTCAGGGCGCGTCGATCTAGGAGCGTTGCCAGAGTGGTGGGAATGAACGGGGCTCGCGCCAGTGTGCGGGCTCTCATGTGTTCTGATGTGGCGAAGGTCCCTGTCCCCTTGCAGCGGGCGTTCCATGGGCTAGGGTGCTTCCGACCGAATGCAAGCCGCGCCACGAGGATGCGGCGCACTACGAAGAGGTTTCCGACATGCCCATGACCTTTGCCACTCCCGACCCCGATGCGCGTCCACTTACGTTGATACGTGCTGAAGACCTAGATGCCTACTGCGAGACCTTGCCGCCATCACAAAAGGCATGGGTTACAGCGTCGGGGTTCAAAGCGGGGTTTGGCGAGACATGCGTCCTCCCTGGCGAGAGTGGGCTCGCGGGTGCTTTGGGCGGCTTGGGCAATGCAAAAGCACGAAAGCGCGACCGCTTCGCTTTGGCCTCCATCCGCGCCGCTCTCCCTGCGGGCATCTATCGCCTTGAAACCGACCTGAGTGGTCCTGCACTCAACGAACAACTTCTTGGCTGGTTGCTGGCGGGCTACCGATATGGCGCTTACAAGAAAACCACGCCACCCGAGGCACATCTTGTCGCCCCCGAGGGCATAGATGCCACGCGGTTGGAGGCTATTGCGGCGGGCGAGGCGCTTACCCGCGACCTGATCAACACGCCTGCCAACGACATGGGCCCCGCCGAACTGGAAGCCGCAGCACGAGACCTAGCGCGCACTTTCGACGCCGCAATCTCGGTCGTGGATGACCAGAAGGTGCTGGCAAAGGACTTTCCGATGATCCACGCGGTGGGACGCGCTTCGACCCGCGCGCCGCGATTGATCGACATGCGGTGGGGCGAGAGTGGCCCGACGCTGACACTCGTGGGCAAGGGGGTCTGCTTCGATACGGGCGGTCTTAACATCAAGCCAGGTGCCTCCATGGGGTTGATGAAAAAGGATATGGGCGGCGCGGCGACGGTTCTCGGGCTGGCGCGCATGATCATGGCTTTGGGTCTTGATATCCGCCTGCGTGTGCTCATTCCCGCCGTTGAAAACGCCATTTCGGGCGATGCGTTCCGTCCGCAGGATGTGCTGTCGTCACGCAAAGGGTTGAGTGTCGAGATTAACAACACTGATGCCGAAGGTCGTCTGGTACTGGCCGATGCGCTTGCGCTTGCGGACGAGGAGGTGCCTGATCTGATTATCTCAATGGCCACGCTTACGGGCGCGGCACGGGTGGCCGTGGGTCCTGATCTCGCGCCCTTCTTTGCGACCGAAAACGAGGACGCTGCGGCGGTGATCGTTGGCGGCGTGAAAGCCGCCGATCCAGTGTGGCAGATGCCCTTCTGGGACGGGTATGAAAGCATGATCGAACCCGCTGTGGCCGACCTCGACAACGCGCCCAAAGGGGGTATGGCGGGGGCGATTACCGCAGCTTTGTTCCTGCGCCGCTTTGTCACCGAGACCCCGCGCTACATGCATTTCGACATATACGGATGGTGTCCGTCGAGCAAACCCGCGCGCCCCAAGGGGGGTGTCGGACAGGGCGCGCGCGCCGTGCTTGATGCGCTGCCCGACCTGTTGTCGCTATGACCGACCGCCGTGTGATCCCCGCCAATGCGCGTGTAGCGCTCGCGGGATACGCCTGCGACGGTCAGCGCGAGGTGACGGCGCAACATGCGCAAATCTGCCTGCCCGTGGCCGACCTGCGCGCCGCGCCTGACGGCGCACGGGACAGGCAGTTGTTGTTTGGTGAAGGTTTCAACGTGTTGGAGCGGCGCGAAGGCTGGGCTTTTGGTGTGGCTGCGCGCGATGGTTATGTCGGCTATGTTGACGAGCAAGCACTCGGCGCGGTCGTGGCGCCGACGCATCAAATTTCGGTGCGCGCAACGCATCTCTATCCGCGCGATGATTTCAAGACGGAAGCCGGCGCTAGCCTGTCTTTCGGGTCCAAGGTCACGGTGATCGACGAGCGGCGCAAGTTTATGGAGATCGAGGGCGGGCATTTCGTGCCGAAGGCGCATATCCGTCCGCTGGAACGGCCCTTTTCGGACCCTGTTACAATCGCGCAGCTCTTTTTTGGCACGCCCTATCTCTGGGGCGGCAACTCGACCTTCGGCGTTGATTGTTCGGGGCTGGTTCAGGCCGCACTACTCGCCTGTGATATCGCGTGCCCGGGGGATAGCGATCAGCAGATGGGGCTGGGCGCGATGGCGACGGGGGATTACGCGCGGGGCGATCTTCTGTTCTGGAAAGGGCATGTTGCGATCTGTGTGGATAGTGAGGTGCTGCTTCACGCCAATGCGCACCACATGGCCACGCAATACGAGCCGATCAGCCGCGCCATCGCGCGTATTGAGGCGCAGGGCGAGGGGACGGTCATTGCCCGCCGACGCCTTTGAGTGCGGGAGTTACTCGACGGCGCGGATGAGTTTGCGGTCGAAAAAGCGTAAGACGGTGGGCAGGTCGTGGCCGCGTTTGAGAACTTGACCATCCATCCCGATCACCGCATACATGCCCTGACGTTTGCGTAGGCGGGGGCGCTTTTCGATGCGATACATCGGGTGCTCGGCGGTGCGGCGGAAGACTGAGAAGACGGCGACATCGCGCAGGAAGGACATGCCGTAGTCGCGCCATTCGCCAGCGGCAACCATGCGCCCATACATGCCGAGAATCGCGCCCAGTTCCTGACGGTCGAACGCGACTTTGTCCTGCGGGGAGCGACCATTGGGAAAGGGAGTGAGGTTCTGTGCGTTCATTCCACGATGGTGCGACCAATCCCTTGATAAATCAAGGATTGATGAGATGTGGTGGAGTGAGGCGGGGGCGCTGCCTTGTTTTTGCCGCATAATGACCTGCGCTTTGACTTTTTCGCTGCGAGTTTTGGCCCCCATTTATTGTCATACCTACTCCACGGAGCGAAAACGCTTTGCCCCGGTGTCGCGGTTTAACAGCCCCCACCCAGTTCGCGGCGCCGGGGATTTCGCTCCAGACCTATAAGAGCCGGGATTGCCGTATGGCGTCCCGGCTTTTCTTATTTCGCGCCTATGCTGCTGTGATGGTGGTTACGCGAAGCTGCCGTGACAGAACCAGCCCGACGACAAGGCTCCGCCATGCGCGTAGAAGAGCCATAGCGCATCGCCATTTTCGCAGATCACATGCCAGTAGTCCCGTACGCCAGACCGCCAGTCGGGTTCGTCGAGCCACCATTCGGGCGCGAGCCGTTCGGGGCCGCGATAGCTTGCAACGTCAAGCGTGCGCCCGCGCCAGCGGAATTGTGGCGGTGGGCGGGGGCGGTCAGGGGCGTGAACGCGTTCGGGGCGCCACATCATCAGCGGACGGGGGCGTTCGGGGTCGGGCCACGCCTCGCGCCACGGCTGCGACCACGCGGCGGCCATGAGGCGGGTCGTTTTTTCGGGGATATGGCTGTCGGCGGGGTGGATGCGGGTGATCCGTTCCATGCCGACGCGAGTGCCCATCCGCCCGATGAGATCGTCCACCCCTTGCCCCGCATGTGCCTTGGCGCGGGCGGCTTTTGTTGCGTCGAGGTGGCCGCGCATCTGCTGGTCCTGTACCGCTTCGGTGACGGGGGCGGAGATGCGCAGGACATCAATGCCGAAGCCTGCGTCGATGTCTCCGAGTTTGAGCGCCAGAAGCGGTTTGATTCTGTCAGGGTCATGGGAAGGGCGGGCGAGGCCGACTTCGATGGTCTCACGTCCCTGATCGACCCGAAAGCATTCCAACCGCACCCGCCGCGCTCCGCGCCCTTTTGCCTTGAGGCGGGTGCTGAGAGCGGGCAGGAGCCGATCCAACCCCGCCAGAATGTCACTGTCTAATCCGATGGGTTCGGGCAATGTCATCCGTGCGGCGAAATGCTCGGGCGGGCGTGCAGGGGAGACGGGTTCGGGATCTTGCCCGAAAGCCTGATCGAGCCTACGCACGAGATCGCGTCCGAAACGCCGCGCCAATGCGGCGCGCGGCATTCCCGACAGATCGCCGATACATTTGAGGCCAAGGCGGACGAGTTGCGCGGCGGTGTCGTTGTCGATGCGCAAGGCGGCTACGGGAAGTGGTGCGAGCGCTTGGTGCATCTGGCCTGGAGGGGCGATGCGCGGTGCACTTCCTGCGGGTACGCGCGACTGAGGCGCGGCCCCGCCGCGTTCCCAATGTCGACGTCTGGCTGCGCGCGAACGGGTGGCGCGGGCTTCCTGATCAATGTCGTCACCGCTGCGCAATCCCGCCTCTTCCCGCCCTGCGAAGCGCGCCAAGGCCCAAGCCGCGCCGACCGTATCCGCCAGCCCCGCTTCGACGGTAAGGCCGAGATCGCTGCCTTCGGTCATGATCTGCGCAAGCATTGCCTCTTCGCCGCCGAAAAGATGAGCGCAGCCCGTGATATCAAGCACCAATCCGTCGGGCGGCACCTCTCCGACCCACGGTGTGAATTTCCCTGCCCAGCGGCGCAGTGTGGTGAGAAAGGCGCTTTCGGCGTGGACGGAGCGCAGACGGGTGATGAGTGAAGGGCAGATCGCCATGGCATCACGCAGGGGTTGCCCCTGTACCAGTCCCGCCGCACTTGCCTCGTGCGACAGTGACCACAAGACCTGCATCTGGCCTATCTCGCGAAGTACGGCAAAGGGCGCGTTTTCAACGCCCGCGTGACCTGACCTGATCATGCGCTCGGCACCCAAGCGAGGGAACCATAGGGAGAGGATGCGGCGGTTTCTACGGGACATACGGCGCGGGATTCTGATGGGTGTTCTTGTAATGTTCTTGTTGGTATCAGGTTAGAGGCGGTTCTGTCGAGTCTGTGGCGTTGCCATGCGACATGACGCAAAGTTGATCCCATTTCCTGATGCCCTAAGATACGGTCGCACTTGAAAGACTCAGCCACATTAGGGAGCTACCATATGAAGATCACACTCGTTGCCGCTACGCTTAGCCTCGGACTTGCCGTTGGGGCCGTGGCTCATGACCACGTTTCAAACCCCGCCGTTGCCGCGCGCATGGAAGCAATGTCCGCTATCGGCGCGTCGATCAAGACGCTCGGCAGCATGGCAAAGGGTGAAATTGAATTTGACGCTGACGCGGCTCAGGCGGCAGTCGACACGGTGGCTGTGGAGTCAACAAAAGTGCCAGCATTGTTCGAGGCGCAGGAAACCGACCCCGAAAGTGAGGCAAAGCCCGAGATCTGGTCCAACTGGGATGATTTCGTAGCCAAAGCACAGGCGCTGCAAACGGCGGCCGAAGGCGCGACGATTTCTACTGCGGCCGATATCGGACCTGCAATGGGTGCCATGGGCGGGACCTGCAAGGCCTGCCATTCCGACTACCGCTTGTAAGAGCTCAGAGACGGTGCGGGTGGAGATCACCCGCACCAAACCCGCACAATACGTTCGTCCTCATCGAGGTCGATGTTGGTACGGTCCGGGCGGAAGTCATGCGTGACCATTCCGCCTACGGGGATCACTCGCACAGGGTCGGGTAGGGGCACACGCGACAGCGCACTGCGTGGCTCCCCGATGAGAGGGGTGACAACGGATTTGGCGCAGCCTTCGGTCATGTCGGAAAAGCCCTTTTGAGATGTTTGGGACTGTGCGTCCTCGCGACAGGCGCTCAAGCCTAGCGCGACCAGAAAGACGAGCGCGATCCGAGTGGTTGTGCGTATCATTTTTTCACTCCGTAGCGTGCCATGAACATCTCCACAGCGGCCGCGATGATGTGGTCGGTGTCGTAGCTCTCGTCATTGTGGAATGTGCAGCAGGTGACGGAACGAACCTTGCATAATTCGGCGAACTGCTCGGCCGCCAGTTCTATATCGTTGATCTTCAATTCATTCCGCTCGATTGCTGAGCGCAGGTAGTCGGAAATTCGCTCGCGCACCTGCATCGGGCCGCATTCGTAGAACTTCTTCCCGATCTCGGGGAAACGGCTGGATTCCGCCACAGCGGTGCGGAAGATGGCCTGCCCAAAGGGGGAGGTCATATATTCGACTAGCTTGTGCCCGATAAGCGGAAGCACCTCTTCGGGCGGACGGCTGGTGTCGAGGCTGGCCGCGCCGATGTCGGCCTGTCTGCGCATTTCGTGCGTGGCGACCTCGACGAAAAGAATGCGCTTGTCTGGGAAATAGGAATAGAGCGTGGCTTTCGACACGCCAGCCTCGCGCGCGATGTCGTCAACGGACGCGCCTTCGAACCCGTCGCGAAGAAAGACCTTGGTCGCGCCTTCGACCACTTGATCGAACTTGCGTCCCTTTTTGATTGCGGGGCTGTTCACTGCGCTTACCTGCTCCATTTTTCCGCGACAGCATAGCCTCTTGATGACACAGAGCAAAGCGCGGACGGTGAAAGAATGGCAGGTCCATGACGGACCTGCCCAGTGCTCGACAGGGATGTGTCGAAACGCACGGCTATGAGATCGTTCGCCGTGCGGATCATAAACTAAACCAGTCGGTTCAGTTGCGCAAGGGGAACTGAACTAAACGGTTCGCTTTTCGGGCTATGGGTGCCCTTGCGCAAATGGGGTGGCCTAAGTATTTTAGAATAATTCTAAACTGGAGTGACACATGATACCGGGATTGGCGAACAGGCGTCGTTTTGCAGACTTGAGCGAGCAGGAAATACTCGCGCTGGCGATCTCTTCAGAAGAGGATGATGCGCGCATCTACCGTCTTTATGCCGAACGGTTGCGCGAGGAATTTCCCGATAGCGCCGCCGTGTTCGACGGGATGGCCAAGGAAGAGGATGGCCACCGCGCGTCCCTTATCGCGCTTCATAAAGCTCGCTTCGGGGACGTGATCCCGCTGATCCGCCGCGAACATGTCTCGGGCTACTATGCGCGCAAACCTGTATGGTTGATTGAGAACCTTGGGCTGGATCGGATGCGGGCGGAAGCGCGGGCGATGGAGCGCGAGGCGGAGGCATTCTACACGAAAGCGGCAGCGCGCACGTCTGACGCCGACACCCGTGCCCTACTCGGCCAACTGGCGGCGGCGGAAGCGGGCCATGAAGTGAAAGCGGGGGAACTTGAAGAGAAGCACCTCGGCGATGACAACCGCGCTCGCGAGGATGAGGACGCGCATCGCAAGTTCGTCCTGACATGGGTGCAGCCAGGATTGGCGGGGCTGATGGATGGTTCCGTCTCGACCCTCGCACCGATCTTTGCCACCGCTTTTGCAACGCAGGACACATGGACCACGTTTCAGGTAGGTCTTGCGGCCTCCGTGGGGGCAGGGATCTCAATGGGGTTCACCGAAGCGGCTTCCGACGATGGCGAATTGTCGGGTCGAGGCTCGCCCGTCAAACGTGGTTTTGCTTCGGGCATCATGACGATGCTCGGCGGTTTGGGTCACGCATTCCCCTATCTTATTGCCGACTTCTGGACCGCGACGGTGATTGCAATCATCGTTGTGTTTGTCGAGTTGTGGGCAATCGCGTGGATCCAGAACAAATACATGGAAACGCCCTTCGTTCGAGCCGCGTTTCAGGTTGTGCTGGGCGGCGCGTTGGTGTTCGCTGCGGGGGCATTGATCGGGGTCGGATAGAGCGACCCTTGACCTGACGAAAGGCGACGCGGCGTGACAAAAATCTATGTGGATGCGGATGCCTGCCCTGTGAAGGCGGAGGCGGAGAAGGTCGCAACGCGCCACGGCGTGCCTTGCCTTTTGGTGTGCAACGGCGGGCTGCGCCCCTCGCAAAACCCGTTGGTCGAAGTTGTCTTTGTCCCCGACGGGCCGGACGTGGCCGACATGTGGATTGCCGACCGCGCGGGCAAAGGCGACGTGGTCGTCACGGCGGATATTCCGCTGGCCGCCAAGGTGGTCGAAGCGGGGGCACGGGTTCTCAAGCATGATGGCGAGGCGCTGACAACGGCCAACATCGGCAACGTTCTGGCTACCCGCGACCTCATGGCGGACCTGCGTGCCGCCGATCCGTTTCGGCAGGGCGGCGGGCGCCCCTTTTCCAAGGCCGACCGCTCAAGATTTCTCGACGCATTGGAGCGCGCCGTGACGGCCGCAAAGAGGGATAAAGCATGACGGTAGAGGCAGTCGTCTTCGACATTGGAAACGTGTTGATCACATGGAATCCCGAACGCCATTACGACGCGCGGATTGGGGAGGCACGGCGCAAGGAGATGTTTGCAGCCGTGGACCTACACGCCATCAACGACCGCGTGGATCGTGGAGAGCCGTTTCGCCAGACCATTGAGAAGGCCGCCAAGGATTACCCCGAATTCCGCGAAGAAATCCTGATGTGGTATCATGAATGGATACACATGGCGCAGCCGGCTATTCCGCAATCGGTGGCGTTGCTTCGTGCGCTGCGAGCCAAGGGGATGAAGGTCTTTGCCCTGTCCAACTTCGGCATCGAGAGTTTCGAATTTGCCGAGACGAAATACCCCTTCCTGACCGAATTCGACCGCCGCTATATCTCAGGCCACATGGGCTGCGTGAAGCCGCACAGCCTGATCTACGAGATGCTTGAAGCCGATTGCGGCGTTGGGCCTGAACGGCTCCTCTTCACCGACGACCGTCAGGAAAACATCGATGCGGCAACCGCGCGCGGCTGGCAAGGCCACCTGTTCGAGGGGCCAGAGGGCTGGGCCGAGCGACTGGTCGACGAAGGGCTTTTGACGCGGAATGAGGCGGGTCTCTAGCCTAACGCACGCGCCGCGCGCTGGCCCAGAGGCACTTCCTTAACAGGCAAATGTACGATGGCGGAAAATGCGCCGACACCGACGCCAACCCACCAAACGGCGGTGTAGTCGCCGTAGATGTCATAGAGCCGACCACCCAGCCACACGCCCATAAAGGCACCGAGCTGGTGGGAGAAGAATACAATCCCATACAGCGTCCCCATGTAACGCAGCCCGTAGATATGGGCCACGAGGCCAGAGGTCAGAGGCACCGTTGCGAGCCAGAGCGCACCCATGACCACAGAGAACACCAGAACGGTGGTGGGCGTGATCGGCAGGGCTATGAACACGGCGGCGGCAATCGTGCGGCACGTGTAGATCGCGGCGAGCAGGTATTTCTTGGAGATGCGATTGCCAAGATAGCCTGCCATAAGCGTGCCGCCGATATTGGCCAGACCGATGAGCGAGATGGAGATCGCGCCAAGCGTTGATGTCGAGGTGACGCCGAGAGATGCCAGTGTGCCAGAGGGATCAATCGCGCCACACATCTCGGTCACAAGTGCGGGGAAATGCGCAGTGATGAAGGCAAGTTGGTAGCCACAGGAGAAGAATCCCAGAAAAATAAGCGTATAGGAGGGATCGCGCGCGGCCTTCAGAAGAATATGTCCGAGGCTCTCTTCCAACTCGGGCCGCGAGGCGGGCGCCGCGACACGCATCATGGGCAGGATTAGAAGCGAGGCGAGGACGGAGGCGGCGAAGAGCAGGAAGACACTCTGCCATGTCATGAAACCAAGCAGCCAGTCGGCCAGCGGCGCGCCGAAGACCTGACCCGCCGAGCCTGCTGCTGTGGCGATAGCCAATGACATGGAACGGTTGGCGTCCGAAGAAGCGCGGCCAACGACAGCGAGGATCACTCCGAACCCAGTGCCTGCGATGCCAAATCCGACGAGGACTTCATAGAGCTGATGTGCCTCTGGCGAGACAGCAAAGGAGGATAGGACAAGCCCCGCCGCATAGAACAGCGCACCGATGATGATTGCCTTGCGATCACCCATTTTCTCCGCGATGGCGCCGAAAATCGGCTGACCAATACCCCAAAAGAGATTCTGGATCGCAATGGCGAGAGAGAATTCAGCGCGTGGCCAGTTGAACTCGGATCCGATTGGGATTTGAAACACGCCAAAGGAGGCACGGATCGCGAAACTCACGACGATGATGATACAGCCCGCGATAAGCACGGGGGTGATGAGCGGTGCGCGCGTGTCGGACATTTTGGCCTCCTTTGGCGCGGAGCATCTGTCGAAGGGGGCGGGGTGGTCAATCAAATGATCTGCATGCCCCCTATTCGCTTTTGTTATCCGGCGTGAAACGCTAGGGAGAATTATGGAAAATTTGACCTCGATCTATCGCGCCAAAGTCGCTGATGGCGCGCTCAAAGCAGACCCTGCACAGGAAGCCGTGTTGCCGCTGATGGACAGTGTGCGCAAAGAACTGGCGGCCAGCGGGCATGGCAAGGGTGGCCTACTGTCGCTCATCGGCGGACGACGTAAGCGGCCCGCAGCAAAAGGGCTCTATCTGTGGGGCGGAGTCGGCCGTGGGAAATCCATGCTCATGGATCTATTCCACGAACACAGCCCCGTGCCCTCCCGCCGCGTTCATTTCCACGCCTTCATGCAGGAGGTGCAGGCCGAAATTCATGACGCGAGGAAAAGCGGCGTCGCGGATGCGCTTGCACCCGTGATCGAAAAGGTGGCGCGTGACATTCGCCTGCTCTGCTTCGATGAGATGCAAATTACCGACATCGCCGATGCCATGATTGTCGGGCGGTTGTTTGAGGGGCTTTTCGAACGCGGCGTCACGGTCGTGACCACCTCCAACCGCGTGCCTGATGATCTCTATAAGGATGGATTGAACCGTCAGCTCTTTCTCCCCTTCATCGCGTTGATCAAGGAAAAGATGACGGTGCATCATTTGCATTCCCCCGTTGACTACAGGCAAGGACGCCTGACAGGAGCGCAGGTCTATTTCCACCCAAATGATGCGGACGCGCGGGCGGCGGTTGATGACATCTGGAACGACCTTACGGGTGGTGCGAAGGACAGCCTGACGCTACGGGTCAAGGGGCGCGATGTGGTGCTGCCACGCTTTCACAACGGTATGGCGCGTGCCGAGTTCTGGGAGTTGTGCGGGCAAATGTATGGTCCCGCTGACTACCTTGCCATTGCCGAGACGGTGAAGTTGCTGATCCTTGAGGATATTCCACGACTGACGCGCAACAATTTCAACGAGGCCAAACGGTTCGTCACGCTGGTCGATGCGCTTTACGAGGCGAAGGTGCGGCTTGTCGCGACGGCGGTGGATGAACCCGAACGGCTCTATATCGAAGGGGCAGGGGCGTTTGAATTCGAACGCACTGCGTCGCGTCTGCGCGAGATGCAGGATGCGGATTGGGGCGTGGAAGACTAGCCGCGTCACAACGAATTCGGGCCGCCCTTTCGAGCGGCCCGCATCACACTTTTGTCTGAGGATCTACTCGCCAGCGACAGTGTAAGCCGCGCCCATCGTGTCAATCCACGGATGGCTGCGCAGGGCTTCTTCCACGGCGGCACGTGCGTCATCGACGAGCATCTGACCGTCATAACCCTTGCTGTTCATGTCTGCGATCCACTCTGCGATTACTTCGTCGCCAAGCGCCTTGATCTTGTCGGTCTCTTCGGCAGGCAGAAGCGCGATCTCGTTGCCACTGGCGCGGATTTCTTTCAGCCCGTCCTCGTCGCCGTGATCATAGGCGGCACCCGCCCATTGCGACGCCATCAGACCAGAATTCGCGTCGATAACGGCCTTCAGGTCATCGGGAAGGCTGTCATACTTCGCCTTGTTCATCGCCCAGATGAAGTAGAGATTGTAGAATGACCGATCACCCGCCACGTCGGTGTGGCTGTCTGTCAACTCATCTAGTTTCAGGCTCGGTGCCATTTCGAAGGTGATCATCCCTCCATCAAGAACGCCTTTGGCCAGCGCCTCGGGAAAGGCGGGAACGGGCATTCCCACAGGGGTCGCGCCAAGCTTGTCGAGCAGCAGGGTAGATGTCCGAGTTGGCGCCCGCAGTTTGAGACCCTTGAGATCGTCCGCCGTTTCGAGCACCTCGCCCTTCTTGTGAACCAGACCCTCGCCGTGCATGTGCACGGCCAGAACTTTAACGTCCTTGAAGTCGTCCATCAGGTGCTTTTGCGTGAAGCTCCACGCCGCGACCGAGGAGAGTTCTCCGGACTTCGCGGTGATGAAGGGAAGTTCGAGCGTTTCCGTTTCGGGGAAACGTCCAGGTTGATAACCGGGGATGACCCAGCCACCGTCAATCGCACCGTCGCGGATGAGGTCGAACTGGTCGGGCGCTTTCCCGCCAAGTTGCATCAGCGGGTAGATCTCGATCTTGATCCGCCCTTCGCTTTCAGCTTCGATCTTCTCCGCCCAAGGCTCCATGAAATACATCGGTGACCCCGATGCCGGTGAGACAAAGTGTTGGAAACGAAGCGTGACTTCTTGTGCAAAGGCTGTGCTTGCAACGATAGACGCGGCTGCGGCGAATGCGGCAGCACGAAGGGTGAATTTGGTCATATGTATATGGCCCCCAAATAAGCTCCCCAAGGTCCGGCGCTATCCGGGAGCTTGATCGTTACGCCGTTGGACAAGTTCCCTGTGGAACAGGTCAGCCGGAGCGGCGAACTGAAGTTTACGTAAGGGCATTTCTGGGCGGGCGCAAGCGCGCATAGCGCCGCAGCCCGCCGCGTGTCAGGTCTTGTAGGTCGGGTGGAACATGCCTGCGGGAGAGGTCGTGAAGATATCCGCCCCTGTGGCCGTCACCCCAATGGAATGCTCGAACTGTGCCGAAAGCGACTTGTCGCGTGTCACGGCGGTCCAGTCGTCGGAGAGCACTTTCGTCTCGGGGCGGCCAAGGTTGATCATCGGCTCGATGGTGAAGAACATACCCTCTTCGAGCACGGGCCCCTGGCCTGGGCGGCCGTAATGCAGAACGTTCGGCGGCGCATGGAATACGCGCCCCAGCCCGTGACCGCAGAAGTCGCGCACCACCGACATACGTTTGCTTTCGGCGTAGCTCTGGATCGCATAGCCGATATCGCCAAAGGTATTGCCAGGCTTTACCGCTTCGATCCCGATCATCAGAGCGTCATGGGTGACTTGTATCAAACGTTCGGCGTGTTTCTTGGGGCGGCCTGCAACATACATGCGGCTTGAATCCCCAAACCAGCCATCCTTGATGACCGTGATGTCGATGTTGAGGATGTCGCCATCGAGAAGTGTATCGTCGTGGCGGCGCTTTTCGAGATTTCGCGAAGCGGTTTCACCCTTGCTCATCGGGATGCCCGCACCAGGAATGCCGTGGCAGACCACGTGGTTGATCGAAATGCAACTCGCGTGTTTGTAACCCTTGTAGCCGATGGTCGCAGAGGTTGTGCCCAGCTCGATCACGCGCTTTTCAACAAAGGCGTCGATTGCCCCTGTGGTTACGCCAGGCTGCACGATCTCGGCGACTTCGTCGAGAATTTGCGCGGTGACTTGCCCTGCCGCGCGCATCCCTTCGTAGTCCGCATCCTCGTGAATGCGAATTCCATCTTTGGTGATGCGGCCACGATGTGTCTCGTCCAAGGGTCTCTCCTACGTTAATGCGGCTTCATATACGCCCATGATCCCGTAAATTCCAGAGGCGAAGGGCCGCAGGTGAATTCAGCCGACATGCAAAGGGGTTGGCACCAGTGTGATCTCCTCGGGCGTGGCCTTAATGCCGTAGGCGCGGATAGAAACCCCCGCAGCGCGGGCGGCCACTTCGGCGGCTGCATAGGTCGGGTCGATGTCGGCGGCCACAGCAACGTGGTCACAATCCGTGCGCGCAACGAGGTAGAGCATCGTGGCGTTGTCTCCCGCTTCGACCTGCGCCGCCAGAGTGGCCAGATGTTTCGCGCCGCGCGCGGTTTTCGTGTCGGGAAACTCGGCGAGGCCCGCCTGCCGCGAGAGTGTCACCGATTTGACTTCAATCCATCTGCGCGCATTCCCGTTTGTCAGCAGAAAATCCGCCCTCGAGTTTTCGCCATAGGCCACTTCGGCACGCAGATTACCCGTGAACTCGGGAAGCAATCCTGCGGCCAGAGCCTCGCCCACGATCCTATTGGCAAGGCTGGTGTCGACCACGACCATCGCGCCACCGACCGCCGCCAGACGCCAGCCGAAATTGAGCTTCTTTTTGGGGTCGTCGTTTGGCTCGACCCAGATGCGCGTTCCTTCCTCCGCCATGCCCGTCATCGCACCCGGGTTTGGGCAATGCGCGGTGACTTCGCGTCCGTCCTCAAGTCGAATATCGGCGAGGAAGCGTTTATAGCGACGAATAAGCGTGGCGGGGACGAGTTCGGTTTGAAAGCGCATGGGCGCAGGCCTATACCGATAGGGTAGATATGCCAAGGAGGCCATGATGCCGAATCCAACCGCCGCCATGCTCGTGATCGGGGATGAAATCCTCTCGGGTCGCACACGCGACGCCAACATGTATCATTTGGCCGGTGCATTGACGAAACATGGCATCGATCTGAGGGAAGCGCGCGTTGTGTCCGATGACAAAGACGCCATCGTATCGGCGATCCGCGCGCTCTCGGCGTCCCACGATCATGTTTTCACGTCAGGCGGCATCGGTCCGACCCATGACGACATCACCGCCGATTGCGTGGCCGCGGCTTTTGACGTTCCTATTGATGTGCGCGAGGATGCCCGCGCGCTTATGGCAGCGCATTACGGGGCGCAGGGCGCGGAGTTTACGGCCGCACGGTTACGCATGGCGCGCATTCCCGATGGCGCGACACTAATCGACAATCCTGTGTCCATTGCGCCCGGGTTCACCCTTGGAAACGTTCATGTCATGGCTGGGGTGCCCCATATTTTCGAAGCGATGCTTGCCTCGGTTCTGCCCACAATTACGGGAGGCACACCGCTTATGTCGCAGAGCTATCGCATTGATCGGGGCGAAGGTGTTGTGGCCGAGCCGCTGCGCGACATTGCGGAGCGCTATCCCGATCTTTCGATTGGATCCTACCCATTCCAAAAGGGTGGCGCATACGGCACAAACATCGTCATTCGCGGCTTCGACGGCGCGCAAATCGACGCGGCCATGCTAGAGCTTGCCACATTGTTTCCGCGCGACTGAGATGACCTCCTACGCCTCCCGCCAAATCCGGACCGCGCTCCACACTTCGCCTGGAATGGCGACTTGGGATGGCTGCCACTTTCGTCAGAAAGGTTTCCGCTGACCCGATGCTTCCTCGCGTATTTTCCCTGACAATCGCGGCTCTCGTCGTTTTCGCTATACCCATGGCGGCGCTCGACCTTCCGTCGAACGCGATCGCTACTGAGCACGACGAAACCGTGCGCGAAATCACCTTTCCGACGCGCTCATTGGCGAATGGGGTTGTGGTTGATGACACGGTAATGCTGGCGCAAAGCGGCACGGTTACGCGGCGGGCGTGGTCAGTGCCCAGTTCGATTACCAGTTTCCAGCTTATCGACCCGCTTCGCGCGCAGATTGAGGCGGACGGCTTCGAGGTGCTTTTTGCCTGTGCCGATACTGTGTGCGGTGGCTTTGCCTTCCGCTTCGAGCTCGACCTCTTGCCGCCGCCACATATGTTCGTGGATCTCGGAGATTTCCAGTATCTTGTGGCGCGTGATGATGAAGGGCATGTGGCAAGTATTGTCACGAGCCGCACGCGCAACGCGGGGTTTATCCATCTGTCCGAAGTGGTCCCGCGCGGCGTACCGACAATAGACATCACTGCCGCACCTGCACCCGAAACTGCACCCGAACCGGGAGGGCTCCCAGAGGCGGATGCGGGGAGCGAGGAAACCATCGTGTCCGCGCTGATTACGCATGGCCATGTGTCGCTTGACGATCTGGCGTTCGAGACGGGCGCGTCGACCTTGGGGGCGGGGCCGTTTTCATCTCTCCGTGCCCTTGCCGATTTTCTTACGCAGACGCCTGACGCGCGGATCGTTTTGGTCGGGCACACGGATAATGTCGGAGCGCTCGAAAGCAATATCGCCTTGTCTCGCCGTCGCGCTGAAGCGGTAAGGGATCGCCTTGTGAGCAACTACGGCGTCTCGCCTTCGCAGATCTCGGCAGATGGCGTGGGCTACCTTGCGCCCCGTGTTTCCAACGACAGTGATGGCGGGCGCGACAAAAACAGACGGGTCGAAGCTGTTCTGGCTTCGACCCGTGAAAACTAACAGGATGGAAATGCGTGTCCCGACTTACCAGTTGTCGGGGCCTTTGTCGGCAAAGGTGTTCACGAGGAAGTCGATGAATGCGCGCACTTTCGGCTGCGTAAATCTGCCTGGCGGGTAGACCGCGTAGATGCCTTGGGTTTCCTGCGGCAGGCCTGGAATGGCCTCTTCGATCAATCCTTTTTCCAGCGCATCAGAGTAGAGGAAGGACGGCAGGTAAGCGATGCCCAACCCTGAAACGGCGGCGTTGAGAAGCGATTGCCCGTCGTTCACAGTGAGCCAGCCCGCGGTGCGTACCTGACGTTTCTCGCCTGAAGGAGCCGTGAGTTTCCAAACGGCGGAATTGGATTGGTTGCCGTAATGTAGGAGCTTGTGCTCGTTGAGGTCGTCGATCTTCTGCGGGCGGCCGTATTTCTGGAAGTAGGAGGGAGAGCCGACCATCATCTTGGTCGTCTCGGTCAGCTTGCGCGCGCGCAGAGTGCTGTCTTCCAACTCGCCGATACGGATCGCCATGTCGAAGCCTTCGGAGATCAACTCCACATAGCGGTTGTTGAGCACCATGTTGACGGTGATGTCGGGGAACTCAGAGAGAAATTCGCCAAGAACGGGTGAGAGATGATTGACCCCGAAATCGGTCGCAACGGAGATGCGCAACAGGCCCGAAGGCGCTGATTGCATAGAGGTGACAAGTGCATCAGCCTCACCTGCATCATTGAGCACACGGCGGGCGCGATCATAATAGGCCAATCCGATCTCCGTCGGACTTACTCGCCGCGTTGTGCGATTAAGAAGCCGTGCGCCGAGGCGGGCTTCAAGGGCGGAGACGTGCTTGGAAACGGCGGATTTGGAAATCCCCATCTTCTTCGCAGCGTCAGTAAAGCCGCCCTGATCCACAACCGTGGCAAAGGCTTCCATTTCAGTTAGTCGATCCATTTATTCTTTACCTGCAGCATCGTCCCCACGCAGACGAAAATCACAGGCAATTCGGGCAACAATGGGGAGATCGAAGGACAATAGCATGATCCTTTGATAGATCGTCACCAAGGGGGAAACGGGAGGCGTTACCCCCTTGGTGTGCTAATGCTTTGACAACGCGACGATTTCCTTCGCGTTAGAGCGTGGAGGCCAGTCGCGCAGCTTGGTCGATAGCGCGTTTTGCATCCAGTTCGGCGGCAACATCGGCGCCGCCGATGACATGCACCCGACGCCCTTCCGCCTCCAGAGAATCTGCCAGTGAGCGCTCGGACAGTTGTCCTGCGCACATGACGATCGTGTCGGCCTCGATCAGGCTCTGCTCGCCATTCTTGGTAATCAGGATCCCTTTGGGCGTGATTGAGTCGTAAGAGACGCCGCCCATCATCGTAACACCCTTCATTTGAAGCGTTGCGCGGTGGATCCATCCCGTCGTTTTGCCCAGACGTTTTCCTGGCTTCTCGGCCTTGCGTTGCAGCAGGGTGATCTGGCGAGCGGGGGCGTTGGGGTGGGGGCCGTCAGGCGAGAGGCCACCGCGATCCGTGGCGGGATCGGTGATGCCCCATTCTTCTTTCCACGCGTTAAGGTCGAGAGTCGGGCTATCCTGTGTCGAAAGGAATTCCGCAACGTCGAAGCCAATTCCGCCGGCGCCAATGATGGCCACACGCGGGCCGACGGCGACTTTGTCGCGCAGGATATCGATGTAGCTTACGGTGTTTCCGTGATCGTTCTGGCCTGCAATTTCGGGATCACGCGGAGTAACGCCCGTCGCCACGATCACCTCGTCGAAATCGCGTAGAAGTTCGGGCGTGGCGATGGTGCCAAGCCGCAGGGTCACGCCCGTTTGGTCCAATATAGTCGCAAACCAGTCGACGAGACCGTTGAATTCCTCTTTGCCAGGCACCTGACGCGCCATGTTGAGTTGGCCACCGATTTCATTCGCGCGGTCAAAGAGTGTAACGCAATGGCCGCGCTGCGCCGCCGTGATTGCGGCCATCATTCCTGCAGGGCCCGCGCCCACGATGCCAAGGGACTTGCTCTCGGTGGCTAGAGTGTCGTCAAATTCCGTTTCGTGGCAGGCGCGTGGATTAACGAGGCAGGACGACAGCTTGCCCTGAAACGTGTGGTCGAGGCAGGCTTGGTTGCACGCGATACAGGGCGCGATTTCTTCCGCCCTTCCAGCAGCAGCCTTCGCGACGAAAGCGGGGTCGGCCAGAAACGGGCGGGCCATGGACACCATATCCGCGCAGCCCTCGGAGAGAACCTGCTCGGCCACATCGGGATGATTAATGCGGTTGGACGTGACGACAGGGATGGAAACCTCGCCCATCATCTTCTTCGTCACCCATGAAAACGCGCGGCGCGGCACGGATGTGGCAATTGTCGGCACGCGGGCCTCGTGCCATCCGATGCCTGTGTTGAGGATCGTCGCACCCGCTTTTTCGATCTCGTGGGCGAGCGTCACAACCTCTTCCCATGTCGAACCGTTCGGGATCAAGTCGATCATCGAAATGCGGTAGATCACGATGAAATCAGGCCCGACAGCCTCCCGCACCCGTTTGACCACTTCGATGGGAAAGCGCATCCGGTTTTCATAGGAGCCGCCCCACGCATCTTCGCGACGGTTGGTGTGGGTGACGAGGAACTGATTGATCAGGTAGCCTTCGCTGCCCATGATCTCGACCCCGTCATATCCCGCCTCGCGCGCGCGTTTTGCGGCGGTGGCATAGTCGGCAATCTGCTTCTCGATTCCCTCTTCGTCGAGTTCCTTCGGCGGGAAGGGTGAGATCGGGGACTTGATGGCGGAGGGAGCAACGCAATCGGGATTGTAGGCGTAGCGGCCCGCGTGCAGGATTTGCATGGCGATCTTGCCGCCTGCGTCGTGGACAGCATCCGTCACACTTCGATGGTTGGCAATGTCGGCGTCGGAAAACAGGCCCGCCGCTCCTGCAAAAACGCCGCCCTCCGCGTTGGGCGACATGCCGCCCGTCACGATCAGACCGACGCCACCGCGTGCGCGCTCCGCGTAAAATTCTGCGACGGCGTCCCATTTCCCGCGTTCTTCAAGGCCCGTATGCATCGACCCCATCAGGACGCGGTTTTTGAGTGTCGTAAAGCCGAGATCAAGCGGCGCTAGCATATGCGGATATTGGGTCAATTCGAGCCTCCCTTTTGCCACGCAGAATGGGGTTCTTGCGCGGGCGTGTCACGCAAAACGCCGCGTCAGAGTGGCTGAAATCAGGCGCTGCCCGTGTCGACGCAATGGCGGCGAAAGGCGCGTTTGAGAAGGTCCAGTTCCTCGCGCATGAGTGCCATCTCTGCGCGAATGTCGCCCGCGAGCGCCTCGCCAGCGATCAGTGTGCAATCCCCAAGCCGCTCGCCCGTTTCGCGATCGGTGAAGAGAAAGACCTCAACCCCGTCGCTAATGATGTCGACGGGAATGGCAAAGCGGAAGAAATATATGCCTGCGCGATCCGGATCTTCGGCCAGCGTGTGACCCAGAACGGGTTGGTCGCGGTGTGTCACCTCGATCGTCGGTTCGCCCGTGTCACCGTCAGGCAGGTGTATTTCACCCTCCCAAACGCCCGCGTGGAGCCGTTTCTTGACCAGTTTCATCGTGCCAGTAGACATCCCTGTTTCCTTACATCTCGGCCCGTGGATGACGTGACACGGTCACGTCGCGCAACAGGATCTGGTTCATCTGCGGCCCCTCGAAAATCAGGTCAACCCAGAGCTTTTCTACGCGCGCCTCATTGAGGTCGGTATAGGCGAGGTCGAACTCGACAAACACGTTATCACTGTCGAGTGGCAACTCGCGGACCAACTCGTCGCTATTGGGGCCATGCTTGATATTTAGTCGGGCGAAAATCTCGATGGGATATTCGGTATCGACCGCACAATCGAGGCGGACAACGTGGCGTTTGGTCAATCCACTGTGCGCCTCGGAAGGTAGGTCGATGGAAAGCGACAGGAACGATCCGTCGAATCGCAGCACATCAAGGTTAAGCGCAAATGGCGACAGGTCGGTTTCCGAAATATTGCGCACCTGTCGGAAGGTCAGTTCGCTCGCCGCGCAGTCGTGGAATAGCGTGGCCTCCGCGCCGATCTTCGTTTTGGATGGGACCGCCGCGCCGCCGCGCGGAGTGATGGGGCCGCGCCAGATTTCGGGGCGATGCGCCCAGTCGGTGTAGAGAGGCAGTTGCATGGCGTTCGATCCGATCAGCGGCAGGGCCAGCCGACCATCGGCAATGAAGCGGAATCGTTCCAGAACATCCAGTAGGCCCCGCGCCTGCTGCCGCAGATCACGCAGGCTTTCGAGATCACAGGCCTCCGCCTCGTGCAGCCGCTTGCGCCAGCGCGCGCGAGCCAGACGGTTTAAGCGCCTCTCGATCAGTCGTGTCAGTCTGCCGCTCATGGCTCAGTGGTGCCTCTTGATTGTCGTTTCCAACAGTGGACCGCAGAAAGGTTGCAATTCAACAAATACCATCGGATTCACCCGCCTATTTCATTTTCAGAAACAATGTTTTGGGGCAAGGCTTGATTTGCGGCGGAAACTGATTGCGCAAAAGCGGCGGTTTGCCGTTTGACCTGTTCGCTCGACAATGGCGCGGCGGCGTATGGGGTGACGGTGAGCGACACGAGACGGTCAGAGACCACCATCACCGCGCGCCAGTATTCGTCGGATAAGGCGCCAAGCGGGTTCGGTGCGCTGTCGCGTGCGTGAACAAAGAACACGTTTCCATCCGTGAATGTGTCGATCAATGTGATCGTGCCCGCAGATCCTGCGCGTGACAAAGCGGCTTTCCCGGACTGTGACCCGAAGAAGCTGGAAAGGCGTTCCGCGTCGAAGGCGGTCGGGATCGATAGCGGGGCCGAGGCTGAGGCAGTCAGGAGCGCAAGCGCATCGTCGCCCCGCGATACGCGCCGCCCGTGCAATGCGTCGCAATTGGCCATCAGGACAAAGGCACCGTCCGCGCTGTCGTCAAGAGCTGCGCGATCAACGCAGTAACCGATGGGCCCCGCAATCGTCAGCCCCGCGCCCGTAAGCTGCACAGCATCCCGTTCGCGTGCTCCGCCAAAACCACCTGACGACAGGTCCAGTTCACACCCCGCCAGTGCCACCACAGCGACCAGCGTCACGCTGAGGCGGGCGCAATGTCCAAAGATGGGAAGTGCGATCATGGCGGACCTTTCGCCAGTGTGGCGTGTTAGGAGAGTGCCGCCGTGGATAGCCGCGCCCGCGAAGGTGTGCAAGGATTACGCATTGCTCCCTATGAGGGTCGGCGAACGGCTGCTAGATAGGCGCGAAAGGAGACGTTACGTGATTGATCCCGATTACTCCGCGATGCTGGCTTCGGCCCGTCGCCACCCCGAACAATGGCGCATTTTCGCTATTCTGGCCGTGGGCCTGTTTGTAATGATGCTCGGCACGCCGCTGTTCTTCCTGGTGGTTGGCTCCGCGGCGTCCGAGTTGAATGTAGTCGCATTAGGACGGAATCACATACCGCGCCTCGGCGTAACGCCTGGCGGAGCTTTCGTGGTCTTCTCCTCCTTTGTCGTCATGATCGGTGCGACTTGGTTGACAGCGAAAAGGCTCAATGCACGCGGTTTGCGTGATATCACGGGCCCCGCTGCGCGTCTGCGGGCGGATTTCGTGACCTGCGGGAAATGGGTGGTCGGGATCACTGCCCTCACCATGCTGCTGCCGTGGGACCATGCGGAGATGGAATTCGTTGCCCAATACACCTCGTCACAATGGCTTTTCTGGCTGCCGCTGGCGCTTCTTGGTCTGATGATTCAGGTCACGGCCGAGGAAATGTTTTTTCGCGGCTACCTGCAAACGCAGATCACGGGCGCGACGGGTTCGATTGCCCTTGGCATCCTCTTTTCGGCGTTGGTTTTTGGCATTGGCCACTTGGGCGCGAGGGATGGCGTGGGTACGGCAGGCATGATCTTCCCCGTCATTTGGGCGGTTGCATTCGGTCTTGTTGCGGGTGATCTGACGGCGCGAAGCGGCTCCATCGGCCCGGCCATCGCGCTCCACCTCGTCCACAACGCCACGGCGATGTTGATTGCGCCGCATGAGGACTTGCTGTCGGGCTTCGGCCTCTTCGTGCGCACTGGTGGTATCGCATCTGCCTATAGTGATCCTTTGGTCATGCTTTTCGAGAGCCTGCACCTTCTGGTGCTATGGCTGACGGTGCGAATTGCGCTTCGGCGTTGATTGCATTTCCTGCCCACACGGCTTATCTGGGTGGAAATCGAAAACGGCGCGAAGGCACCAGAATGAACTGGATCTCCAACTACGTCCGACCGAAGATCGGGTCCCTTTTCTCGAAACGAGACACGCCCGACAATTTGTGGACCAAGTGTCCCGAATGCGGAGCTATGCTTTTCCATCGGGAGCTTTCCGATAACCAGAACGTTTGCACGAGTTGTGATCACCACATGCACATCGCGCCGCGCGCACGTTTCAAGGCGCTTTTTGATGGCGGTGTTTTCACCGAGGTGGATGTACCCGAACCCATCGAGGATCCACTCAAGTTCAAGGATCAGAAGCGTTATCCTGACCGTATGAAAGCGGCGCAGCGCGCGTCGGGCGAGAAGGAAGCCATGTTGGTCGCGGAAGGCGAGATTGGTCGCACGCCCATCGTCGCCGCAGCGCAGGATTTCTCCTTCATCGGCGGGTCCATGTCGATGTATGTCGGCAACGCTTTCATTGCTGCCGTTGAGCGCGCGATCAAGCTCAAGCGTCCCTTTGTGATGTTCTCCGCCGCTGGCGGCGCTCGGATGCAGGAGGGAATTCTGTCCCTGATGCAGATGCCGCGCACGACCGTGGCGCTTCAGATGCTCAAAGAAGCGGGCTTGCCTTACATCGTGGTGCTCACACACCCGACCACGGGCGGCGTGACAGCGTCCTATGCAATGCTGGGTGATGTGCAAATTGCCGAGCCCAATGCGCTGATCTGTTTCGCGGGACCTCGTGTGATCGAGCAGACCATTCGCGAGAAGCTGCCCGAGGGGTTCCAGCGTGCCGAATATTTGCTGGATCATGGGATGCTTGACCGCGTTACACATCGCACCAAGCTCAAGGAAGAGCTGGTCACGATCCTGCGCATGATCGGAAACCTGCCGCCCGCTGTTGTGGCTGATTTGCCCGCGCCAGATGACGTGGACGAAAAGCCGGACGCGACCGAGACTGCTGCGGAGGCTGATGTTCAAGCGGAGCCTGCCGAGACTTCTGAAAAGGACAGCGCTGCGAAGTGACGCGCGGCGCGTTTTGCCTGTGAGGGCGCGATGACATCCGATGTGATTCTCGGTCGCCTCATGGCGCTCCATCCCAAGGTGATTGATCTCGTGCTTGATCGTGTCTGGCGGCTGCTGGAGGCGCTTGATCATCCCGAGTGCGACCTGCCGCCCGTCATTCATGTTGCGGGGACCAACGGGAAGGGCTCCACCCTCGCCATGATCCGCGCAGGGATTGAGGGGGCGGGAAAATCGGCCCATGTCTACACCTCGCCGCACCTCGCCTATTTCCACGAACGCATTCGTCTTGCCGGTGAATTGATTTCCGAGGACGGGCTTTCTGCGGTTCTGGAGGAATGCGAAGCGGCCAATGATGGTGCACCGATCACCTATTTCGAGATCACGACCGTCGCTGCGATCCTTGCCATGTCGCGGGTGCCTGCCGACTTCACGCTGCTTGAGGTGGGACTTGGCGGTCGGCTGGATGCAACCAATGTGATCGAGCGTCCAGCGGCGACCGTTATCACGCCCGTCTCTGTTGACCACACCCAGTTTCTTGGCGACACGATCGAACAGATCGCAGGGGAAAAGGCGGGGATCATCAAGCGCGGTGTGCCTGTCATCGTTGGTCCGCAAGAAGACGCTGCGATGGAGGTGATCGAGGATCGCGCCATGCGTCTCGGCGCGCCGATTCTGGCCTATGGTCAGCACTGGCACGTTTGGGAAGAGCGCGAGCGGTTGGTCTATCAGGACGAAAACGGCTTGCGTGATCTGCCTCTGCCTGCCTTGCGCGGGGAACATCAGATTATGAACGCGGGTGCGGCGCTGGCTGTGTTGCGGGCGCTGGAATTGGGTGATGCCGCCTGCGAGGCCGCAATGACTGACGCCGAATGGCCTGCGCGGATGCAGCGATTGCGGCGCGGTCCGCTATTCGACCGTACTCCCCATGCCGAGATATGGCTCGACGGTGGACATAACCCCGCAGCGGGGGAGGCTATTTCGCGGGTGCTCTCGAGCCTGCCTGAGCGTCCGACTTACTTCGTCTGTGGGATGCTCAACACCAAGGACATTTCGGGTTATCTGCGCCCCTTGGCTGCCCATGCCGCGCATCTTTATTCCGTGTCGATCGCGGGCGAGACCAATACGCTGCCCGCCTCCGAGACTGCTGCACAGGCTCGTGCCGTGGGTATGCAGGCAAGCGAGGCCGAGAGCATCGAGGCGGCGGTGTCTACGATTGCCGAACACGTGCCGAACGCCCGTATCCTGATCTGCGGATCGCTCTATCTCGCGGGCAATGTCCTGCGCGCGGGCAACGGCTAAAGACCGATACGCGCGGGCAGGTCGCGCAAGTCGGCCAGATGTTCGGCCCCTTCCCCACCAAGGCGCGCACCATCGCCAGACGGATCAAAACCGAAACAACGTATCCCCGCCCGCCGTGCAGCGATACAACCCGAGGGGCTGTCATCAACCATGACGCAGTTCTCGGGCGCAACACCCGCCGCTTTCGCTGCGATCAGCAAAAGGTCCGGGTCGGGTTTTGCCGTGTTGTGGCGATGTGCGGAGTGGATGCGCCCCTTGAGGCGCTCGTAGAGCGCGGGGTGCGCGCCGAGCGTGATCTCCATCTTCGCATCTGGACCATTAGAGGCCACGCAATAGGCAATGCTCGCGCCGTCGAGTTGATCGAGCACTTCCTCGATACCCTCCATGAGCGGCACGCCGTCGCCAAGACGGGCAAACATCTTTTCATAGAAACGCGGCACCCAGTCCTCGGGCAGATCGGCGCCTGCCGCACGTGCCTTCTTGGCGACATTCTCCATGAGCAGCCCAGTGTAGTCGCGCTCGATATCGGCCATGGCGAGGGGCAGACCATGTGCCTCAAGGTCGTCGCGCAGTAGCGAGAGGGTAGGCGGTTCGCTGTCCACAAGCACCCCGTCGCAATCGAAGATCACACATTGAACGGTCATTTCGGCTCCAGAAAATTGATTTTCGTATCCCCGTATCTGCGGGTGTCGAGCAGGGTCAGCTCGTCGGGAGGCACTATGGGCGCGCTGTCTTCCCAGACCACCAGCGCGCGGGGTGTCAACCAGCCTCCGGAAAGTGCGGCTGCGATAGCCTTCTCTCCGAGGCTTTTGGCATATGGCGGGTCGAGGAATACCAGATCGTAGGGGGCGCTTGTGTTGGCGGGCAGGCGGGTCGCATCGACGCGCATCACTGTGGTGACGTCTTCGGCTTTGCACTTCGCGATATTCTGCGCCACGAGGCTTTGCGCCTTCCTCCCGTCATCGACGAAGGTCACGCATTCCGCTCCGCGAGACAGGGCCTCAAGCCCCAATGCGCCCGTTCCCGCGAAAAGATCGAGCACGCGGGCGTCCGTGACGGCATCGCCGTATTTCCCCGCGACCAGAACCGAAAACAGGCTCTCGCGCACGCGGTCAGTGGTGGGGCGAAGGTGTGCACCCGCATCCCCCTTGCCAACGGACGCCAACGCCAGCCCGCGGAAATTACCTGCAATAATTCTCATCAGCCGCGTAGCAGTTCTTTGAGGTCGGTGTCGGGGTTGGCGGCGCGGGCGGGATCTACGCTCTTGCCCGCCTCGATCAACCGCTTGGCCACCATATAGGCGCGGGTGTCGTTCATGGAGTCGATGGCGATCAACTGGCCCGCGCGGTAATACCAGTGCGACCGTGTGCCCTCGCCCTCGCGCACGGCAATTTCGTCGTGCCCCATCGATAGGCCCGCGATCTGAAGCTTCACGTCATATTGGTCGGACCAGAACCACGGCTTCGGCACGTAAGGCACATTCGCACCAAGGATGTTGCATGCGACCAACTCGCCCTGATCAATCGCGTTGCCAACGCTTTCAAGGCGCATTTGCTGGCCTTCATGCGGGAATGAGGCGCAATCGCCTGCAGCATAGATCGACGGATCAGAAGTGCGCCCGTATTCATCCGTGCGAATGCCGTTCTCTATCTCTAGACCCGCCGCCTCGGCCAGTGCGGTGTCGGGAGTGATGCCCACGCCGACAATCACGAAATCAACGTCGAGCACCGTGCCATCCGTCAGTTCCGCTTCGCGCACCCTGTCGTCACCGCGCAGTTCCTTGAGGCCGACGCCTTCGCGCAGGTCGACGCCGTGCTCTTTGTGAAGGTCGCGGAAGTAGTCTGAAGTCTCCTTTGCCGCGACGCGTTGCAGGATGCGGTCGGCCATTTCCACCAACGTGACATTCAGGCCCTTCTTCGCGGCCACGGCCGCGGCTTCCAATCCGATATAGCCGCCACCCACGATCAGGACGCGTGCACCCCCTTTGAATTCGGGGGCGATGGCATCGGCGTCTGCTAGCGTGCGCATCGCATAGACGCCACCAAGTGCGCCGCCAATAGCCTCGGGCAGGAGCCGTGGACGGGCCCCCGTGGCCAGCACCAACGCATCATAGCTTTCCACACGCGGGCCTATCGAAACAGTCTTCGCCTCACGGTCGATGGAAGTCACGGATGTGCCCGTTACCAGTTCAATATTCGCGTCTTCGTAATAGCTCGCTGGGCGCAGGAACAGCCGTTCTAGCTCCATCTCGCCAAGCAGGTAGGCTTTCGACAAAGGCGGACGCTGATAGGGCGGTACGGGTTCGTCGCCGATCAGCAAGATACGTCCCTCATAGCCTTCGCTGCGCAGCTTGGTGACGATGGATTGACCCGCTTGACCTGCACCGATGACAATGACTTGACGCATCAAACTTTCCTCTAGACCAATTGCCACGAGACACTACATCTGAAGCTTAAGAAGATACAATGCGAAGGACATAAAATGACAATTACTATTGGCGACACGCTCCCAGCGGGCACTGTCTTAACGATTGGTGAAAATGGACCCGAAGCGGTTGATCTCGACACCAAATTCAAAGGTCGCAAGGTCGCGCTTTTCGGTTTGCCTGGTGCCTATACTGGCACCTGCACCACGGCCCACCTTCCCAGTTTCATCCGCACGAAAGGGCAATTCGATGCCAAGGGTGTGGACGAGGTGATCTGTATCTCCGTCAACGATCCTTTCGTGATGGACGCATGGTCCAAGGATACGGGCGCAGGCGATGCGGGGCTGACGATGCTCGCGGACGCAGAGGGCGCTTTCATCAAGGCGCTTGGCCTCGATTTTACAGCGCCGCCCGCGGGTCTCTACGGACGCTCGCAACGCTTCGCGCTCTATGCCGAGGATGGCGTGGTCAAGGCGCTCAACGTTGAGGATAACGCTGGCGAATGCACCGTGTCGGCGGGTGAAGCGCTTCTGGACGCGATCTAATCGTGATTGATCAAGGTTTGCGTGGGGAAGGGAATCTCCACGCCTGCCTGATCCAGCGCGACTTTCACATTGCGTTTCATATCGGCCTGGTATTGGAAATAGTCTTCGGATTTGACCCAAGCGCGCGCGAGGAAATCGACAGAGAAATCGCCAAGGTTATTAACTTGGAAAAATGGCTCGGGATCGGTGAGCGAGCGAGGGTCGCCCATAATCGTGTCACGAATGACCTTCTCGGCAAGTTTAAGATCCGCGTCATAGCTTACACCAAAGACCCACTCCGCGCGGCGTTTCGGATTGGTTGAGTAGTTGGTGATGATATTGCCCCAGACCTGCGAGTTCGGCACGATCACCTGCACATTCGACAAATCGGACAGTTCGGTGAAATTGAGTGAAATGTCTTTAACCGTGCCCATCTTCCCTGAAACCTCAACGAAGTCGCTTACCTTGAACGGGCGGAACAGGATGATCATTACCCCCGCAGCCACGTTCGACAGAGTGCCCTGAAGTGCCAGACCGATGGCGATACCCATGGCACCGATGAGCGCGGCGATGGAGGTTGTCTGAACGCCGAAGGAATTGAGGATGAACAGCACCGTGAAGGCGATGATCGCATAGCGGGCGATGTTCGACAGGAAGTTGAACAGCGTCGCGTCCATCCGCTTGTAAGTCTCGGGAATGCGACGGATGCGGCGACGCGCCCAGCCCGCGAAAAACAACCCGATGATCAGGAGCGTGAGCGCACCAGCAAATGATCCCAGCACACTCAGAAGGAATTCCTCGTCGAATAAGTCGGCCACCGTTATTCCATTGTAAAGCTCGTAGTTCAAAATCGTCTCAAGCATCGTCTGTCTTCCGTTCTGGCCCTCTTCGGGGCGGTGTTCCTCGCGGCCCAGATGGCCGGTCAGGCGGATAAATTGCAATGGGCCTGCTGTTGTTCAGTCGTGATCCTCGTCGCGCGCATCCTTTCGGAACGGCCCCCACGCGGTCAGGACTTCAACCTCCTCGTCAACGGCGGCCTGTTCGGCGGCGACAAATTCCGCAACCGCCCGTCTGAATCCCTGATCTGCAATCCAGTGTAGCGAATGCGTCGGGGTCGGCAGGTAGCCGCGCGCCAGTTTGTGCTCACCTTGCGCCCCCGCCTCGACCGTCGCAAGATCATGTGCAATGGCGTAGTCGATGGCTTGGTAGTAGCACAGTTCAAAGTGCAAACAGGGATGGTGCTCGGTGCAGCCCCAATAGCGTCCGAAAAGGGTATCGGACCCGATGAAATTGAGCGCGCCCGCAACGGGTTTGCCGGCGTCCAGCGCGAGGACCAAGAGCACATCGTTTCGCATCGTTTCATGCACATGATCAAAGAACGCGCGGGTGAGGTAAGGAGTTCCCCATTTTCTCGCGCCAGTGTCCTGATAGAAATTCCAGAAGGCATCCCAATGTTCTGGACGGATGTCATCGCCTGTGAACTGCACGATCTCACCGCCGAACCCCTGCGCAGTGGCGCGTTCCTTACGGATGTTTTTGCGTTTGCGCGACGACAAGTCGGCGAGGAAGTCGTCGAAGACTTCATACCCGCGGTTTCTCCAGTGAAATTGCTGGCCTCCGCGCGCCATGAGACCCATCTGTGTGCCTGCTTCGCGATCTTCGGTGCTGCAAAATGTGATGTGGAGCGAAGAAATTTGGTTCTGCGCGGCGACAGAAACTGCCCCCTCGGCCAACGCGGCTCGTCCGATCATCTCAAACCCTTCGCGGGCCAGGAGCCGTGTTCCCGTGACAGGCGTGAAAGGCACCGCGATTTGGAGCTTCGGATAGTATCGCCCGCCCGCGTTCTCATAGGCATTCGCCCATGAGTGATCGAAAACATATTCGCCCTGACTGTGCGATTTGGCAAACATGGGAGCGACCGCGATTACCTGCCCGTCCTTTCGGGCTGCGATGTATTGCGGGTGCCATCCCGTGCCCGGCCCGACCGACCCCGAGTCCTCCAGAGCGTGCAGAAAACGGTAGGTCGTGAAGGGATCGGCGGCCCTGCCATCAACATTGGAGCGCGCGCAGGCGTCCCAATCCACCGCGCCGATCCCGTCGATTGTGGGCGTAAGAAAAACTTCAATCTCGTCTGACACGCATCATGCTCCCGCTAGCGCTGTCGATCGCCCCCATAAACGGGGGTAATGCAGCGCCGTTCCTGTTCAGAATTGGTGTCTCACCCGCGGCGGTCAAGCGGGCAGGTAGCCCTCGAAGGTGATATTCTGCGCAACTTTCCGTGCCTTGATCTCCTGTGCAGCGCTCTTAACCGTCCAGCACAGAACAGGTATTCCGCGCTCTTTTAGCGCCAGAACGGGAGGGTGGTCCAATGCAGTGATCTTGTGCGAGATGAACGAGGCGCCAACGGCCTCGACCTTATCCAGAGATGCAAGCTCCGCACGCCGCGCGTCCGAGAGCAAGAGCCAGTCCTTTTTGGGAAAGTCTGAAGTTGTCAGTCCGCGTGGCACATCAGGCAGGAGGTCGCGCATCTCCGCGACGGCGTGCGGGTTGAAGGACATTACCGCGAGCGGACCCTCATAGTCGCGCAGCACTTTGGCCACGGAGGAACCAAGCGTTCCTATATCGGAGCCCATCATTCCGTCCTGATCCTTGATCTCGATAAGCAGAGGAACCCGCCCCGCAATTTGGTCGCAGATCTGGGCTAGAGTAGGGATGCCGACCTCGCCCGTGCGATAGGACACATTGGCCAGCGCATCCGCGCTCCTTTGACGGATCGCGCCCGTGGCTGTTGTCACCCGCCCCAGATCGTAGTCGTGAAACACCATCGCATCGCCGTCCGCGCTCGGTTGCACGTCGATCTCGATCCCGTATCCCCGCGCAATCGCCGCCTCTACGGCGAGGCGTCCGTTTTCGGCACGGGTTCGGTTGCCATCGTGCAGGGCGCGATGGGCAATGGGGCGGATCAGAAAAGCGTTTGGAAGCGGCGGAACGGGCATTAGGCGAGTTCGAAGATGGCCTCGATCTCGACCGCGACGCCGAAGGGAAGCGATGCAGCCGATACCGCCGAACGCGCGTGCCGCCCGGCATCGCCCATCACAGCGACAAATAGATCGGATGCGCCATTGACGACCTTTGGTTGGTCGCCGAAATCAGGCGTCGAGTTTACGAAGCCCACGAGTTTCACCAGCCGCTTGATCCGCGAGAAATCGCCCCCCGCGGCGGCGCGTGCCTGTGCCAGAAGCGCGAGCGCGCAGGTTTGTGCGGCTGCGGCCCCCTCTTCGACAGTCAAATCTGCTCCGAGCTTTCCAGTGATGAAACCGTCGGCACCAGTGGACACCTGCCCCGAGACATAAAGATGCTTCCCGCTGATCACGTAAGGAACGTAGTTGGCGGCGGGAGCAGGGGCGTCGGGCAGCGTCAGTCCGAGTTTGGTCAGTGCGTCGTCGATGGCGGTCATGGCATGGGTCTCTTTTCTAGATCAATCTTCGCGGAATGCGCGGTTGAAATAGTCTGCCAATGGTTTGACCAAATAGGCAAGAGGTGTCCGCCCCCCACGCGACATAAAGACCTCCACGGGCATCCCTGGCAGGAGCGTTGTCCCCTCGGGCAGCCGCGCCCTCTGATCCTGAGGGAGCGTAAATTCGGCACGGTAGTATTGCGCGCCTGTAAACTCGTCGCGGAACGCATCGGGGGAGATGGTGAGCAGTGTTCCAAGCAACTCGGGCGTGCGTCGTTGATCGAATGAGGTGAAGCGAAGACGCACGGGCTGGCCACGGTAGACCTGATCGACGTGGGTCGGGCTGATCTTGGCGGTGATGATGAGCGGGCTGTCAGCGGGGACGATATAGAGCACGGGCTCGGCGGGCGAGATGACTGCTTCGGGCCCGAACACAGACAGGCCGTATACCGTCCCGCTTACGGGTGCTTTCAATTCAAGCCGCGCGGCGCGTGCCGACATGGCGGCGCGTTGCTCGCGTAGCCGCGACAGGGCGGGTTCTATGTCCTGTAACTCGCTGATCGCACGCTCTCGCTGGTCTGTGCCGAGTTTGAGAATGGCCAGATCAATCTCCGTGATCTGCGCGCGGGCCTGTGCCAGTGATGCGGCGAGACGGCTGATCTCCCCAGTCAGGCCGATAACCTCGCGGCGCAAATCCGTTACGCGGCTTTGCTGGGTCAGCCCGCGGGCGCGTAGCGAGGTTTGGTCCTCAAGGTCAGCCTCGGCCAGTGCCTTTTGTTCGGTGAGCGCGGCGGCTTGGGCCTCCAGCCCGTCGATCTGAGCATCAATCTGGGTTTTGCGTTTTTCGAGTTGCTCAATTTCACGGGCCTGTGTGATGCGCCGTGCCTCGAAAAGCGATCGCTGCGTTTCGGCGGCTTTCGTGGCCACGTGATCTACGGAGACCCGCGCACGAAGTTCGTCGGGAAATGTCAGGGCATCCGCGCCATCACGCTCCGCTTCCAAACGGGCGGCGCGGGCGAGGAGTTCGAAATATTGCCCGTCGGCAATCGAGATATCGTTGCGTAGTTCATTGGCCGATAGGGTCAGGAGGATATCGCCCGCCTTGACCTTGTCGCCCTCGCCGACGTTGAGACTGGCTACGATGCCGCCATCGCGATGCGCGACTTCCTGTCGGTTCTGGGCTACCTCGACTTTGCCTGAGGCCACCACGGCTCCGTCGATGCGGGCAAAAGCGGCCCAGCCGCCGAAGCCGCCAAATAGCACCAGCACGCAGAGGAATCCGACCGTGGATAGGCGGCGCGTTGACCATGGGGGCGCGGAAGCGGTCATTGCACACCCCCTACGCTACCACGTCGTATTTCAGTGACATTACGCACGGTGTCCCTGAGCACTTGGTCTTTGGGGCCGAAGGCGCGGGCTGTGCCGTCTTTGAGCACAAGGAGCTTGTCGCATTCCTCGATTGCCGAAGGGCGGTGCGCCATGATTAACGCCGCGCCGCCAGCGTCCTTGTGCGCGCGGATCGCGGCATTGAGCGCCATGGAGCCTTCGTTGTCTAGGTTCGAATTTGGCTCATCAAGAATCACGACTACGGGTGCGCCGTAGAAGGCGCGGGCAAGGCCGATCCGTTGCAACTGACCGCCCGACAGCAACCCGCTCGAGGAGGAGACCTGCGTATCGTAGCCATCGGGCAATTCTAGGATCATCTTATGTGCAGCGGCTTTTCGAGCTGCGGCGACAACGGCCTCATGGTCGGGATCGACCGCCAGCCGCGCGATATTCTCCGTGATTGTTCCGTCGAAGAGTTCGACCGATTGCGGGAGGTAGCCGATATAGGTGCCGAGTCTTTCGGGATCATATTGGTCGATCTTCGCGCCATCGAGGCGAATGGTCCCGCCCGAAGCGGGCCACGCACCAGTCAGCGCCCGCGCCAATGTTGATTTGCCCGCGCCTGAGGGCCCAATCACGCCAAGCGCTTCGCCGGGAGTGACGTGAAAGGAGACCATGCGAAGGGAGGCTTGCGCCTGCCCCAGAGGGATGATGGTCAGGTTCTTCACGTGGAGGGCGGCGGACGGACGGGGCAGTTCCATGCGTGGCGCGCGCACGGGATGCGCGCCGAGAAGTTCGGCCAGCGCTTCCCGCCCGCGCAGTGCCGATTGGAGAACAGCCCATTGGTTGATCAGCACGCCGACGGGCTGCAAGGCACGTCCCAGCAGGATGGAACCTGCGATCATCGCGCCAGGCGTCAGTTCGCGTTCCAGCACGAGCCACGCCCCAAGCGCCAGCATCGCGGACTGTAAGAACAGGCGTAGCGCCTTGGATGCGGCGGTGTAGGACATTGTGATATCTGCAGCCATGATTTCGTTTTCAAGAGCGGCCTCGCGCGCAGTGAGCCAACGACGATAGGCGGCGCGTTGCATTCCCATTGACTTGAGCGCTTCGGATGCTGCGGTCAGGCGGGTGGCCATTTGTGCCGCGGTGATATCAGCGCGTTGTGCCTTTGCGTTTGGCTCTCTGGTCGCCCTGCGATGCGCCAGAGCGACGAGGACAAGAACAGCCCCGCCGCCAAGCGCGAACATTCCGAGGTGGGGATGAAACAGTGCGATGCCTAAGAGGAACAGCGGCGTGAAGGGCAGGTCAAAGAACGCGGCCAACACGGGCGAGGACAGAAAACGTCGGATCGCGGCAAGATGATCCATCGCCTCCGAACGCTCGACCAATCGCGGGTTGTTTGCGGCGCGATCAAGGGCGGCGTTGAAAACGCGCTCCTCCAACGTCGATTGGAACCGCGCACCGATCCGCGCGAAGATGCGGCTGCGTACACCGTCCAGAAGCCCCATCATGAGAAAGAGAAACGCCACAATCGCAAAGAGCGCCACCAGCGTTGCTTCCGACCCCGAACCGAGCACGCGGTCGTAGACTTGCAGCATGAAAAGCGGACCAGTGAGCATCAGGAGGTTGATGCAGATGGAAAAGACAAAGGAACCAAGGAACGCCCCGCGCGACTGGCGTCGGACCTGCGAGAGTTCTTCGGCCCCTTGTCGAAACTGGTCTGTGGAAATGGAGGACATTGAGGGAATTTCTGCCTGCTTTTTTGGGAGACAGTGCAGCGCAAAAGCGCGCATATATGTGGTCTCGTGGAAAACGTGTTGATTCTCGGCCACACGACCATAAGTCCCTAAAGGTAAAGATTGGGCTTCCGTCGGAAAAACCCTATGTGCCCTCCACGAATTCTTCACCAAAGGCGTGGTCTCCGAACCGCGCCGATGTAACGATGCCACTGGTCGCTTCTGGCCTGTTCGATCTGAAAGTTTGATCCATGAACGCTCGCCTGCGCATAGCTCCGCCCGTCATTCTCGCCTCCGCTTTGCTTGCGGGGTGCGCTGCGACGACGCAGGGGGACATTGATCCTTACGAAACGGCCAATCGCGAGACCCATGAATTCAACACGGATGTTGACCGTGCTTTGGTAAGGCCAGCCTCGCAAGTCTACGGCACGGTACTTCCATCGGTGCTACGTCGAGGCGTCTCGAACGTGTCGGACACGGTCGGGCTTCCAGGGGTGATTGCCAATGATATCCTTCAGGCGCGCCTTGACGATGCGGGCTACAACCTCTTCCGCTTCACGGTGAACGCGACGATCGGGATTGGCGGGTTGCTTGATGTGGCCAATGCTTTCGGCCTGCCTGCTCGTCCGACAGACTTTGGCGAGACGCTTCATGTCTGGGGCGCGGGAGAAGGGCCCTATGTGGTCCTCCCCGTGATTGGCCCATCGACGACACGGGATGCCGTCGGCCTTGCTGTGGATGTGGCATTGAACCCTGCGAAAGTCGTGTTCGGCGCGGATGTGGTAAAGGCCATCGGCCCTTTGCGCGCTGCGACGTTGGTGAACGACCGCTATGAATATTCGGATATCTACGAATCCGTTCTCTATGACAGCGCTGACAGCTATACTGTGATGAAGCTGACCTATCTCGATAGTCGCCGTTACACGCTCACGGGCAATGACCCCGCGCGCGACACAGGTGGCGAACCCTCCGCTGACGATGCGGCTAACTATGATCTGTATGAGGATTTCTATGATTGACGCGACGCAAATGTCCCGACGTTTCTTTTTGGCTGCGGGTCTGTCGACAGTGGCTCTGGCCGTGACCCTGCCGCGCCCCGCCCTTGCGTTTTCGGAAGGCGAGGCGCGGTCGCTCATCACGCGTACGGTTTCCGACATCAACGGGATTATTAATTCGGGGAAATCTGAGAGCGCGATGTATCGCGACTTTGAGGGTGTTCTGACCACCTACGCGGATACGCCGTCGATTGCGCGCTCGGTCCTCGGACCGCCCGCCCGTAGCGCGTCATCGTCCGACCTGACCGCTTTCACCAAGGCGTTCAAAGGGTATCTTGCCCGCAAATACGGCGCACGTTTCCGCGAGTTCATCGGCGGGCAGATTCAGGTCAACTCGGTGCAGAAAGTCAATTCGATCTACGATGTGCGCTGTACTGCGATCCTGCAGGGAGAGGCGCCTTTCGCAATCTCCTTCATCGTCCACGACAAGTCGGGCAAGTTCATCGATCTGCAGATCGAGGGCATTTCCCTGCTTAAGACCGAACGCGCCGAGATCGGGGCAATGCTCGATCGGGCGGGAGGTTCGATTTCCGCGCTGACACGCTCGTTGGGCTAAAGGCGGTAGGGCAGGCGCTCGTTTGGCGCGTGCCTTAATTTCCTCCGAAAATCTGGTCGAGAATGTCCATGATGACGTTGTCGGCCTTGTTGTTTGAGCGCGAGCCGTCCGAACCTGCGGTTTGGGCGGTGCTGTCGACGCTCGGCGGGCGTTCGGGGCGGATCATCGGCAGGGGCTTCGGCTCGATCCCTTCCATGACACGGCTCATGGTTTCGTGCCAAATTTCGGCTGGCAGGCCGCCACCCGTCACACCAGTAAGCGGCGTGTTGTCATCGTAACCCATCCAGACACCTGCAACATAATCAGCGGTGAACCCCATGAACCATGCGTCGCGCGCAGCCTGTGTCGTGCCTGTCTTGCCAGCCACTTCGATCCCGTCGATGGCGGCGCGTGATCCCGTGCCACGCTGCACCACGTTATACATCATGTAAATCAATTGCTGAGCGGCGGAGGGGGTGATCACGCGTTCACCAAGGCCGCCTTCCTGCCCCATCAGCGGCTCGGAATCTCCTTTGAGCCGAAGCGACTTGAGACCGTAGGGCGTCACGGAGGTGCCGCCGTTGAGAATCCCCGCATAGGCACCTGTCATCTCAAGGAGCGTCGTCTCGGATGCGCCGAGCGCCAGAGCAGGGCCTTGGGCCAGATCGCTTTCGATCCCAAACATCTGCGCCACGGTGCGGACGTTTTCCAACCCGACATCGGTGGCGAGCTTCACCGCAGGTATGTTGTAGCTGTGGCGCAACGCATCGGTGAGCGTAACGGGGCCGTGGAATGTGCGGTCGTAGTTTTGTGGCGTCCACGGACCCGAGCCAGGGATGTCGAGCGTGATCGGCTCGTCCACTATGACGCTGTCGTATGAATAGCCGAGGTCCAGTGCCGTGGCATAGACGAAGGGTTTGAAGGCGGAGCCGGGTTGCCGCTTCGCCTGTGTCGCGCGGTTGAATGCGCCAGATACTTTGAGCTTGCGCCCACCCACCATCGCACGCACTGCTCCGTCCGCGCTCATGACAACAATAGCCGCTTGAGCCTCGGACCCTGCACGCACCTTATTCTCGAACACCCAGGTCAGCGCCTCCTCGGCGGCGCTCTGGATGCGGGTGTCGAAGGTGGTCTCGATCACTACATCCTCGGTCGTATCACGGGTCAGGAAGTCAGGACCCGAGCCCATCACCCAATCCGCGAAATATCCGCCCGCGTTCCTCTCGGCCGTTTCCGAAAGTTCGGCGGGGTGCGCTTTGGCGTAGGCACGTTCGTCGTCGTTGATGTAGCCCTGCTGGTTCATCAGCAGCAATACAATCCCCGCGCGCTCTTGCGAGCGTTGCAGGTTGTTGGTCGGTGCATAGCGCGAGGGCGCCGTGAGCAGACCAGCAAGCATTGCGCTTTCGGCAATGTTCACTTCTGCCGCTGATTTTCCGAAATAGCGTTGCGCGGCGGCCTCGAATCCGTTGGCGCCGCCGCCCAGATAGGCGCGGTTCATATAGATCGAGAGGATCTCGTCTTTGGAGTAACGCGCCTCCATCGCCATAGCGTAGATGACTTCCTTGATCTTGCGCGCAATCGTCGTCTGCCGGCAATCGGCTTCATAGGCAGTCTGGCTCTCCCACTCTTTGGGATCATAGGGCGTGCCAAGGCAGAGCAGTTTCGCAACCTGTTGCGTCAATGTAGACCCGCCGTGGCCTGAAAGCGGTCCGCGTCCTTCGCTCAGGTTGATCCGAATGGCCGAAGCGATGCCGCGCGGGGAGACGCCGAAGTGACGATAGAAGCGTTTGTCCTCCGTCGCGATAATTGCGTTCTTTAGATACGGCGATACGGTGTCAGCGGTGATTTGCCCGCCAAACTGCTCGCCACGCCATGCATAGACCGATCCGTTGCGGTCGAGCATCGTGACCGACCCTCGTGCGCGTCCGTCCAAAAGGTCGGTTACAGGAGGGAGTGTGGTGTAGATATAGGCAACGGACAGCCCGATCACGATCGCCAGCACCACTGCCGTGCGCGAAATGACGACCCAGATGAACCGCCCAATCCAGCGCAACAAGCCCAGAACTACGCGCACAATCCACGGCCCCTGTGGCTTTGACTTTCGCGCGGCACGGGATTTTTTGCGCGTCGCAGGTTTCGCTGCTTTCGATTTGGCGTTTGATTTCGCTCCGCCCGTAGGCTTCTTGGGATAGCGACGATCCGCGACCAGTTTTCCGCCTTTGCGATTCTGTCCTGTCATACCTCTGCCCAGCCGTTCTGTGACGGTTTGCTGTCGTTTCGGGCAGACTACAGGGGGTTTGTCGGAATGTTGAGTGGAAAGGCGCCGGTTCTCAAACTTCCTCGATTGCCTAATTTTAATGCATGTCGCACAATTTGTACAATTTTTGTGCGTTTTTATCTACTGGTGACCCGATTCGCACCCGCCCTTTTCTTGTGCGATCCCGTCTCACTGCCTCTTGTGAAGCCGTGACTGCCGCCAATCGGCAGACGCCCGCTTAATCGGAAGGGGAAAAACGTGAAACTGATTATTGCTGCGATCAAGCCGTTCAAGCTTGAAGAAGTCCGCGAAGCGCTAACTGGCATCGGCGTGAGTGGTATGATGGTGACCGAGATCAAGGGCTTCGGCGCCCAGTCCGGACACACCGAAATCTACCGCGGCGCGGAATACGCCGTGAACTTCGTGCCGAAGGTGAAACTGGAGATCGTTGTCTCCGACTCAATGGCCGATCAGGTCGTATCCACCATCGCCTCCACCGCCAAGACCGCCAAAATCGGCGATGGCAAGATCTTTGTCCTCGACGTGGAAGGCGCCGTGCGCGTCCGCACCGGCGAGACCAACGACGACGCGGTTTAACCCGCGCCTGTCTCAAGAGACAAAAGGGACCAATCCAAGATGAAACTCTCCAAACTTATTCCGGCCTCTGTGGCAGCCTCAGCGCTTCCCCTGATGGCCTTTGCCCAGGACGCCGAGGCGGCTGCGCCGACATTCGACGAAATCGGCCCCTACATCATGACCACGCTGCTGTTCCTGATCGGCGGCTTCCTCGTGATGTGGATGGCTGCAGGCTTCTCCATGCTCGAAGCGGGTCTTGTCCGCTCCAAGAACGTCACCACTCAGCTGACCAAGAACGTTGCCCTCTTCGCAATTGCTTCCGTCATGTACTGGCTCATCGGCTTCAACCTGATGTACCCGGGTGAATGGATGATCGAAGGGATCATGGGGCCGTGGTTCTCCACAACCTCGCTTGAGCCTGTCGGTCTCGGCGCTGCCGATGCATCGCTTGACTATGCATCCGTTGCTTCCGACTTCTTCTTCCAACTGATGTTCTGTGCGACCACCGCATCCATCGTGTCTGGTACTCTCGCCGAGCGCATCAAACTGTGGCCGTTCCTCATCTTTACCGCGATCCTGACTGGCGTGATCTACCCGATCGAAGCGTCCTGGCAGTGGGGCGGTGGCTTCCTGAGCGAAATGGGCTTCTCCGACTTCGCTGGTTCCACAGTTGTGCACGCTGCTGGTGGCTTTGCCGCTCTCGCTGGTGCAATCGTCCTCGGCCCACGTATTGGCAAGTACAAAGACGGCAAAGTAAACCCGATGCCCGGTTCCAACCTTGCTCTCGCAACGCTTGGTACGTTCATCCTGTGGCTCGGTTGGTTTGGCTTCAACGGCGGTTCGCAGCTTGCTGCTGGTACCGTTGGCGACATCACTGACGTTGGCCGCATCTTCGCGAACACCAACATGGCCGCTGCTTCCGGTGCACTGGTCGCACTCATCCTGACGCAGGTTATCTACGGTAAAGTTGACCTCACCATGGTGCTCAACGGCGCTCTGGCTGGTCTGGTGTCGATCACTGCTGAGCCGCTCACCCCGTCGCTCTTCATGTCTCTGTTCATCGGTGGCATCGGCGGTCTGATCGTGGTCTTCGCAGTCCCTGCACTCGACAAGATGAAAATCGACGACGTTGTCGGCGCGATCCCTGTCCACCTCATTGCTGGTATCTGGGGCACCCTCGCTGTGCCGCTGACCAATGATGGCACGTCCTTCGTGACGCAGATCATCGGTGTGGTTGTCATCGGTCTGTTCGTCTTCATCGTGTCGCTGATTGTCTGGATCATCCTCAAAGCAGCCATGGGTATCCGTGTCTCCGAGGAAGCCGAGATCACAGGCCTCGACAAAGCGGAACTGGGCATGGAAGCCTATCCCGAGTTCTACAAAGGCTGATCTCCCTTCCTAACATCAGCCAACATTGGCCCGGGCGTTCGCGCCCGGGTTTTTTCGTTTTCACGGCGTCTCTCTGCCGTCCATAAACGTATTTGAAACCAAGTGCGCCTAAACCCGAAGGCAGTGAGTTCCAGAAGGACCAATGCCTTGGGTAAGACCGCCACCGCATCCGCTCCGCTGCGCCCCATTGCGCGCGACAGGATTCCCGCCTGTATGTGGGTGGCATTGGCCCTCATCGCGATGTTCTCGACGCATCCGCTTACCGCCTGTGCCGAGCACGCGTGGGCGGCTAGGGCGCAACCGCTGGCCACACGCTTTGCGCGCCCACTCGCAGCGCCACAGGCTGACACTTCACTCATCTCACCAGTGGCTCCCTTGATGGAAGGTCCGTCTGTTAACCAGCCACCGATGGAAGCCTCGCTTGGGGTAAGAGAGGGCGTGCCGTTCCTTACGCCGCACAATTCCGCGAACAGCCTCTTTGCGGGGCGTGAGAGCGGAAGCTTCTTCGCGCCCTTGCCGCCACGAGTTTCTGGCGCGCGTATCCAGCACGTCGCACCATCGCGACTTGGTCCCGTCACTGGCCTCCGCGACATTATCGGTCGTGCGGAATCGCGGCGCGACGGATACGATGCTGTCAATCACGGCGCGAAGGTCAAGCCGCCACGCCGCCCGACCGAGATGACCATCTCCGACATCTACAATTGGATCGACGCCACGCCGGGTCAGCCGCACGCCATAGGACGCTTTCAGTTCATTCCCAAAACATTGAGGCGCCTCGTCGCGATACTCGGCGTCCCCCATTCGGCACAGTTCTCGCCCGAGCTTCAGGACTATCTTGCGGACCAACTTCTTCGTGAAGCGGGGATCATGGCGATGCAGGCAGGGCAGATCACGCGGCGCGACTTCATGATAAATCTCGCGAAGATCTGGGCGGGTCTTCCGACCCCATCAGGGAAATCGCACTACCACGGTTTCGCGGGCAATAAGGCGACGATCACTTGGGCTGAATTTGATAGGGAAATGGCGCGGCTCTTCCCGACATAGGCGAGGGTGTCTTCGCGGGACAATTAGCAGCAAAAAGGGGCGCCCAAAGGCACCCCTTTGTCGCTTTGTTTGCGACTTGATCGCCTACTTGCAAGTCTTGGCGATTGCCTCGGCCAGAAGCGGCACGGTCTTGCTGTTGAGGCCCGCGATATTCATACGCGAGTCACCTACCATGTAGATGCCGAATTGATCGCGCATCACTTGCACTTCTTCTGGCGTCGCGCCAATGCGTGAGAACATGCCGCGGTGTGTTGCGATGAAATCAAAACGGTCAGAGTTCGTGCGCTGGCGCAACTCGTCGGCGAGCTGTTGGCGCAGGCCAAGCATTCCGTTCCGCACCTCTTCCAACTCCGCCATCCAGTCGGCTTTCAACGCATCGTCGTTGAGGATCATCGTCACAAGACGCGCGCCGTGGTCGGGCGGGAAGGAGTAGTTCTGGCGGTTCAGGAAGTTGAGTGATCCTTGCGCCTTGCTCATGCCTTCCGCCGTTTCGGTCATCGCCATGAGGCAGCCAGCGCGTTCGCGGTAGATGCCGAAGTTCTTCGAGCAAGACGCTGCGATGAGAAGTTCCGGCAGCTTGGAGGCGAGAAGACGGGTCGCTGCGGCGTCCTCTTCAAGACCGTCGCCGAAACCCTGATAGGCGATATCGACAAGCGCCAGAGCGCCCTTCTCGATGATCAAATCGGCCACCGCGCCATATTGCTCAAGCGTCAGGTTGGCGCCCGTCGGATTGTGACAGCAGCCGTGCAGAAGTACCAGATCGCCCGCCTTCACATCCTTGAGGCTCTCCATCATCGCGCCGAAATCGACGGTGCAGCTTGCTTCGTCGAAATAGGCATACTCGCGATTGGGCAGCCCCATGAATTTGAGGATCGATAGGTGGTTCGGCCACGTCGGGTTCGACGTCCAGACGGTGCAGTCAGGGTTGGCCAGACGGGCCAGTTCAAATGCCTGACGAATCGCACCCGTGCCGCCAGGGGTGGCGATGGCCGCTACGCGGGCGTGATTGACACTGTCGGCCAGAACCAGAGATTTCATCGCCGTGCCATAGGCGGGGTCGCCTGAAAGTGCGGTGTAGGATTTCGTGGTTTCTTCTTCCCACAATTTCTTCTCGGCCGCCTTGACCGCACGCATGATCGGGGTGTGGCCGCTGGCGTCCTTGTAGACACCGACGCCAAGGTCGATTTTCGTATCGCGCGGGTCTTCGCGATAGAGTTGCATCAGTTGAAGGATTTTGTCGGCCGCTTGCGGCTTCAGATTTTCGAGCATCACGCTTCTCCAGTTGCGACGCGCAGGTCGCCATACATGCCCCATTCCGCCCAAGAGCCATCGTAAAGCGCGTGGGTTGCGCCGATGCGTTCGAGCGCGAGGCTAAGAATTGCTGCCGTCACCCCTGAGCCGCAGGATGTGATGGCGGGTTTGGTGAGATCGACGCCTGCGCGTTCGAAGATAATGCGCAGTTCGCCGGGTGTTTTCATCGTGCCATTGCTGTTGAGTACATCGCTAAACGGCACATTGCGGGAATTCGGGATATGACCCGAACGCAGGCCCGGACGCGGTTCCACGACTTCACCACGAAAACGCGGGGCTGCGCGGGCGTCGACGATGGTGTGGTCGCCGAGTTTTGCGGAGGCGGCGACCTGCGTTACGTCACGCACCAGTGCGTCGTTGATCTGCGGCACCATGTGTCGGTCGCGGATCACGGGTGGTTCGTCGGTCACGGGGCGTCCCTCGGCCACCCATTTGGGCAGGCCTCCGTCGAGGACGGCCACATTGTTCTGGCCGAAGTATTTGAACATCCACCACACGCGCGGAGCGGAGAAAATTCCAGCACCGTCGTAGATCACGACCTGATGCCCGTCCCCGATGCCGAGTGCGCGCATCCGCGACATGAATTTCTCAACTGGTGGCAACATATGGGGAAGAGCAGATCGCGCGTCCGAAACATCGTCGATATCGACAAACCGTGCACCAGGAATATGCGACGCGGCATACTCTGCCTTCGCGTCGCGTCCCGCGTCGGGCATGTACCAGCTCGCGTCGATCACACGCAGCTCGGGCGATTTGAGGTTCTCGGCGAGCCAGTCGGTCGAAACCAGCGTTTTAGGGTCGGATTGGGGCATATCGCACCTATTCAACTGTTGCGCATGTCTGCCATACCCGTCCCTTTTGGCCCGTGCAAGCGATGCGGGCGGAGCGGTGGTCTAATTGCGAATAATTGCGGCGCTACCCGCTTTGTTTGAGCAAGCGCTGTTTCTGGCGGCCCCAGTCACGTTTGGCCTCGGTCGCGCGTTTGTCGTGGTTCTTTTTACCCTTGGCGATGCCAAGCTTAATCTTCACGCGCCCCTTGTGGTTGAAATACATGACCAGCGGCACAAGCGTCATGCCTTGGCGACCGGTTGCCTGCCAGAGCCGCGACAACTCGCGCTTGGAGACCAGCAATTTGCGTTTGCGGCGTTCCTCGTGCGGGAACATGGCTTGCTCGTAAGGGGCGATATAGGAGTTCGTCAGCCAAAGCTCGCCATCTTCCACCGCGGCATAACTCTCGGCGATATTGGACTGGCCCACGCGCAGCGATTTGACCTCGGAGCCTGACAATACGACGCCGCACTCGATGTCATCTTCGATGGCATAGTCAAAGCGCGCGCGCCGATTCTCGGCGATCACCTTGTAGTTCTTCTCTTCGGGCGTCTGTTTTTTCTTGGCCATGGTCAAATGCAGATAGGGGATGAAAGGCCCAGTGTCCACTGGCAGCGCCAAGGCCGCGTGGAATTCGGGCCATGCGAGAGAAAGAAAACGCCGCGCTCCAGTGCTAGGGCGCGGCGTTCGGTCGTTGTGAAGGCGTGGGCGCTTACAGCAGTTCGGCGTGCTCCATCGCCGCACGGATATGGGCCTTGGTCTCGTCCGCAAGCGGCGTGAGTGGCAAGCGCACCTCATCCGAGCAAAGCCCGAGAAGGGACATGGCGTATTTCGCACCTACCAGACCAGGCTCAAGGAAGAGCGAAATGTGGAGCGGCATGAGCTTGTCGTTGATCTCGCGGGCGAGTGCATAGTCCCCGTCGAGTGTCGCCTTCTGCATCTGTGCGCAGAGCTTCGGCGCAACATTCCCAGTCACCGTGATGCAGCCGAGACCGCCGTGCGCATTGTAGCCGATAGCAGTGGCGTCCTCGCCAGAAAGCTGAAGGAAGTCAGTGCCACATGTGATGCGCTGTTGCGGGACGCGGGACAGGTCGCCTGTTGCGTCCTTCACGCCGATGATGCGGGGAAGTTTGGACAACTCGCCCATTGTCTCGGGCAACATGTCGATGACCGAGCGCGAAGGGATATTGTAGATAATGATCGGAATATCAGCGGCGTCATGCAGCGCCGTGAAATGCGCGATCAGCCCTCTCTGTGTCGGCTTGTTGTAGTAGGGCGTCACCACGAGAGCCGCATCCGCGCCGACTTTGGCGGCATGGCGCACAAGGCGGATGCCCTCGGCGGTGTTGTTCGACCCTGCGCCAGCGATCACGGGGATGCGCCCAGCTGCGGTTTCGACGACGACTTCGACCACTTTCTCGTGCTCGGCATGGCTGAGTGTCGGGCTTTCGCCCGTGGTGCCAACGGGGACAAGCCCGCTGGAGCCTTGCTCGATGTGCCATTCGACCAAGTGTTTGAGTGCATCGAGATCCAGTTCGCCGTTCTTGAACGGCGTCACCAATGCAGGAAGAGACCCTTTGATCATGATGCGCTCCTTTTCGGAAATATAAAATTGTTTGTATGTCCGCCGACCGCGTGAGTCGCGCCCGTGGGGACGCGCGGAAACTAGCCGCGAACTTCGGGAATGCCAAGAATGTGTCTTGTCCGCGCTCCGCGCTGCGTTACCCTCGTGGCAAAAGCGCACCGATCAAGGCGCGCAACTGACCTGAGGATTATCGACCAGACCATGCCATTGCCCTTGATTCATAGGCTCATATCACGCACCGCCTTTGTCGCGGCGACCTTTGCCGTAACGCTGTCGAGTGCCACGGCCTCACCCGAATCGGATGCGCTTGAAGTTGCTTATCAGCACCGCGCGGCGGGTGACTGGGATGCGGCGCGTGCCGCCGTGAGCGGTTTGGGGCGCGATATTATCGACTGGCACTACCTGCGTGCAGGCAAGGGCAGCTTCGCCGAATGCCAGGCCTTTCTGGAACGCAACGCCGATTGGCCAGGCCTTCCGCTTCTGGCGGAACGTTGTGAGCAGAACATTTCCGAGGGCACCAATCCTAACGACGTTATTGCCTATTTCGACGAATTTCCGCCCGAGACAGGCGAAGGCACGATTGCCCTCACGCGTGCCTATCAGCAACGCGGACTTGAAGCCGATGCGCAGGCGCAGGCCGTGATTGCGTGGCAAAGTCTCTCGCTCGACGATGAGGTGACCGCCTACCTGTTGACCCACTTCCCCGCGCAGGTTGCTCCCTTCCATGAGGATCGCGCGCGGATGCTCCTGTGGCGCGGTTTCTACGACGAGGCGAGGTCTCTTGAACCCTACCTGCCCGATGGGTGGGGGGCGCTTATTGATGCCGCGTCGAAACTGCGCGGCGATAAAAACGGTGTGGACGACGCGATTGCGGCTATTCCCGACACGCTTGCCGATGCTCCGATTCTTGCGTTCGAACGATTCCAGTGGCGCATGCGCAAGGGGCGATACGATGATGCGACCTCGCTCCTGTTGCAGCAATCCACCTCCCGCGACGCCTTGGGCCAACCTGAAGCGTGGGGTGAGCGCCGCCGCGCACTTGCGCGTCAGATGATGCGCGACGGCAAGGCGCGGATTGCCTACACATCGGCGGCGCGGCACTACCTTGACCCTGACGAGGATCACTACGCCGATCTCGAATGGCTCGCGGGCTATATCGCGTTGCGCTATCTCGACGAACCACTGACTGCACTCGACCATTTCAACCGCTTCCGCGTGGCCGTGGCGACACCCATTTCACTGGGCCGTGCGGGCTATTGGGAGGGGCGCGCGTTGGAGGCGCTCGGAGCTGAGGCGGATGCGCTTGCCGCCTATTCATTTGGGGCGCAGTTCCAGACTTCCTTTTATGGGTTGCTCGCCGCCGAACGTGCGAGCCTGCCGCTTGATCCAGCGCTTACGGGCGAGGTGCGTTTCGAAGATTACAGCGGCGCGGCCTTTATGAGTTCGACCGTGTTACGCTCGGCGCAACTTCTATACGAGGCAGGAGAGAAGCCACTCGCCGCACGTTTCATGCGCCACCTTGGTGAAAGCCTGACGCCGCAGGAGCTTGGCCAGTTGGGCGATCTTGCGCTCGACACACATCCCTATCTCGCCGTGCTTGTGGCCAAATTCGCCGCCGATCAGGGCATCGTGCTCAACCGTGCCTACTATCCGTTGCACGATCTGGCTGATGCCAACCTTCCCGTTGATCCCGCGCTCGCGCTGGCCATTGCGCGCCGAGAGAGCGAATTCAATCCCGACGCGATGTCCTACGTTGGTGCGCGCGGGTTGATGCAACTTATGCCGCGCACGGGCGAGGCGATGGCCTCAAAGCTCGGCGTGGACGGGTTTGAGGAAAGCGACCTGCATGATCCCGTGTTGAATGCCCGCCTTGGCTCGGCCTATCTGGCGCAGTTGATCGAGGAGTTCGGCGCGAACATGCCGCTTGTCGCGGCAGGCTATAACGCCGGTCCATCGCGCGCCCGCGACTGGATTGCGCGCTACGGTGATCCGCGTGGAGGGGGCGTCGATCCCGTCGATTGGATCGAACACATCCCCTTCCGCGAGACACGCAACTATGTGATGCGAGTGATGGAAAGCCTGACCGTCTACCGCGCGCGCCTGTCAGGCGAAACGGGACCAGTCACGCTCTCCCAACAACTCACCGCCCGCTAGAGGTCACGGCTCACGGTGTCCGCTGCTCGGCCACCTTGCGGGCGCGTAACAGTGCAAACATCCCTGCCGCGACAACAAGCGACGTGCCGATCGCCACGTTAAGGCGGATCACATCGTGGAAAACGATCACGCCGAGCATGGAGGCGAAGACGAGTTGTAGGTAGGCAAATGGCTGGATCGCAGAGGCCTCGGATAGCTCATAGGCACGGATGAGCAGGTAGTGGCCGAAAGTCGATGTCGCGCACAAAAGGGCCATCCACGCCCAATCGCCAAACGTCATTGTTTCCCAGAACCACACACCGATTATCGTCGTCACGATTGCGCCAGAAATCCCCGTGTAAAAGAACGTTACCGATGCGGGGTCGCGGCGGGCAACATAGCGGTTGAGCAATCCGTAGAGCGCGAACATGGCTGCCGAACCGAGCGGGAAGATTGCCGCCATCGACCACACGCCTGATCCGGGCATCAGGATGATCAGAACCCCGATGAAGCCAAGCGCCACCGACATCCAGCGGCGCCACCCGACGCGCTCGCCCAGCAGTGGCCCCGACAAGGCGGTGATGATGAGCGGATAGGTGGCGAACATCGCGTGGCTCTCGACCAACCCCAGTTTTACAAAACCGATGACCATTACGATCACTTCGAGCGCAAGCAGGGCGCCGCGAAAGAATTGGAGCTTTGGCTGAGCGCTACGAATGACTTTCGACAGGCCGCCTGCCGTACGTGCCGACCAAAGGATAACGAAGCTGGCAAAGACCCAGTAGCGGATCATGATCACCATGTAGACGTTGTATTCCCCCGCGAGGTGGCGCGAAATGCCGTCCTGCATGGCGAAGATGAACATCGTCAAAACCATGAGCATGACGCCGAGGCGCGTGTTCTGTTCGGTCATTTCCCGTCCTCTCGTTTGGTCCCTTGGCTCATGTGGCGTTTGCGCCCGAAGCCAGAGCAACGCGTCACATCGAACCCGCCCGCGTCGAGGGCGCGGCGCACGTGGCCCGCCGCGGTGTAAGTAGCAAATGTGCCGCCCGAGACCGTGTGCCGTCCGACTTCCTGCATCAGGTCCTCGCCCCATAGCTCTGGGTTTTTCGCAGGTGAGAACCCGTCGAGGAACCACGCGTCGGCCTGTCCGTCCCACGCTGCGAGCTTCCCCCGTGCATCACCTTCGATCACCTCCACAGAAAGCGTGCCAAGCGTGAAGCGTCGTGCGCCCTGCGCCCAAGCGTCCAGAAAAGGCGCGGAAATCGCAGCGGCTTCGGGAAAGGCATCGAGCGCTTTGGTGATGTCATCTACGGTCATCGGGAAGGCTTCAAACGATGTAAATCGCACCTTGGGGCCGCCCTCATTCGCCAGCGCCAACGCCAGCATATTGAGCCCCGTCCCAAACCCCAGTTCAGCCACATGGAAACCATCGCACAGCCGCGCGGGCAGGTCATTGCCCGCCAGAAACACGTGCCGCGTTTCCTCCAGTCCAGAGGTTAGCGAGAAATAGGGATCGTCGAACCGCGTCGAAACAGGGAGTGTTCCGTCGCGCCATGCAATCTGGGCTGTCTGGTGGTCGGCCATGGGATGTCTTATGAGAGAGGTTGCGTCTACCGCCCAGTTAGCGGTCAGGCGGTTCGGGTTGCAATGGGCAATAATGCAGATGGCACAAGCGGATATCACCATCTACGGCGCGGGGGCATTCGGCCTGTCCTGCGGATGGGAAGCGGTGAAGCGCGGCGCGAAGGTGCGCGTGATCGACCCTAATGGGGTCGGCGCGGGCTCTTCGGGTGGTGTTGTGGGCGCTCTGGCTCCGCATACGCCCGAACGCTGGAACCCGAAAAAAGAGTTCCAGTTTCAAAGCCTCATCATGTCCCGCGACCACTGGCCTGCCGTCGAGGCCGCGGGCGGTGTCTCATCGGGCTACGGGCGCGCGGGTCGGCTTCAGGCTGTGGTGAACGCGCGCCAGTTGGAGCTTGCGCATCAGCGTGCTGAGGAGGCCCGTGACCTGTGGCAGGGGAAGGCCATCTGGGAAGTGCTGGATGCGCAGGCCATCGCCGCGCGGTTTGGCGATTGGGCGCCGCACAGCCCGACGGGTTTCTGGGTTTTCGACGACCTCTCTGCTTGCCTCAACCCGTGGCGCGCGTGTCAGGCGCTGGCTGCCGCGATCACTGCGCATGGCGGCGAGGTGGTTACGGAAGGCCCAGAACAAGGCGCGGTCATCCACGCGAGCGGTTGGTGGGGGCTGAAAGACCTCAACGCCGCTTTCGGGCGCGAAGTCGGCAATGGTGTGAAGGGGCAGGCGCTCCTGCTTGATCTCGACATGCGCGACCAGCCGCAAATCTATGCCGAGAGCCTGCATGTCATTCCTCACGCCGATGGCACAACGGCGATCGGCTCGACCTCTGAGCGGGAGTTCGATAGTCCCGATACCACGGATGCGTTAGCTGATGACCTGCGTGCCCGTGCAATCGCCGCGCTTCCGCAACTCGCTGATGTGCCCGAAATCCGCCGCTGGGCTGGCGTGCGCCCGCGTGCCAAAAGCCGTGCGCCGATGCTTGGCGCATGGCCCGAACGTGACGGGCATTACATCGCCAACGGCGGATTTAAGATCGGCTACGGCATGGCACCGCTTGCGGCGAAGGTGCTTGTCGATCTCATCCTTGAGGGGCGCGACGCGATCCCCGAGGATTTCAAGGTCGAAGCGAGCCTTTAATACTCCACGCCGCGCTGTGCTTTCACGCCTGAGCGGAAGGGGTGTTTGATCAACTCCATCTCGGTCACAAGATCGGCAACCTCGATGAGTTTCTCCTTCGCATTCCGCCCTGTCAGAACGACATGGGTGAGCGGCGGCTTTTCGGTCTGGAGAAAGGTCACGACCTCGTTGATGTCGATGTAGTCATAGCGCAGCGCGATGTTGATCTCGTCGAGCAGCACCATGCGATTGGCTTCGTCGCGGATCAGCTCCTTGGCTTTCTCCCACGCGGCCTGTGCCATCTCGATGTCGCGTTCCTTGTTTTGGGTCTCCCACGTGAAGCCTTCTCCCATCGTGTAGAAGGCGCAGGTGTCGGAAAACTTCTCATTGATCAGATCGCGCTCGCCGCACTCCATGCCGCCCTTGATGAATTGCACCACGGCGCATTGCATATCGGCGGCGATGCAGCGGAAAATCATCCCGAAAGCGGCCGAGGATTTCCCCTTGCCTTTGCCCGTATGCACGATGACCAGACCTTTTTCATCGGTCTTGGTCGCCATGATCTTGTCGCGCGCGGCTTTCTTCTTGGCCATCTTGGCGGCGTGGCGGGCGTTGTCGTCTGTATCGGTCATGGGATGCTCCTTTTCGCGCCGCAACAGACTGCCTGTCTGCGCGCGAAATGGCAACGGCAAAGCGGGCGCGCAGCGGACACGAAAAAGGGCGCGCCCGATCAGGCGCGCCCAGCCGCTCTTGTAGAGGAAGGGACCTACTCGGCGGGGACTGCGTTAGGCTCCGATGTGCTGAAGTGTTGCCCGTTGAGGCGGAACACCAGAGCGATCATGGCAAGCTGGAACCCGATGGCGATTGCGGTGACGACCCAGTAGGCGGTGCCGAATTTTTCGATCATGCCTGCGCCAACAAGACCCTTGTTGATGAAGAAGAACCCAAGCACCGACAGCGCCACCCCTGGGCAGACCAGAGCGTAGGAACCCGCGGAGGTTTTCGTGCCGAAGACGAAGTCCTTAAAGTAGCCCTGACGCTTGAGAACGGTGAGCCCGAGGCCGAGGAAGACCAGCTGGATCGACACACCTTTGGCAAGGAACATCAGCGTATCCGTTGCGGTCGAATGACCGTCGAAGGTCGTGTGCAGCCCGTGGTCCTGACGCATGAACATGATCGACAGGATCGTGACCAGCGGGATGATGATCATCAGAGTCGGGCCCGCTTCTTCTGCCGTGCCGTAGTGCAGCATGGAGTTGAATGCCGTGACCAGCGCGAGCAGGGCATAGACCAGCGCTGCCGTGCCGAGCATGGTGGAGCCGACGAGCGATGTGCCCACGATCCACGGTGTTTGCGACATTGCAGCGGGGGAGGCAAAGCCCACGGCGGACATGGCGAGTGCGAAGGCAGGCAGGAGCTGCGCAAAGGAGTTGTGTGCGGTCACATCGAACACGCCGCCTTTCGACAACACCCGACCAAGAAAGTCGGCAATGGTCTTCAGCGCGTTAGCGGCGATCAGCGCAAAGGCGATCATCGCGAAGGGGAAGAGGTATTCGACCACGTTCCACAGACCAGGCACGAAAACCATACCCGCGATAAACAGGCCGTTTACCGACATTGCCAGCGCAAGCGGCATCGCCAGAAGTGTCGTTTCCGCGTTCGATGCACGCAGTTTTGCGTAGCGTTCGGATTTCTTGAAACGGTTATACTGTCCAAGGTTCCAGAACAGGTACTTGAGGTTGAGGAAGACAAAGGTCGCGATCCCGATCATCGCCACGGTGATGCCGAATTTCAGCGCCCCGCCCGATGTGGCCCACGCCGCCATGATGTCTTCGAAGATCGGTACAGGACGACCCGGATGTGGCACCCAGAACATCAGATACATAAAGAACGTGACGGCCAGCCCACCTGCGCCGACCGATGAGAGGAAGTAGAGCGGAACATAGTTCTCGCTGGCTTTTGAGGGTTTCATGATGCGTCTCCTAATTCATATTCAATACCGTGAATATAAATGCGGACGGCTTTTCGCATTGATCTAAGTCAAATGCATCTTTTAATGCGGCGGTGGCTCCGTTTTGATGCATGGGAGCTTTGTCGCTCATGCGCCGATTGCGCTGCGGCGGTAAGCGAATTTCACCAAGGAAACGGATCTGATGCAGATTATCGCCCTCACCACCTATCCACTCAAAAGCGGCGCCCCCACCAGCCACGAACGCATTCTCGCGGGGCCGATGGGGTTGGAGGGCGACCGTCGTTGGGCTGTGTGCGACGAATCGGGCGTGGTGGCGACGCGCCGCGAACTGCCGCAACTGGCGCGATTGAATGTAGCCTCAACTGCGGACGGGTTGCGGACCACCTGCGACGGGATTTCTTTGGAAGTCCCCGTTCCCGTTAATGTCGATCCCGTCGCGGCGCAAGTTTTCTCAACCCGTTTCAATGGCGTTCTGGATGCGGGAGATGCGGCGGCGGGCTTTGTCTCCGAAGCGCTCGGCCAACCGCTACGCCTCGTCTATTTCCCCGACGCGCCTCTGCGGCCTGTTTCGGTCAAGCACGGACCCGAGGGGCATTATACGGCCTTCGCCGATGGCTACCCGATCCTCATCGCCACCGAGGCCTCCCGCGCCGCTTTGAATGCGGCTTTGGGCGAGGAAATCGCCATGCGCCGCTTTCGCCCCAATATCGTAGTCGACGGCGATTTCGCGCCGTGGTCGGAGGACAAGTGGGTTCTGATCCGCGCGGGCGGAGCGCTGCTGCGCATTGTCAAACCCTGCGAACGCTGTGTCATGACCACGCAAGACCCCGACACGGGCGAACGCCTTGATCCGCGCGAGCCGCTCTATACGCTCGGCAAACTCCACCGCTCGGCCCGTGGGAAGATCATCTTCGGCCAGAATGCCATCGTCGAAGAGGCGGGGGTGTTGCGGCTTGGGGATGCGGTCGAGGTGGTGGAAACAGGACCGTCCAATCTGCTGTAATCGCGACAAGCGTTAGGGATTTGTTAACCGTGTCCGTGCAAGCTCCCGGCCATGCGCTTGATCCTGACCTTTCTAATCGCCGCGCTCCCGCTTTCCGGATGCATGACCTCCGCTTCCATCGGATCGGAGCGCCTGACCGCAACGCCGGTCGCCGTCGATGGCCATCTCTATCACGTCTATCGCCACAGGGACGAAAACCGCGCCGAGGCACATCGGGTCGATTTTGTCGTCCCGCCCCCGTCACGTGTTGAGGTTCTCCAAGGCGGATACAAGGCCATCATAGCCGCCACAGGATGCAAAATCCCCAATGGCTCCCTAGATGGCGATCAGGCGATTGTTACAGCAAAGCTCGACTGCTCCTAGTCGCGTAACGCTTCCAGACGCGCCCGCGCCGAGTTCGACCGAGGACGCCACAACCCGCGATCCATCGCCTCCAAGAGCCGCTGGGCAATCTCGTCCAGAGCGGGCGCATTGTGGTCCGCGATAAACTCCCGCGTCTCATCATCCTCGATAAAGGCCGCGTGAACGAGGTCGAAATGATGGTCGCGCACCGCATGGGTCGTGGCGGCGAAGGCAAACAGGTAATCCACTGTCGCCGCGATCTCGAAAGCGCCCTTGTAGCCGTGGCGCTTCACCCCGTCGATCCACTTCGGATTGACCACCCGCGAGCGGATCACCCGCCCGATTTCCTCGTCCAGCGTGCGGATGACGGGCCGTTCGGGGCGTGAGTGATCGTTGTGGTAGATCGGGCGTTCCTGCCCCTGAAGCGCGGCCACCGCCGCCGCGGCGCCCCCCTCGAACTGGTAGTAATCATCACTGTCGAGAAGGTCGTGTTCGCGGTTGTCTTGGTTCTGCACAATGGCTTCGACCGAGGACAGCCGTGCCTCGAAACTTGCGCGATCCCGCACGCCTTCGCCTCCCGCGCCATAGGCATAGCCGCCCCACTCCAGATAGGCATCGGCCAGATCGGCGCGGTTTTCCCACAGCCGCTCGTCGATCATCGCCTGCAAGCCCGCGCCATAGGCCCCTGGTTTCGATCCGAACACCCGCGCCGTGCCTTCGCCCGCCCGCGCCCGCGCGGCGGCGGGGTTGTCGGCATCGCTCTCGTCCAGCGACTGCACCGCACGGGCCGCACTATCCACCAGCGCAATGAGTTGCGGAAAGGCATCACGGAAGAAGCCCGAAACGCGCAGGGTCACGTCCACACGCGGACGCCCCAGCACCGAGGCGGGCAGAATCTCGAACCCCGTCACGCGGCGGCTCATGGCATCCCATGTGGGCTTCACCCCCATGAGCGCCAGCGCCTGCGCAATGTCATCCCCACCCGTGCGCATGTTCGCCGTGCCCCACGCGGTCACAAGCATCGCCCGCGGCCAGTCACCGTGGTCCTGCAAATGCCGCTCGATCAGCAGGTTCGCGGATTTCCAACCCAGCGTCCACGCGGTCTGCGTCGGCACGGCGCGGGCATCCACGGAGAAAAAGTTGCGCCCCGTTGGCAACACATCCATCCGCCCGCGCGTCGGAGCGCCAGAGGGGCCAGCCTGAACGAAACGGCCCGAAAGTCCGCGCAACAGCCCCTCAATTTCGGCAGGACCACAGGCGGCTACGGTCGGCATGACCACGTCGCGCAGGTGGGTCAGAACCGCGTCCGAGAGCGGCCCGACACCGCTCGTTTCCTCATCAAGCATCTGCGCCGAAAGCAATTCCAGTCGTTCCACCGTGTCGCCCGTGGTGCGCCAAGAGTCCTTACTGGTCCGCGCGAGCGCATCAGGGCGCGGTCCCTCCCACGGTGCGGCCATGTCGCAGTCCAGCGGATCGAACCCAAGCGCCAGATCATCGGCCAATGCACGGGTCAGAGAGGCGTTCTCTCCCGTCCCATCCCCGCGCGGAACCCGCACCAGCGCCAGCGCCAGATCACGTGCCAGACGCCCCTCGGGCGCGGTGCCGAAGATATGCAGACCGTCGCGGATTTGCGCTTCTTTGAGTTCGCACAGATAGGCATCGAGTTTGGCAAGATCGCCATCCTCATCCGTCCCTGTCATCCCTGCGTCACGGTCCAGACCTGTCACCGACGACAGCGACAGGATTTCCTTGCGCAGTGTCTCGATCCGTCGCGGATCGACGCCCGCCGCCTCGAAATACTCGTCGACCAGAGCCTCAAGATCGCGCAGCGGCCCATAGGTCTCTGCGCGGGTCAGGGGCGGGGTCAGGTGGTCGATGATCACCGCCTGCGCACGGCGCTTCGCCTGTGTCCCTTCGCCCGGATCGTTGACGATGAACGGGTAGAGATGCGGCATGGGGCCAAGCACCACTTCGGGCAGACAGGTTTTTGAGAGCGCCACGGCCTTGCCTGGCAACCATTCCAGATTGCCATGCTTGCCCATATGCACAATCGCCTGCGCACCGAAGGCATGGCGCAGCCAGAAGTAGAAGGCGAGGTAGTTGTGCGGCGGCACGAGATCGGGCGCGTGATAGGTGTCCGTCGGGTCGATGTTATAGCCCCGTGCGGGTTGGATGCCGACAACCGCATTGCCGTATTCCAGAACGGACAGCGCGAAGCCGCCCGCGTCCCCGTCAAAGAACGGATCAGCCTCGGGCGTACCCCAGCGATCCTCGATCCCCTCGCGCACCTCACGCGGCAGGGTGTCATAGGTCGCGCGATATTCCGCCAGCGAAAGCCGCACGCCCCCCGTCCGCGTTGCGCGGTCGGTAAGCCAGTTGGTCGGTCCGCTCAGGATCGCCTGCATCAGCGCGTCGCTATCGTCGGGAATGCCAGTGACGGCATAGCCCTCACCTGCCAGCGCCCGCAGCGTTTCAATCGTGGCGGCAGGGGTATCAAGACCCACACCATTGGCCAGCCGCCCGTCCTTGTTGGGGTAGTTGGCAAGCACCAAGGCCACCTTGCGTTCCGCTGTATCCGTTCGGCGCAGCGCCGCCCAATTCGCTGCAAGATCGGCCACGAAGCGGATGCGCTCCCCGTCGGCCTGATAGGTTGCAATCGTACATTCGGTTTCCGCGTCGAAATATGCCTCCCCCTTGAACGACACGGCACGGGTAAGCACGCGGCCATCCACTTCGGGCAGGGCGACATTCATCGCGATGTCACGAGCCGATAATCCCGTCAGGCCCTCGTCCCACGCCTCATGAGAGCTGCTCGACAGCACCACTTGGAACACGGGCGCCTCATTGGCAAATGGCGCAGCGAGCGGGTTGTTGCCCGCCTTTTCAGGTGTGCCCACGGCAAAGGAGGTGCAGTTGAGGATCACATCGGGCGGCGCATCGGTGAAAAGCGATTCCAGTGTGGCGACCGAAATCGGGTCTTTCAGCGAGGCGACGAAAACAGGCAGGGGGTTGAGCCCCTTGCGCATAAGCGATTTGACCAACTCGTTGATCGGCGCAAGCCCCGCGCCTTGCACCAAAGCGCGGTAGAAGGTGATCGGCACGATGGGCGCACCCTCCGTCCACTGCGCCCGCGCCGTGTCGAGGTCGCAGACACCATCACCTGGCCAATAAACGCCCGCCCGCAAAAGAGAGGTGGCAGGGGCAGGGCGCTCCCCGCCGTGAATCATCGCTTTGGCATAGGACAGGAACGCGGTCGCATTGCTCGCGCCACCTTCCACCAGATAGGCCCAGAGCGCGTGGTAGTCCTCGGTCGATACGGTCGAAAGTCCCGCCAATTCGGCGTCTGGTTTGTCGTCGCCCGGAAGCGCGGCAAAGGCGACCCCCTCCTCCATCAATCGCGCCGCATATTGCTCCAGCCCGTATTTCCAATAGCCCGACCCGCCAAGCACCCGCGCGACCACCAGTTTCGACTTCGTTGCACAGGTGTCCAGATGCATATCCACCGACATCGGGTGGCGCAGGTGCATGAGTGAGGCAAGCCGCAGCGTGGGCGGCGCGTCCATATCGGCGCGCGCCTGCGACAGCGCCGCCAGTTCCGTGTCTGCGGCGGAAATCACCACCAGATCGGCGGGCGTCTGGCCGAGGTCAAACGCCTCCGTACCATCGTCGATGGCTCCCGGTGTGGCGGCGAGCAGGTGCATTACAATGCCTTTTCGTAGAACACGGAGACGCCATTGTTTTCGTAGTCGCCAAAGGCGAGACAACGGGTAAATCCGTGGCGCTCGTAGAGGCGACAGGCGGCTTCCAACTCGTCGCCCGTCTCCAACTTGAGCGCGCCCAATCCTTCCTCACGCGCTGCATCCTCAATGGCGCGCAACAGGGAACTTGCGATCCCCTTGCCTCGTCCCGCCGCAGCGGTGAACATGGATTTCACCTCGCCATAACCGTCCCCGAGCTTGTAGGCTCCGACTCCCAGAACCGCATCTCCCTCGCGCGCGATGAAGAACCGCACATCATCGGCAGCCAACGCCTCGGTCGGTAGCGCGTGATTGTGCTCGTCGGGGTAGATTTCCGCCTGCAACGCCTGCGCCTCGGCGAGCAGGGCAGCGGGTTGCGGATCGAGCGGGTTGCCGCGTTCAACGATGATCATGGGTCTTAGGCTTTCAGTGCTGTTTCGATGGCGGCGCGATCCATCCCCGCTTGTCCGATTACAACAAGGCGCGTCTGGCGTGGCGCGGTGCCAAAGGGTTGGTCAAAGTAATGATCGACGCGCGGGCCGACTGCTTGCACCGTGAGGCGCATCGGTTTGTCCTTCACCGCGACAAATCCCTTGAGCCGCAGGATGTCATGGGCTCGGATGGTCTGTGCGACTTGGGTGGCGAAGGCTTTCGGGTCCGCGATCTCGTCGCGTTCCACAACGAAACTCTCGAAGTCGTCATGGTCGTGATGGTGGTGGTGATGATGGTCGTGATCATGATCCTCATCGTGATCGTCATGATCATGGTCGTCGTGGTGATGATGATGCACCTCGCCACGCGCGTCCATGTCGGCCTCCGACCCTGCGCCCTGACCGAGCAACACATCCACAGGCAACGCGCCCATTGAGGCTCGCACGACTTGAACGCCGTCACGTGCTTCGCCTTTGAGACGCGTGACCAGAGCCTCCGCCTGTGCTTCGCCAAGCAGGTCAGCCTTGTTCACAACGATCATGTCGGCACAGGCGATCTGATCCTCGAAGAGTTCCGAAAGCGGTGTCTCGTGATCGAGGTTCTCGTCGAGTTTGCGCTGGGCATCCACGGCGGCGACGTTATGAGCGAAACGCCCCTCGTCCACGGCCTTGCCATCAATCACCGTCACCACGCCATCGACCGTCACCTGCGTCGAAATCTCGGGCCAGTTGAAGGCCCGCACAAGCGGTTGCGGCAGGGCCAGCCCGCTGGTTTCGATCACGATGTGATCGGGTTTGTTCTCGCGCTCCAGAAGTTTCTGCATCGTCGGGATGAAATCATCCGCAACCGTGCAGCAGATGCAGCCGTTCGACAGCTCCATCACATCGTCCTCGGTGCAGGTCTCGTCCCCGCAGCCCTTGAGAATGTCGCCATCGACGCCGAGATCACCGAACTCGTTGATGATAAGTGCGATGCGCTTGCCGTTGGCATTGGCAAGCATGTGGCGGATCAGCGTGGTCTTGCCCGCGCCGAGAAAGCCTGTGACCACGGTGGCAGGAATTTTGGTAGCCATATCAGGCCTCCCCATAACGTGAAAACGCCGGAGCGATGAGGCCCCGGCGTGAGTGTGGAAAATTGCGGAGCTTAGGCGTTGGCCAAGGTGCGCGGCGACACCAGACCTGTGCGGTCCAGACCTTTGATCGCTTTCGCACCCGCCAGAATGGCAAGGTCAACGAAAGGCTCGATGGCGATCACGGCGATATAGGCCGCGCCGAAGGTTGCGATCTCGCCCATGGCAGCAAAGCCCTGACCGTAGATGGCCCAGAAGGCGACCCATGCAACGATGCCCGCCTGATAGGTTGTGGATAGCGCCAGCGCCTGTTTGTAGCTCACATCTGCATAGGCTGTTTTCGGCGCGATGATGCGGTCGGCAACCATCTTGATCGCGAACAACGGCACCAGAAGCGTCGTCACGTTCATCCCGTATTGCGGCAGATCGAAGGGCGCGACCGTCACACCTTGCAGTAACAGACCAAGCGCAAGGCCGAGCGCGGCAGGGGCTGCGCCGAACAGCAGGAACAGTGTCGAGCCGAAGATGAAATGCACCTCCGAGACGCCCACGGGCACATGCGGCAGCACTTGGAAGGAGAAGAAGGTGGCGATCACTGCGAGCGCGGAGCGGGAGATGAGCGACGTGGCGCCGCTCTCTTTGATAGCGTCCCACGCGTATTTCGCGGTGAAGCCCGCAGCGCCAGCGGCAGTGGCAACAGAAAGCGCGATCTTCGCGCCGTTCACGATTCCGGGTTCGATATGCATAATCTCTGTCCTCTAATGCCGTCATCCCCGACGGCGGTTGGTTATGAGGCGAAGGCTGGTCTCCTGGCTCACGGGTCGTAACGCGTCCGTCCCCTTCCCAAGGCATCTCTGCCCCAGTGGGTGTCTTGACGAGGCGCTCACCGCTTACAGTCGCGGGGGCGGCTTCGGCTTTGGACCCCGATTTGGGTCGTCCACACCAAATTCCCAATTCTCCCCTGAACGCTTGGCGTCATCATTGGGGAACCTTTGCAGGGCCCATTTGGCGTATCGACTCGCCGAGGGTCAAGGTCTTTCGCCTTCCCGCGACCCTTTGGCCTCCGCAGGTCGCCGATTTGCGCGATATCTTGTGGATAACTGTGCCTGATTGCCCACATCTCGGTGCATCGCCATTGACACGCGGCAGTCACCTCCGAACACTCGCTCTATCCGACGGAATCAGAGAGGAATGCGCCCTTGCGGTTCACCCGCCTTAGACTGAACGGCTTCAAAAGCTTCGTTGACCCGACCGATCTTGTGATCGCGGACGGGCTGACGGGTGTTGTCGGGCCGAACGGTTGTGGCAAGTCGAACCTGCTGGAGGCATTGCGCTGGGTCATGGGGGAGAACCGCCCCAAGGCCATGCGCGGCGGCGGCATGGAAGATGTGATCTTCGCTGGTGCCTCGACGCGTCCCGCGCGCAACTTTGCCGAAGTCTCCCTGATGATCGACAATTCCGAGCGCCTCGCACCGCCCGGTTTCAACGACGCCGATAGCGTCGAGATCATCCGCCGTATCACCCGCGACGCGGGCTCCGCTTATAAGGTCAACAGCAAGGACGTTCGCGCCCGCGATGTGTCCATGCTCTTTGCCGACGCCTCCACGGGCGCACATTCGCCCGCGCTCGTGCGTCAGGGGCAAATTTCAGAACTGATTAACGCCAAGCCGAAGAACCGTCGCCGCGTGCTTGAGGAAGCGGCGGGGATTTCGGGACTTTACCAGCGCCGCCACGAGGCCGAGTTGAAACTCAAGGGCGCTGAGACCAACCTCGCCCGTGTCGATGACGTGATCGAACAACTCGCCAGCCAGTTGGCCTCGCTCGCCCGCCAAGCCCGTCAGGCCGCCCGTTACCGCGAGATCGGGACGGAACTGCGCCATGCCGAGGGGCTGCTTTACTACCGCCGTTGGCGCGATGCCGACGAAGCACGCTCCGAGGCCGATGATGCTTTGCGCACCCGCACCAAGCAGGCAGGGGAGGCCGAGCGCCTTGCCCGCGAGGCATCAAAGCAGCGCGAAGCCCGCGAAGAGGCCCTCCCGCCCCTGCGTGAGGAGGAGGCCATCGCGGCCGCTGTCCTGCAACGTCTCACCACCGCCCGCGACCAGTTGGACGAGGAAGAGAGCCGCACCGCCGACACGATCGCAACGCTCACTCGTCGTATCGAACAACTCGTGGCCGACATGGCCCGTGAGGAACAGCTCAACAAGGACGCGGGTGAAACCATCGCGCGGCTGGAATGGGAGCAAAAGGAACTGGCCAAGGCCTCCGAGGGCCATGGCCCGCGCCTTGAGGCCGCCGCTCTGGAATCACAAGAGGCCAGCGAGATCCTGTCCGACCGCGAAACCGACCTGTCGGAACTGACCGAGGATGTGGCCCGCCTCTCTGCGCGCCACCAATCCGCCAACCGCCTTGTCGAAGACAACCGGAAAACACTTGAACGCGCTCGCGTCGAGGCTGATCGCGCCCGCGAGGCCGTAGACGCCGCCCGCGAGGCGATGGAGACATCTGGCGCAGCGCTCGAAGCCGCCAAAGCCGCGCAGGACGAGGCCACCGCCCGCGCCGAGGCTGCCGAAGCCAAGCTGCTCGCTACAGACGAGGCCCGCGCCGAAGCCCATACCCGTGAAAGCCAAGCCCGCGCTGCACGTTCCGAGGCCGAGGGCGAGGTCGGTGCGCTCAAGGCCGAAGTCTCCGCACTCGCCAAACTGCTCGACCGCGACCAGACATCGGGTACGCAACTTCTCGATCTCGTGAAGGTTCAATCTGGCTATGAGAAGGCGCTGGGCGCCGCGCTGGCCGACGACCTGCGCCAGCCCGCCATCGAGAGCTATCAGGCGTCGGGCTGGGTCACGCTGCCCGAGTATGACGACGATCAGGACTTGCCGCCCTCCGTGCAATCGCTTGCCGATTTCGTCACCGTCCCCGACCTGCTCAAACGCCGCATCTCGCAAATCGGTTTCGTGCGTGCCGAGGATGGCGCACGGCTTCAGGCCGAGTTGGAGCCGGGTCAACGTCTGGTCTCCATCGAGGGCGACCTGTGGCGCTGGGACGGGTTCCGCGCAGGGGCCGAGGACGCCCCTTCCGCCGCCGCACTGCGCCTGCAACAACTCAACCGCTTGGAAGACCTCAAACAGGAACTCGTTGCCGCCGAGGCCAAGGCATCGGGCGCGGTTGCCGCCCACGACCATCTCAAGGCCGAACTGACGCGCCTGACCGAAGAGGACCGCCGCGCACGCGAAGACCGTCGTGAGGCCGACCGCGCGCTTTCCGAGGCGGCCCGCGCCCTGTCACGCGCCGAGAATGACCGCAGCCTCGCCGAGGGCAAGGTTGAGAATCTTGGTCTCGCCGTGTCCCGCCACGAAAGCGACGCCCGCGACGCCGAGGCGCGTTTGAGAGAGGCCGAGAAGGGGCTTCAAGGGCTGCCCGATCTGCAAGCCGCCCGCGACCGTATCGAAGAGATCAAGATGACCGTCGAGGCCGCGCGGATCACCATGATGACCAAGCGCTCAAGCCACGACGAAATCCGCCGCGAGGGCGAGGCCCGCACCCGCCGCTCGCAGGAAGTGACCAAGGAATTGAGCGGCTGGCGTCACCGCCTTGAGACCGCCGAGAAGCGCATCGGCGAGTTGATGGAGCGCAAAAACGCAACCGAGCAGGAGTTGGAAGCCGCCTCCACCCGCCCCGCCGAAATCGCGGAGAAACGCGCGAGCCTCATGGAGGAAATCGCCACAGCCGAAACCCGCCGTAAAGCCGCGTCGGACGCGCTGGCCGAGGGGGAGACCGCTCTACGCGATGCAGTGCAGGCTGAACGCGAGGCCGAGCGATTGGCGTCCGAGGCTCGCGAATCCCGCGCCGCCGCCGAAGCTCGCCGCGATGCCGCCCGTGAAACCGTCGAGGGCGCCGTGGCCCGTATTCGCGAGGAGTTGGAAACCACGCCCCGCGCCTTGCTCGAAGAGCTCGACGTGGACCCCGAAACGATCGCCGACCACGATACCATCGAAGTCGATGTGAACCGCCTTAAACGCTTGCGCGACAGTCTGGGTGCGGTGAACCTGCGTGCCGAGGAAGACAGCCGCGAAGTGCGCGAGGAGCATGACTCTCTGGTCGCGGAAAAGAACGACTTGGAAGAGGCGATCAAGACCCTGCGCGGGGGCATCAATGCGCTCAACCGCGAGGGCCGGGAACGTCTCCTGACCGCCTTCGAGCAGGTCAACGAGAGTTTCGGAAACCTCTTCAAACACCTCTTCGGCGGGGGCGAGGCGAAACTCGTTCTGGTCGAAAGCGACGATCCGCTTGAGGCTGGGCTGGAAATCATGTGCCAGCCACCTGGAAAGAAGCTTTCCACCCTTTCGCTGTTGTCAGGTGGGGAGCAGACGCTGACCGCGCTGGCGCTGATCTTTGCGGTGTTCCTTGCCAACCCCGCGCCGATCTGTGTGCTCGACGAGGTGGACGCGCCTCTCGACGATGCCAACGTCACGCGCTTCTGCGACATGCTTGACGAGATGACGCGCCAGACCGACACGCGCTTCCTCATCATCACCCACCACGCCGTTACTATGGCGCGGATGGATCGCCTGTTTGGCGTGACGATGCAGGAGCAGGGTGTGAGCCAGCTGGTCTCCGTCGACCTCAAAAAAGCCGAGCAGATGGTGGCGTAATCCCCGCCGCATAGGGCGGGGATTGTGCGTGTCGTTGAGCCTTACAGCGCGTTCAGCAACGCCGTTGTCGGCCACGCATCGGCAGGCAGGCCAAGCCGCTTTTGCTCCGCTTGCACCGCCGCGCGGGTCTTGCGGCCAAGGATACCATCGACACCGCCGACATCATGCCCACGCGCCGAGAGCTTGCGCTGCAACTGTTCCATCTGCGCACCCGACAGGCTCGCATCGGGATTGCCCGCGTTGTAAACTGGAGCGCCCTCAAGACGGGTGGCGAAATAGGCCGCCGTGGTGACGTAGACGAAACTCTTGTTCCACTCGAAGTAGACCTCGAAATTCGGATAGGCGAGGAAGGCGGGCCCCTTGCGACCCATCGGCAGGATGACGGAGGCCTTCAGGTTGCCGTTGCCGAGTGATCCGCTGCGCGGCTTCACGCCGAGCTTGGCCCATTGCGAGACTGTCAGCTTGGTATCCAGACCCGTTTTCGACCAATCGAGATTGGAAGGGACGGTGATCTCCTGCAACCACGGCTCTCCCGCACGCCAGCCCAGATCCTTGAGCATCTTGCCGCCTGACATAAGCGCATCGGGCGCGGAGGTCTTGAGCGAGACATGCCCGTCACCGTCGCCGTCCACGCCGTTGTGGAGAATGTCTTCGGGGAGCATTTGCACCATGCCGATCTCGCCCGCCCATGCGCCCTGCGTGGTCGCGGGGTCAAAGTCGCCACGGGCATAGAGTTCCAGCGCAGCGACGATCTGTGGCTGGAACAACTCGGGGCGGCGGCAGTCATGGCCGAGGGTCATGAGCGCGTTGAGCGTGTTGAAGTTGCCCTGCACCTGACCGTAGTCCGTTTCCAGCGCCCAGAAGGCCAGAAGCACCCCGCGCGACACGCCGAATTCGCGTTCCACTCGGTCGAAAACCGAGGCGTATTTGCCGCCGTAGTGGCGACCGTTGTCGATGCGGTTCTGGCTGATGACAGCGCGGGAGAAGTCGATGAAGTCCTTTTTGAATACGCCCTGCGCACGGTCGGCGCGCAGCACCGCATCGCTTTTTTGCGCGGAGGCGAAGAAGCGGTCAACGGTAGCCTTGTCATAGCCGCGCGATTGCGCGTGGGATTTCATGTTGCCGACAAAACTGCCGAAGGAGCCGCCGCAGGGCACGACTGTCTGCGCGGCCCCCACCTGTGGCAGGGCAAGGCTCGCGGCGAGGATGCTCGCGGAAATTACGGTGCGGCCAAACGATTGAAATGGCGCGCGGAGTCGGGCGGTGAATGTCATGACGTGTCCCTTGGTAAACTGGTTTGCAGGCACGTTACCCACCACCGCGCTCTCACGCAAACGCGACGATGGCAGTCACCGCGACCATCACGCCCCAGACCCGCCAGAGCGCACCGCAGGCGCGGGTGATATCGGCAGGTTGTGCGTCGCGGCGGCCATCAGGATGCACCCAAGGGAAAGGCGTGAGCGTGCCCCCGTAAGAACGCGGCCCCGCAAGCGCCACGTCAAGCGCCCGTGCCATCGCCGCTTCGGGCCAGCCCGCATTGGGGGAGCGATGCCGTGCGGCGTCATGGGCGATGCCGACGGGTTCGATCCGCAGGTGCGTCAGCGCGATGAAGAGCGCCGTGAGCCGTGCGGGGATCAGGTTGAGCAGGTCGTCGAGCCGCGCGGCGGCCTTGCCAAACTCCTCGTGGCGTTCCGTGCGGTAGCCAATCATGCTGTCGGCGGTATTGACCATCTTGTAGATCAGCATCGCGGGCAGGCCGCCGATCAGGAACCAAAAGGCAGGCGCAACAACGCCGTCGGAAAAATTCTCCGCCGCGCTCTCGATAGCGGCGCGGGCAACCGCGTCAGGCGTCATCTCGGCGGTGTCCCGTCCGACGATTTTGCCCACTTCCGCCCGTCCCTCGCGCAGTCCCGTGGTGAGCGCCTTTGCCACCGCTCCGACGTGATCCACCAGCGAACGATGCGCCAGCAGGATCGCGGCTACCACGATGTCGAGCAGGGGGAAGAGGGCGAGGACATAGCCCGCCACTCCCGAAAGAAGCACCAGCGCGAGGATCAGCACGGCACCCTTGGCAATTCGATGGTCGCCCGCGTTGAACCGTTCGTCCGCCCAACCGATGAGCCGCCCCATCACAACGGCAGGATGTGGCACACGCGACCAAAGCCAGCGCGGTTCGCCCAGTGCCGCATCCAGCAGCAGTGCCAGAAGAAGCGCAAGGCCCGTGCTCATAGCGCGGCCTCCACCTGATCCCATCCCGTTGCGGGGGGCAGGCCGAGCCGCAGCCATCGCTCCGAATAGGGGAAGATCCGCGACCAAACACGCCCTTCGGCCAGTCGCCGCTGCCATGCGCGGGCGTCGTCAACGTCGTAAAGGCGGAAAAGTGTCGTGCCGCCCACAAGCCGCGCACCCTTGTCTGTCACGAGAGCATCAAGCCGCGCGGCATCCTCCGACAGTCTCGCCCGTGTCTCCGCCGCCCATTCGGGATCGCTCAAGGCGGCCGCGCCAATGGTGAGCGCGGGGCCAGAGACCGCCCACGGTCCGATCATCGTCGCCAGACGATCCACCAGCGCAGGCGCGCCGATGGCAAAGCCGAGCCGCAGCCCCGCCAGACCCCAGAACTTCCCGAAGCTTTTCAGCACAATCGTATCGTCGCGGGTGGTGCGGTCGATGTGGCTGGTTTCGGGCGCGACATCGCAAAAACTCTCGTCGATCACCGTGAAGGGCGCGGTAAACTCCGCTGCATTCCAAAGCCGCCCGTCGGGGTTGTTGGGATGCACAGCGACCTGCACCGATCCGAAATCCTCGCCCACGTCCCAGCCATGCGCCTCAAAGGCGCCCGCGTGTTCGTTATAGGTTGGCGTCACGATCCGCGCCCGTCCCTGAGGCCAGAGCGCGGGGATGCGCGCGATCAGCGAAGAGGCTCCAGGAGCGGCCAGAACAGCCGCCTCGTCAGGCACGTTCCAGAACGCGCGGGCGGACTGGATCAAATGATCCTGCGCCGCGGCGTCAGGGAGTGCGGACCAAGCGTCTGCGCCGATCTCGCCAATAGGGTAGGGGTCGGGATTGATTCCCGTGGACAGGTCAATCCAATCGGATCGTTCCCCGCCGTATCGCGCCACGGCGGCGTCCAACCCGCCCCCATGATCACGATGCCTGCTCATCAGGTATCTCCGTCGGAGGGCTCGGGCAGGGGCAGATGCCGCGAGACGAAATGCCCCTTCACGCCTTGGGGCCATTCGCGGAAGGGCACTTGGCCTGTGGGTGCGGCGGCATGTTGCGCGGCATAGGCGACGATGGCCTCGGCGTCCTCCGCCGTGCCGTCGAATTTGCCCAAGCTATAGCCGATTTTGCCCGCGCCCTGCACAATCACATTGCACGCACGCTCGCAGCCCATGGTGCAAGCCACGCGGCGCGTCGCAACGCCTGCCTTCTCCGCACGGGCTTCGATCTCGGCGGCGAGAACCTCGCCGTCGGTTTTCTCATCCCCGCGCGCGGCCCAATCGTCGCGCTTGCAGGTTTCGCAAATGGTGATCCATGTCGTCATGGCCCCTCTTTTGCCACCCGCCCGCACAAGTGCAAGTCAAATCTACCCGCGACAGTGCGGCGCGTCGAAATCAATCTCGGGTGTGACTGGGACGATGCGGTTGGGATTGATCGTGTCGTGGCTGTAGTAGTAGTGGCGCACGATGTGATCGAAGTTCACGGTCTCCGCCACGCCCACCCATTGGTAAAGCTCGCGCACACAGCCCCAGATGTTCGGGTAATCCTTGAGCATGTGGCGGTTACACTTGAAATGCCCGTGATACACCTTGTCGAAACGGACCAAGGTGGTGAAGAGCCGCCAGTCGGCCTCGGTCACGCGGTCGCCCGTCAGGTGGCGGTTTTCAGCCAGAATGCCCTCGATCCAGTCGAGACTGTCAAAGAGCGGACCAACCGCCTCGTCGTAGGCGTCCTGCGTCGTGGCAAAGCCGGCCTTGTAAACACCGTTGTTCACCGTGTCATAGATACGCGCGTTGAGTGCGTCGATCTGAGGGGCGAGGTCATCGGGATAGAAGTCCAGCGTATTGCCCGTGAGCCCGTCGAAGGCAGAGTTGAACATGCGGATGATCTCGGCGCTTTCGTTGGACACGATGGTGCCGCGCTGTTTGTCCCACAGGATTGGCACAGTGACACGGCCCGAAGCTTGCGGATCGGCCTTGGTGTAGATGTCGCGCAGGTAGGGCAGGCCAAAGAGATCATCGCCCGTCGCTCCGTCGAAATCCGCATCAAAGGTCCAGCCTTCCGACAGCATGTCGGGATGCACCACGGAGACCGTGACGAGATCCGTCAGCCCCTTGAGCGCGCGGAAGATCAGCGTGCGATGGGCCCAAGGGCAGGCATAGGAGACATAGAGGTGATAGCGGTCGGCCTCGGCCTTGAAGCCGCCCTCTCCGCTCGGTCCTGCCGATCCGTCTGGCGTGATCCAGTTTCGGAAGCTCGTGACGGTGCGCACGAACCGCCCGCCCGATGCCTTGGTGTCATACCAGCTGTCGTGCCATTCGCCGTCTTGCAAATATCCCATGTCATTACTCCTGATCGCACGGCTCCAAAGGCCGCGCCCCGTATATTTCGTTAAACAAAACCTAGTGCGCAGACGTGTGTGCGAAAATGTTGATTGGGGCGCAGAATGCCTGCGCATATGCACAGAAATATAACGGACCTCGCGCAGGACATTGCCATGCGACAGGAGCTGCGTGGAAAGCGTTTGAGAATCCTCCCCGCGCATCCTATAGATGGGGCGACGAGCCCCGCCATGCGGGACAGAGAGGTTGGCCGCAGGAAAGATCGACCCATATCGGGGATCGGATGCAGCATCGTCAAAGGTCGCCCGCGCCGCACCGCGCGGATCGTCCCAAGCCTCCTTGACAGTAACGCCCGCCCGTTCGGGCAAACGACAAGGATATACCATGAGCCGCACATTGCGCAGTGTCACAGCCCTTCCCCTTCTCCTCGCCGCGGCCCCTGCCGTTGCGCATCCCGGACACATCACCGACACCGTCGCAGGTCACGACCATTGGGTCGCTGGCATCGCGCTGGGCATTGCGGCTGGCGTTGCCATCATCGGTGCGATCAAGTCGATCAAGGGCTCCAAAGCCGCGCAGGAAAGCGAAAACGAGGCCGCCGAGAGCGACGCCTCCTCCGACGCCGACCCGCAGGAAGCGTGAGCGCCATGAAAACCGGAGTGATGATCTGCGGCCACGGGTCACGCAGCCAAGCCGCCGTGGACGAATTTGCCGTGCTGGCCGAGAAACTGCCCGCGCTTCTTCCCGAGGACTGGCTGGTTGACTACGGCTATCTCGAATTTGCCAACCCTGTGATTCGCGACGGCCTTGACCGTCTGCGCGAGGCGGGCTGCGACCGCATTCTCGCCGTGCCGGGGATGCTCTTTGCCGCGATGCATTCCAAGAACGACATCCCCACGGTTCTCAACACCTACGCCGCCAAACACGGTGTGGACATCTCCTATGGTCGCGAACTTGGCGTTGATCCCAAGATGATCGCCGCCGCCGCCGACCGTGTGCGCGCCGCTGTAGATGCCGCCAATGCCGAACATGGTGAAATGCCGCTGCACGAGACCGCACTGGTCGTCATCGGGCGCGGGGCCTCTGACCCTGATGCCAACGCCAACGTGTCGAAAATCGCGCGGATGCTGTGGGAAGGCATGGGCTTCGGCTGGTGCGAAGTGGGCTATTCGGGCGTGACCTTCCCGCTCGTGGAGCCTTGCCTGCAACACGTTTCCAAGCTCGGTTACAAGCGCGTCATCGTCTTCCCCTATTTCCTCTTCACAGGCATCCTGATCGACCGCATCTACGGCTTCACCGATCAGGTCGCCGCCGAACACCCCGACATCCAGTTCGTCAAAGCAGGCTACCTGCGCGACCACCCGAAGGTGCTCGAAACCTTCGCCGAGCGGATCACCGAACAGGCGGGCGACGCGCAGATCCCCAACTGCGGCATCTGCGCCTACCGCACCCAAGTGCTGGCGATGGACAAGGGCGAGAGCCGCACCATCTCCTCCGAGGACCGCAACCACCCCGCCTTTGCCGACATGCCGCCACCCACCTGCGTGCTGTGCAAATACCGCACCCAAGTGATCGGCTTCGAGGCCGAGGTCGGCGCGGTGCAGGAAAGCCACCACCACCACGTCGAGGGCCAAGGCGCCTCCGCACCTGGTTCCAACGTGGCCGATTGTACGCTGTGCGATACCTTCTGCACGGGGATGTGCCGTCTCGACATGCAGCACGAGCATCACCACCACGACCATGACCACCACCACGGTCATAGCCACGGTCACGACCATCATCATCACCACGGTCACGATCACCACCATGACCATGACCACGTGCATCCCGTCTACCCGCACGCGGATCACCCGCACGGGCCGGAAAGCGCGCGGAAAGCAAAGTGATGCGCCCCTACATCAAAGACCCCAAGGCGATCTACGCGGAGAGCTTCGCCACCGTGCGGCGCGAAGCGCGCCTTGATCGCTTCGGCGCGGGCATGGAGCATCTCGCCATCCGCCTGATCCACGCCTGCGGCATGGTCGAAGTGGCCGACCGCCTCGCCTTTTCGCAAGGGGCCTATGAGGCGGGCCACGCGGCCCTGCAAGCCGGTGCGCCGATCCTGTGCGATTGTGAAATGGTCGGCGCGGGAATCATCCGCCGCTACCTGCCCGCCGAAAACGAGGTCATCGTCACGCTCAACGATCCTGCCGTGCCTGATCGCGCCGCGGCCATCGGCAATACCCGCTCGGCGGCTGCCGTGGAACTGTGGGACGACCACCTCGACGGTGCGGTTGTCGCCATCGGCAACGCCCCCACGGCGCTCTTTCACCTGCTCGAACGCATCGACGAAGGCGCACCCAAACCCGCGCTCATCCTTGGCTTCCCCGTGGGCTTCGTCGGTGCCGCCGAGAGCAAGGCCGAACTCGCCACCAACCCGCGCGGTGTGCCTTTCGTGGCGCTCAAGGGACGGCGCGGCGGATCGGCCATCGCATCGGCGGCGGTCAATGCGCTCGCCGTGGGCCTGCCTGAAATCGGGGAGCGGCAATGACGACCCGCGCACCTTGGCTCCATGTCATCGGCATCGGTGATGATGGCCTCGACAGCCTCACCCCCGCCACCCGTGCTGTGCTGGAAAGTGCCGAGGTTATCTTCGGCGCAGACCGCCACCACGCCCTGACCAATAGGCTCAAGGCCGAGCGCCGCGCATGGCCCTCGCCCTTTGACGCGCTGATCTCTGACTTGCGGGCGCTGCGGGGCAAACGTGTTGCGGTCCTCGCCACGGGCGACCCGCTCTGGTACTCGGTCGGCGCACGTATCGGGCGGGAGATCGACCCCGCCGAGATCACCTATCACCCGCAATTCTCCGCCTTCCAACTCGCCGCCTGTCGTCTTGGCTGGAGCCTCGCCGATTGCGAGACGCTCACCATCCACGGACGCCCTGCGGCGCAGATCGTTCCCTTCCTCGCGCCCCGCCAAAGGCTGCTTATCCTCACCAAAGACGCGCAAAGCCCGTCCGAGGTCGCGGGCCTCCTGACCGAGCGCGGCTATGGTGCTTCCCGCCTCACGGTGCTGGCACATATGAACGGCGCGGATGAGGCGCGGTTCGAGGGCACTGCCGCCGACTGGTCCCACGCCGTCCCAGACTTCCACACCCTCGCGGTGGAATGTATCGCCGACGAGGGCGCGGCCCTGCTCCCACGCACGGGACTTCCCGACGATGCCTTCCTCTCGGACGGTAATATGACCAAACGCGAGACCCGCGCCGTGACGCTGGCCAAACTCGCGCCCGCACGCGGGGCGCTGCTTTGGGATATCGGCTGCGGCTCTGGCTCCGTGGCAATCGAATGGATGCGCGCGGCACGAGACGCCCGCGCCATCGGGATCGAGCGCCGCGCGGACCGCCGCGACATGGCCACAACCAATGCCGTGACCTTGGGCGCACCCGCACTCAAACTGATCGACGGGGAGGCTCCCGCCGCGCTTGACGGATTGCCCGCGCCCGACGCGGTGTTCATCGGCGGTGGCCTGACCCGCGCCGTGTTCGACGCCGCATGGTCCGCGCTCAAACCCCACGGGCGGCTCGTGGCCAATACCGTCACGCTTGAGGGCGAGGCTGCGCTGTTGGCGTTGCACGCTGAATTTGGCGGCGAGCTTGTCCGCCTCTCGGTGGAGCGCGCCAAACCTGTCGGGCGGCTGCACGGCTGGAAACCCTTCATGACCGTTACGCAATGGTCGCTGACCAAGGGAGTTATCGCATGAAAGGCACCCTTTATGGCGTTGGCCTCGGGCCAGGTGATCCCGATCTGATCACGCGCAAGGCTGCGCGGCTGATCGAAAACGCCGAAGTCATCGCCTACCCGACGCTTGCGGGCGGCTCGTCCTTTGCCCGCGCTATCGCCGCCGAGTTGATCCCCGCCACTGCGCAGGAGATTGTCATGGATGTGCCTATGAGCGTCGAGCGTGGCCCCGCGCAGGCTGCCTATGACAAGGGCGCAGCCGAGATCCGCGCCGCTCTTGATGCAGGTCGCGATGTGGTGGCGCTCTGCGAAGGCGACCCGTTCTTCTACGGTTCCTTCATGTATCTCTTCGCGCGGTTGCGAAAGGACTATGCGGTTGAGGTCGTGCCTGGTGTGACCTCGGTGACGACCTGCGCCGCCGTTTCGGGGCTGCCTATGGCGGCGCGTAACGAGGTGGTCACAATTTTACCCGCCCCTAAGATAGCGTACGCAGGGGTCCGACAGATGTCCGACACATATCCGACGGATATCATACAGGGGTCCGACACCATCGCGATCATGAAGCTGGGCCGCCATTTTGCCGCTGTCCGTGCCGTGATCAAGGAGGCGGGCCTGACCGAAAAAGCGGTCTATATCGAGCGTGCATCGACCCCCGACGAGGTGGTCCTTCCACTCGCGCAAGCGCCTGAAAAGGCACCATATTTTTCCATGATCCTGATCGTGAAAGGGGCCGACCCGTGGCTGTAAAACCCGTAGTTGTGGCCGTAAGCGCCAGCGGAGAGGCGACCGCCGCGAAAATCGCCGTGGAACTCGGAGCCGAGCTTCATGGCCGCGAAGGGCGCACTCAGGCAAAGATTAGCTTTTCCAATGCCTTAGAGCATATCCGCGACCTGTTCGCGGCGGGTATTCCCGTCATCGGCGTCTGCGCCAGCGGCATCCTCATCCGCGCCGTCGCGCCGCTTCTGGGCGACAAGACAACCGAGCCGCCCGTTTTGTCTGTCGCCGACAACGGCAGTGTGGTTATTCCGCTGCTCGGAGGTCATCGCGGCGCCAACCGCTTAGCCTCTGAAATCGCTGGATTTTTGGGCGCCAAAGCGGCGATCACCACAGCGGGAGATGTGTCGATGGGCGTGGCGCTGGACGCGCCGCCCGCGGGGTGGAAACTGGCCAATCCCGAGGCCGCTAAAACGGCCATGGCAGGGATGCTAAGTCACGGTGGCGCAACGGTTTCTGGCGATTTCGCACAGGCCGCCGCATGGCTTTCCGATGTGCCCGAAGGCACGGGCGCAACACTCCTATGCACCGAAGCGCCGCAAGAAGACGACACCGCAACCCTCGTCTACCACCCGCAACGCTACATCCTCGGTGTCGGCTGCTCCCGCAATTGTCCACCCGAAGAGTTGGAAGCACTCGCCCGCCAACAGCTTGAAACCGCTGGCATTTCTCACCACTGCCTCGCCGCAATCGCGACCGTTGACCTCAAGGCCGACGAGCCCGCGATTCTCGCTTTGGCGAAAGCGTGGGACGTGCCGCTGCGCCTCTTCACGGCGGCGGAACTGGAGGCGGAGACAGAGCGCGCGGCCACGAAATCCGACATTGTTTTCAATGAGATCGGCACGCATGGCGTGGCCGAGAATGCCGCGCTGGCCTGTGGCGGGGAGGCGGTTTCTCTGACCCATCCGAAGATCAAATCCGAAATGGCCACCGCCGCCCTCGCCCGCGCCGAAACCGTCATCACGCAGCCTCTTGGCAGACCGCGTGGCCGCCTCTCCGTCGTCGGCATCGGACCAGGCCAGGCCGCATGGCGCACGCCCGAAGTGTCGAAGCTGATCGCTGACGCCGAGGAGCTTGTCGGCTACTCGCTCTACATCGACCTTCTCGGTCCGCTCGCCGCAGGCAAACAGCGCAGTGACTACCCCCTTGGCGGGGAGGAAGACCGCTGCCGCTACGCGCTGGAACAGGCGGCGAAGGGCAAGAACGTTGCGCTGGTTTGTTCAGGTGACGCAGGCATTTACGCCATGGCCGCACTGGTGTTTGAGTTGCTCGACCGAGGGCCTGACGAGAACGGCGTTTCGGATGCAGCGCGGCGGGCAGAGGTCATCTGCTCCCCTGGTGTTTCGGCGCTTCAAGGCGCGGCTGCACGGGCGGGTGCTCCCTTGGGACACGACTTCTGCGCCATCTCGCTCTCCGACCTTCTGACGCCGCGTGACGACATTGTGCGACGCTTGAAAGCCGCCGCCGAAGGCGATTTCGTCATTGCCTTCTACAACCCCGTATCAAAGAAACGCCGCACGCTTTTGGCCGAGGCGCGGGATATCTTGTTGCAACACCGTCACGCCGACACGCCCGTGATGCTGGCCTCCAATCTGGGGCGCGCGACCGAGCATGTGCGCTACCGCCGCCTTGATGAACTAGACGTGGACGAGGTGGATATGCTGACGGTTGTGCTCGTCGGATCCTCCAACACGCGCCTTGCGCAACTGGGCGAAGGGCCACGCATGTTCACGCCGCGCGGCTATGCCCGCCGCATCGACGGTGATCTCAAACACGTCGGCAACCGCCACCTCGAAGGGGAGAGCTCCACATGACGGTCTACTTTATCGGCGCGGGGCCAGGTGATCCCGAACTGCTCACCAAGAAGGCCGAGCGGTTGATCGGGGAATGTCCCGTTTGCCTTTACGCGGGATCGCTGGTCCCTGCGGAGGTCGTGGCCTGCGCACCCGAAGGGGCGCTGGTGATGGACACCGCACCGATGACCCTCGACGACACCCATGCACAGATCAAACTGGCCCATGAGAAGGGGCAGAACGTTGCCCGTGTTCATAGCGGCGATCCCTCGCTCTATGGCGCAATTGCCGAGCAGATCCGCCGCCTGCGCGCCGATGGGATCGACTACGAAATCATTCCTGGTGTGCCCGCCTATGCCGCCGCTGCCGCTGCATTGGGGCAGGAACTCACCATCCCCGAGATCGCGCAGTCCATCGTTTTGACCCGCGTTTCGATGAAATCCACCTCCATGCCCGAAGGCGAGACGCTGGAGAACTTTGCCCGCACAGGGGCAACGCTGGCCATTCACCTCGGCATTCGCAACCTGCGCGAGATCGAGCGGCAATTGGCGCCGTACTACGGCTCGGACTGTCCCGTTGCCGTGGCCTATCGCGTTGGCTGGCCCGATCAGGTGCTGATCCGCGGCACCCTGTCGGATATCCGTGAAAAGGTCCGCGCCGAGAAAATTACACGCACGGCCCTGATCCTCGTTGGCCCAGCTATGGGTGAGGTTTCGGACTTCATCGACAGTGCGCTCTACGATCCCGACATGCCGCATGTGCTGCGCCCGCGAGTGCGGCAAACGGGTGACTCCTGAAGATCGGAAGGGACCGTCACGAAAGGGTAACTTGACGGTAACTATATTCGGCGCATCTTAGTGTTAACCAACGCTTGGAGTGGTCTTATGTCCGAATACACATCCGAATTCCTACCCAAAGAGGTCCGCGAAGGTCTGGAGCTTGCCCGCAAGGCGAGCCTGAAGAAGCGGTCTCGCCTGCGTGTGCAGACGGGGGAGGAGACCTATCGCGTGTTGCGGATGTGGGAAAACGGCTTTGCCCTCGACCGCGACGATGCCGATCACTTGCGCGGGTTGGTCGACGTTTATGACGGCTCTAGGCACCTCTATCAGGCGCTGATCGTGGCCAGTCAGGATGACGGCCACGAAATGCAGTTCGAGTTCAAACGCTCCACCGCAGCCACTGACCGTGCGCCGCTGGACTATGATCGCCCCGACGACGCGCCGATCGCATTGTTGCCGCGATAGGCGTTTTTACTGAAGATCGCTGAACGCCGCCGTGAGCCTGTCGCAAGCCTCTTGAACGAGGCTGCGCGGGGTTGCGAGGTTGAAGCGTAAGTAGCTTTCTCCTCCTGTGCCGAATGTTTCGCCGTGGTTGGGCGCGACACGAGCGGTCTTCTGCACGCGGGTGAGGTATTCGTCCTTGCTCATTCCCGTCCCCGAGAAATCCACCCACGCCAGATAGGTCGCTTCCAAGGGCATGGACGCCAGCCCCGGAATGGCGTTGATCGTCGCGTCGAAAATCGCGCGGTTGCCGTCGATATAGGCCACCATGTCGTCCACCCACGCGGCTCCCTCGGGCGAGTAGGCGGCAGTGGCCATATGAACGCCGAAGGAATTGGGCGAGATACCCAAAGCCGCCATCGTTCCCGCGAACTGTTTGCGCAACTCGGGGGCTTCGATAATGACGTTGCCCACGTGGCTGCCCGCGATGTTGAAGGTCTTGGTCGTCGCGGTCATCATCACCAGCCTGTCGGTGATGTCGCTGAACTGCGCCATAGGGATATGGGTGTTCCCGCCAAATACGATGTCGTGGTGGATTTCGTCGGACACGAGGATCAGATCGTGGCATTTGCAGAAGTCGGCTACGCCTTGCAACTCCTCGCGCGTCCAGACTCGGCCACCCGGGTTATGCGGCGAGCACAGGATGAACATGGTCTCATTGCCCGTCATCTGCGCATCCCACGCATCGAAATCCATCGTGTAGCGGCCATCGGTCATCGCGAGTTCGCACTCGACCACTTCGCGACCCGCTGCTTTGATCGTGCGGGCGAAGGCGTGGTAGACGGGCGTGGTGAGCACAACCCCGTCGCCTGCTTTGGTGAAGGCCTCAAGGCAAAGCCCCGTTCCGTTGACCAATCCGTGTGTGGTGAAAATCCATGCAGGATCAACCTCCCAGCCGTGGCGCTCTTTCATCCACCATTGGATCGCAGCGTGGTAGTCGCCTTCGTCTCCGAAATAGCCGTAGATGCCGTGGGTCGCCATATCTTCGACCGCCTTTTGCACGCAGGCAGGGGGCCGGAAATCCATGTCAGCGACCCACATCGGGATGCCGTCTTTGGGCGAAACGCCATAAAGGGCCTCCATCTGGTCCCACTTCGCGGAATGGGTGCCTGTGCGGTTGATAATTTCGTCGAAACGGCTGTCGGTCATGGGGCGTCCTCTTGCACTTTTTTGAGAGCTTAGATGCGCTGCGCGGTGGATGAAATGGAAAAACGGCGAACACGGTCATTGCATGAAGTGATGACCCTTGCCGCGCTCTGTGTGCCGTCACAGTTGCACCCGCGCGCGGGTTTGACTACATGCATCCCATGACCCTGAGACCGATCCTGATCCACCCCGACCCGCGTCTGAAAAAGACATGCGATCCCGTCACGGACTTCGACACCGCTTTGGCGGCGTTGGCCGATGATATGTTGGAGACGATGTATGAAGCGCCTGGCATCGGACTGGCCGCGCCGCAGATCGGCGTGATGAACCGTCTTCTGGTAATGGATTGCGTGAAGGAAGAGGGTGGCACGCCCGAACCCATGGCACTCGTGAACCCGAAAGTTGTTTGGGAGAGCGAGGATAAGAACGTCTACGAGGAGGGATGCCTCTCCATTCCTGGACAATATGCCGAGATTGAACGTCCCAAGATGGTGCGTGTTCAATGGCAGGACGTAACGGGCAAGGCGCACGAAGAGGAGTTCGACGAGTTGTGGGCCACCTGCGTCCAGCACGAAATCGACCACCTCAACGGCACGCTCTTCATCGATTATCTGAAGCCGCTCAAGCGCCAGATGATCACCCGCAAGATGCAGAAGCTGAAGCGCGAACAGGCGCGGGCGTAAGCTGTCCCGTGACGGTCCCGCGCGCGTGAGGCCTGCGACACCAGTGTAACGACGATCCGAGGACCGCCATGCCGACGCGCCCCTTTCTGCCCTATCCCGACAAGCGCCTGAAAACCGCCGTGCCCCCCGTCGAGGCGATCACCGACGAGGTGCGCGCGATCTGGGATGACATGGTCGAGACCATGGACGCCATGCCAGGCTACGGGCTTGCAGGGCCGCAGATCGGCGTGATGCAGCAGCTCGCCGTGGTCGATTGCTCGACCGAACGTGGCAAAGCCGTGCGCATGGCCAACCCCCGTATCCTGCACGCCTCCAGCAGATTGCGCGAACATGAGGAAGCCAGCCCGAACCTGCCCGGAATGTCCGCCGTGATCTCCCGCCCCCGCGCGGTGACGGTCGCCTTTCTCAACGAGCATGGCGAGGAAGAAGAGCGCGATTTCGTTGATCTCTGGGCCACTTCCGTCCAGCACCAGATCGACCACCTTCAGGGGCGGATGTATTTCGACAGCCTCAAACCTGTGAAGCGTCAGATGTTTCTCAAGAAAGCGAAGAAGACGGGAGCGATGAAATGAAGGTTGTGTTCATGGGGTCGCCCGACTTCTCCGTGCCTGTGCTTGATGCGCTGGTTGAGGCGGGGCACGAGATTGCCTGTGTCTATTGCCAGCCGCCGCGTCCTGCAGGGCGTGGGAAGAAAGATCGCCCGACCGCCGTTCATGCGCGCGCCGAGGCTCTTGGTCTACCCGTGCGACACCCGCTCAATTTCAAGGATGCCACCGATGTCGAGGCCTTCGCCGCGCTTGAGGCGGATGTAGCTGTGGTCGTGGCTTACGGGCTGATCCTGCCGCAGGCGTTGCTCGATGCGCCGAAACACGGTTGCCTCAACATCCACGCCTCACTCCTGCCGCGCTGGCGCGGGGCCGCCCCGATCCACCGCGCGATCCTTGAGGGCGATGCGATGACGGGTGTTTGCGTGATGCAGATGGAGGCGGGTCTCGATACGGGGCCGGTGCTCTTGCGGCAGGAAACCGAGATTTCCGACGAAGACACCACCGCCACGCTGCATGACCGCCTGTCCGAGATGGGGGCCGATGCGATCTGCGCCGCGCTCGACGGGCTGTCGGTTCTGGTCCCCGAGCCGCAGGCCGAAGAGGGCGTTACATACGCCAAGAAGATCGACAAGGCCGAAGCTAGGATCGATTGGTCCAGCTCTGCCACCGAGGTGGACCGCAAAATTCGCGGCCTCACCCCGTTTCCAGGTGCATGGGCCACGCTGAACGGTGAGCGGATCAAGTTCCACATGTCGCGCGTCACGGATGGTGCGGGCGAGGCGGGCACGGTGATCGGCCCGTTCACCATCGCCTGTGGCACGGGTGCGGTCGAGATCACAGTTGCGCAGCGTGAGGGAAAACGGGCTATGCCTGTGGATGAAATTCTGAAAGGATTGGAACTCCCCGAGGGCAGCCAATTCAAATGAGGTTCGCATGTTTCCCGTATTGATCGGCACAGTCGTTATCGCTGGCATCGTCGGCTACGCGTCAGAGAAGACGGGGTTCACCCGAAACGGCTATCTCCAGTCGATCATCATTTGCGTTGGCGGAGCCTTCCTCGCCTATTTCGTAAAGTTGATGTTTGGCCTCGGATTTCGCCCCTCAGGGGTGAACGCCATCGTTGCGTCTCTCGGGGCGTTGATTATTGTTCCCACGCATTGGCGCAAACGCTAGGAGGGCAACATGCCCATACTCTATCTGATCATCGTTGGTGCAGCGGCTGGGTTCATCGCGACCCGCGTTCTGGATATGCGCACCTCCGTGCCTATGACTATCGGGATCGGGATGGCCGGCGCGCTGTTTGGCGGCTTGATCCTGCGCCTTGTCGGATCGCTCTTCGGCTTCCTTGGTGGGTTCGTCGGTGCGGTCATTGGCGCGATGCTGCTCATCTGGATTTGGAAGAAGCTCTCGGAGCGCGGGTAAGCGGTGATGCTCGGCCTGCTCTCCATACCAGGACGTTTGCTGGGACTGTTTGTCGGGCTATGCCTGTGGCTCTTTACGCGACCTGGCGGCTGGGCCGTGGTCTGCGTTCTCGTGCTGGTGGCGTCCGAGTATTACACCGATTTCCTTGGCATCGGCGGTCGCCCCTGACACGTCAGCTGCGCGGCGGCTGTGATTTATAGACTGGTAGCGTCCAGCCAAAGCGCAAACTTCCCGCGCGCAGTACGAATGTCACGATCCCGCAGCTTAGAGCCATCACCACGGGGGACGGGGTGATAAAGGTCGTCACCACCCCCGCAATTGCCCCCGCGCAGGCCGCAGAGGCATAAAGCTCTCCTTGTTTGAGAACGAGCGGGACCTCGTTACACACCACATCCCGCATCAACCCGCCAAAGCACCCCGTGGCGATCCCCATGATCACGACGATAACGGGCAATTGGTCCATCTCGTTGGCCACACCTACGCCCGCCGAAACCGCCACGGCAAGTGCGACAGCATCGGCCCATGTCAGCACCTTGAGGCGGCTTTCAAACAGGTGGGCGGTAAAGAACACCACGAAGGCCGCCAGAACAGCAACGCCGATGTAGGTGACATCCTCGATCCAGAACACTGCGTCGCGGCCGAGCAGTACATCGCGGGTGGTGCCGCCCCCGACCGCAGTCAGGCAGGCGACGAAGGCAAAGCCCACGAGGTCGAGTTGCGCGCGCGATGCGGCCAGCGCACCAGAGATCGCAAACACCACGACCGCGGCGAAATCGAGCGCCCCGACGAAGGTCATTTTGCTGCCGACTTCGCAGGCTTGAAGGGGGCCATTCCCGCCCGAGCCAACTCGTCGGCGTGCTCGTTCTCGGCGTGGCCTGCGTGACCCTTGATCCATTTCCACGTCACGTTGTGGGTCGCCTGCGCCTCATCCAGACGCTGCCAGAGATCCACATTCTTGACTGGCTTCTTGGATGCGGTTTTCCAGCCGTTGCGCTTCCAACCGTGAATCCACCCCGTCACGCCGTTTTTCACGTAGGCGCTGTCAGTGGTGATGGTGATGTCGGTCGGGCGTTTGAGCGTCTCCAGCGCGTTGATCGCGGCCAGAAGCTCCATGCGGTTGTTCGTGGTCTCGGCCTCGCCACCCTTAAGTTCGCGCTCTTTGATGACGGTGCCATCCTTGAGCGCGCGCATCAAAACGCCCCAGCCACCAGGGCCAGGATTGCCCGAACAGGCACCATCGGTCCATGCGTGGATTTCGGTCATTGGGCGGGCACCCTCAGAACGCGGGGCACTTTGAACTCGATGTTCTCTTGCGCGGTTTCGACCAACTCTTGTGTCACGTCGAAGCGGTCGCGGAAGGCGTCGATGACCTCGTTGACCAGCACTTCGGGAGCCGATGCGCCCGCCGTGATGCCGACCGATGTGATCCCTTCAAGCGCGCGCCAGTCGATGTCCGTGGCCCGTTGCACCAATTGCGCATAGGCGCATCCGTTGGCGCTGCCCACTTCAACGAGGCGTTGCGAGTTGGATGAGTTCGGTGCGCCGATCACCAAGAGCGCGTCGATTTGTGGCGCGATGGCTTTCACGGCAGCCTGACGGTTGGTGGTGGCGTAGCAGATGTCTTCCTTATGCGGGCCGACAATATCGGGGAAGCGGGCGCGCAGGGCGGCGACGATATCAACGGTGTCGTCCACCGAAAGCGTTGTTTGCGTGATGAAAGCCAGCCGCGACGGATCGCGCACGTCGAGCCCCGCCACGTCGTCGGGCGTCTCGACGAGGAGCACTTCGCCGTCGGGAAGTTGGCCCATTGTGCCGATGGTTTCGGGGTGGCCCGCGTGGCCGATCATGACCATTTGCAACCCGTTTTCGTGATGGCGCTCAGCCTCGATATGAACCTTGGAGACCAGCGGGCAGGTCGCGTCGACGTAGACCATTTCGCGACGCGCGGCCTCGGCTGGGATCGCTTTGGGCACGCCATGCGCGGAGAAGATCACAGGGCGGTCATCGGGACACTCGTCCAACTCCTCGACAAAGACCGCGCCCTTGTCTTTGAGGCTGTCCACGACGAATTTGTTGTGCACGATCTCGTGGCGCACGAAAACGGGCGGCCCCCACTTGTCGATGGCCATTTCCACGATCTTGATCGCGCGGTCGACGCCTGCGCAGAACCCGCGCGGGGCGGCGAGATAGAGGGTGAGGTCGGGCTTGGACATTGGGCACTCCTGTTCGCCTCCCAGAGGTAAGGCGCAGGCGGGCCGAGGTCCAGACCCAACCTGTCTCCAAACGAAGTCGGGCAGGCCAATGTGACCTGCCCGCTAACCGTTTGACGTGTTGAAGCCGCCTAGTCGTTGTCGAGGCGATCGTTGTCGGTGAATTCGCGCGGCGGACGTCCGATGACCTCGCGCAGATCGTCCAGCTCGATGAAATTGTCAGCCTGACGGCGTAGCTCGTCGGCGATCATCGGCGGCTGGCTGCGAATAGTGGAGACCACGGAGACGCGCACGCCTTGTCGCTGGAGGCTTTCGCACAGCGGGCGGAAATCGCCATCGCCCGAGAACAACACAATGTGATCCACATGCGGGGCCAGTTCCATCGCGTCGACGGTCAGTTCGATATCCATATTGCCCTTCACCTTGCGTCGACCCATCGAGTCCGTGAACTCTTTGGCGGGCTTGGTGACCATGGTGAAGCCGTTGTAATTCAGCCAATCGACCAACGGGCGGATCGGCGAATAATCGTCATTTTCTAACAGCGCCGTGTAGTAAAACGCGCGTAACAGCTTGCCCCGACGCATAAACTCCTGACGCAGGAGTTTATAGTCTATATCAAACCCGAGCGCCTTCGTTGCTGCGTAGAGGTTCGAGCCGTCAATAAATAGGGCGAGACGTTCATCTTTATAAAACATTGGGTGGCCTTGTGTTTCTTGCCAGACGTTTGTGCCGCGACTCAAAATCTGTGGTGCCGCGAAGGGAACATATATAGTGATTACGGAATCGGACAACCAGACGCTGTATATAGGATCGTAACGTCGTGAAATTTGATCTCAGTCATTCTGCGTCGCGGGATCGTCCAGCTTTTATTGCTCTTGGCTCCAATCAGCCGTCCTTCGCGGGGCCGCCGAAAGAGACGCTGCGCGCGGCTCTGGAGATGATGGCGGAGCACGGTTTTGTGGTGGCGCGCGAAAGCCGATTTTACGAAACGCCTGCTTTTCCTGCGGGGTCGGGGCCGAATTTCGTAAATGCTGTTGTGGGGGTCGAAACGTCGCTGTCCCCGTCCGAATTGCTCTTACAACTCCACGAGATCGAACGTGCCTTCGGGCGTGAGCGCAAGGAACGATGGGCCGCGCGTCCGCTCGATCTGGATCTTCTGGCTTATGGTGATGTGATCTGCCCTGATGTGGACACGGTGCGCGACTGGATGGCGTTGCCACTTGACGAGCAGATGGCGCGCGCACCCGAGGGGCTTGTTCTTCCACATCCGCGCCTAGCCGAGCGGTCTTTTGTGCTGATTCCCTTTTCCGATGTCGCGGCTGATTGGACCCATCCGATCACGGGAAAATCAGTTGCGGATATGCTGCGCGCCTTGCCTGTGGGTGATATTGAGGCGGTCAAACCGCTCTGAAATCGGCGGCACAGGGCGTAAATTCGCCCAAAACACCTAGAATTGAGGGGATAGCCCTTCCATCCGTTCTTGTCATTCGTCTGTAAGCGGCCTAAATAGAGCGCTTGTTACCCCGTCCTGATAGAGATTGGAGATCCCATGGCCCGCGTGACCGTAGAAGATTGCGTCGATAAGGTTCCGAACCGTTTCGAGCTTGTGATGCTTGCGTCGCACCGTGCCCGTGAGATCGCTGCGGGTTCTCCCCTGACTGTGGACCGCGACAACGACAAGAATCCCGTCGTGGCACTGCGCGAGATCGCGGAAGAGACCCAGTCCGCCGACTCCCTGCGCGAACGCGCGATCGAGTTCTATCAGACGCAGATCGAGGTTGATGAACCCGAAGAAGACCAAATGGCGCTTCTCATGGGGCAGGAAACCGACAAGCCCGCCGACGACGACATGTCCGAGGAGAAGCTTCTGCGCGCTTTGATGGAAGCACAGGGGCAGCAGTAATAGCGTCGTGCGCAACTCGCACGGCCAAGACACGGAGTTCGCGGACCGGCCATGATCGACGTCGAAGACCTGATCGCGCTGGTCCGTAACTACAATCCACGAACAAATGCCGATCTGATCCGCGAGGCCTACGCCTATGGCCGCGAGATGCATGAGGGGCAGTTCCGCCACTCTGGCGAGCCGTATTTCACCCATCCCGTTGCCGTTGCCGCCATTTTGACTGAACAGGCGCTCGATGACGCGACGATCATCACGGCCCTTCTCCACGACACGATCGAAGACACCCGCGCCTCCTACCAGGAGGTGAAGCGGCGTTTCGGTCAGGAAGTTGCCGATCTTGTCGATGGTGTGACCAAGCTGACCAACCTGCAACTGTCGTCGACCGAGACCAAGCAGGCGGAAAACTTCCGCAAGCTCTTCATGGCCATGTCGAAAGACTTGCGGGTGATTCTCGTTAAGCTGGCCGACCGCCTCCACAACATGCGCACGATCAAGTCGATGCGCCATGAAAAGCAACTCCAGAAAGCGCGTGAAACCATGGACATCTTCGCGCCGCTGGCAGGGCGCATGGGGATGCAATGGATGCGTGAAGAGTTGGAGGATCTCTCCTTCCGCGTCATCAACCCCGACGCGCGCAACTCGATCATCCGCCGTTTCATCACGCTGCAACGCGAGACGGGCGATGTGATCCACAAGATCACCAACGACATTCGCACCGAGTTGGAAAAGCAGAAGATCGACGCGGATGTATTCGGGCGCGCGAAGAAACCCTATTCGATCTGGCGCAAGATGGAGGAGAAGCAGCAGAGCTTCTCACGTCTTTCCGACATCTACGGCTTTCGCGTCATCACCCGCTCCGAGGCTGATTGCTATCGTGTGCTTGGCGTAATCCACCAGCGGTGGAAGGCAGTTCCTGGACGTTTCAAAGACTACATCAGTCAGCCGAAATCCAACGGTTATCGCTCCATCCACACCACCGTTTCAGGACGTGATGGCAAGCGTGTCGAGGTACAGATTCGCACGCAGCAGATGCACGATGTGGCCGAAAGCGGCGTGGCCGCGCATTGGTCCTACCGCGATGGCGTGCGCGCGCAGAACCCCTTTGCCGTTGATCCCGCCAAGTGGCTCGCGCAACTGACCGAGCGTTTCGAGAACGCCGAGGATCACAGCGAATTTCTCGAGCATGTGAAGCTCGAAATGTATGCCGACAAGGTGTTCTGTTTCACGCCGAAAGGCGAGGTCGTGTCCCTACCCAAGGGCGCGACACCTCTGGACTTTGCCTATGCGATCCACACGCGGATCGGGGATAGCTGCGTTGGTGCCAAGGTTGACGGGATTCGCGTGCCGCTTTGGACACGTTTGAAAAACGGTCAGTCCGTGGTTGTGCTCACGGCCGAAGGGCAGCGACCACAGGGCACTTGGCTCGATATTGTGGTGACGGGACGTGCTAAAGCCGCGATCCGCAAATCCCTGCGCGAAGAGGACCGCGAACGGTTCGTCAAACTCGGCACAGAACTGGTGCGCGTGGCCTTTGCCCATGTGAACAAACGGGCCACCGATAAGGCGTTGAAAACTGCGGCCAACCAGTTGTCTTTGGCCAGTGCCGAGGAGTTGCTCGCGCGAGTTGGTTCGGCCGAGCTTGCGGCGTCCGATGTGGTGCGCGCGCTCTATCCTGAACTCATCGAGGAGAGTGACGAGATCGAGGCGAAACGCGCCGTGATCGGCCTGTCGGAAGGCGAGACCTTCCACCGCGCTGATTGTTGCCAGCCTGTGCCTGGCGAGCGGATTGTCGGCATCACCTATCGCGGGCGCGGCGTCATCACTCACGCCATCGACTGTCCCGCGCTTGAGGAGTTGGAGGCCGAGACAGATCGCTGGGTCGATCTGCAATGGCACGCGGGTCCGCACGCCGCGCAGCACACGGTGTCGCTCGACCTGACTATTTCCAACGGAGCGGGCGTTCTCGGGCGGATCTGCACCCTGATCGGGGAGCAGAAGGCCAATATCTCCGATCTGAATTTCATCGATCGCAAGCCTGACTTCTATCGTCTGATTGTCGATGTGGACCTGCGCGATATCGAGCACCTTCACGCAGTGATGCTGGCGTTGGAGGCCGAGAATGATGTTGCTCGCATCCGCCGTTACCGCGACCTTGATCGCAGACCCTGAGGGGCGCGTGAATGGTGTTTAAGCGACGGGATAAACTCTCTCCGCTGATGTGGCTGAGTAATGTGCTGTGGCCGAAAGGTGGCTGGCATCGCGCCGCGCTATACCTGCGTCACCGCCTGCATCGCCTTCCTGACACGCCGCAGAAAATTGCCCGCGGTGTCGCGGCAGGTGTCTTTGTCAGTTTTACGCCCTTCTTCGGCCTACACTTTGTCATCGCCTTCTTGGGTGCGAAACTTGTGCGTGGCAACTTTATCGCTGCATTGCTTGGAACCTTCGTGGGTAATCCGCTGACCTATGTTCCCATCGGTGTGATCTCGCTCAAGATGGGACACTTCATGCTCGGCACCGCGTTCGATCATGCTCATGAGCGGTCTTTCGTGGGGAAGTTCTTTGATGCCGCGCGGGACTTCTGGATCAATTTCAAAGCACTCTTCACGGGTGCGGATGCGAACTGGGACGGGCTTATCGTCTTTGGTCGGGAAGTATTCCTGCCTTATCTGGTAGGGGGCATCCTGCCGGGTTTGGTGGCGGCCATCGCGGCCTATTACCTCACCTTGCCGATGATCGTCGCCTATCAGGCGCGGCGCAAGAAACGCCTGCGTGCCAAGCTTGAAAAACTACGCAAGCGGGCGGCGGGAGAAAAGGTCTCTGGCAAGCGAGGATAGGGGTGCGTGATCGGCCTTATCATCAAATGTCGTTTTCCTTTTCGGGCCGCGCCGTTATGGTTTCGCCATAGCATAATCAACCTCAATCAGGCCCAAAATGACACAGACCCTTCCGCTTCGCCTCGGCATGAACATTGACCACGTTGCGACCGTGCGAAACGCGCGCGGGTCCGAATATCCAGACCCGATCCGTGCCGCAAAACTCGCCGAAGAAGCAGGGGCCGACGGGATCACCGCTCACCTGCGCGAGGATCGCCGCCACATCACCGACACCGATATTGACCGTTTGATGGAGGCACTGTCGTTGCCGCTCAATCTCGAAATGGCTGCGACCGACGAGATGCAGGCGATTGCCCTTCGCCACAAGCCGCATGCGGTCTGCCTCGTGCCCGAAAAACGCGAAGAGCGGACCACGGAGGGTGGGCTTGAAGTGGCGCGCGAAGAGAACAGGCTGGCACATTTCATCGCGCCGCTGCGCGAGGCGGGGTGCCGTGTGTCGATCTTCATCGCCGCCGACCGTCCGCAGATCGAAGCCGCCGCGCGCATTGGGGCTGCCGTTGTCGAATTGCACACAGGCGCCTATTGCGATTTGCATGCCGAGGGGAAATTTGACGAGCGTGACGAGGAGTTGGAGCGCCTGCGCGAGATGGCCGCACTTGCCGCAGATCTCGGACTTGAGGTGCACGCAGGCCACGGTTTGACCTACGACACGGTCAAGCCGATTGCCGCCATCCCGCAGATCGTCGAATTGAACATCGGGCATTTCCTGATCGGGGAGGCGATTTTCCGTGGCATTAAACCCGCCATTGACGAGATGCGCCGCCTTATGGACGAGGCGAGGGGGTAAGAGATGGCGCGCGTCACGACCCCGACACTTCCGCCCGCCCAGCCCATTGCTACGCGAGAAGGGATGTCAGCATGATCCTGCATACTGTTTTTTGCGCACTCACGCCCGATCACGATCCCGCCGAACTGGCCGCTGTCATGGCGGGGCTTGAGGCACTGGAGTTGGACGGTTTTGTGGGGTTCGCGCATGGCCCGAATGTTGACGCCGAGGGCAAGACACCGCGCTATCCATACGGATTCCAATGCACATTCACCGATCGCGCCGCGCTTGACCGCTACGCGCAGGATGCGGGGCATCGGGCGCTCGGAGCGCGGCTTGTGGCGATTTGCGAAGGTGGCGGCGAAGGTGTCCTCGTGTCCGACATCGATACGGATCAGGCCGTGGGCATCGCCACGGGTGGAGCGGCTCAATGATCCTCGGGATTGGCACCGATCTGGCCAATATCGAGCGTATTCAGGGCACGCTCGACCGTTTTGGCGAGAGGTTCAAAAACCGCGTATTCACCCCCACGGAGCAGCGCAAGGCGGAGAACCGCAAGGATGTGGCGGGGACATATGCGAAACGCTGGGCGGCGAAAGAAGCCTGTTCCAAGGCGCTCGGGACGGGGCTTGCCATGGGGATTTCGTGGATCGACATGGCCGTGACCAACCTCGGCACGGGCCAACCCGTCATGGAGGTCACGGGCTGGGCCAAAGAGCGGCTCGAAGAGATGACGCCCGAAGGTCACGAAGCAATTATCCATGTCACGCTCACCGACGACCACCCCTGGGCGCAGGCATTTGTCGTGATCGAGGCGCGTAAAATCGGCTGATCTTCGCGTGTTGCGGGGGCCATAAATCCCCGTATTACTTGACTCTACGCACCCGCGCCCGCATGAAGCCCATGAAACAGTGCGCCGTTCGATTGCGGTGCCTATGAGCAATGCAAAGACGGACACACCCGACAGATGAGTAGCTTCAAAGACAGCGCGATTGAGACAGTCAAAACAATCGTCTACGCCCTCCTGATCGCGGGGATCTTCCGCACCTTCTTCTTCCAGCCGTTCTTTATCCCCTCCTCGTCGATGAAGGACACGCTGCTAATCGGTGATTTCCTCTTTGTGAATAAGATGAGCTACGGCTATTCGAAGTCCTCTTGTCCGCAGTTGGTGAATTTCCTGTGCCCGATCTCTGGACGTATCCTCGACCGTGCCCCTGAGCGTGGCGATGTGGTGGTCTTCGAACACCCGACGCAGCACCGCGCCTTCGTGAAACGTCTCGTTGGCCTGCCTGGTGATCGCGTGCAGATGCGCGACGGGGTGCTCTACATTAACGACGAAGAATCTGTGCAAACGCCCGACGGCACCTTTGTCGAGACCTACGCGCGGCAAGGGTCAGCGGGCAACATGCCACGATGCGCCAACCCCGCACCCGGCACTGGGGCCGACTGTATAAAAGAGAAGCTCATCGAGACCTTTCCTGACGGGCATAGCCACTCAATCCTCAACATCGGCCAAACCCGCGTAGACAACACCAGTGTTTTCACTGTTCCCGAGGGGCAGTATTTCTTCCTCGGTGACAACCGTGACAACTCCGCCGATAGCCGCGTAGCGCAACCCTCTGGTGTCGGCTTCGTGCCCGAGGAATACCTGCTGGGTCGCGTGGATCGTGTTATCTTCTCCGCCGAGGGGCGCTCGCTCCTGTTCTTCTGGACTTGGCGCCTTGACCGTTTCTTCGAGAAAATCATTTGAAACTTTCAGCCGAACTCGAAACCTTCCAAAGTCGCCTCGGGCACCACTTCTCCGATCCCGAGTTGCTGATCCGTGCCACTACGCACAGCTCGATTTCCTCAGCCTCGCGGCCTGACAACCAACGGCTTGAATTTCTGGGGGATCGTGTGCTCGGTCTGACCATGTCCGAGGCGCTGTTCCAAGCTGACAAGGCGGCGGCCGAGGGTCAACTCGCGCCGCGTTTCAATGCCTTGGTCCGCAAGGAAACCTGCGCCGATGTGGCCCGCCAGATCGATCTTGGTGCGGTTCTGAAACTTGGACGTTCGGAGATGCTTTCAGGTGGGCGGCGCAAAGAGGCGCTGCTGGCCGATGCGATGGAAGCGGTGATCGCGGCTGTCTATCTTGACGCGGGCTTTGAGGCCGCGCGGGACGTGGTCCTAAACCTCTGGGGTAAGCGGATCGAAAGTGTGGACGATGATGCCCGTGACCCGAAATCCGCGCTTCAGGAGTGGGCGCAGGCCCGCAAACAGGCCCCGCCGAAATACGAGACCGTTGCGCGCACGGGCCCCGATCATGCTCCCGTTTTCACCATCCGCGTGACGCTCGATAGCGGCGAAAACGAACAGGCGAAAGCGCCGTCGAAACGCGCCGCCGAACAATCCGCCGCAAAGGCGCTGCTTATGAAACTGGAGGCCGGAAATGGCTGATTCCACTGATACCCGCGCGGGCTTTGTCGCCCTGATCGGCGAACCGAATGCGGGCAAGTCGACTCTGCTCAACCAGATGGTCGGCGCGAAGGTGTCCATCGTCACGCACAAGGTGCAAACCACCCGTGCCCGTATTCGTGGCGTGGCGATCGAAGGTGAGAGCCAGATCGTTTTTGTCGACACGCCGGGGATTTTCAAACCCAAACGCCGCCTCGACCGCGCGATGGTCACTGCCGCTTGGGGTGGTGCTGCGGATGCAGATATCACCGTGCTGATGGTGGAGGCGCATCGCGGTCTGACCGAGGGCGTCGAGGCCATTATCGAGGCACTGGAAGAGAACCCCGTGCGCGGGAAGGTTGCTCTGGCAATCAACAAGATCGACATGGTGGAGGTCCAGAAATTGCTGGACCTGACCAAGAAGCTCAATGACCGCTTTACCTTCGTGGAGACCTTCATGATCTCCGCCGAAAAGGGGCGCGGTGTTGATGATCTGCGTAAATGGCTGGCCAAAGAACTTCCCGAAGGGCCGTGGCTCTACCCCGAGGATCAGATCGCTGACTTACCGATGCGTATGATTGCGGCCGAGATGACCCGCGAGAAACTTACGCTGAACCTGCATCAGGAATTGCCCTACCAGCTCACGGTCGAGACGGAGAAGTGGGAAGAGCGCAAGGACGGATCGGCTCGTGTCGACCAGATCGTCTATGTCTCCCGCGATGGCCACAAAGGGATCATCCTCGGCAAGCGCGGCGAGACGATCAAGCGGATTTCCCGTGCCGCACGTGAGGAACTCGAGGAGTTTCTGGGCCGCAAGATCCACCTTTTCCTTCAGGTGAAGGTCCGCCCGAACTGGCTGGAAGAAGCCGAACGCTACGGCGAGATGGGTCTCGATTTCAAGGATGGCAATGCCTGAGGCGCGGCTGGCCAGCGGGGTTTGGGTCTCGGCCTATCTCACGCGATTGCGGTTGGCCGATATCCCTGCCTTTGTCGTTCAGAAGGGTGATGCGACGGCGGGTGCTGTTCTGGTGAAACTTAACACGCTTGATGGTCGCGCAGTTGTCTACCAGCGCGAGTTCAATCTGATGGAAGATCGCCGCGCATGGGCTGTCTTGGCGGAGGGTGAGGAGCGCGAAGTGGACGCAGCCCTTGCTCGTCAGAAGGGGTTTGATCCCGACCTGTGGATTATCGAGATTGAGGATCGCGCGGGTCGGACCTTGCTCGATCAAGAGGGGCTGAGCGAGTAAGCATCCGCGCCACCCCGATCTGAAGCGCCGCCGCTATGCCGAATGACAGCGCGAGAATGACAACCCATTTGGCCACCCCGTCCCATCCGAGAACGTTCGGATCAATGAAGAAGTAGGGATAAACCCCGTCGATCATCCCGCGGCCGACACCATAGATCGCGTAGCCCAAGGGCCACGCCAGCCACATGACGGCATGGCGGAAGGTGAGCCGCTCTTTTTCCGCAAATGCAATCCACCACAGCACCGTTGTCAGTGGCGTCACCGTGTGCACCATGTGATTGGACAGCCAGTCGGCCCCTTCGCGTGGCTCGATTGTGGCGTCGAGAAGTCCCCAATAAACAACGCCCACAATCGCGATCCAAAGCGCAAGCGCCGCCGTGACGGGTTGCGCTGCGGTGCGACCTGTACTCGCCATGCGAGAGAAAACGATTGCAACCATCAGGTTCGTCAGGATCGTGAAATAGCGTAACAGTGACCAGACCGTTGCCAGCGCTGTGGGGTTTTCGGCGCGGTTCACGGTGAACTGGAGGGCGAGGCCAAGCACCGCGCATAGCGCGATGACGGTGGCGGATTGATGGGCGCGTTTGCTCAACATGCTCGAAGCGTAAGACAGATGCAGACCGCCACGCAATCCGCTTGCGCCCGTCGTGACGTGACGACACAGTATCGTGCATGGAATGGCAGGATCAGGGCGCGGTTCTTTCCGTGCGCAAACATGGCGAAACATCGGTGATCGTGGAGTTGTTCACCGAGAACCACGGCCGCCACGCGGGTGTGGTGCGCGGGGGTATTTCGCGCAAGATGTCACCGCACCTGCAACCTGGTGGACAGATTTCCGTGCGATGGAAAGCACGGCTTGAGGACCATCTGGGCAGCTTCACATTCGAGCCTTTGCGGTCGCGCGCAGCCAACGTGATGTCCGATCCTCTTGCTCTTTCCGGTCTAAATGCCTTGACCGCAATCCTGTCGGCCACGCTGCCCGAACGCGAGCCGCACGGTTATCTCTACGCCGAAACCGTGTCTCTATTCGACCGCCTCGGAACAGACCCTATGTGGCCGCTGGCCTACCTGCACTGGGAGGTCTCGCTGCTTGAGGAGCTGGGTTTCGCGCTCGACCTTTCGGCTTGCGCCGTCACGGGCAGCCCCGATGACCTCGCCTATGTCTCGCCTAAAACGGGACGGGCCGTGAGCCGCCAAGGGGCAGGGGAGTGGGCCGATCGCCTCTTGCCGCTTCCGCAGTCGCTGTTGGGGCAATCGTCCCTCGACTATGCCGAGATCGTTCAGGGCATGGCGACAACGGGCCATTTCCTCGCGAAGATTATCGCGGAACTGTCCGACAAACCACTGCCGCAGTCCCGCGAACGCTTGATCGCGCGGTTTGAGCGTCTGGCCTAGCGCGGGGCAGGTCAGGCGAGGAGCCTTCTTGCAATCACCTGCGCCTGAATTTCGCCTGCGCCTTCGAAAATGTTCAAAATCCGCGCATCACAGAGGATGCGGCTGATCTGATATTCAAGCGCAAAGCCATTGCCGCCATGGATCTGCAGCGCGTTGTCCGCCGCCGCCCAAGCCACGCGCGCACCCAAGAGCTTGGCCATGCCTGCCTCAAGGTCGCAGCGGTGCCCGTTGTCCTTTTCCCATGCGGAGAAATAGGTGAGTTGGCGGGCAACCATGATCTCGACCGCCATCATGGCGAGCTTACCGGAGACACGGGGGAAATCGATCAGGGACTTGCCGAACTGCTTGCGGTCCTCGGCATATTGCATCCCGACTTCGAGCGCGTTCTGGGCCACGCCGATGGCGCGGGCGGCGGTTTGGATGCGCGCGGATTCAAAGGTCTGCATAAGCTGCTTGAAGCCCTGACCTTCCTCGCCTCCGAGCAGGTTTTCGGCGGGCACTTCAAAACCGTCGAACCCTAGCTCGTATTCTTTCATCCCGCGATAGCCGAGCACCTCGATTTCCCCGCCCGTCATGCCAGATGTGGGGAAAACGTCATCATCGGTGCCAGGTGTTTTCTCCGCCAGAAACATGGACAGGCCTTTGTAGTCCGGAGTCTCGGGGTCGGTGCGGGCCAGAAGCGTCATGAGATTGGCGCGCGCGGCATGGGTGATCCACGTCTTGTTACCTGTCACCGTGTAGGTCTCGCCTTCCTTGACCGCGCGGGTGCGCAAGGAGCCGAGGTCGGAGCCCGTGTTCGGCTCGGTAAAGACCGCCGTGGGAAGAACCTCACCCGACGAGATCAGCGGAAGCCACTTCTCCTTTTGCGCATCCGTCCCTCCACCAAGGATCAACTCAGCCGCAATCTCGGAACGCGTTCCGAGCGAGCCGACGCCGATATAGCCGCGCGACAATTCTTCGGACACAACAACCATCGCGGCCTTCGGGAAGCCAAACCCGCCGTATTCCTCAGGGATGGTCAGGCCAAACACGCCAAGCTCGGCTAGTTCCTCGATGATTTCCATCGGGATCAACTCGTCCTTGAGATGCCAGTCATGAGCATCGGGTGCGACCCGCTCATCGGCAAATCGGCGGAACTGCTCGCGAACCATTTCCAGCTCGTCATCCAAGCCCGTTGCTCCGAAGGTCGCATGGCCACGATTGTCGCGCATCAATTCGACAAGACGGCTGCGTGCGGCGGGCGAATTGCCTGCATGGATCAATGTGCTGACGGACGGGTCGGCAGGTTGGACATGGCCGAGGCCAAGGTCGGAGAGGCGCACGATCTCCCCCTGATTCATCGGGATGCCGCCATAGATCTGAGCGAGGTATTCGCCGAACGCGATCTGGTGGATCAACTGCTCCATCTCGCCGAAGGTGCCGCCCTCGACAAGTGCTTCCGCCCATTTCTGCATCTGGCGCAGCGCTTCGATATAGGTGGCAAGCCAAGCAAGCCCGTGCACCGCTGTCTGCTTTTCTTCGACCATGGCGGCCGACACCCGATCCCCATCCACAACCTGCGCACGCACTTCGTCGCGCGCGCGCGTCAAAAGCGCCTCTGCGGGCACAAGCGCGGCGGCGGTAGTTTGGAGAAGGTCGGTCAGCATCTTCGGTTCCTGAGTGTCTAGGGCCATGGGAATCTCTCCTCGAAATTACATTGGTTGTTCTAATCCTTTCGCAGTTGCAGCGCAATAATATTTTAACAATAGCTTTTTTGAAGTTCATAAATGTCGTCAACGAATTGTAGTGCGCATCGCTCGCCACGAAGATAGTCTCCGCCAAATGCTACAATTCATCTTCTCCGATCTCTCCGCGGCCCATACCGCATTCGCAATAGGCATCGCGCTCCTCGCGGGCTTCGTAAAAGGCGCGACAGGCTTCGCTTTGCCCATGATTATGGTGTCTGGGCTGGCCTCCGTCCTTCCTCCCGAAACCGCAATCGCGGCGATGATCGTGCCAACGATCCTGTCGAACCTGTGGCAATCCCTACGTGGTGGCGGCATTTCCCAAGCGTTGGAACTCTCGGGTCGGTTCAAGATCTATATCGCCACTCTACTCGTCTTTATCGTCCTCTCGGCACAACTCGTCGCCGCGCTGCCGCAAAACGTCCTCCTGCTGTCACTCGGGTTGCCGATCATCGCCATGGCTCTGTTGCTTCTGCGCGGGCGCACGATCTATATCGATCCGTCAAAACGCGGGGGATACGACTTCGGAGTTGCCGCCGTTTCAGGCATTATCGGGGGGCTGTCGGGCATCTGGGGGCCGCTGACAATCACCTACCTTACCGCGATCAATACCCCGAAAAAGGAGCAGATACGGCTCACGGGTGTCATATTCGGAATGGGGGCGGTCACATTGGCATTGGCGCATTTGGGAAGCGGCGTTCTGAATGCGCAGAGTTTGCGGCTCTCGGTCTTTATGGTGGTGCCTGTGCTCGCAGGGCAAACGCTCGGAAATGTCGTGCAGGACCGCCTCGATCAGCAGCGGTTCCGCCGCGTGACCCTTTTCGTCCTCGTTGTCGCTGGGCTAAATCTCGTGCGGCGCGGGCTGATGTGACCCGCACGCCCTGCAAGCCTCGCAGGTGAAAACCTCAAAAAGAAAGCGCACCCGAAAGCGCGCTTCCATAATTTCCTTTTGACGCATCCTAGCCGATTGCGGCGGCTTTCACATCGTCGTCGATATAGTCGATGTATTGGGCGAAATTCTCCGAGAACATCGAAACCAGCTTCTCGGCCTGCGCGTCATAAGCCTCAGCGTTGCTCCAAGTGCGGCGCGGGTCGAGGAGGATGTCAGCAACACCAGGAACGGAGACAGGCACCTCGAAGCCGAAGTTCTCGTCTTTGCGGAACTCAACCTCGGATAGCGAACCATCAAGTGCGGCGTGGAGAAGGTTGCGTGTCGCCTTGATCGGCATACGCGATCCGGTGCCATAAGCGCCACCGGTCCAGCCCGTGTTCACTAGCCAGCATGTCGCGCCGTGCTTGGCAATCTTGTCGCGCAGCAGGTTGCCGTAGGCTTCGGGCCTGCGCGGCATGAACGGCGCACCAAAACAGGTCGAGAATGTGGGAACTGGTTCGGTGATGCCTTGCTCGGTTCCAGCCACTTTCGAGGTAAAGCCCGACAGGAAGTGATACATCGCTTGTGCGGGCGACAGGCGCGCGATCGGGGGAAGCACACCGAAGGCATCACAGGTCAGCATGATGATGTTTTTCGGATGGCCACCCAGCGACGTCTCGGAGGCATTCGAGATGTAGTGCAGCGGGTAGGCGCACCGCATGTTGGCCGTCAGGCTGTCATCGTGGAAATCAAGATCCTTGGTGTGCTCGTCGAAGACCATGTTCTCGACAACCGTGCCGAATTTGGACGTGGTCGCGTAGATTTCTGGCTCCGCTTCGGGCGACAGGTCAATGGTCTTCGCATAGCATCCGCCTTCGAAGTTGAAGGTGCCGCGATCCGACCAACCGTGCTCGTCATCACCGATCAACACGCGTTCGGGGTCGGCGGAGAGCGTCGTCTTGCCCGTGCCCGACAGGCCGAAGAAGATCGCAGTGTCGACGGGGTTGTTCGGCGCATGGTTGGCCGAGCAATGCATCGCCATAACGCCCTTGCCTGGAAGGATGTAGTTGAGGAGCGAGAACACGCCCTTCTTGTTTTCACCTGCATAGGCCGTGCCGCCGATCAGGATGATCTTCCGCGAGAAGTTGAGCGCGATCACGGTTCCCGAACGACAGCCGTGCTTTTCGGGGTCGGCGCGGAAGGACGGGCAGGTGATGATTGTGAAGTCGGGAACGAAATGATCGATCTCGGTCAACTCGGGACGGCGCATCATCGTGCGGACGAAAAGGTTGTGCCACGACAGCTCCTGAATGAAGCGCACGTCAAGGCGGTGCGCACTGTCCGCGCCGCCGTAGAGGTCTTGCACGAAATAGTCGCCGCCCTTCATGTGTTCGAGCATGTCCTCGTAGAGCACATCGAATTTTGCGGGGTCCATAGGCTTGTTGTTTTCCCACCAAATCGAGTCTTCTACGTCTGGTGTGCGAACAACATACTTGTCCTCGGGTGAGCGACCCGTGTGGTCCCCCGTTGTGACATAGAGCGAGCCGCCTTTCCCCAGCGTGCCTTCACCTCGCTTGAGCGCTTCCTCGATGAGGGCTGGCTCCAGAAGGTTGTAATAGACATTGCCAAGGTCCGTAATGCCCTGATCTTCCAGTTTGAAATCCGGGTTCACGCGTCCGGTTGCCATGGTTCAAGCTCCCCGCCACAGTGTCTGTAGCGTCTAATGAAGTGTATCTGGTCATGTCGCGAAAGGCGTTTCGCGGGCCGCCCCGAAATGGGCGGGACAGGGTCGCTATAGCACGCGAAATTCACGCGTAAACAGGAGTGAGGTCAAAGTTAGCGCAACCATTAATTGTTTAGCGCAAACAGTTTCAATCTGCCGCATGAGGAGGCTCGAACGCAGGGCGCGCGAATGGCTGTCAGGCGCTGCATGACGCGAAATGTGAGGCAAATTAGTCAAACATTGAATTTTTTGGCGTCCCAATAGTCGAAGGCCGCGGAGTGATTCGCGGTTTCGCTTGATTTGACCAAGCGAGTGCAAGAAGATAGCCCGCAAAACAAACAAGCAATAAAGCAACTATTGAGCAGCTGAAGGACCCCGAAACATGTCTCGGATCGCATTGGTCGACGACGACCGGAATATCCTCACCTCCGTTTCCATGACCCTCGAGGCGGAGGGTTTCGAAGTGGAAACGTATAACGATGGCCAATCAGCGCTGGACGCTTTCAACAAAAAGCTCCCTGATATGGCTGTGTTCGACATTAAAATGCCGCGGATGGACGGGATGGATCTCCTCCAACGCGTGCGCCAGAAGACAAATATGCCTGTGATCTTCCTGACCTCGAAAGATGACGAGATCGACGAGGTGCTGGGCCTGCGCATGGGCGCAGACGACTACGTGAAGAAGCCCTTCTCGCAACGTCTTCTCGTTGAGCGCATCCGCGCATTGCTCCGCCGTCAAGAGGCGCTTGATGGCGCCGAAATCACCGAGACCGAAGAGACCAAGATGATGGTGCGTGGTCAGTTGACCATGGACCCGTTGCGTCATGCCGTGACATGGAAGGGGCAGGACGTGACCCTGACCGTCACTGAATTCCTTCTCTTGCAAGCGCTCGCGCAGCGTCCTGGTTTCGTGAAGTCGCGCGACCAGTTGATGGATGTTGCCTACGACGACCAAGTCTATGTGGATGACCGCACGATCGACAGCCACATCAAGCGACTCCGTAAGAAGATGCGCACGGTTGATAATGAGTTCTCCGCGATCGAGACCCTTTACGGGATCGGTTATCGCTACAACGAGGAATGAGGGGGGACACGATGTCGCTTTCCTCTCGGATGGATGGGTCACACAGATCGACCAAGGACACGGACGTGGTTCTTGGCGACGATTGGGTTGCGCCACAGACATCCGATGCTGATCTGCGTGAGAAGCGTGCCCGAAGAAGGCTGATCTCGGTCAATCGCTCGCCTCTTGCGCAGAAAATCATCACCTTCAACCTCGTCGCCATCATCTTGATGGTTGCGGGCATCCTCTATCTCAATCCCTTCCGCGACAGCTTGGTAACACAGCGCGAGATGGCGATGGTCACAGAGGCCGTGCTCATCGCGGACATGCTGGAGGCCACGGCAGCTCAGGACGGTGCGATCGAGGAGGCCGAAGGGTCACAGGACGCAAGTGCGCTGCGCGCGGTTCTTGAGACGCCGCTTCGCGAGAATGTCTACGTCTATGATGCCGAAGGCGGCCTTCTGACCTCGACCGAAGGCATGCCTCGGCTCAACCCTGGCAATATTGCGGGTCTGCCCCGTGAAAACCGCCCGACGGTGATTTCCGATTTTCTCAATCGTGTCTGGTCGATCATGTCGTTTTCGGGCAAGGCGAGTGATACGGATGGAGCTCTCGACGACGAGGCGCATCTGACCAACCTGCTTGATGGCGCGCTCGACAACGAGATCATGGTCAACACGGGCGTGTCCTCGACGGGCTCCACGCTCTTCGCCGTTGCTGCTCCCATCACCTTCACGGATGCCAGCGGAACGCGAGCGATCGGGGTGGTTGGCTTGATCTCGGGCGAGGGGGAAATCGATGAGCTGGTCCGCGTCGAGCGCGAACAGATCCTTCAGGTCTTTATCATCGCCATTCTGGTCTCCATCGGTTTGAGCCTCGTGCTCGCCTCGACCATTGCCAACCCCTTGGCCGATCTGGCCGCTGCCGCCGAAATCGGGCGCGACAAGAACAGCCGCAAGGTCTCGCCAGGCCGTGTGCGCATTCCTGACCTGTCTGGGCGTCCCGACGAGATCGGGCGCCTTTCGGCGGCGCTTCGCGGGATGGTGTCGGCACTCTACGACCGCATTGATGCAAATGAACAATTCGCCGCAGACGTCGCCCACGAGATCAAGAACCCGCTGGCATCCTTGCGCTCCGCCGTTGGCTCCCTTCGGATGATAAAGAAAGAAGAGCACCGCCAGAAACTGCTCGACGTGATTGACCACGACGTTCGCAGGCTCGACCGTCTCGTGTCCGACATTTCCAACGCCTCGCGCTTGGACAGCGAGTTGGTGAAAGAGGAGGAGGAGGAATTCAACCTTCTCAAGATGCTCTCGAACCTCACCGAATTCCTCTCTCAGGACGCGCAGGAAAAAGGCATCGATTTCATCGCCGACATGCCTGATGAACCGATTGTCGTCTCGGGGCTTGAAGCGCGTCTGGCGCAGGTTTTCGTCAACCTTATCACCAACGCGATTTCCTTCTGTGAGGACGGGGATGCAATCCGCGTCTGGGTCCGCAAACGTGACAGCCGCGTGTTGGTCGTGGTTGAAGACACGGGGCCCGGTATCCCCGACCAAGCCTTGTCCAAGATCTTCAAACGCTTTTACTCGGAGCGCCCCGAAGGGCAGTTTGGCAATAACTCGGGTCTTGGACTTGCGATCTCCAAGCAGATTGTTGAGGCGCATGGCGGCGTGATTTGGGCCGAGAATATCCGCCCCACCGATGCTGATTTGACCTCCGAACCTCTCGGTGCGCGTTTCGTGGTGGGTCTGCCGGTGTGAGTGCCATGGACGCCTCCGCAACGGGCGCCGCGTCATCCGACGCGACTGCCGACGCGAGCAACGAGGCAAACGACCTCCTTCATGCGACCTGCGTGGCGCTCGATGCTAAGTCAGGGCTCCTGATCCTCGGACCTTCGGGCAGTGGCAAATCGGCACTCGCGTTGGCCCTCATGGCTTGTGGCGCGCATCTGGTGGCTGATGACCGCACCCGAATTCACCGCGCCGCAGGTGCCGATGTAGTCGAAGCGCGTTGTCCCGAAGCGATCGCGGGGCGGATCGAGGCGCGTGGTGTCGGTATTCTTGCCGCAGATCCACTGGCCTCCTGCGTCCTCCGAGGTGTCGTCGATTTATCACAAATTGAGGAGGAGCGCTTGCCTCCGCTGCGCGAAACGCGCCTACTCGGTGTTTCGATTCCCCTCTTCCATAAGGTCGACGCTCCGCATTTCGCGCCCGCCTTGTTGCAATGGCTAAAAGGAACGCGATGCGCATGAGACCCGATGCCGAAGGTACTTCAGCGGATGGCCCCATCCCACCGTCCGCAGCGACCAAGCGAGTGGTCTTGGTAACAGGTCCGTCTGGGGCAGGTCGCTCGACCGCGATCAACGTGCTTGAAGACCTCGGCTACGAGACCATAGACAACCTGCCTCTATCGGTTCTGCCGCGCCTGCTCGATGCTGACGACACGGCACGCCCGCTCGCGCTCGGTCTCGATGTGCGCAACCGCGACTTCTCTATTGCCGCGTTGATCGAGGTGATCGATGGCCTCGCACGCGCGCATGATATCTCCGCCGAATTGCTCTTCCTTGAGGCATCGCCTGATACCCTGGTGCGGCGCTATTCGGAGACCCGTCGCCGCCACCCTCTCGCCCCCGCCGAAAGCGCAGCGGAAGGTGTGGACCGAGAACGCGACCTGCTCGTGCCGATCCGTTCGCGTGCTGACATTCTTATCGACACAACCGATTTGACCCCGCACCAGCTTCGCGACGAAATGGAGCGCTGGTTCGCGCAAGGGGACAGCCGCCAGATGGCCGTTCTGATTCAGTCGTTCTCCTATAAACGCGGGATGCCGCGTGGCGTTGATACGGCCTTTGATGTGCGGTTTTTGGCTAACCCCTATTGGGACGCGGACCTGCGCGGCCTGACAGGCATGGACCCGCGTGTCCGCAGCTACGTCGAAGCCGATTTGCGCTACCATGAGTTCTTTGACAAAGTTGTTGATTTGACGAAGCTTTTACTCCCCGCCTATGAGGAAGAGGGTAAGCGCTATCTGGCAATCGGCTTCGGGTGCACAGGCGGGCAACATCGCTCGGTCACGCTTGCAGAAAACTTGGCCAAAGCCCTTGCAGATCAGGACTGGCGGGTGTCAATTAGACATCGCGAATTGGAGCGGCGCGGCCTGACGGTCGCCACAGATACATCGGGGACGTCGGCGTGATCGGAATTGTCATCGTCGCACATGGAGGACTGGCCAAGGAGTATCTCGCGGCCGTCGAGCACGTAGTCGGCCAACAAGCCGGCATTGAAGCCATTGCCATTGAGCCCGACCACAATCGTTCTGACAAACAGCAGGAAATCTGCGACGCGGCCGACACCGTCGACGCAGGCGAGGGCGTGGTTGTTGTGACTGATATGTTCGGCGGCAGCCCCTCGAACCTGTCGCTACTGGCCTGCCATCATAGAGACCGCCGCATCATATATGGGGCGAACCTGCCGATGCTGATCAAGCTGGCCAAGTCTCGCCACAAACCCGTGGTCGAGGCCGTTGATAGTGCCTTGGCAGCGGGCCGCAAATACATCGACAGTTTCGACGTTCATGCTCGTTAATACGTATAAGGATATTCCCACATGCCGTCCGTGACCCGCACCCACGAGATTATCAATGTCAAAGGGCTTCACGCGCGCGCTTCGGCAAAGTTTGTGGAAACCGTCGAGGAATTTGACGCCACGGCAGAGGTTTGCAAGGACGGAATGTGCACTGGTGGCGACAGTATCATGGGTCTTTTGATGTTGGCAGCATCCAAGGGAACATCTATTGATGTGACAACCAGCGGGGCGCAGGCGGAGGCGCTTGCAGATGCCTTGCAGGACTTGATCAACGACCGTTTCGGCGAGGAGATGTAGCTCCTCGCGAACAATGAGGGGAGGCGGAATGAACAAAGTACATCTCGCAGTTCCCGACGAGGCGCCGATTTCCGTAGACTATAAGCCCTACGATGCGCGGCGCTTGTCCTATTCGAACACATTTTCCAACCCGTTTAAGGCTGGCACGATCCGTGCGCTCGAATGGCTGACGGCGAAGCTCTATCTGCTCCGCCGCATTCGCGAGTTCGAGGCCATGGGCGCGCCGAGAGGGCACGCATTCTTCCTACAGGTGCTCAAGGTGATGGGCGTTGATGTCCTGACGCCGCCCGAACAGATCGCCCAGATTCCGAAATCGGGGCCTGTCGTCGTGGTTGCAAACCACCCGCACGGATTGGTGGACGGTCTAGTGTTGGCGCAACTCGTCGGAAACGTGCGTCAGGACTACAAAATTCTCGTCCGCTCGCTCCTCACAGGTGTGCAGGAGATTGACCCTTTCATGATTTCGGTGCCCTTTCCTCATGAGGAGAACGCGCATCGTAGGTCCATCGACATGCGTAACGAGGCGATGGAACATCTGAAAGCGGGTGGGGTGGTTATACTATTCCCATCAGGTGCCGTGGCCTCGTCCGAGACAATGTTCGGTGAAGTGGTCGAACAGCCTTGGAATCCGTTTACCGCCAAACTCATCCTGAAGTCGGGCGCCTCCGTGGTGCCCATCTACTTCCCTGGGCGCAACTCCAGAAGTTACCAGATCGCCAACCGAATCTCGGCGACGATCCGTCAGGGGTTGCTGCTGCGGGAGATCAAGAAGTCCATGTTCCGTCCGCAAAAGCCCGTCATCGGGGCGCCGATCTCGTCCGAGGAGGCAATGCAGTGGAAGGGCAATCCGCGCGGCTTCATGGCGTGGTTGCGTGAGAGAACGCTGTCGCTTGCCGAGAAATAGGCCTCCGAGGTCAGCGCGTCGGAACGGGCACTTCTCCGCGATAGTCATAGAAACCGCGCTGCGTCTTGCGCCCGAGCCATCCTGCCTCGACATATTTGGTCAGAAGCGGGCAGGGGCGATATTTGGTATCCGCCAAGCCATCATGAAGGACGTTCATGATCGCCAGACAGGTATCCAATCCGATGAAGTCGGCGAGCTCCAACGGCCCCATCGGATGATTCGCACCGAGTTTCATGCTCTCATCGATCGACTTCACAGAGCCGACCCCTTCGTAGAGGGTGTAGACTGCCTCATTGATCATCGGCATCAGGATGCGGTTGACGATGAAGGCAGGGAAATCTTCGGCGCTGGCAGCGGTTTTCCTCAATGTGTCGACCACTTCCAAAAGTGTCTTGTAGGTTGCCTCGTCGGTGGCGATGCCACGGATGAGCTCGACGAGCTGCATCACTGGGACGGGGTTCATGAAGTGGAAGCCCATGAACTTTTCGGGGCGATCCGTGCGCGATGCCAGCCGCGTGATTGAGATCGACGAGGTGTTCGAGGTGAGAATCGTGTCTGGCCCAAGATGGGGAAGCAGGCTTTCGAAGATTGCATTTTTCACATCTTCGCGTTCCGTCGCCGCCTCAATGATCAGATCCGTGGGGCCGAGGTCGGCAAGCGTTTCGGTCGTTTTGATCCGCGCGAGCGTGGCGTCTTTCTCGGCTTCAGTGATCTTTTCGCGGGACACCTGTCGATCGAGATTGCGGGTGATCGTGGCAATCCCCTTTTCCAGCGCATCGGCGGAAATGTCATTGAGAAGAACGTCATAGCCCGCCAAAGCGAAGACATGGGCGATGCCATTGCCCATCTGGCCTGCGCCGACGATCCCGACTTTGGAAATACCCATTTCGACACTCTCCTGTTTGCTGCCCCGACCATATGCCCCCGCGCGAAGGCGGTTCAAGGGCGATCGCTTATGCCCGCCCGTTAAAATTCTCCAAAAATGGCGTATTTAGGAATATCGCAACGTGTCTTTGCGAATCTTGCTCTCGGGTGAAATGTCAAAACCAATGGGTGGTACGATGGCTTATCAATATCCGGGCGAGGGCGCTCTCAACTATCATCCCGTGCGCTATGGCGAGTCGAAGCTCCTCTTTCGTGGCCCGAAGGAGAACCTTGACGCGGGCTATGTGGCTTTTCTCGGGGGCACCGAGACCTACGGGAAATATATCGAGACACCGTTTCCCGATCTGGTCGCAAAAGGCATCGGGCGAACGACGCTAAATCTCGGATGCGTCAACGCGGGGACGGATGTGTTTCTGAACGATGAGACTGTCATGGGGCTGTGCGAGAAAGCGGCCGTCACCGTGTTTCAGGTCACAGGGGCGCAGAACATGTCGAACCGCTTCTACGCCGTGCATCCGCGCCGCAATGACCGTTTTCTGCGGGCATCCATGCTCATGAAAACAATCTACCGCAACGTGGATTTCACCGACTACAACTTTACGCGGCACCTTCTGTTGTCCCTTGAGAGGGTTGACGAAGAGAGTTTCGAAATGGTGCGTCAGGAATTGCGGGACGCATGGATTGCGCGGATGCGCACCATGGTTCAGCGCATTGAAGGAGATGTCATCTTGCTGTGGCTGTCTGATCATTCGCCTGATGACGTGGATGCGTGCCGACGGATCGGGGGTGATCCGCTTTTCGTTGATCGTGAGATGATTGAGAAGATCCGCCCGCATGTCTCCGATGTCGTGGAAATTGTGGGCACGCCTGAGGAGATCGCGCAGGGCTATGAGATGCTTTCTTACTCTGATCTCGATGCGGCGGCGGCAAAAGAGATGCTCGGTCCCATCGTGCACGCCCGAGCGGCGCGCGCGTTACGGGACTTGATCGTGGAGAAATACTGAGTTTGGTGACGAGTTCCCGAGAGTAATGCGTGCGGGGAGGTAACGAAAAAGGCCCGCCAATCTGGCGGGCCTTATCTCATTTACTTCTTGCAAGTGACTTACAGTTTTTCAGTCAACTCAGGCACGGCGTCGAAGAGGTCTGCCACGAGGCCGTAGTCGGCAACTTGGAAGATCGGGGCTTCTTCATCTTTGTTGATGGCGACGATGACTTTGCTGTCTTTCATGCCTGCGAGGTGCTGGATCGCGCCGGAGATGCCACAGGCGATGTAGAGGTCTGGGGCGACGACCTTGCCTGTCTGGCCAACCTGCCAGTCGTTGGGGGCAAAGCCGCTGTCGACGGCTGCGCGCGAGGCGCCCACGGCACCGCCGAGCTTGTCCGCCAGCGCGGAGATGATCGCGAAGTCCTCTTCGGAGCCGACACCACGCCCCCCAGAAACCACCACCTTGGCGGAGGTTAGTTCGGGGCGGTCGCTTTCGGCAACCTTGTCCTCGACGAAGCGCGACAGACCCTTATCGCCTGCGCCAGAAGCAGCCTCGACGGAGGCCGAGCCACCCTCGCCGGCCGCATCAAACGTCGAGGTGCGCAGAGAGATCACTTTGGTCGCGTCGCCTGACTTCACGGTTTGCACGGCGTTGCCCGCATAGACGGGGCGCTTGAAGGTGTCGGCGTCGACAACCTCGATCACGTCGGAGATCACCATCACATCAAGCAGGGCGGCCACACGCGGCAGGACGTTCTTGCCCGTGGTCGTGGCGGGGGCGGTGATATGCGTGACGCCATCCGCAAGCGAGACGATCAAATCAGCGACATTCTCGGCCAGACCATGCGCATAGGCCGCGTCATCGGCGAGCAGCACCTTGGCCACCCCGTCGATTT
>NZ_JBLXFZ010000010.1:0-99569 GCF_048261515.1 Celeribacter sp.
GACATTCCCGGACGGACGGCAACTGTACACGGTTTCCGCTCAAGCTTTCGGGATTGGGCCTCCGAGAACGGCTACGCACGCGACCTTGCAGAACGTGCCCTTGCCCACAGCATCAGGAACGCCACCGAAGCCGCCTATCACCGCACCGACCAACTAGAACAAAGGCGGCCTATGATGGAGGCCTGGGGCGAATTCGTGGTGCGCGCGTCAAAATAAAGGGCGTGGAAGGTTTGTCGGGTCGCGCCCAGTTTATGTTCACGTTTCGATGCCAGTTGCAGGATTACGAAGTGGCTCCGGCACGTCAGAATGCAAAATTTCTATGGACAGCGGCCATGCGAGTTTGCATCTTCCGAGAAGATTGTCGATAATCTAGATGACCACCAATTAGGGACCTTATGCCGCGCAGCCACGTAATCTCGAAAGCCCTGGAACAGCAAATCATCTTTGGCCGCTTGCATCCCGGACAGCGGCTGATTGAAGATGAGCTGCTCACCCAGTTCAACGCCACCCGCCATCAAGTACGCAATGCGCTGGAGCAGTTGGTGCGGGAGGGACTTGCCACCAAAGTCCGCAACAAAGGCGTGCAAGTCCGCGCCTACACACCGTCCGAAGTTTGTGAACTTTATGAAATTCGGGACATCCTGCAAACGGCAGCAATTCTGCGGATGCCCCTGCCCTGTCCTCCGCAGGCAATTGCTGACCTTCAAGACCTCTGTGACGCACATTCTGCCGCCACCGCGCCTCAGGAAATTCTACAACTGAACAACGCCTTTCATGAAAAATTCTTTACGCTGTGCAGCAACCGCATGCTGATAGAAGAGATCGCCTCACACACCCGTGCAACACATCCAATCCGGTCGCGCGGTTTTTTCGACGCTGCCTATCTCGACCTTGCCCGGCAGGAACACCAGCAGATGGTCGACGCCCTGCGCCGGGGCGACCTAGACCAGCTGGTCGCGCTGAACTCCCGCCATATCGAACGCCCCAAGACGCGCTACCTCGAAATGCAGGTGGCGCTCGACATGGCCTGACCTCAGCCGCTAGACCGTCGCAACCGGCGTTACCGGAGAGCCGACCGCGCCCGGCAGTCGCAGCGGCGGCGCCGTCAGAAGAAAGCTGCTGCGCCCCTGCGCTCGCAGGTGGCGATTCAACGGCCCCAGATGCCACAGCTCCCCAAGCGGCAGTCCGATCTTGAACAAGCAATGCTCATGCAGCGGCAGGGATGCACGGAGTCCCTTCCCAGACTCGGCGGGGGATTGCTCCACCGCGTAATTGTCTGCCGCCAGCGCGGCGATTCCGCTGTCGGTCAGCCAGTTCAAGAGTGCCGGGTCATGGCCATCCAGAACGGCAAAGGACGTATGCAGCCGCACGGCATCCGGTTGCCCGCGCATGGCGATTACCGCATCGGCGAAACCGGTGTGCAGACACAGTATGTCCCCCCGCTCGACAGCAACCCCTTGAGCATCCATCGCGCGCAGCAGCGCATCGCGCCCAATGGCAATCCGCTTCTCACCCGCGGCAGCATGCAGGTCGACAAGCACACCGCGGCTCTGGAGACCAGTTTCTGCCATGGTCTCGATGCCCAGCCTCCGGGCCGCCACGCCCTCGATATCGCCGCAGCCGCAGCAAGGTTCACCGCCATCCGATCCTGTAATATGCTCCCCAGCGCGCCAGCCGTTGTAATAGACCGGCTCCGCCACGCCATCGCCATCGGCATCGAATAGTCCACCCACATGCGCCAGCGAGTCCCACTGGGTGGAATACTGCGTGTGTAGCAGCACCGCATCGTCGCAGATCACGTCGGTCAAATCCGGGTCGTGACGCGCTAGCGCGTGGTTAAAGTTGCTTTGTCCGTTGCGCGCGGTTGCGAAGTGTCGCGGCGGGCTGCGTCTCGGGTTCAGCGCGCTGCCGCCGGGTAGGTCCAGCGGCAGCGACAAACAAAAGCTTCGCCCCTCACGCACCTCCGAAATACCGCGCATTACAGCCTCGGATCCCAGAAAATTCAGCCTACCGATCTGATCATCGGGACCGAAATCGCCCCAGTTCGATCCTTCGGGGCGGTACGTCCAGCGGTGTGTCCTAGTCATTCGGCTGCCTCCGCCACCGACCGCCGGCGCGAGGCCACCAGCACATGCACCAACGCCAAAACGGCGATGCCCGCAAAGTCGCTCACCGAATGCGGCCAAAGTAGCAGCCCACCGGCAAAAATGCTTAGCACCCGCGCGGCGGCGCCCGCCATCAGCCAGCCCGGCAACAGAGCGCCGGTCTGCGCCGCCGTCAGCGCGTAAATACCCAGAAACGCGGTGGTCAGCGACCAAAGTACCTGCCAGGTAATACCGTCCTGCAGGAGTAATTCCGGATGATAAGCAAAGATCATCGGAATAATGAAGCCTGGCAAGGCAAGCTGCATCGCATACACACCGACTTCAAGCGGTTTGGTCCCCTCTCCCGCAATGGTCGCCGCAATGAAGTTGGAGGGGCCCACGGGCGGTGTGATCGATGACAGGGAAGCAAAGTAGATCAAGAATAGATGCGCGGCGATTGGCGCAACGCCAGTATCAATCAACGCAGGCGCCACCAGAACCGCCATCAGAAGATAGCAGACGATCGTCGGAAGTCCCAAGCCAAGAATAATCGATGTCAGTGCTGAGAACAGTAGCAGCAGAACGAAGCTGTTGCCCGCAAGGTCCGACAGGATCTGCGACAGGACGAGTCCCAGCCCCGTAGTGCTGGTCAGCCCAGCGATGATCCCGGCCGCGGCAACGATGCCGACGATCACGGCGCTGCCTTTTGCGCCCTCAATCAGCCCCCGCGCAAGGTTACGCAGCACGCGCAGCAGGTTGCGCGTCTCGATAAGGTCCACCGCCAGAACCGAAAGCACCGCCCAGAAGCCCGCCCGCTGCGGCGTGTAGCCCTGCACAAGCATCACGATCAGAACCGCGATCGGCAACAGCTTGAGCCAGCCGCCAAAAACCAGATCCTGCGGCGCCACATCTTGGCCCGCAGCCGGAACGCTGCGGATGTTCTGGCGCACGGCGGTCAAGTCGACCATCAAAAAGATGCTGCCGTAGAACATTACCGCCAGCGGCAAGCTAGCCAGCATAACAGAACTGTAAGTGATGCCCAGAATGTCAACCATCAGGAACGCCGCACCGCCAAGGATAGGCGGCACAAACTGGCCGCCGACGCTGGCCGTGGCCTCGACAGCTGCGGCAAAGGCTGGGTTAAATCCAGAGCGGCGCATCATCGGAATGGTAAAAGCGCCGGTGCTGGCAGTGTTGCCATAAGCAGTGCCCATGACCGCACCCAGAGAGCCGCTGGCAACAACCGCGATCTTGGCCGGCCCGCCGCGGGTGCGGCCAAGCACGGCGCGGGACTTGTACAGTAGGAAATCAATCAAGCCGATCTGCCCAAGGTAGGCCGCGAAGATCACGAACAGCACGATATAGTTAGCGGACACTCCCGCGATGGTGCCATAAATGCCCCTCCCGGTCACATAGAGCGCCTGAACGATCTGGGTGATGCTCAGCCCGGCGTGGGAAAACGGCTCTGGCAGGCGGTTGCCCGCCAGCGTGTAAAACACGAAAAAGCCTGCAATGATCGGGATGCTAGGCCCGGCGACCATCCAGGCCGCCATCAGCGCAATCAATATCGCCGCGATGCCGAGTAGCAGCTCCACCTTCGACGGCGGCAAACCGACGAACTGCCAGGCAATCGGATAGAGATACAGCGCATAGGCGCTGACTCCGGCCATCAGCACCAGCGCCACGACCGACGGCAGGCGCCAGACACCCTGCACCGCGGCACGCATGGCAAACAGCATAATGAACCCCGCACCGATATGCAGGATGCGGTTGATGACAGGATCTACGAAGTAGACGCCCGAGGCCATGACAAGCGTCAAGCAGGCAAACCCGAGAGCCGCCGCGTCGCGGCCGATCTCGGGCGGCGACAGGCTGGATTGGCGGTCAGACATGGGAGAACTCCCCTTTTAGGACGGTCAGAACAGAATTTCAGCGGCCCCACACAGGGGCCGCTCCATTATTGGGCCGGCGCTTACCAGATGCCGATTTCGGTAAAGTACCGGATGGCGCCAGGGTGGTAAGCGATGCCCTTCTGGCCCAGGAAATCACGCGAGGCCAAGGCGTTCTCTGCGGTCCATTGGTTGCCGTTGGAATGGACCTTAGCCAGCTGTTCACTGTTTTCATAAATTGCCTTGGTCACGGCATAGGCCGTGTCATCAGGCGTGGCGGCAGTGATCATCATCAGTGAAGGCAGCATGACCGTTGTGACCGGCTCGGGTTGATTGTTGTAGGATTCGGCCGGGATGATGCCGGTGGTCATGTATGGCATGCGCTCGCGCACCATGGCAATTTCTGCCTCAGTTCCGCCGATCATCCTCGCATCGATCGAGGACATCACATCAACGACCGCGCCTGTAGGAATACCTGGGGTGACTACCATGGTTTCGATATCTCGGTTCTTCAGCGCATCCGCCTGAGCCTGATGGCCGATACGGGCCGAGCGGATATCGCTAAGGTCGGTGCCAAGCGCGCGGATCGCGCCTGTGGTGACCTCAAAGGCTGCGCTGCCGGGCTCGCCCACGCCGATGGTCCGATGGGATGCCATCGCTTCGGACCAGCTTTTGGCGCCATCCTCGGCCCGCACCACCACCTGCATGAAATTGCCGTGGCCGGCGCCGATAACGCGGATCTTGTCGGGATTTACGGTGCCGTCGGCAATGCCGTTTGCCACGCTAGTTGCAAGCGCCAGACCCATGGTCAGATCCCCACCGGCCGAAAGGCGGCGGGCGTTCTCCATTGATCCCGCTGTTGTGACCGGCGTAACTGTGGTGTCCAGCTCATCGCTCAGCACCTGGGCAAAGCCATTTCCGAGCACGAACCAGACGCCGCCTTCCGTGGCGGTGCCGAGCCGGATGGCATCCGCCGCCGCGGCCTGTGTTGCCATAATTGCGGTAGCTGCCGCGACAGCAAGGTATTGTTTATACATGTTTTCCTCCCTTTGAAATGTGTGGGCTATGCTCTCCTTCATGGCCCATGTAAAGTTTGCGCTGTATCATGGACTGCCTGGCCGGCTCACCGGCAGCGACAGCAGCCGGAAAGACTGCGACTTTCCGTGCCCGTCAAGATTCAGACTACCGTTCACACCGCCCTCGAGCACGCCGTCGATGACAAAGTTCATGCCCCCCAGCAACGGCAGAAGGTAGCGGCGGACCGAATGCGCGCCGCGATGGCCAAACAGCTCCTGCACGCGCTCGGCAGTAACCTGCTCGACCAAAAGGCCATAGTCCGCCGGATCATAGGCAAACAGGCAAATGTTCAGCCGCTCGCCCTTGTCGCCCGCTCGGGCATGGGCAAGGTCATAAAGGGGCACGGCCTGGTCCGAGGCCTTTGGAACAGCACGGTTATGTTTCATGGCAGAAGCTCCATTCGCGATTGCACTGAGGATTTTGGAGCAAGACAGGAAATCGTGTGAATGCGTTCGGTCGCGGCGAGACGCACCCCGCCACCGCCGGCTGGGCCACAACACAGCAGCGCCAGAACCTCCTGGGTTGCGGCCTCCACAACTGCGCGACTTCCACCTTCCACGGCCATGCGAAGCCGGATATCCTCTGGCTCCTGCAAGGCAGCAGCCGACAGTGCGCCGTCATCGCTATCAAAGACGCTGGCGACGCCAATCAGGTCGAACCGGTGCCGCAGCTCCAGCCCGCGGATCACCAGCCGTTCGCGCAACACATCCCGCGCCAACCGCGCCCGCGCCAAAGCGCCGGGGCCAGCATAACTGATCTCGCCCTCGCCCAGCCAACCGCCGGGATAACTGACGGTCACCTTGTAACTGTTGGTCGCAGGCTTGCCCCGCACACCTTGCACGGACACACGGTCCGGCGCCTCCTGACACACGCTGACGCCGCTGAGGTCGATGATGACATCGGGGGTGATGTAATGCGCCGGATCATGCACCTCATATAGGAGCTGCTCCTTGACGGTTCGCAGTTCGACGATACCGCCTGTATTGTCCGGCTTCGTCACCGTCAAAGCGCCGTCCTCGCACACCTCAACAATCGGGAAGCCCAGCCGCGCCATGCCTTCGACCGGCTTTTTCTGCGGATCGGCAAAGTAACCACCGGTAACCTGCGACCCGCATTCCGCAATGTGTCCTGCCAGCATGCCGGCCGCCAGCCGCGGCCAGTCATCCTCCGCCCAGCCGAAGTGATGCAGCAGCATCCCCAGCGCCAGCGCTGGATCGGCGACCCGCCCAGTGATGACAATCTGTGCGCCCGCGCCCAACGCTTCTTGGATGCGCTCTGCCCCAAGATAGGCGTTGGCAGCGATCACCTGCGCATCCGCAGGCACCGCCCGGCCGTCGTCACCGTCCCAAGGCTGCAGCGGAAGGTCAGCCAGTTGCGATGCAATATCATCGCCCGTGACAATGGCAATGCGGGGCCGCGGGCACCCCAGTTCGCTGGCAATCCGATAAATCCGTTCGGCCGCAGCCCGCGGGTTAGCCGCCCCCATATTTGAGACAATGGGCAGGCCGTGGTCCAGACAACGCTGAAGGACTGGACGCAGCAGCGGATCAAGCAGCGGTTCATATCCCGCGTTCGCGTCCTTCTGCTTGGATTTCTGAGCCAAGGCAAGCGTACGCTCGCCAAGCGTTTCAATCATCAGCCCCCCCGGCAAGCCAGAGGCGATCAGATGATCCACCACAGGCCCCGGCGCATCAACCCGGTCGCCTGAAAAACCTGCGCCACAACCGATCAAGAATCTCTTCATCTCACATCTCCTCCGTCACTCGAAACACTATCGACATTATTATCGATAATTCAAGCGTGGAGTTTAGCTATGAAAATTATTCACTTTAAAGCCACTGCCTGAGCTTGCATCGAGGGACAAGCGGCACCTCGCAAACTATGCTCGACCTTCGATGCTCTGTCGACAAAGTGAAACCTCGCAGATCGTGACCTGCCCTCCGACAAAATCCCACATTTTAATGTAGAGTCTGCCCGATCTTGAAGAAGCAGACGAATGCGGAAGAGCCTTTTACCGAGGCGCAGATAATCGGGATGATCAAGGAGCAAGAGGCTAGCATGCCGACGGCTGAGGTGTGCCGCAGACATGGCCGCAGCCCTGCGACGTTCTACAAGTTTAAGTCTAAGGATTGCGTCCCGGGAAATGGTGTAACTTTGCTCTTCGGCCTTGGTTTGGCCGCAGTTCCAGGACGGCGATCATCGCTGGGTCCATAGGATCAGTGTCGCAAATGGCAGCGATGGTTTCCAGAGTCATGTACATCGCGTGATCGCCTATTCATCATTTTTCTCCAACATCAGGGCACCGACCAGTCGCGTCACTGCAGCCTCGTTCGGAAATATCTCTACGACGTTGGCCCGGCGCTCTATCTCATTTTTCAAGCGCTCTGGCGGGTTCGTGGAATGGATTTTCGCCAGTGTTCGCGGGAGAAGCTTTTGTAGGCAAGGACGTCATCCTCTGCTTGGCGGATCAGCTCCGCGAGCTTGGAATGGCGCGGTTCGAAGGCGTCGACCAGCTTGGTCCAGTGTTCCTTCGACGCTGCCAGCGTGTCCTGATCGAAGGCGGTCCTGAGTGCTGCGGTGAAGATGGGGTAGTCCTTCTTGCCAACGCGGGCAAGCGCGTTGCGCATAAAATGTACGCGGCAACTCTGAACCGTGGCGCCGAGTACCAGCGTTCCTCAACAGGTATGGCCAGATCTTATGCTGCGGATGTTTCTTACTGGTGCTCGGTTCCTGACAGATCGGCACCAAACGCATAAGACGCATCAACCACCGGACACGATGGCGGCCACATTGGTGATTGTCGCGCTTCATATAACGCACCATCTGACGCGCCCCATACAGAGGCGTTTGCCAGGAACTGATTGTCGATTATTCTCATGAGGCGCAGGTTCTCAGTGCTCTCGCCAACAGGCTGATAGCAAAGCCCGGGTCGTGATAATTGCAGCAGTACGCACGGTTTACGCATACTCAGCTTATGATCCCGGCTCACCATTTTCTGTCCCGTTGACCGACAGTGCCTTGCCAACGGCGAGGTCTCAAGAGGGGCGCGTCCCGAGCAATTGATGCGAGGCATCCACTGCCCAGCAGTGCATGCTAGCATGCACGAAAAGGGGCTAAAAAATCTCGCTCCACAACAAGCTGGCAGATCTTGGCGTGCAGCTTATCAACATCAGCGGCACTGTCCTGTTCTGGCACTGAACCTTTGCGCATAAAGGCCGCCGCCATGTTTTCTACCGCCGCGCGTTTCCAAGTGCCGATCTGCGTTGGATGCACGCCGTAATTCTGGGATAGCTTAGACAGCGCCATCTCCTCGCGGATCGCTGTAAACGCAACCTTGGCTTTAAACTCTGGAGAGTGGCTCTTTCTTTTCTGCATTTTGGATCGTCACTTTTTTCATGCGATCCACCTTAACGTCTGGTCCGAATCTCCGCGACCACCTCTCATCTCTCAGGACCCAAGCGACCTGACCGATTTCATCGCCGATACGAGGGACTTTTTGGCCAATACCCGAAAGTTGGAGGGTTGCCTCTTCTGTAGCATCATTTTGGATGATTAGTCCTCTGGACTCGTGCTGACCGTTGAGCGCTGGAGAGACCAAGATGCGCTGACAGCTCATACCCTACGCGCTGAAATGGCGAAGGTGATGGGAAATTGGATGAGTAGGATAAAACTGGACATCCGAAAGCATGATGCGTCAAACGCGCTTGAACGTAATGCTCCGGCGAGGGCCGTCTGAACATGGCTTGGCTCCGATGGTAAGTCCGAGCTTATGTCCGACTTTATCAACTGTTCCCAAATTGAAGTTCTTTCCGCGACCGATGGCGTTCGCCGTCGGTCCTGGTCTGATGATGACAAACTACGCATTGTGGAGGAAAGCTTTATTGGCCACCGACAGGTGACCGCGACAGCTCGGCGGCATGGTATTTGCCGCTCGCTTCTGACCACTTGGCGGCGGCAGTATAGAAACGGTGAGCTTGGCTCTTCTCGCCCGGTGTCGTTTACGCCAGTGAGTGTAACGCAGAGCGGGACCACGGCGCAGAGCAGTTCGCTCAATTCCTGTCCGTCTCCGGCCTGTCAGATTGAGATAGCCTTGCCGAATGGGCGTAGGCTCATCGTGCCGGCGGGTGTTGAACCTGCGGCCCTTGCCCGGGTTCTGGCTGTGGTGGACCCGTCATGATTGCGTTTCCGGCGGGCGTGAAGGTTTGGATTGCAGGTGGCGTCACCGATATGCGGCGAGGCATGAATACGCTGGCGCTACAGGTGCAGGAAGGGCTCGGCCGTGACCCTCATGCAGGTGAGCTCTTTTGCTTTCGGGGCCGCAAGGGCGATTTGGTCAAAATCCTGTGGCATGATGGCGTGGGCATGTCGCTCTATCTGAAGCGCCTGGAGGCGGGCAAGTTCATTTGGCCCGTGAGCCAATCTGGTGAAGCTGTACAGATCTCGGCGGCGCAGCTCGGATATCTGTTGGAGGGGATCGACTGGCGCAATCCACGCTGGACGCAACGTCCTGCAAAGGCGGGATAAATCGCGTTTTAAGCCTGTTTTTGTTGGAGTTTTTGCGGCGCAGATGATAGACATTAGCTATGTCAAATGCCGCTTCCGAACTCGCCAAATTACGTGCCGCTCTGGCTGTCGCCGAAGCGCGTGCGGAGGTTGCGGAAAGCGAATTGGCGCAAGCCCGTGCGGTCGTATCCTGCTCGGAAGCGATGATCCAGGAACTCAAGCTTGAGATCGCCAAGCTGCGCCGCGACAAATACGGCATCTCGTCCGAGCGACGCGCCCGGCTGATCGATCAGCTGGAACTGCAGCTTGAGGAGCTGGAAGCTTCAGCAACCGAGGATGAATTGATCGCCGAAGAGGCCACCGCAAAGGCCAGCACTGTGCGCGCCTTTACGCGCCGCCACCCTGTACGCAAACCGTTCCCCGATCATTTGCCGCGCGAACGGGTTGTCGTCGAGGCGCCTACTGCTTGCACCTGCTGTGGCTCGGACAGGATCGTGAAAATGGGCGAAGATAAAGCGTTTTTCGTTTAATCTGAATCAGATTGAGCGAGAAACGTTTCGACACTGCATTGATGTTGCTGCGCCTCTCAAAAATTGAGTGCCACAAGTTTTTGAGAAACACTTTATTACCGAGACACTGGAAGGGCTCCGCCCGTTCTTGCCTCAAACCGTCCCCCGGACGGTTTGCCGCTGCGCGGATCAGCGCGAACTCCCACGCCAGTGGAAGGTGATCCAGACCGTGCGTGAAAAGTTCACCTGTCGGGCGTGTGAAAAGATCAGCCAGTCCCCAGCCCCGTTCCATGCAATCCCTCGTGGCTGGGCTGGCCCCGGTCTGATCGCCATGCTGGTCTTTGAGAAGTATGGCCAGCACCAGCCGCTGAACCGGCAGGCAGAGCGCTTTGCTCGTGAAGGCGTTGAGTTGAGCTTGTCGACGCTGGCTGATCTGGTGGGACATGCCGCCGTCGCGTTACAGCCCATTCATGCGCTGATCGAGAGCCATGTGCTTGCTGCGCACCGTCTACATGGCGATGATACGACTGTGCCGCTTCTGGCACGGGGAGGAACGAAGAAGGCTCGGCTCTGGACTTATGTGCGTGATGACCGGCCTTGGAACGGAGGAGCACCGCCGGCGGCAGTCTTCCACTTCTCCCGCGATCGCGCCGCGACCAATCCCAACCAGCATCTCGCCGGATGGCAGGGCGTCCTGCAAGCCGATGCCTATGGTGGATACAACGACCTTTACCGCGATGACCGCGAAGCCGGAGCTGTGACCAGTGCGTTGTGTTGGGCGCATGCACGCCGGAAGTTCTTCGAGCTCGCCGATATCGCGGGCAACGTGCGCAAGGGGAAGCCCGCCCATCAGATCTCGCCGGTCGCGCTGGAAGCGGTGAAACGGATCGACGCCATCTTCGACATCGAACGCGAGATTAACGGGCTGGATGCTGATGCGCGCCTTGCCGTCCGCCAAAAACTCTCGCGCCCCTTGGTTGATAATCTCCATGACTGGCTACTGGCAGAACGCGCAAAGCTGTCCCGGCACAACAAGGTCACCAAAGCGATCAACTACATGTTCGAGAAAGATAGCCGTTGGAAAGCCTTCACGGCGTTCCTCGATGATGGCCGCATTTGCCTGACGAATAATGCAGCTGAACGCGCCCTGCGCGGCGTAGCCTTGGGGCGGAAGTCATGGCTCTTTGCCGGTTCCGAGCGCGGGGGCGATAGGGCAGCCTTCATGTATACCCTTATCGTTACCGCAAAGATGAACGATATCGATCCGCAGGCCTGGCTCGCCGATGTTCTTGCCCGGCTGCCTGAAATGCCCGTCGCGCGCGTGCCGGAGCTTCTGCCATGGAATTGGAAAAACTGGTCCCTCCCAGAGGCGGCATAATCATGCAGCTCAATAAGGTGCATTCCGTCAAGACCATCGAGCGCGTTGCTGCCGAACTTGGCGAAACCGTCGACCGGATATTCGATCTCGCTATCAATATGGAAACCGAAGATGGCGTGATTTGGGTCTACGGCCTCCGCGACGAAAGCGTCATCGCATTCACGACGTTCGGTATCGAAAACCTACGCGACCTGATCGAAATGGACCAGGAGTAAGCGCGGTGGTCTCCCTGTGGCCTACGCCGGATGATTACGCTTGAACTGGCGAATTAGGTCGTTCTTTAAACCGACGTGATCGCGTGGACCAATGTCATCGGCATGGGGTCGGCATCGCAGCAACCAGCGACGTTATGCGCTTTGAACCGTTCCTTCGGCGGCAGTTTTCTGGCGGCCGAAAAGTCCAAAGCCGCTACCCTACGACCGCCGAGAATGCTGCTTGATGGGTTGAACGACATTGATCGGCGGAACGGTTGAGATCGGCTGTGGGCCGTTCGCGCAAACATTGCTCAGAATACAATATGACACGCGAAAAGAGGCCTTAATTTTCCAGCCAATCCTCAAGCGCACGGTTTGTTGCCTCTGGTTGCTCAAGCGTCGGGAGATGTCCCGCACCCTCGATGACTTCCAGTCGGCTCTTCTCCAGCGCATCACACATCGCCAAATGGCGATCCATCGGACACAGGCGATCGTTCTCGCCAGTCAGGACAAGGGCGCTACCCCGATAGGCCCGCAGCGCCTCGATTTGATCGGGCCGTGTCATCAGCGCCCGCGACTGGCGCAGGAAAACCTCCGCACCGAGATCAAGCGCCATATCCAGTGCCAAAGCATCCATTTCAGGCGTTTCGCACCTGCCATGCCGATAGAGGGGGATCATTTCGCGCGTCATCACCTCCGCGAGCCTCCCCTCCCTGACGGCGTCCATTTGCGGGCCCCGCTTTGCCTTCACCACATCGGTTTCGGCAAAAGGATTGGTGTCGAGAAGCGCAAGGCGCTCAACACGTCCCGCGGCCTGCCGCACCACCTCCATCGCGACGATCCCGCCCATGGACAGCCCCGCAAGCGCGAAACGCGGCGGTGCATTTTTCAGAATGTCGGCGGCCAATGCCTCAACATTGTCGTGGTCGCTGATCGGTGCATGGTGGACCACACGCTCTACTGAAAAAGCCGCGATTTGCGGCGCGAACAGGCGCGCATCACACATCATGCCAGGGACCAGAACAAGCGGCAGCTTTGTCATGTCTCATCTCCAAAGAAACGATCGGGCGCAAAACGCGCCCGATGTTGTGTTCTGGTCCTCAGGTCAGTCCTGACCGTTCCATGTCGGACCAGCCGGATCATCGGTCGCGGTGATCCGGTAAAGACCTGCCTGCCCTGTCATCGACGGCTCGACGGCATTGCTTTCCCCCGGCAGCACAACCGCCGTATCACCGTTAGACAGGGAAACCTCGACATCATTGATCCTGATGCGCCAATGGCCCGAGGCAGGCATCAAAACAACAGGCTTCTCTGCCTTGACCATCTCGGACTGCGCCGAACCGCGGCTGAGGAAGTCCACCTCGAAACCGGGTTTATCCTTGATCAGCCCCTCGCGCCCGATGACCGTCACAGGTTTATTGGCCGACAGGGCCATGAGGTCCCAGTAGCGGGCGACGTATTTGCCGACCACATCCTCGACAGGCACCTCGGGGAAGGCTTTCAATTCCTCCTCGGTCAATAGCGGCATGGGGCGGACATTGTGGGGAAGGGTCTCGCCCTTCTTGGAGTCATATAGCACGCCATTGTCGCCAAGCATCAACCCGTGATCGCGCGCGTCCTCGATGACTTGTGGGGCCCACGTAACGCCGCCCCCCGCATCATCGCCGCCAAGGATCGACATGATCATGCCGTAGTCCTGTCCAACATTTTCAAATCCGCGGAAAATGCCAGTGGGAATGTTGAAGATATCACCCTCTTCCGCGATGAATTCACCCGCTTGCCCCCAACGGCCCCAGAAGAACCGCCAGCGGCCTTTGGCGACGAAGAAAACTTCCGCCGTTGTGTGGGAATGCAGGGAGTTGCGGCATTTCGGGGGCTGGCCCGCCGCACCGATGTTGAAGCCGATCTTGTCGGTGATATGCACGTGTTGGTCAGGGCTTTCCGAGACCCCGCCCCCGACGATTGTGAAGTTTTCCTTCTGATCCGAGCCGGGAGTGTGGGCGTCGATGAATGCAGTCTTACAGGGCTTAAGATCGCCGTAGCGCACGATGCGTTCGTGAATAGTGCTCATGAGTTTATCCTTTTCAATCCATTTTCAGGTGTCTGGCAGTCGCAAGCACCCGCACTCGGAGGACGATTGTTGAGCCGTCGCGCGCGACGGCTTTGCAAATAGGCATGACGCCTGCGCAGCGTCTCGCTCCCGCAACACCGCCCCCTGCCCTGACGGACACAGCGATATGGGATGGCGACACTCACGGACGGAACACCTCGGGTTTGCGCGCCGATCCGCGAATGATCAGTTCACCCGAAATCTGACGGTGCGCAATATCCTCATTCCCGTTGATGCGCCCCAGAACGGCCTCCACCGTTTCCTCGACCATGCGATCAACCGGCTGTGAAATGGTGGTCAGGTCATAGGTCGGCCAGCTTGCCTGCGGAACGTCATCATAACCGATAACAGAGACATCCTCGGGCACACGCAAGCCAAGCTCGAAGCGCAGCACATCCATCGCGGCAATCGCCATATGATCGTTGCCGACAAAAACAGCGTCAGGTTGCTCCACCCCGCCAAACATCGCGCGGGTAACGTCGCGCAGATGCGCGATGTCATACATGCCGTCCTCAACCGCGAAGGGTTGCAGACCCTGATCAGCAAGCGCCTCGACAAATCCCTTCGCGCGGTCCCGTCCAGTGGATGACCCTTGCCAGCCCGAAATATGCGCAATCTTCCGGTGGCCGCCCGCGACAAGGAAGTTAGCCGCCATGCGCCCACCCGCAAGATTGTCAGAGGTCACAGCCGACAAGCGCGGATCATCCTGAGTGCGGTTGAACATGACAATCGGGATACCTGCGCCTTCACAGCGGGCAGTCAGATCGTTGGAAATCGAAACCGAAGCGGTGATAATCCCGTCCACCCCGTAGTCGAGCAGGTTTCGCACGACTTCTTCCGTCCCCGCCTCGCTGTTCTCAGCCATAAGAAGCAGGATGTGATAACCTTGCTCCTGAAGTTTGCGGCTGAGAAGCTCGATGGCGAGCGGGTAGAATTGGTTCTCCAGATAGGCAACGACCAACCCGATCATCCGGCTCTTACCCGTGATCATCGCGCGCGCCATCCGGTTGGGACGATACCCAAGCTCCTTCGCAGCCTCCAAAACGCGGGCGCGGGTTTTTTCGGACACGCTGGCACCATCGGTAAACGACCGGCTCACCGCCGACTGCGAGACACCCGCAAGACGCGCCACATCCGCCAAAGTGACCGTATCACGCGCCATGTCCCATCCTCCCGACGGGGGCGCTGTATGATGCTTTCTTCAGACTCATATCACTTCTCACCTGGTTACTCCGATTTCATCTTCGCCCCGACGAGAGGTCGGAGACGAAGTTAACGTGCGCCCCTATTGGCCGTAGCCGAGAAATGTTTGTGGCAGAACCAGTGACAGCCAAGGAACAAAGGCGATCAAAAGCAGGGCCACAATCATTGCCATCACCCACGGGAAAATCTTGCGCGCGACCTTGTCGAATTCAATCTGACCGACAGCCGCCGCCATGAACAAATTCGCGCCCAGAGGCGGCGTGACAAAACCAATCGCCAGCGCCACGATCATCACCACACCGAAATGCACCGGATCGATCCCGAGTTGCAGAATGATCGGCAGAAGCACGGGTGTGAGGATCACAATTGCTGCGAGGGTTTCAAGGAAGGTTCCGACAAAGAGCAACAGGGCAATGACCGCAAGCAGGACCACATACTTGCTTTGCGTATGCGCCAGCACGAATTGCGCCAGTTCCGTCGGAATTTTCTCCAGTGCGATCACGCGACCGAAAGCGACAGATGCGCCGATAATGACCAGAACGGCGGCGACCAGAAGGGCAGAGTCCAACATCATTTTCGGGATCGCCCGCAGCGGCAACTCTCGATACACAAAACAGCTCACAACCATCGCATAGACCACAGCCACGGCGGAACTTTCCGTCGGCGTCACGATACCGGAATAGATCCCACCCAGAACCACAACCGGCATGGCAAGCGCCAGCTTCGCCTCATTGAGCGCCGCCCAAAGGCTTCCCTTGTGCAGCGATCCGTTTCCCAGATCAGGCACGCGGCGACGATGCAGGATGTTGTAGCCCACCAGCGTCAGGGCGATCACGATCCCCGGAACGATACCCGCCATGAACAGCGCCGTCACCGAAACGCCTGCGGCCACGGCATAGACGATCATCACAACCGAGGGCGGGATCATCACGCCGAGCCCCCCTGCGGAGGCAACCATTGCGGAGGCATAGGCGCGATCATATCCTCGGTCGACCAGTGCCGGGATCATCGCAAGCCCGATAGCGGCGACGGTTGCCGATCCCGTCCCCGAAATCGCAGCGAAGAACAGGCAGGACATGATGGTGACGGTCCCAAGGTCACCCGGTGCGCGCCCGAAGGCGTGATCGGCAACTGCGATCAACCGCCGCGAAATACCGCCATGCGCCATCATCGACCCTGCGAGCGTGAACAGCGCAACGGCGATGAGCGTAAAACTGTCGATCCCTGATACCAGTCCGAGCGCATACATATCGAGGCTCAGAAACGGGATGTAGGTGATGGCAAGCATACTGGCGGCACCAAGCGCGATACCAATCGGCACACCAATAGCGAGAAGGAGGAAGAAGCTTCCGAAAAGTATGGCTGTCGTCATGGCTCAGATATCCGTTTGCAGCGCGAGTGGAAGGTCGTTCTTGACGGCTGCGCGCCAGATCGAGTGCAAAAGACGCAGGCTGGACAGCCCGCCCGAAAAGATAATCGCGGCATAGAGAACGCCCGAAGACCACTCGGTAGAGCTCAGGATTTTTCCCCGTTCCACCGCCTGCTGGGTAATGGTCACACCGAGCCAGCAAACCGTCAGAGAATAGGCGAGGAATGCAAGTTCGGCCACGACGAAGGTCCAGCGCCGCCAGACCTGCGGCATCGCATCCAAAAGGACAGTCACCCGCATATGCCGCTTCTCACGTATGGCGTAACTCACGCCGAAGTAGATCATGTAGACGAAGCAAAACCGAGCAAGTTCGTTTGCCACCGCAATCGAGGTGGAGAAGGCAAATCGCGCGATCACATCGGCGAAAACCAACAAGATGACGAGCGTGAATGCAGCGACAATCACTGCTGGCTCGAACCATTTTTCCAGATAGCGCATCTGCCTTCTCCCTTGAGTTTACTTGGACACGGCGGCCATGAAGGTGTCGTAGAACGCGTCTCCGACCTTCGCGCGGACATCCGCTTCGATGGCCGAATTCATGGTTTCGCCAAGGCGCTTTTTATCCTCGGCGGGCAGTTCATTGACCACGAGCCCCGCCTCTTTGAGCTTCGCGAGTGTTTCGGCATTCGCCGCCTCGGTCAGTTCACGTTCTTTTTGCACAGTCTCCCGCGCCACCTCATCGATCAGCGCGCGATCTTCGTCGGACAGCCCCTCGTACCAGTCGAGATTGGCCATCCACAGTTCGGGCCAGTAGATGTGCCCCGTGAGCGAGACATATTTCTGCACCTCGAAGAACCGTTCGATGATCATGGAGCTCAGAGCGCTTTCCTGACCGTCGATCAGCCCTTGTTGCAGCGAGGAATAGATTTCACCCCATGCCAGAGGCACGGGCACGGCCCCAACGGAACGCCACGCCTTGATTGCAATCGGGTTGTCAGCCGAGCGCATCCGCAGACCTGCAAAAGCTTCGTAGCTGTCGAGTGGCGCGCGCGAATTGGTGAAGCTGCGGAAGCCGAGTTCCATGAACCCCATATTCTTGAGCCCACGGCCTTCCATCGCCGCCGAAATTGCGTCGCCCGCCTCGCCGTCTAGAAGCGTGCGTGCTTTTTCCTCGTTTTCGAACAGAAGGAACTGGTCGAGCACGGCCAACTCGTCCACGGCCGAACTCAGATGCACCGAAGCGCCTGTCGTCATCGTGATATTGCCCGACTGGACCAGCTCGGTCATTTCCTGAACGCTGCCGAGCTGGCCGCCTGGGAAAATCTCGACCTGGATTTCACCGTCGGAGCGTTCTTCGATCTCGCTCTCAAAAAACGCCAGAGCCTCGTGGACCGGTGATCCCTCGGGCGTTGCGTGACCGATACGGATCACCTCGTCAGCATTCGCCTGAATGGCGCAGGCAAAGACAAGACCCGCTGCCAGTGTGAATTTACGTTTCATGATTTCCTCCCGTAGTCATATCAATTGTCTGCGCGAACACATTTTCAACGTCGCCGAGAAGTGTGTGACAGACTGGCCCTCAAGCCCCGCGCAAAGATCGCGCTCCAGAAAACACGTGGTTCTGGCGCATTGGGACCAACATTGCACTTACTCCTCCGCGAGCCGGGCAGTGTGCGTTCCTCCCGAGAAAGCCCGCCGCGCTAGGAGTCAGGTATCGGAGTTCTCGCAAATGCGTCAATAAATTTTGCAAACGTTTGCAATATGAAAATCCCCAAGAATTGAAATCATAATTATATTTCAATTATTTACCTGAAGATGGGCAATTCTCTAAAGAAATCCTATGAAAAAATTGCAAACGAATCCATGCACTTTTCGCGGGAAAATCGGTGGCATCCCCATGCATCAATGATCTGAATCTTTTGAACAACCGCACAAAAAGAAAGGAGCCCGGCGCCTGCGCCGTGCTCCTGTGTGCTTCAAGGACGCCCTCTCGCGGAACCGTCCGCTCCCTCGCCTATCCGGCGGTCCAACCACCATCGATCATCAAGGCGGTGCCCGTCACCATCGCGGAAGCCTCGGACGCCAGATAGACCACGCCCCCCATGATGTCACCAATTTCGCCGATACGGCCTAGCTTGATCTTGTCTTCGATCCACGCGCGCCGCGCAGGGTCAGAGAGGGTTTGCTCTCCCAGAGGCGTGCGGATGAAGGTCGGACAGAGCGTATTGATCCGCACGCCATGCGCGCCCCATTCAATCGCCATAGATTTGACCATGCCTTCAACTGCATGTTTCGAGGCACAATAGACCGCGCGATCAACACCACCGACATGCCCCATCTGGCTGCTGACATGGATGATCGACCCCTTACGTCCGCTCGCGATCATGCGTTCGGCGGTCAGGGTCGATAGAAAATAGGCAGCACGCAGATTGACGTTCATCACCGCATCAAAATCGGCAGGATCTGTCTCGATGGCAGGTGTGTGCCGCGCCATGCCCGCCGAGTTCACAACGACATCGAACGGCTCCATGCCGTCAAGCGCCTGCCGAACGGCGGCGACATCCGTAACATCCAGCGCACAGGACGCGGCGTCCGCCCCCTCATCCGCCAATGCCGCGACCAACTCGTCAAGCGGCCCCTGCCGTCGCGCAACGGCCGTAACATGCGCCCCCGCCCGCGCCAGCGCCGCAACCGCGCCCAGCCCAATTCCAGAAGTCGCGCCAGTAATCAGGGCACGTTTACCAGTCAGAGAGAAGCTCGGCGATTTGGGAAGTTGCATCGGGTTGGTTCCTTGGTCAGGGCAATAGACAATGGAGGAGAGGACACTACCAGCGAAACACGGCGCGCGAACATAACACTCGCGCGCCACATTATTTGAACAGCTTTACTCCGCAGCCTCACGATAAGGCGCGGCCTCACCATAAGGCAGATTGACGCCACCGTAGCGCCGCACGCGGATATTGCACTGTTCGGCATGACCGACAAAGCCTTCCAGCAAACACAGGCGAGACCCGTACTCCCCGACCAAAGCCGCGGCCTCATCCGTAACGATGCGCTGGTAGCTGTGGGTCTTCAGAAACTTTCCAACCCAAAGACCACCCGTATATCGACCAGCCTTTTTCGTCGGCAAGGTATGATTGGTGCCAATCACCTTGTCGCCATTGGCAACGTTCGTGCGCGGCCCGAGGAACAAAGCGCCATAACACGTCATATTTTCAAGGAACCAGTCGTCGCGATCCGTCATCACCTGCACATGCTCGGAGGCAATATCATCTGCCACTTCCAACATTTCATCGTAGCTGTCGCAAATGATGACTTCGCCGTACTCCTCCCAAGAAACTTTCGCGGTTGCCGCCGTAGGCAAAACGGTGAGGAGCCGATCAATCTCGGCCAAAGTGTCCTCAGCGAGTTTGCGCGAATTGGTCAGCAGAACGGCTGGCGAGTTATAGCCATGCTCCGCCTGCCCCAGCAAATCCGTGGCGCAAAGCTCGGCATCCGCAGCCGTTTCATCCGCGATCACCATCGTCTCGGTCGGTCCCGCGAAAAGGTCAATCCCCACACGACCGAAAAGCTGCCGCTTTGCCTCTGCGACAAACGCATTGCCCGGTCCGACGAGCATATGCACCGGATCAATCGTCTCGGTGCCGATCGCCATTGCGCCAATCGCCTGAATGCCGCCCATCACATAGATTTCATCCGCGCCGCCCAGATGCATGGCGGCAATAACGGCAGGGTTGGGTTTGCCGTTGAACGGCGGTGTGCAGGCGACGATACGCGGCACACCCGCCACTTTCGCCGTTGCCACCGACATATGGGCGGAGGCAACCATCGGAAACTTCCCGCCCGGCACGTAGCAACCAACCGATTGCACGGGGATATTCTTGTGACCGAGGATGACACCCGGCAGGGTCTCCACCTCGATATCGGTCATGGACGCTCGCTGGGCCTTGGCAAAATTCACCACCTGAGCCTGCGCGAACTTGATGTCGGCCAATTCGCGTTCGCTCAACTGTCCGATCAAATCGTCGATCTGCTCTTGGCTGAGACGGAAAGACTCAGGGCTATAGCCGTCGAACTTCTCGCTAAGCTCGCGCACCGCGACGTCCCCGCGTGCTTCGATGTCCTGCAAGGTGCTCTCGACCACGGCTCGGGTCTTGGCATCATCACTTGCCCGATCAGCATCAGACTTGCCACGTTTCAGATATTCAATGGTCACGGCGGCCTCCTATCGCATACAACCTTCAGATACCGCCTTCATAAGGCCGCCGAACCGTGTCGCAAGATTTTCCAAAGATGTTGAAATTATTTCATCCTCATTCGCATAGGCGCTTGAAATCGCGAGCCAACGCCTTGCCGCCTGCGGTCATGAGTGTGTGCTCTGACCCGACAACAAAGAATGAGCCACCCGCGTCGCGGTGCGCCGTAAGCGGCTCGGATGGCGCGCAATACAACCCTGTCGCAGCGCCTACTGCTCCAAGAATTTTCGCAGTCATTTCCGCAACTTCAGGTGCGAAGAAATCCTCCAGGCCATGCGACACCGCGAGGTCCGCACGCCCGATGAAAAGGGCATCAACCCCCTCCACCGCCGCGATTCCCGCGTGATTAACAACGCCATCGGGATCCTCGATCTGGCAGATCAAAGCGCATTCTTCCCGCGCCCTGTGAAGATGCTCACCCAATGGCCGCTCCGCATAATCCGCCGCCCTCGTGGTCCCCGCGAAACCGCGCCCGCCAGCTCCGTAGGACACTGATGGCGCCAATGCCTCGGCCTGCTCTACGGTCTCGACATGAGGCACCATCACACCAGCCGCACCGGCATCGAGAACATTCAACACCCAGTCCGACGTCGACACAGGCACACGGACCACGATGGGGCACCCGACGGCACGCCCGGCCAATATCATCGCATCAACACTCCCCCGATCAAACGGTGCATGTTCGGCATCCACCACGAGGAAGTCGAACCCCGCGCGGGCCATTATTTCGATGATGATCGGATGCGGTGTTTTGATAAACGCGCCCAGTAGCGGCTCCTTCGCCGTGAGACGGGATTTGAACTCTGCGTTATTCATGCGCTTTCTCCTCAAGCCGCTTGTTCGAGTTTGATAGGTTCGGGCGCGCCTGCGGAGCAGGAAAGCGCGTGGTTGCGAATGGCCTTCATCAAGCCAAATTGGCCTCCCTACCACAGCAACGCGTCACGTCCCGACGTGCTCGCGACCAATTTACTTGCCGCATATCCATTCAAGCCGACGAACAAATGCCGCTATACATCGGCCCTCCCGCACACACGACTCGCCCCAATTGGCACTGACTGTCTGGGACAGGACACGGCTCGCTGCAGCAAAGCAACTCTTCCGCGCGCATTTGAAATTATTTCATCAACCGCTGTCGCGCACCTGCATTTCACCCTGCAAAATGCGGATATCTCCATTTTCGGGGACGCCATTTGATGAAAGGATTATGTCCACCGCCTGAGCCAGCATCCGACGCAAGGGCTGGCGCACGGTTGTGAGCCGATATGGCTCCCATGCCGCCATGGGAATGTCATCAAAACCAATTACCGCGATATCGTGAGGCACCGAGACACCCGAGGTCCGCGCCGCGTCCAGAAGTGCGATTGCCATGATGTCATTGGCACAAAATACGGCATCAGGTAACGGACGGTGACCGAGAAGCTCTTGGGCTACCGCATAGGCTTGCTGATACTCGAAACCGCCATCGAATTGGACGTCAATTGCCCGCCCCGCCTCTTCGAGGCAGTCGCGAAAACCGCGCATCCGTTCCAAATGGGTTGATGTGTCCTTGCGCCCGCCGATAAAGGCAATTCTCTGCCGCCCTCCGTCAAGAAACCGTGCCGCAATCTGCCGCGCGCCGCCATAGTTGTCGCAACAAACGGCCATCATGGTGCTGTCAGTCTGCACACGGTTTAATAGAACGGCGGGAATTCTGTTTTCACGACAAGCCCGCGCCAGCTGTGATCGCAACGTTGAACTGGCAAGAATAACGCCTTGAGTGCGGAATTCCAGCACCTGCCGCATGACGGTGTCCACCTCCTCGGCTGAGGGCACCACATGCATAATTGCCTTGAGTCCACGCTCGGGCAATTGGCGGGTCAACTCGTCGATGGCGATAGGATAGAATGGATTGCGCAATTCACTGACAACCATCGAAATGGTTCCCGTCGCTTGTTTCGACAAGATTTTATCGACGCTGCTGACATAGCCGAGCTGTGCGGCAGCGGCAAAAATTGCCTTACGCTTCTCATCCGCAACGGAGCCATCTGAACGATAGGCCCGTGATACGGCTGACACGGAAACCCCAGCGAGCGCGGCAACATCCTTGGCTGTTACTTTTTTCATGCGCGCAACCATACACAGCCTAGGGCGCCTTGCAAATATTTCAATAATATCATTGAAATTTTTCCTCTATACGACAGCACCTGTTGGGCGCATTTGGGATTTTAGTAAGGGATGACATGCGCGCAGTTGCGGCAGGGGCGGCATTGGAGAGAGCAGAAGCTCCCCCCATCAACGAGGATTTTGCAACGATGCGTGGGCCCTGGGGGTCTCCTACAGGTTACTGCCTGCCCTTTTTGCGTAGAGCCGAACGGACTTCGGCAGATCAACCGTGTTTTCTGAAGTTTACGTTTCCGAAACAGAATTTCGTTCAAATTGCAACGAATGGCTAGTTTGACGGATCGCGCAGCAACATTCCGATCGACAAGAGAACAGCAGAAATGGGCCGTTTGCGTCGACCGACACAAAGGAGCGTGGTCGACGTAGCCTTATTCGTTAATGCGTAAACTCTGGGGAAAAGACATTCCACTGGACCGGTTCATCCCCGCGTGTGCGGGGAACGGTCACCTGATTTGAATCGCGTCAACCACTCAAAAGCAAAACGAAAATGCTGGGCTGGATGTGGAGCCGAAGCTTCCCAAAATCAGGAAAGATAAGTAACAACAGTGCGTTGCAGGAAGATAATGGCGGAGACGAAGGGATATCCTACTTCAATCGGCCGATGTAACGATACCAGTGGGTTAGCTTGGACCACGCCCCAAGTACTTACTTGCACTGTACCAGATGACTGGAACATGGGAAGGGTATGTCGCCAGAAAACCCACCATATTTCGTGCGGGTAGCAGGACCGTTACGCTTGCCTTGTCGAACCGGGTCCAGAATTCATGCCAGTCTCAAATGGCACCCTACCAGTCTCGTGGCCAATTGAGGCTACCGCCACCTCCAAGAGAACTTCACCACTTGGCACACGCCTGTTCCAAGCCTAGGGTTACGTAACTTATAAGACGAGGATTACTTAATGGCTTTCGATACCCGTCCAGCATCCATGAAAATGCGCATTGACATAGGTATGCTCGATGCACTTGGCGTTGGAATGTACGAGACGATTGGTCAAAGCTTGGTGGAATTTGTAGCGAATGGCCATGATGCAAATGCTGGTCGCGTTGAGATACTCATGCCTTTTGAGCTTATCGCCGAAGAGCGAAAAAAGGCACGGGATCAAGCGAAGGCGAATGGCCAAGATTTAAAAGAGGGCGTCTACACTCCGCTGCCCACGACGGTTGAAATTTCAATTAAGGACGATGGGCACGGCATGTCGGCAGAGGAAATACAGGACAAGTTCCTCCTCCTAAGCCGAAACCGCCGAAACGAAAGCAAAATGTCGGAAGGCGACAAACGCCCGGTTATGGGTAGAAAAGGCCTTGGCAAGCTCGCAGGGTTTGGGGCAGCCGAGCAAGTTGTCATATCGTCCACTCGCAAAGGCGCTACGTATAGAACTGAATTGGTGATGGACTATTCTGCGATTGCGGCGCAGCAACAGGTGGACGAAGTGGATTTCGAGCCACGCTACATTGAGGGCGTTCCGGTTGACGAACAAGGCACGACAATCACTCTAAGGCGACTAAAGTGCGATGCCCTTAAGCGCTCCGAGCCAGCTTTGCGGAAAACATTACGTCGAAACTTTGCTCACATGGGCGAGGTTTTTTCGGTGTTTCTGAACGGAACCAAAGTCGAACCTCCGAATGTGGATTACGAATACTCATATCCTGAGACCCGTGACGACGATGACCTTGCCGAATTTCGCGTGCCTCTTGAGGAAGCAGACGACTTCCCGATCAGAGCGGTAGTACGATTTCGAGCGAGAGGCGACAGTGATGCCACCATTGAAAGAGGACATTTGCCCGCTGCGGAACGTGGCGCTCGGGTCTACTGCAAAGGGCGGCTTGCAGCTGGCCCAACACTCTTCGACCTGCCGACCGGCATGCACAACTTCCACTCTCAAGCATACATGGAAGCCATCGTGCATGCCGACGTTCTGGATGACATGTCGGTCGACTTAATCAGCACAAACCGCAGAGGATTGCGCAGCGACAACGATGTCGTCGATGCTTTCATTTCTAAAGTTACCGACATCATGAAGGATGCGATCTACGCACACGGGAGATTTCGGGACAACGCCGCCAAAGTCGAGTTCGAAAAGAAGTCGCAAGATAATCCCTACCTGCAACAAGTCATGGCGTTGCCTGCGTCCACGAGAACACCAGCGCGAAAACTACTTGAGACGCTCGGCGCGCGGGAGGGTTTCGATAGCCCCGTTTTCCAAGAGATTGCCCCCTACTTCGTTGGCGCAATCAACTCGTCAGAAGTCTTGGTCGAGTTGATCAAGAGCGGGACCAGTCCAAAAGACCTTAAGTCAGTAATCGGGCAATTGAACGATCTCAGCGACATAGAAAGACGCGATGTCCTCAAACTTTACCGTGGTCGGCGCAGTGGGATCGCGGCGCTTCAGAAGCTAGAGGAAAAGTCACATGATCATGGGCCGCAATATGAGAAAGAGTTACACACTCTTCTGAAAGAAAACGTTTGGCTGATACAGCCAGAGTTTGGAACCTATCTTACGAGTGATGATCCGACGGCACATGTTGTTCGGAAGCTTAATAGCCTTCTAAAAATAGATACGGAAGTGGAAGCCAACGCCAACAAGAGGCCCGATCTAGTTTTTGCTGCGATTGACCGCGAGCAGCCCACAAATGTTACAATTGTCGAGCTGAAATCACCAAATGTACCGCTTGAGATGGATCACCTCAGCCAGCTGAAAGGGTATATGTACGAAGTTGAGGAAACATTGCAGCAAGACTATCCGGGACACCAAGTCAGAGTACGCGGGCATCTGATTGGCAACCATGCCCCGCCCAAGTCAACGGCATCTGGCCCACGACTTTTAAGGCAAGAGATTGAACGCTCAGGCGCGGCTGAGAATTGGGAGGTGATAACCGTTCCAGCTCTACTTGAGCGCGCGCGGCAGGCTCACATGCAGGTTATCCATGCACTAGAACAGGAAGAAGCAGACGGGGCTCAGGCTGCTGCCGAATAACTTGTTTCTGCCATATGCTCTCGTGTCAGCGCCTTCATGACCTCTTTTGCTATCGCTCGGCCCAGTGGGATAGGCACACCGTTTCCGATCTGGCGTGCGATAGGAGTAGGCTCTCCAGCAAGAACCCAACTATCTGGAATACCCTGCAATCGCGCTCCTTCTCGCAGCGAAAGCACGCGGTTTTCGAATGGATGAATATATCGACCCTTCGATGGGTTTAGGAATGAACAACGAACAGTGTTCGAGGGTTCGTCAGCGTCTATTCTTCCCCATACATCCGTCGCCTCACCAATCAAACCATGCCATGACTGTGGGCAAAGGTCCGGGCGATTAAGGATAAGATCACGTTTCCCGCCTCTTTCGGGAATTGCTTGGAAGCGCTCCATTGCCAGTGCGCTGGGGGTCGGCCACACGTGCATTGGATCGTCGGCTTTGATAGGTCTGTTCAGGACTACATCTTTGAATGTCCTTGGGCGTGATTTTCTGGGTGTCGGCATGTCAACGCGCCCGACCCGAGAGCCAATGGTAAAAGCGCGACCTCGTTTTTGCGCTGCCCCGTAGTCAATCGCATCCAACACGAAGACTTGGGTTTCGTAGCCTTGGAATTTCAATCCCTGCGAAATCTCATCAAACCAATGGCTTTGAAGGAAACCCGGAACATTTTCGATTACAACGATCTTAGGGTTCAGTGCAGATGTCCATTCGAGCACGCTCAACCCAAGTTCGTTTCTAACATCCTGCGGGTCTCGGCGCCCAAGTGTAGAAAATCCCTGACAAGGTGGTCCAGCTACAATGACATCGGCTGAAATGTCTGTGCGTACCGCTCGAACATCCGCGACCTCCGCACACTTCGCAACGTTGTTCCTGTAGGATTGAATTGCTTTCTTATCCAGGTCGATAGCTAGCGCGGGTCTCAAACCAACGGATTTGAAAGCATGACTTAAAAGTCCTGCACCACAAAAAAGGTCTATAAAACGGGGTCTAAACCGCTCGCCGCTCAGGCTGCCGTCCTGTATCATTCTGCTCTGCCTCGTATCGGCGGTGCGTCAATGAACGCGCACTCGTCCGTATTTTTGAAGGAATGGTAGCTGAGACACAGGCTCTAGCCAAGAAAAATCACAAGCAGCACACCAAGTCGCGGATCGGCATGTCGTGAGATTTCAATTGTTCGAACGGTGTTGTCTCTTTGGAACATCTACAGCAGAGCCCCTGCCGCGTTCCCGTCGAACAACCCAGCATCACGCACGTAGCGTGACAGCATCAGGTCCGAGGCATGGCCTGTCTGTGCCCGCACCTTGTAGGTCGGCACCCCGGCCTTTGTGGCGCTGGTGGCGAGGCCTGCACGGAGGCTGTGACCGCTGTAGCCTTCGGGGTCGATCCCCGCCCCACCGAGACGATCGCGCAATATAGTGGACACGGCATCGGAGCGCAGGCGGTCGGGTTGCACGTTACCGTGGCGGTCAACGGGGCGGAAGATTGGGCCTTCGTCCTTGTTCAGGACGCCCAGCCAAGCCGACAATGCGGCGACTGGGCAATGGCGGGTTCGACCAAGGGGGATGCCGATCTTGCGTCCTTGGCCTGTTTGGTCGGTCTTGGAGCGGCGCAGGTGCAGCACCAGCCCTTCGCGGACCTCTTCGATGTCGGGCAGATCAAGGCCGACCAGTTCCGACGACCGGAAACCGCCCGCCCAGCCGATCAGCAACAACGCCCGGTCACGTTTTCCACGGGCATCATCCCCAAGCGCATCCAGCAGGATGAATAGGTCTTCACGCAGAAGCGGGCGGGCCTGATCCTGAGCGGTGCCTTTCAACCTCTTGATCCCCCGCATGGTGGCCTGAACGATCTCGCTGCGGCAGGGGTTCGGCCAAGCATTTGCCTTGTGGACCTTGCTTAGTGTCGCCACCCGCCGCGCGAGGCTAGACGGAGCCAGCGTATCGGCGTGATCGGCCAGATAGCGGGCGACCAGATCAGCCGATGCGGGCAGTTCCCCGCCCCAATCAGAAAAATGCGCCAGATCGGCACGGTAGGCCTTGCGCGTGTTTTCGGACAGGCTTTCTCGGATAAAATGCTCAACGGCTCCATCCGCCGCCAGATCGTTGCTTCCCCCGCCCTTTGTGGACCGGGATAAGAAAGGATTATGCCGGTTTAGAACGAGATCGCTCATGCCACGCCCTCCCGCACAACCTCGGCCCGGATCGCGTTCAGCTCGGGCATCGCATCCTTGAGGGTGGCCAGCCCGAATTCGAGAGCTTCGCGCGGCAGACCTGAGCATTCCCACTGCCACCTGTCCCGCAGGCTGGCGCTCAGCGGCCCGACCGCGTGGCGGCGCAGGCACTGACCTTCGACCCGAAACAGCAGCTCCCCGGCAACCTGCACTCGGTTCGTTCGTGGCAGGAACGCCCCGGCCCATGACGCCATGCCTGCATTTCGCAGGAGCAGCCGACCAAGGGCCGCACGACCGGGCCGCGTGTACATGTCAAAGGCATAGGACGGCACCCCATTGATCCGTGTTTCAACCGGGGTTGGATCATCTTGAACCCCGGTTGCGACCACCCCGTTTTCGAGGGACAACAGAGCGACAAACGGCGACAGCATGGCCGAAGTCTTGGTGAAGTTGGCCCGCGCGATCTGCACCATCGTGGGCGCGACGCCCAATTCAGCCAGGGTATCGAAGGCCAAGTTCGGATTGCCTTTGCGTGTCGGCAGGTGATCGCTCTGGCAACGTGCCGTGCCGACCAGATACCAGAGCGCGAGGGCCTTGCGGTCGAGCGACGGGCAACCCAGAACAATCTGGCGCAGGCGGTCATCTGACATCGCGCCGAAGCGGGTGCGGTCCTCAGCCAGATCAGGCAGCCGTTCGAGGCTCATGAGCAGATCATCGGCAGCGCGGGATTTGCGGGCATCCACCATGCGCCGGATCAAGTATTCTGTGACAACCGCATCCCCGCCCAGATCACGCCGCACCTTTGCGCTGGCCAGACACGCGGCGGTGATCGCCACGGTTTTGATATCCGCTATGCCGATGTCTTCGGCGGCGATGATATTGAGGCGGCGCAAGAGGTATTCCCTTTTGGCCTCCAGCAAAAACCGTCCGGCTTGACGCGCCGCATACAGGTCGCTCCGGCGGATGGCCTTCTGCAACAACGAGCTGGCGACCCAATGCGTACTGGTGAACGGGACGATCCTCGACCCCGGATCAAGCGCGGCAATCTCTTGCGCGGCGATAGTCTGAAATCTGGTGAGTTTGGACGTGTCTATCACGGTTTGCCCTCCTTGGCATTTTCGGAGGGGGGCGAGATCGTCTCACCCACATTAAGCGTATCCAGTGACGCCTACAGGGGAAGGGAAATCGGGGTGACAGGACGCGTTCCCCCAAATAATGCCACTCCATGTTGCGTGCAGTTAATTGCAATTTCTCTAGATATCCACATTGGCACAACATCTGGATTTGCAGATGGACCCGTTTTGTCCCCCCAGAAAACGACGCTGGATTTCCACTTTGCGCACCCCGCATCTGGCCAACCTGCATTGGCTGAACCCGGAATATGGAATTGTCGCCAAAAATGTCGCGGGGACAGTCAGTGATACAGCCTGGGGGAGAATTTGAGGCTCGCTCAAACCGACTTAGGCGATTAAGCTCGCGACATGTTCTCAAAGGAAATCATCGTATGGCATTTCGATTTCAAAAACGAATTAAGATCGCGCCGGGTGTGCGGCTGAATGTGTCCAAGAGTGGCGTCAGCACAAGCCTTGGCGGCAGAGGTGGAACCGTCAATCTAAGTTCTAAGGGCGTTCGCACCACGGTCGGCATTCCGGGGACGGGTCTATCTTGGTCCAAACAAAGCGGGTGGTCTGATGCAAAGACGATGAAGCCGGAAGATGAGCTTTTGCAATTGGGGAAGCTCTTGGATCGGCAGGCAAAAGCGTTCAACACCCTCTCCCCAAAAACCAACAAGGTCTCGGAAGGCTGGAACAAGGCCGTGGCCAGCTTTGAAGGCGGTCGCGGCCCGAGTACCGCAAAGTTTCAGACCCTGACAAAACGCTTTGATACGGCGATGGCCGGGTATCAGAAAATCGAGGATACCGTTGACGATCAGAGGGCAGAGTTGCGGGCAATCACGGATCGGCTGCGAGGCATGAGATTTGGAATATTTAGCGGCAAGCTGAAAGCGGCACAAAAGGACTTGCTCTTGTTGGCAGACGAGCACCACCAAGGCGCGCGCAAACTGCTGGAGGCCTTGGGTCGCCTTCGGCGCGAGGTAGGGAACGAGCTGTCAGATGCCGAAAGCAAAATCTGATCCGATAAGCTGGGCTGCTTTCAGGCCATGCGATCCATGTTATCGCAGCCGATCTTCGACGAAGGCTTGCGCGCACCCATAGTGCCAGTTTGTCCGACGATTGGTCTCGAACTTTCGCAACGCGCAACCCGGAGCTTTTGGCGGGATGGCTGAGTTGTAGAACACGGTGCGTTCGCCGCGATAATCGCCCGTCAGGCGGCAAAACAGCGGCAGGTAGTCCTTGCCACCAAAGAACGCCAACGGCTCGTTGCCGTCCAAGTCCAATGCGCAAATGTCGTCATAGACGGCTGACTTCTTCCGGCGATTGATCGGCTTTGTCTGCGCTGAAAATGTGATGTCATATGCAGGCGTGAGGAAGTCGGCTCGGATCAACCCCCAACCTGCCGACAGGATAAACAGTTGGGACGTAGGCAGAGTGGCGGCAAGAGAAGCATAGACTGGCGGGCGGTAGAGGTTGACGGCAGGGAGCAGCCCCAAAGGATTGTTGCCCTTCGATTGATTGTAGCTCAGCAGCTTCTCGCGCCAGCTTGTTCCGTCGCAGGACACGTCATCTGGTCGCGCATAAAGCACCCGATCATCGGGTGCCAGTTCTGGCTGGGCAACAAACCTGACACGCCGCCCGTCCTCAGCCCTCAACGATGGTGCATGGGCGACCTTGGACCCGGCACATTGGATGACAGCGATCATCGCGCCTTCCCTCGCTTCTCGACCCAAGATGCCATCACATCCAGAAAGGCTGGATCATAGTCTTCATCCACGTGGTTATTGTTCCACAAGCCCGACGCCTGCACCTTCGGACGGTCGCAGTATCGCCCCAACCAATTTGGTGACGGAGGATCAAGGGCGGGTTTGCCAAACTCGCTGAGCAGAGCAATTGCACCGCGTTCGATTATCCCTCGGTCACTGTCTGGTCCCGGCGCATCATCTACGCCCAGCCAGAGAAAGGGCATCGCGCCGATCTCGGAACTGACCTGTTGTTCGGTGGGCAGCTCTGCGGCGCGAACTTCTTTTGGAGCCGAGCTTCGGCGGCTATCCCAGGACGGGCAGGACAATCCATCGCGGGCGATCAAAGACGTTCCAACCAAGAGCCGAAAGATAGACCCCCGGTGGTTTCCACCGCCCGAACGGGCCGTGCCACGATGCTGGGACAAGCGTTTCCATAGCGTGGTGCCTGAACCTGCTTTCAAGGCATGGGTGCCGACGCGAACAACACGGGCACCTGCGCCTGAGCCGCTGCGTTGCTCGCCGTCTTCAAAGAAGAAATAGACCCCTCGGGTCGGCCAATGATCACGACCGCCTGATCTGGCAAGCGTTCGACAACCTCCGTGCGTGAACGAAAGCTCTTTCAAGAGTTCGTAGAAGTATTTTGTGTCTTCTTCCCGAGGTTTCACTTTTGACCTCCTGACCAGATCGCGATGTGCGAGTGCAACGAGTACTCGCGTCCTATTATCTTTAGATAATAGGACAGTGTTTCTCTTAATTTCCCCGTTCTCTACAAGTACTGAAAGTACTTAAACGTGGCTGAACTGCCCCCTTTATTAAACGTTGCCAAAACGCCGAAACCTACCATCCTCAAATATCCTTCTGGTAGGCATTCGCAGGCCCCTTCGCGTTGCCCGGCCCTACGCCATTCCATGCGGCCTCAACCATTTCCCATGTCATCTTCTTCGAGTGCGCGATGGCTTCTTTGAGGGCAATCTCTTCGACATGGACGTACGACTTCTTGTGTGCCCCGGTGCCCATAGCTCTGAACTCCAGAAATTCCGCGCAATTTTTCTTTACGCGAGGAAGCGCCCTTTTCTTGTACTCGTCTATCGTCAACCCGCTGGCTCTCGCCCAGGCTTCCCGAGTGTGGCCAACCCATTCTTTTTCAAAGCGTACGAACTTCTTTTTCCGATTTCGCCACAGGAACAGAATATGAAAAAGCAGCGCCGCAGCATAAAGATCATTACCTGCCAGTATGCGACACAACGCCATAAGGTTTGGCTGCTCCCATTTGGCATTGGCCGCGTCGGCTTTCGAAATGGTTTTGGCCATTGCCTTCTTCTTTGATGAAGGTGTCTTGGCGGACTTGGCCTTGGTTTGACCAGTTTCAACCGCCTTCTTGGCTTCCGCCTTGGCCTTCGGTGAATGAAGGAACGACTTCATGAAATCTCCTTAGCTTTTCCACCCGAAGCCGGTCGCATGGCTCAGGTCCAATCCGGTGTAGCGCACTTTCTCGATCTCTTCTTTCAGCCTCGCTATGGACGCGCCCTTGCCATATCCCCAGTGCGCGGCATCATCGGAATGGCCACAGAGCTGCATAGCGATGGCGTCAGTCACATTGGCATCATGCAGGGCGTCTACAAAATTGTGCCGGAAGCTGTGAAAAACATGCAGCGGGGTTCGGAATTTCCATGTTTTTCCGTAGTTACTCCAGAACTTGGACCACGGCTGGCTGTATGTTCCATCGCTGCCGAGTTTCAAATCTGGGAACAGGCGACTGCCAGTTCGATCTGCTACATAATCGAGAAACCCAAGGTTTAAGATGGCCGAGTGGATCGGCACCCGGCGATAGCTGGACCCGGTCTTGAGGTTTTTGATCTCCACTTCTGGCTCGTCTTCCCATTTCGAAATATCGAAGTAAGCGATCCCCTCCTCTGATCGGATGTCGGCTTTCAGCAACTGGATAATCTCACCAGACCGCATCCCTGCGAACAGCGCGATCACAGGCACCCAATACCGCCCGTCTTTCATCAGCAGATCACCCTTTACGCCAGATCGGGCAATACTGCTGCGCCCGGTGTAGATCGGCGTCTGGAATATCTGATGTAGCTGCTCGGCGCTGTAGGGCAGCCGCTTGGGCTTGTCCTTGGGCGGCTTCTTGACCAGCAGCTTGATGTCAGCGCCCGGTACCTTCGGCAGATATTCTTCGGCCACCATCCACGCGACAAACCGCTTGAAAAAATCGAACCGCTTCTTCTGGGTCTCATAACCCATCTTGGGCAGCAGCTTGCCTGCTTCCACCGCAGCAACCGGGTCCAGATCGCGGGTTTCGGGCTTCTTTTGATAATGGGCGGGTATCTGGCCGATCAGATCGCGCAGCGATTTCATGTCATTCGTATCGAGCAGAGACGCGGGCTTGTCGAAGTCGATCACGGCACGGGCGAGATCGAAGGACAGGCGCAGATCGCCCAGCGTCTTTTCCTTGATGTTTTGCGTGGCAAGCAACTCTTCGTATTTCTTGGACAGTTCGCGCAAGGGAGGAGCGACAGGAATTGAAGGGGCTTGGACTGTCGGAATAACCTGCACCGCCGCCGGGACTGTGCCATCTGGCGATGGCTCAACACCTTCAAACAACGGATCAGCAATCTGCGTCTGAACGTAATCCCCGTGTAGCTTCGCCAACAGCAGGCGGTCCGCCTCGATCTTGGCTCTGAGCAGGCCCGTCTGGGCGCGCTGGAGCGCCTGAAAGCGGCTTGTTAGGGTGTCCGGGGGGATTGCCCCCACAAGAGTGGTTGCGTCGCTCTGCACGTCGCTGGGAAAGTCCCTGACCGCAAGACGCCGACGAAGGAGGGCGAGCCGTGTCTCAAGGATGGCGATGCAATCCTCGACATCCACCTCAGCTTCGGGCGCGAAGATGTCGGCAAACTCCTGCCCCCAGTCCAGCGCCTCACGGAAATAGTCGCGGATCGCCTGATCTATCGCTGTGTCCTGACCTTGAGCCATCCTCCGCGCCTCCGTCACCACGAGATCAACATGATTGCTGATCGCGCGGCATCGCATGAGAGCCAATGATCGCTCAGCAGTCCTTAACGAAATCTTAACCTCTTTTCGGCCCGCAGCATCCCACAAATCCTGCGGAACCGAGGCGCGAAAATAGAAGGTTCGCCCGCGTGTAACCAGTCTTGGTGTCGTGGCCATCCTTGCCCCTCTGTACCAGTAAACTGTACCAGGGCGCGGATTTCGGCCTTCCCGAAAATAAGTATCGTTTATAATCAGCAGGTTAGCCGTGAAATGGCGGAGACGAAGGGATTCGAACCCTCGAGACCCTTCCGGGCCTACTCCCTTAGCAGGGGAGCGCCTTCGACCACTCGGCCACGTCTCCGCGGACCCGTTTAGTGATCCGCGCGGGGGCTGACAAGGTGAAATTGTTCGCAGGCGTGCAAAAGGTGGCGGGTTGAGGTTTGGCGAACCGTTACATGCGCGTCATGGCGGCGATACAATGGCGCGGCACAAGGGGCGCATAGAGGGCGCAAGGGCGTCTGATCGTTCAGGAGCGACCCACAATGACCGAGATTTCGCCACTTGCCTTCGTGCTGGCCTGCCTGACCGAGCCATCGCGCGACAGCCTGACCCGCCGCCTCCTGCGTGTCATTGGCGCAGTCGGCCGTTAACATATTCCCTGACATTGAGCCTTATTTCTGCCCGTCTTCGTCGTTAGACTCGCGCCGTAATCGCGAGGACGGACGCAATGGACGGACTATCACAGAAACTGAATGCACGGTTTGACGAGATGCGCAGGGCCGCTGTTGACGCCCCGCCTGCAAGCATCGATGAGCGCCACGACCGGCTGGATCGGCTGGCGGCGGCGCTGGAGGCGCGGGCGGAGGATCTGGTCGCGGAGATGAGCGCGGACTTCACCTTCCGCAGCCCTGACGAGTGTCGGAATTTCGACATTGCCACGGTGCATAGCGCGATCAAGGATGCCAAGCGCAATCTCAAACGATGGATGGCCCCGCGCAGGGTGGCGATGCCGCTGGCCTTCCGCCCCGCGCGCGCTGCACTCCACCCGCAACCGCTCGGCGTGGTCGGGATCATCGCGCCGTGGAACTTCCCCGTCTACCTCGCACTGGCCCCTCTGGTGGCGGCACTGGCAGCGGGCAATCGGGCGATGATCAAACCCTCCGAGGCGTCCCCGCGCACCTCCGACTGCCTCCGCGACATGATCACCGACGCCTTCGCCCCCGACGAGGTCTGCGTCGTCACGGGCGGGGTGGAGGTCTCGGCGGCCTTCTCGGCGCTGCCCTTCGATCACCTGCTGTTCACGGGCTCCACCTCGGTGGGGCGCAAGGTGGCGCAGGCGGCCGCAAACAACCTCACCCCCGTGACCCTCGAGCTCGGAGGCAAGAGCCCCGCCGTGGTGATGCCCTCGGCCGATTTCGACCGCGCGGCGCGGCGGATCGCATGGGGACGTTCGGCCAACGCGGGGCAGATTTGTGTCGCCCCCGACTACGCGCTTGTGCCACGAAAGAAGATGGAGAGCTTCGCCGATGGCGTGATCGGATGGTGGATGAAGTTCTACCCCGAGGGCGCGGAAAGCGCCGACCTCACCGCCATGGCGCAGGCCCCTGCCGCCGCCCGCATCGACGCGATGGTTGGAGAAGCACGCGCGCGTGGCTGTCAGGTGCTCACCGCCCATGACACGCTGGCCAAGGAGCAAAAACGCGCACCCGTGGTGGTGCTAGATCCGCCAATGGATATCGCCGTGATGCAGGAAGAAATCTTCGGGCCGATCCTGCCCGTCGTGCCCTACGACAGTGTAGAGGAGGCTCTGGCGTTCGTCGCCGCGCGCGACCATCCGCTGGCGCTCTATGTCTTTGCCGAGGAGCGTGACGAGCAGGAGATATGGCGCGACCGTTCGCTCTCGGGCAGCATGGCGATCAACGACACGGTGGTGCATGTGGGCGTCGACACCCTACCCTTCGGCGGGGTCGGCGCATCGGGACAGGGCGCCTACCACGGCCGCGCGGGCTTTGACCGCTTCTCCCACCTCAAACCCGTCTTCCGCCAGTCGAAATGGAACGCCATGGCAATCACCGAACCGCCCTTCAAAGGGCTAAAACGGCGTCTGATCAAGGCGTCAGAGCGATTTCGATAGAACGGGAACGCGCGGGGCGAGGTGGGCAATGGTCCGCCGCAAGCCCTCGTCAAGTGTCACGTGCGGCTCCCATCCCAACAACGCACGCGCCTTGGTAATATCAGGGCAGCGGCGTGTCGGGTCGTCCACAGGCAGGGCGCGTGAGGCGATATTCAACGGGACGCCTGCCAATGCGCAGACCACCTCGGCCAGATCTCGCACGGTGATTTCTGAGGGGTTGCCCAGATTGACGGGACCAACTGATGTGTCTGGCAGCTCCATCAACAGCACAAAGCCTTCGATCAGATCATCCACATAGCAAAAGCTGCGGGTTTGCGTGCCGCCGCCGTAGAGCGTAAGGGGCGCGCCTGTAAGGGCTTGCGCGATGAAATTCGTCACCACACGCCCGTCCCCGGGATGCATTCGCGGACCATAGGTGTTGAAAATCCGCGCCACGCGCACATCGACGCCATGCACCCGCTGGAAGTCGAAACACAGTGCTTCAGCGGCGCGTTTGCCCTCGTCGTAACAAGCGCGCGGCCCCGTGGGATCGACACTCCCTGTATAGGTTTCGTCCTGCGGGTGGCGGTCAGGGTCGCCGTAGACCTCGCTGGTAGACGCCTGAAACAGCCGCGCCCCGCGACGATGGGCAAGCTCCAGTGCGTGCAACGTACCGAGAGTGGCGATCTTCAGGGTGCGGATCGGGTCGACCTGATACTGGGGAGGGGAGGCAGGACAGGCGAGGTTGTAGATCGCATCCACCTCGAAATCGAAAGGCGCGGTGACATCACCCTCAACCAGCTCAAACCGCGGATCGTCGGCCAGATGGGCAACATTGCTCCGCTGGCCCGACGAAAAATCATCGAAACAGATCACGTGATGCCCCGCATCGATCAACCGATCCACCAGATGCGACCCGAGAAAACCTGCGCCACCCGTAACCAATATCCGTTTCAATGTCATCCGCGCCTCTTTCCAATATTGCGGAACATCACTTGCGCGAGCGCATTCCTCAGTCTTCCCAATGGGCCTCGATCTGCTGGGCAGCAAACTTCGTCTCGCTCTCGAAGGTGAGGGAAAGGGCAAGTGCCTGCCCCTGCTTGGCAATGCGCCTTGCCTCCATCGGATGGCTGCGCACCCAGTCGAGCTTTTCGGCAAAATCGCTCAGGTCGGCGCGGATTGGCACATGGGTCTCGAAAGGCACAAGACGGTCGTAATACCATTGGCGGAACCCGTATTGGCTGTCCACCTTCAACACGCAACAGCCCAACAAAAGCCGCTCGAACAGGTTGCACCATGCATTCGTAAACCCGTCCACGTCCAGCGCATATTTGTCGCCCGCCCATAGCGCCAGTTCGCGGCGCTCTCCCAAGAGCCCAGCGGCATCAAGGAGCTGCGGGTGGAGCGTGCATGACCCCTCGACAAATCTCACATCGCTATCGGGAAGATCACGCGCGACCAGCGCCGTGCGCAGACGCTGCAACACCCACGGCTTCGCAAGATCATCGGGATCGACCGAGAACAGCCCCACACCCGTCGTCTGCCCCCGCCAGAAAAGCCCCTCGTCCCGCGCCTCCCAATCGGGCGCATCCGCCGCAATGCGACGCGCCCCCGCGTAGCCCTTCGACCGGAAGAAATGCTGGTCTGGCAGGAGAACCTTCCCCTTGAAACAGGTCGAATAGGTAAACCGCGACAGGCCTGGCGACTCGCCATCAGTAAGATCGCAGGTGATCCGCTTCACCTGTGCATCGGACTGCGCGAACCAATGGATATAGGCGGGCGGAATATGCTTGTAGGAACGCTGGACGCCATGGAGCGCGCGGGGCGACAGCATTACCGTGATACCTCCACCCTCGCGCACAAGGTGCATCTCGGTCCGCGAAGCCACCTCATCGGAATAGACTTGCCGCATCCGTGGCGGCGCGAGATCATTGCCTGCGAAATACTTGCGGATGTAGTGCGTGTTCCGAAGCGCATACACGCGCCTCTTAAGACGAGAGCGACGTAAATTCACCGGAGCGGCCGCTTAGGTGTTGAACAGGAAGTGCAGAACATCCCCGTCCTTGACCACGTAGGCTTTGCCCTCGGCGCGCATCTTGCCCGCCTCTTTCGCCCCGACTTCACCGCCGCAGGCGATGAAATCGTCAAAGGCGATAGTCTCGGCGCGGATGAAGCCCTTCTCGAAATCGCCGTGGATCACACCGGCCGCTTGCGGTGCAGCCGTGCCCTTGCGGATCGTCCATGCGCGCGCCTCTTTGGGGCCGACGGTAAAATAGGTCTCAAGTTGCAACAGCTCGTAGCCTGCGCGGATCAGACGGTCGAGACCCGCCTCTTCCAGCCCCATTTCGCCAAGGAACATCTCGGCCTCTTCGGCATCAAGCTGGCTGATTTCTTCCTCGATTTTGGCGGAAATCACCACGGCACCAGCGCCCTGCTCGGCGGCCATTTCGGCGACCGCCTTGGAATGGGCGTTGCCGCTCGCAGCGTTCTCTTCCTCGACGTTGCAGACATAGAGGATCGGCTTTTGCGTCAGAAGTTGCAGCATCTTCCACGCTTTCGCATCCTCCTCGTCCACCTCGACGGAACGGGCGGGGCGGTCGTTTTCCAGCGCCTCTTGCGCAGCCGCGAGAAGGCGGTCCTGCTGCTGGGCTTCCTTGTCGTTGCCCTTGAGCTTGCGCACCAGACCCGCGCGGCGCTTCTCGATGCTTTCGAGATCGGCGAACATCAGTTCCATCTCGATGACCTGTGCATCGTCCACGGGATCGACGCGGCCCTCGACGTGGGTCACATCCCCGTCCTCGAAACAGCGCACCACATGGGCGATGGCGTCACATTCACGAATGTTGGCGAGGAATTGGTTGCCAAGCCCCTCCCCCTTGGACGCGCCTTTCACCAGACCCGCGATATCCACAAAGGTCATGCGCGTGGGGATGATCTGCTTGGAGCCTGCGACTTCCGCGAGCTTGTCGAGGCGCGGGTCGGGAACGGCCACTTCGCCCACGTTCGGCTCGATGGTGCAGAAGGGAAAGTTCGCGGCCTGCGCAGCGGCTGTTTTCGTCAGCGCGTTGAACAGCGTCGACTTGCCCACATTCGGCAGTCCCACAATACCCATTTTAAAGCCCATAGCGCCCTCCAAAGATCGGTTTCGCGCCTCAATACCCACGCCGCCCTATCGGCGCAAGCAGCAAGGACATTTGACGGGTGCAGCAATGCGGCGGCCTGCGGGGCACGGAACACGGGTTTCGCGCCTCTTGCCGCCCGCCACGACACGCCACGATCCGCATCCTCGTCGAACTGATTTCCTTTCACACCAATTTTCCTCACATATCGTGACGAAAACCTGCTAACTCCTCTGCAGGACTTTTTTACGGCCAAAGCGCCGTCGTTTTTTGTGCCTCTCTCGTTCCATAGAAACAACATACGCGAATTAATCACATGGCACTCACACACCACATGACACGCGCTGCCGCGACCCTCGCTGCAGCCCTCATCGCCACCTCTGCCACCACGGCGCAGGCCGATGACCGCGAAATCTCCATCGGGGCTGGTTACTCCGATTATTCCTACAGCGCCGGTTCGGACGGCGCGGCTTTCGCCGTCCAATACACCTTCCACCCCTTCTACGAGCGCGGTAATTTCCGTGCGCGTTACGCCACGGGGTTCGACCTCCACGAGACGGGCGACATCCACGTCGGCTTTGGTGTCGCGGGTCGCTGGGATATGGCGAACGACTGGTTTGTCGATGTCAGCGTCATGCCTGGCCTCTATTTCGAACAGGTGCCCGAAAACGACCTCGGCTCGACTTTCGAATTCCGCTCGCAGATCGGCCTTGGCAAATACCTCGCCAACGGAAACGCGGTTTCGCTATCGCTGGCACACAAATCGAACGCCTCCACCACCAGATTCAACCCCGGTGTGAACTCGCTGCTTCTGCGCTGGCACCACGCCTATTGAGCGAATGCGGGATGCACGGGGCATTGATTTCCCCCGCGCATTTGGGCAAACGGGTCGGGACACAAATGGACAAGGCCCCATCATGACCCGCATTGACGCCAAATTCGCTGAGTTGAAAGCCGCTGGAAAGAAAGCCTTCGTGGCCTATGTCATGGCGGGCGACCCCGACGAGGCAACCTCTCTGGAGATCGTCAAGGCGCTGCCTGCGGCGGGTGTGGACATCATCGAATTGGGCCTGCCCTTCACCGATCCGATGGCGGACGGCCCCACGATCCAGCTTGCGGGCCAGCGTGCACTGGATGGCGGGATGACACTGGAAAAGACGTTGGCAGTGGCCAAGGCCTTCCGCGAGGAGGATGACACCACGCCGATCGTCATGATGGGCTATTACAACCCGATCTATTCGCGCGGCGTGGACAAGTTCCTCAAGGATGCGGTCGCGGCGGGCGTCGATGGCCTGATTATCGTGGATCTGCCGCCCGAAGAGGACGAAGAGCTGTGCATCCCCGCGCAGAAGGCGGGCCTCAACTTCATCCGTCTGGCCACGCCCACCACCGATGACAAACGCCTGCCCAAGGTGCTCGAAAACACCTCCGGCTTTGTCTACTACGTCTCCGTGACGGGCACGACGGGCGCGGCGGCGGCATCGGGCGCGGACGTGGCCCCCGAAGTTGCGCGGATCAAGGCGCAGACAGACCTGCCCGTGATCGTGGGCTTTGGCGTGCGTACCCCCGAAAAGGCCGAAGAGATCGCCGCCGTCGCCGATGGCACGGTCGTGGGCTCCGCCATCGTAGGCGAAATCGGCAGCGGCAAATCCGTCGAAGAGGTCGCAGCCTACGTCAAAACCCTCGCCGACGGATGCCACCGCGCCTGATCACACATACGGCCGTTTCAGAAAATGCGCGGCCAGCTCCAGTGAATGCAGGGACAGGCCGTAGAACTGGCCGAAGTGGTTGAACCCGTGGTTCACCCCCGCGAAGAAGTCATAGGCGTGATCAATCCCCGCCTTGGCATATTCCCCCGCCAGCCAGCGCGTGTCGGAGGCCAGACAATCGAACTCCGCCTCACACATCCACGCGGGCGGTAGCCCCGCCACATCCAGCCCCGTCAGGTCGCCATAGGGCGCGTCCTGCCCGTCGAGATACCACGCCCAATAGGTCTCCATCGTCCGCGTTGACAGGCCAAATTCCTCCGCGCCGTAGGCCTCATGCGAGGGCGTCTGCGAAGTGTCGCGATAGCAGCCATACCACAAGAGCAGCCGCGAGATCACATCGCCCTTCCCCGCGTCGCGCAGCTTCGCCGCAACGCCCAGAGCTAGGTTCGCCCCCGCACTGTCACCTGCCAGAATGATCCGCGCATTCGGACGGGCCGCGTGTGTCTCCTCAACCAACCGCACCACGTGATCCAACCCCGCGGGATAGGGTGCCTCGGGCGCGAGCGGATACTCGGGGCCCAGAACCTCATGCCCCGTCAGATAGGCCAGATCGCTCATCACCGCGCCGTGGGTCACGGTATCGCAATTGGCCCAACCGCCGCCGTGGACGTAGATAATCATCGCCGAACGATCCAACCCCTCACGCGGGGTGAACTTGCGCACCGCGCCCAGATCGGTGTTCTCCACCTGATCGGCATAACGCCCGACCAAGGCTTCGCGCGCCTTTGATGTGGCCGCGCGAATCGCGGGCATCGCCTCTTTCGTCATCTCGATGGTCTTCGCCGCCGAGAACCGTTCGGCCACGGCCTTTAGCGCGGGATCAATTCTGTTGCTCATCCAAGCCTCCATGTTGCCGCGCAGTTTCGCGCCGCCATGACCAATGCGCAAGTGCCCCACGCGCAGGAAACTGTTGCGAGAACGTCCCCCGCGCCCTAAATGGCCCCACCACATTCACCCCGCGCGAAGGCCCGCCCCATGATCCCGACGCCCTACTATCTGATCGACAAGGAACGCCTCCTGCCCAACATGGAGAAGATCGCCCGCCTGCGCGAAGGCTCGGGTGCAAAGGCGCTTCTGGCGCTCAAGTGCTTCTCGTCTTGGCCCGTCTTCGACTTCATGCGCGACTATATGGACGGCACCACCTCGTCGTCGCTCTATGAGCTGCGCCTTGGCGCGGAGAAGTTCGGCGGCGAGACACACGGCTATTCCGTGGGCTGGGCCGATCACGAGATCGACGAGGCGGTGAAACACGCCGACAAGATCATCTTCAACTCGCTGGGACAGCTTGACCGCTTCACCACACAGTCACAGGGCATCGCACGCGGGCTGCGCCTCAACCCGCGCTTCTCCACTTCCGACTTCGACCTCGCCGACCCCGCCCGCCCCTTCTCGCGTCTTGGCGAATGGGACTTGGCGCGGCTGGAACAGGCCGAAGACCGCATCAACGGTGTGATGATCCACTACAATTGCGAGAACGACGACTTCGACCTCTTCGACCAGCAGTTGACACGGATCGAGCGCGACTTCGGCGCCTTCCTCAAACGCCTCGACTGGGTCTCGCTGGGCGGCGGCATCCATTTCACGGGCGCGGGCTACCCGCTCGACCGCCTTGCCGACCGCCTTAAAGCCTTCTCGGATACCCTTGGCGTGCAGGTCTACCTCGAACCCGGAGAAGCGGCGATCACGGGCTCGACCTCGCTGGAGGTCTCCGTGCTCGACATCGTGGACACCCGCAGCGACGACACGCGCAAACAGGTCGCCATCGTGGACAGCTCCATCGAGGCGCATATGCTCGACCTGCTGATCTACCGCGAAACCGCCAAACTGCCGCAATCGGGCGACCACCGCTATCAGGTCGCGGGAAAGACCTGCCTCGCGGGGGATATTTTCGGCGAGGCCGCCTTCGAGGCACCGCTATCCGTGGGCGACCGCATCTCGATTGCCGACGCGGGTGGCTACACGATGGTCAAGAAGAACTGGTTCAACGGCCTCGCCATGCCCGCCATCGCGGTGCGCGAATTGGACGGAACCATTCGACTTGCCCGCCAATTCGGCTATGAAGATTTCGTCGCGGCGCTTGGCTAAGCCGCTTTCTCTCACCCAACAGACAGGGGGTTTTCGACGTTGAAACGGAACGTTCTCATCATCGGCGCAGGTGGCGTCGCTCAGGTCGTCGCGCATAAATGTGCGCAGAACAACGATGTTCTCGGTGACATCCATATCGCCTCGCGCACGCAATCCAAATGCGACGAAATCATCGCAAGCGTGCATGAGAAAAGCGCGATGAAGGAGAAAGGCGTTCTCGAAAGCCACCATGTCGACGCGACACAATCCGACAAGGTCGCCGATCTGATCCGCAAGACGGGCGCACAGATCGTCATCAACGTCGGCACGGCCTTCGTCAACATGCACGTGTTGGAAGCCTGTATCGAAACGGGCGCAGCCTATATCGACACGGCCATTCACGAAGAACCCGACAAGATTTGCGAAACGCCGCCGTGGTATGGCAACTACGAATGGAAACGCCGCGACCGCTGCGCCGAAAAGGGCGTGACCGCGATCCTCGGTGCGGGCTTCGATCCGGGCGTGGTCAACGCCTTCGCCCGCTACGCCGTGGACGAATTCATGGACGAGGTGAAGAGCATCGACATCGTGGATGTCAACGCAGGCTCGCATGGCAAATATTTCGCCACCAACTTCGACCCCGAAATCAACTTCCGCGAATTCACGGGCGTGGTCTACTACTGGGAAGACCAGCAGTGGAAACAGAAGTCGATGTTCGAGACAGGCCGCGAATGGGATCTTCCCGTGGTTGGCCCGTCAAAGGCCTATATGTCGGGTCACGACGAGATCCACTCGCTCTCGGCCAACTATCCGCAGGCGGATGTGCGTTTCTGGATGGGCTTCGGCGATCACTACATCAACGTCTTTACCGTTCTGAAAAACCTCGGCCTGCTCTCCGAGCAACCCGTTGTGACGGCAGAGGGGCAAGAGGTCGTGCCGCTCAAGGTGGTGAAAGCCTGCCTGCCCGACCCGTCGAGCCTCGCTCCCGATTACACGGGCAAGACCTGCATCGGCGATCTGGTGCGCGGCGTGAAGGATGGCGAGGAGGCAGAAGTCTTCGTCTACAACGTCGCCGATCACAAGGAGGCCTATAACGAGGTCGGCTCGCAGGGCATCTCCTACACCGCAGGCGTCCCGCCTGTCGCCGCCGCGATGCTGGTGGCCAGTGGCGAATGGGACGCTGGCACGATGGTCAATGTCGAGGAATTGGATCCCAAGCCCTTCTTCACCGTTCTCGACCGTATCGGCCTGCCCACCCGTGTGCAGATTGGTGGTCTGGGTGGCGAAGACAAGGCGTGGAGCGAGATCTGAGTCGCCGCGTCCGCGCGGGTTAACGCAACGCCCGCAGGGGTCCGACAGATGTCCGACACATAGCCGACGCATGTCCGACACCCGTTTTTCGAGAAAAAGGCCCGCCAGATCGGCGGGCCTTTGATCGTTTGTGGAGGCGGTTTGGCGGCCCGCCTACCCCAGTGTCACGTCGAGGAACATCATCAGGATCAACCCCACGATAAGCCCCGTCGTGGCATGGTTCTGGTAGCCTTTGCGGTGGGTCTCGGGGATGATTTCATGGCTGATAATATAGAGCATCGCCCCCGCCGCGAAGGTCAGCCCCCACGGCAGAATATGTTGGGAAATATGGATCAATCCCACGCCCAGCGCCCCGCCGACAGGCTCCACCAACCCCGTGAGAAGCGCCAGCGTGAAGCTGCGAATTTTGGAGTATCCCTGCCCGCGCAAGGCCACCGCAACGGCTAGCCCTTCTGGCGCGTTTTGCAGGCCGATCCCCGTGGCAAGGCTCATTCCGTTAGCGACATTTCCGCCGCCAAACCCGATCCCCACGGCCATGCCTTCGGGGAAGTTGTGGATGGTTATCGCTATGATAAACAACCATATTTTCGACAGGGCACCCGGATCGGCGCCTTCGGGCCCGACCACGAAATGCTCGTGTGGAAGTGTTTCGTTGAGGAAGGCCACCGCCAGTGCGCCCAGCGCGATCCCCCCCGCCGCAATCGCCGCCGAAATCCAGACCACGCCATAAAGTTCGTCGCCCGCCTCCAAGCCCGGAAGGATCAGGGAGAAGTAGGAGGCCGAGATCATCACCCCCGCCGCAAAGCCAAGCAGCGTGTCGTTGGTCCGCTGAGACATGGTGCGCCCGAAAAGCACAGGGATCGCCCCCACACCCGTCATCAACCCCGCGCCCAAAGACGCGATAATTCCAAGCATAATGACGTTCATCGCCAACCCTTTCGAGACAGTCCGCCCCATGACGCGAAGACCTCAAACGCATGGGAACACAGATGCGATTACGGTTACTCCCGCGGCAAATGGGCCGCAAGCCCAATGCATTTCGCCCTTGGCGCGCGAGCCAAAACATGCAAATTGGTCCGCAAAGCAAACCAATTCGAGGGATAAGGGGACCGATATGGCCGTCATTACCAATATCGACGATCTCAAGCAGCTGCATAAACGGCGGACGCCGAAGATGTTTTATGACTACTGCGAGAGCGGTTCGTGGACCGAACAGACCTTCCGTGAGAACGTCTCCGACTTCGACAAAATCCGCCTGCGTCAAAGGGTTGCTGTGGATATGGAGAACCGCACAACCGCGACGAAGATGATCGGTCAGGATGTTGCCATGCCCGTCGCCCTTGCCCCCGTGGGTCTAACAGGGATGCAACGCGCCGATGGTGAGATCAAAGCGGCCAAAGCGGCGGAGAAATTCGGCGTTCCCTTCACGCTTTCCACCATGTCGATCTGTTCCATCGAGGAAGTGGCCAAACACACGACCAAGCCCTTCTGGTTCCAGCTCTACGTGATGCGCGATCAGGAGTTTCTGGAAGGCATGATCCAGCGTGCCAAGGACGCGGGCTGCTCCGCGCTTGTGCTAACGCTCGACCTGCAAATCCTCGGCCAACGCCACAAGGATCTCAAGAATGGTCTCGTCGTGCCAATCAAGCCCAAACTCGGCAACATGCTCGACCTCTCGACCAAATGGCGTTGGGGTCTGGAGATGCTGGGAACGAAGAACAAGAGCTTCGGCAACATCGTTGGCCACGCGAAGGGCGTGAACAACCTCGGCTCGCTCTTCTCATGGACTGCCGAACAATTCGATCCGCGTCTGGATTGGGACAAGATCAAACGCATCAAGGAATTGTGGGGCGGCCCGCTCATTCTTAAAGGCGTGCTCGACGAGGAGGATGCACGGCGCGCGGCGGACGTTGGGGCGGATGCAATCATCGTGTCCAACCACGGCGGTCGTCAGCTTGACGGTGCGCTTTCGTCGATCCGCATGCTGGAACCCATCATCAAGGCCGTGGCCGATCAGGTCGAAGTGCATATCGACAGCGGCATCCGCTCGGGTCAGGACGTTCTCAAAGCAACGGCCATGGGCGCAAAAGGCACCTATATCGGCCGCGCCTATATCTACGGTCTGGGCGCTATGGGTGAGGCGGGCGTGACCAAGGCGCTGGAGGTCATCCACAAGGAGTTGGACATCTCCATGGCGCTCTGCGGCCGTAGGGATATCGAGGAGGTTGACCGCGACGTTGTTCTGGTCCCCGAGGACTTCGAGGGGCGTTGGACCTAAAGGACCACACCACCTATCCGAAAAAGCAAAACGGCGCCCCATACGAGGCGCCGTTTGTCGTTCTGGTGGGCCCTCGCCCTATCGCGGCTGGCGCGCACGCAGGATCATCACAGCGGGTACCACAAGCGAAATCAGCACAGCAACAAACCCGAAGGCAATCCGCAGATCAAAGGCCTGAGACAGAAAACCGATCAGCGACGGGCCGACAAAGAAGCCCGTAAACCCGAAGAGCCACGCCCGCGAAATCGCCAGACCACGCAGCGATGGCCGCACGAATTTGGCAAGGATCGAATTGGCCGTGGGCACGATCACCGCCATGCCAAGCGCGATCGCGCCGATCGACACCACAGCAAAGCTCAAGCTCTGCGACAGAGCGAGGCCCAGAGCGCCGAGCGCACCGAGAACGCCCGACCACAGCACCAGCCGCTCCTCCCCCGCTTTCTCCGCGATCAGTTGTCCTGCCAGACGCCCGACACCCATGACGAGGCCAAGCGTGAAGGGGCCGAAGCTCCCCTCCCCCGGCGCGCCACCAAGCACACGCTCAAGGAAGAGCGCGGACCATGCCTCGACAGAATTCTCGCCGATGAAACTCGCAAACAGGATTAGCGCCGTCAGCCCGATGGCAAACCACGGCAAGCCCGTTGATGCAGAAGGATGATCGTCGTCATCCTCGACATGCGCCGACCAGCCCCGCCCCTCAATCGCACACAGCGCCAAGATTAGCGTCAAGCCAGCATTCACCTTAACGATATCGGGATACTCCCACCCCGCCAGCTTCAGCGACCCCGCGATCAGCGCCGCGCCTGCGAAGGCAAAGGAAAACATCGCGTGATTGACGTTCATCAGGTGTAATTTGTGGCGTTCTTCAAGCAAAGAGATGCGGATGTTTGAACTCATATCGAGCATCGCAACGGTCAACCCCATCAGCACAAGCGCGGGATACATCATCTTGAGATCATGCACCAAGGGAGGGAGAAGCATCCCCACAACCGCAAGAACCGCGAAAAGCGGCAAGGCATAGCGGCCGACCTTCACCACCAGTTTCGGCGCGAGGTACATGGAGATCATTCCGCCGACAGCCGCCGAGATCAGCGCAAGACCGAGCTCGCCGTCGCTTGCACCGATCTGTGCCTTCATCGTGGGAACAAGGGCGGCGAATGTGCCCCAAACCGCCCCAACCGTAGCAAGTGCGGCAAAAGGCGTGCGCGACAGGCGCACTGCTTTGACGATCGACATCAAGTCCCTCCTCGTGACCCGTCCGCGCGCCCGTGAAGATCAAAGCGCTTTGGCGTTCACCCTATCGTGCGCCTGCGACTTCGGACAACGCACATTTGTGCAAATGCGGCCCGCGCCGACAAAAACAGGACTTCCCTTTACCGAGATTCTCGCCTATACGCGCGGCTTCACGCGGGTATACAGCCTTGGAGGATACCCGCCCTAACACTGGAGAATAGCAAATGGCTGGTGAGATTCCTGATCTTATTGCCACGGAACGTACGGGGACAGGCAAGGGCGCCGCTCGTCAGGCACGTCGCGACGGCCTCGTTCCGGGTATCGTTTACGGTGGCGAGAGCGATCCGCTCCCCATCAACATCCCCTTCAACGTCCTGTTCAAGCGCCTGAAAGCGGGCCGCTTCCTGTCGACGTTGTTCAACCTCAAAGTCGAAGGTCACGACGACGTCCGCGTCATCTGCCGCGGCGTTCAGCGTGACGTGGTCAAGGATCTTCCGACCCACGTTGACTTCATGCGTCTGCACCGCAGCTCGCGCATCAACCTCTTCATCCCCGTCGAGATCATCGGCGAAGAGGTTTCGCCTGGTGTGAAAAAAGGTGGCGTTGTCACCCACGTTCGTACCGAGGTTGAGCTGGTCGTGACCGCGGGTGATATCCCCGATCACATCACCATCGACGTGTCCGAAGGCGAAATGGGCGATGTGTATCACATCTCAGACGTCAAGCTGCCCGAAGGCGCACGTCCCGTCATCGAGCGCGACTTCGTGATCGCCAACATCGCGGCCCCTGCTGGTCTCGGTGGTGCATCCGACGACGAAGATGAGGCCGATGCAGCCGAAACCGAAGAAGCCGCAGCAGAGGAGTAATCCTCCGCCGCAAGGCTACTTGGGAAAAGACAGAAACGCGGGTCTCGATGAGGCCCGCGTTTTTCGTTGCGCTTTCCCGTCTGGAAAGCACCGCACGCCTCGCGTAGAACCGAAGAAAGACAAGGGAGAGACCCATGCGACTGTTCGTCGGCCTCGGCAATCCGGGGGCAAAATACGCAGGTAATCGCCACAACATCGGCTTCATGGCCGTTGACAGGATCGCCAGTGATCATGGCTTCGCGCCGTGGCGTGCGAAGTTTCAGGGCCATGTGAGCGAGGCCAAGCTAGGCGGTGAAAAGGTGATCCTGCTCAAGCCCGCGACTTTCATGAACCTGTCGGGTCAATCGGTTGGTGAGGCCATGCGGTTCTACAAGCTCACCCCCGCCGACATCGTGGTGTTCCACGACGAGCTGGACCTTGCTCCCTCTAAGTGCCGTGTGAAGACTGGCGGAGGTCATGCGGGACATAACGGGCTGCGCTCGATCCATCAGCACATCGGCGCGGAGTATGACCGTGTGCGCATGGGTATCGGCCACCCAGGCCACAAGGATCGCGTCGCGGGCTATGTGCTCTCGGACTTCGCTAAGGCCGATCAGGACTGGCTTGATGACCTCTTGCGCGGCTGCTCGGACGGAGCTGCGGCACTGGCGGCGGGCGATAGTGCGAAGTTCTCCAACGCCGTGTCGCTACGCACCAACCCGCCCCGCTCATCAGGCGGCGCACGGCCCACCAAAGGAACGGCAGCCAAGGCGCCCGAAAAGCCTGCTGCCCCCAAAGCCGCACCGAAACAAGAAACCCTAAGCGCCGATCCGCGCTCCCCTTTCGAGAAGCTACGCGACAAGTTCAAACGCTGACCGCTCGATCACGCACACATGAAAAAGCCCCGCTATCGCGGGGCTTTTGTCGTTCTGTTGTCGCTGGATGCCTATTCGGCATCGCGGCCCTCTTCGCCCGCAATGTCGAAGCCAAGGTGACGCGCCACGGCGAAGATGTCCTTATCTCCGCGTCCACACATGTTCATCACGATGATATGGTCTTTGGGCAGTTCGGGAGCGATCTTCATCACATGCGCCAAAGCGTGGGACGGCTCCAATGCGGGAATGATCCCTTCGGTGCGGCAGGAGAACTGAAACGCCTCCAGCGCCTCCTTATCGGTGATCGAGACATATTGCGCGCGACCCGTATCGTTGAGCCATGCGTGCTCTGGCCCGATCCCCGGATAGTCGAGACCCGCCGAGATCGAGAACCCTTCGAGAATTTGCCCGTCATCGTCTTGCAACAGGTAGGTGCGGTTGCCATGCAGCACACCTGGACGCCCGCCCGTCAAAGAGGCGCAATGCTCCATCTTGGCGTTCACACCCTTGCCGCCTGCTTCAACACCGATGATGTTGACGCTCTCGTCATCGAGGAAGGGGAAGAACAGCCCCATGGCGTTGGAGCCACCACCGATCGCCGCGATCACCGTATCAGGCAAACGCCCCTCGCCCTCCTGCTCAGGTAGCTGCCAGCGGACTTCCTTGCCAATGATCGACTGGAAGTCACGCACCATCGCGGGATAGGGATGCGGCCCTGCGACCGTGCCGATGCAATAGAAAGTGTCACGCACGTTCGTCACCCAGTCGCGCAGCGCGTCGTTCATCGCATCCTTGAGCGTGCCACGACCGGAGGTCACAGGCACCACTTCAGCGCCCAGAAGGCGCATACGGAAGACGTTCGGCTTCTGCCGCTCGACATCATGCGCGCCCATGTAAACCACGCACTTCAATCCGAACTTGGCACAGACGGTCGCGGTTGCAACGCCGTGCTGACCTGCGCCAGTTTCAGCGATGATCCGCGTCTTGCCCATGCGGCGGGCGAGAATGATCTGGCCAAGCACGTTGTTGATCTTGTGCGCGCCCGTGTGGTTGAGCTCGTCGCGCTTGAGATAGATCTTCGCACCGCCCAACTCCTCGGTCATACGCGAAGCGTAGTAGAGCGGGCTGGGGCGACCGACATAGTGTTGCCACAGGTCATCCATCTCGGCCCAAAAGGTAGGATCATCCTTGGCGTTTTCATATTCCTCTTCGAGCGACAGGATCAGCGGCATCAGCGTCTCGGACACGAACCGCCCACCGTAGTCGCCGAACCGCCCGTTCTCGTCAGGGCCGTTCATGAAGGAGTTGAATAGATCATTCATCGGGATGCTCCAATCTGGGGTTCCTTGGGATGTAGCGCAAGCTGGGGGAGCGGTAAAGCGGGGCCCTTCACCTGTTGGGCAAATATCCCTGCCGGAGGCATTGAATAGTTAACCAAGGGGCGCTCCGCGGGGGATACTTGAAAACAGATGAAAGCCGCGTTGCGTCAGCCTGCTCGCAGGGCCGCCATGAAGGCGCGGATCTTTGCAGGGTCTTTGACACCTGGCGCGCTTTCGACCCCCGAAGAGAGATCGACCTGTTTCGCGCCCGTCATCTGGACCGCCTGCACGACGTTATCGACCGTCAGGCCGCCCGCAAGCATCCACGGCGCGTTCCAGCCACGCTTGGAGATGAGCCGCCAATCGAAGGACAACCCGTTCCCACCAGGCAAGGCACCGTTCTTGGGCGGCTTGGCATCGACAAGCAACTGGTCAGCCACCATGCCGTAAGCATCGAGCGCCTGAACATCGCGCGGCTCGGAGACGCCGACAGCCTTCATCACAGGCAAACCAAAGCGGTCACGCACTTCCGCCACGCGCTCTAGGCTCTCGGACCCGTGGAGTTGCAGCATATCGATGGGCACCTCACCCGTCAGGCGATCAAGCTCCTCGTCGCTCGCGTTCACCACGAGTGCGACCTTGGCCACGCCCACAGGCACATCAAGCGCCAACGCGCGGGCGGTTTCGATGTCCACGTTGCGCGGGGATTTGGGGAAGAATACGAAGCCCACATATTGCGCACCTGCCTCCACGGCAGCCGAAACCGCGTCAGGCGTTCTCAGCCCGCAAATCTTCACTCGGGTATCCATGGGGGATCAGTTCTCGAGCAGCGCGAGAACTTCGTCGCCTTCGGACTTCGCCTTGTCGGTTTTGAGCTTGGACACCTCGCGTGCGAGTCGGTCCTTGGCCAGCTTGTTATCGCGGGCGGCGGCGCGGTGCTTGCTCTCGCGCATCCATTCCCAGAAAAAACCGATCAACAGCCCGCCGACAATCGCGCCAAAGATGACGACGAAAAGCGGTAAGGTCACGGAATATCCGATCCCGACAAGCCCCGCCAATTCGCTTGGCAAAAGATTGAGGGTCACAAAGTCACGGTTGGCCAGCGCCAAGGTGATGAGCACGATGGCGATGGCGGCCAGAAAGGCGTAGCGGATATAGCGCATAGGAAGCGCTCCTCTCACTCTTCGTTCAGACGGTCGCGCAGGAGCTTGCCAGTCTTGAAGAATGGCACATGCTTTTCCTCAACAGGAACGGCTTCGCCCGTGCGCGGGTTCCGTCCCATTCTGGCATCGCGCTTCTTGACGGAAAAGGCGCCAAATCCGCGCAGTTCGACACGGTCCCCACGGGCCATGGCTTCAATGATCTCTTCAAAGATCGTGTTCACGATCCGCTCGACGTCTCGCTGGTAAAGATGCGGGTTTTCGTCAGCGATCTTCTGGATCAGTTCAGACCGGATCATGAAGGCCCCCCAAAGTGGTTTCGTCGGTTAGTATCGGTGCTGCAACAGCGTGATCACCCTGTGGGCGACCCTTAGGGACTATAGGCGCGGATTGCGCGTCGTGAAATAGATTCATTGGCGCCCCACGTATTTTTTTGCCCCTAATACGCTGACAATGGGCGGAAAAATCGGCGGTTTCAACCAACAAGGGAACGAGACTGACGGTTCGAGCTATTGCCGCGCCGCGGCAAACACGCCGCGATTCGACACATATCTGACGGGGCACCACGAGCCGCGCGGCGCGTGTGCCCAAAAAGAAAAGGCCCCACCAATGGCGGGGCCTTCTCCGAATATTCTTGATCGCGCGGAGCGATTAGTCGTCGCCGCCTTTGAGAGCGCCGCCAAGGATATCGCCGAGCGTTGCACCGGAGTCGGAGGAACCGAACTGTTCGACGGCCTCTTTCTCTTCTGCAATCTCGCGTGCCTTGATGGACAGACCCAGACGACGGGTTTTCTGATCCACATTGGTGACGCGCACGTCGACCTTGTCACCGACCTGGAAGCGCTCGGGGCGCTGCTCGGCACGGTCACGGGAAAGGTCGGAGCGGCGGATGAAGGATTTCGCACCTTCGTATTCCACTTCGACACCACCATCTTCGATCGCGGTCACTTCAACGGTGATGATCGAGCCGCGCTTCACGCCTTCAACAGCGCCGGAGAAGCTGTCGTCGAGGGCCTTGATGGAAAGCGAGATGCGCTCTTTCTCAACGTCCACTTCGGTGACAACGGCTTTAACCACATCGCCTTTGGCGTAGTTCTGGATGGCGTCTTCGCCACGCTCTTCCCAAGACAGGTCGGAGAGGTGAACCATACCGTCGATCTCGCCGTCGAGGCCAACGAACAGACCGAATTCGGTGATGTTCTTGACTTCGCCTTCGACCTGCGTGCCCTCGGGGTGGGTTTCGGCAAAGACTTCCCACGGGTTGCGCATGGTCTGCTTGAGACCGAGCGAAACACGACGCTTGGCGCTGTCGATTTCGAGGACCATGACTTCCACTTCTTGCGAGGTGGAGACGATTTTGCCCGGATGGACGTTTTTCTTGGTCCAGGACATCTCGGACACGTGCACGAGACCTTCGACACCAGGCTCCAGCTCGACGAACGCACCGTAGTCGGTGATGTTGGTCACGCGGCCAGTGTGAACGGTTTCGAGCGGATACTTGGCTTCAACAGCATCCCACGGATCGTCCTGCAGCTGTTTCATGCCGAGGGAGATGCGGTGGGTCTCTTTGTTGATCTTGATCACCTGAACCTTGATCGTCTCGCCGATGGAGAGGATCTCGGAGGGGTGGTTCACGCGGCGCCAAGCCATGTCGGTGACGTGCAGCAGGCCGTCGACACCGCCGAGGTCCACGAAGGCTCCGTATTCGGTGATGTTCTTGACCACACCGTCAACAGCCTGACCTTCGGAAAGGTTGCCGATGACTTCCGCACGCTGTTCAGCGCGGGACTCTTCGAGAATCGCACGACGGGAGACAACGATGTTGCCACGGCGACGGTCCATCTTGAGGATCTGGAACGGCTGCTTGAGGCCCATGAGCGGGCCTGCGTCACGCACGGGGCGCACGTCGACTTGGGAGCCAGGCAGGAAGGCCACGGCGCCGCCGAGATCGACGGTGAAGCCACCTTTGACGCGGCCAAAGATTGCGCCTTCGACGCGCTCTTCTGCGGCATAGGCTTTTTCGAGGCGATCCCATGCTTCTTCGCGGCGGGCTTTGTCACGCGAGATGACAGCTTCGCCACGGGCGTTCTCGACACGGTCGAGATACACTTCGACTTCGTCGCCAACGGCAACGGTCGGTGCTTCACCAGGGTTCGCGAATTCTTTGAGGTCAACGCGGCCTTCCATTTTGTAGCCGACGTCGATGATGGCTTGGCCTGCTTCAATAGCGATGACTTTGCCTTTGACAACCGAGCCTTCAGCCGGCGTGTCGATTTCGAAGCTTTCGTTCAAGAGGGCTTCGAAGTCCTCCATAGATACGTTCTGAGCCATGTGGTCTCAATTTCCTTTTCAAACGTTATTCGGGCCGCGCGGTTGTCTCCACGGGTCTTGGTTTCATTTCATCTGTGGCCATCATCTACAGAGTTACGGGCGCGGCGACACAAACAAACAAGAAGGGCCGGAGGTTCACCTCGGGCCCTGCTCACCACGCCAGCGACTCTTAACGGTCGTCAGACAAGCGCGCGTATAGGGGAAAATGCAAAAAGTAGCAAGTCTATGTGCCCTATGCGCCCCTGTTATCGGATAACGGATGCGTTTGAGTGGTTTGCTTTTGTATAACATCGCCCTGTGTGGAAGCGTGTCGGGACAGAAATCATTTTTCAGGAACCACTCCATATGAATATCTCTAAACGCACTTTCCTCACAACGGGCGCCGCCGCTGTTGTTTCCGGCGCCTTCGCTATCCCCGCTCTCGCAGCAGGGAAAGAAGGCTTCACCCCTCTTGCTGGCGCGGCTCTTGGTGCGGCAGGACCACTCGCACTCGGCCTCGGCGCGATCATCGCCGTTGGCGCACTTGAAGGCGGCGGAGGTGGTGGCGGTAAGGTCGAAGTGCGGGACCTATCCGTCACCGCGATAAACAAAGCAAAACCAGAGGACCGCCCTACCGTTCTCGGCAAGGAACTTGAGGCGCGTCTGTCTAAAGAATTCCCCAAAACCGAATTCAACGGCGAGATCGTCAATGCGGTTCGCAAGGCCTATGGTAAAGGGCTGGTCAAAGGCGAAACGATGATCAGGGCCAAGGGCGACAAGCAGGAATGGGCAATCCACGTCAAGATCATCATCAACATTTGATCGACAGTGCCCCGCGCACACCCAGACAAGATAACAAAAGGGCGCGGATTACTCCGCGCCCTTCCCCGTTTCCGTCGACATAAACGAGGAAAATCAGTCGATGAAGGTGAACATCTCGTCGCGCGGCTTGCGCACTTTAGGGAGGTTCACGAGCCAATCGCCTTCAGCGTCGCGGTGGCCGAGTGTCAGAACGATTTGGGACTTCAGGCCCTTCTCGGCCAAACCAAGCGCCTTATCGACCTCGGCGGGGTCAAACCCTTCCATCGGGGTCGCATCGACCTTCTGCTCGGCAGCGGCCAGCATTGCGAAGCCAAGCGCGATATAGGCCTGACGCGCGGCGTGATCGGCGTTGACCTGTGCGGGGCGCGGCAGATAGGCGGCTTTCAGACCTTCGTAATACTGGCTCAACAACTCACTCGGACCGCGCAATTTCTCGTTCAGCTCGCGCACGCTATCAATGCGCTCGGCGGTGTAGTTATCCCACGACGCAAATACGAGAACATGGGAGCAGTCGGCCATGAGCGACTGGTTCATCCCCATCATCGGGATGGATTTGCGTTTCTCGGGGTTGCTGATAACGAAAACTTCAAAAGGTTGGGAGCCAGACGAGGTCGGAGCGAGAGAGATCGCTTCCAGAATTGCGTCCAGTTTTTCAGCTTCTACCGTTTTGGAGGGGTCATATTTCTTAGTGGCGTAGCGCCACTGCATGAGGTCTTTGAGCATCAATTTTTATCCTTACAAACCCGCTTGAGTGCGTGGCGATTTGTCATGATGCGTAGCTAAGGATCGTCCCGTGATTTGACCACCGCACGAAATTGCAGCGCCACTGTGCCTGCATGCACAGACCACAGCGAAAGACGCTCAAGCGTCCAATACGGCCTGAACCTTCTGCACTGCCAAGGCGACAGCTTCTTCAATGCTCAATGCGGTGGTGTCGATCACGATCGCGTCATCGGCCGCGACCAAGGGGGCAGTTGCCCGTGATTCATCACGGCGGTCGCGTTCTGCGAGATCTTTGGCCACTTCCTCTTGCGTGATCTCCACACCTTTTGCGCGCATTTCGAGATAGCGGCGCTCGGCACGCACCTCGTCTGAAGCCGTGATGTAGAGCTTCACTTCCGCATCGGGGCAGATCACCGTCCCGATATCGCGCCCGTCCAAAACGGCCCCGCCATCACGACGCGCAAAAGCGCGCTGGAAATCCACGAGCGCTGCGCGAACATCGTGTTGTGCAGCGACCTGCGAGGCGGCGCGGGCAACCTGCGGAGCGCGCAGAGCATCCTCGTCGACCATATCTTCCGGCACGAGCGACTTTGCCGCCTCCACCGCATCCATGCCCTGCAACGTCTTGGCACCGACAGCGCGGTAGAGAAGTCCCGTGTCCAGATGGGCGTATCCGAAACGCTCGGCGAGCGCCTTGGAGATCGTGCCTTTTCCAGCAGCGGCAGGACCATCGGTGGCGACACAAAAAGGCATTGGCAAAGCTCCAGCATAGGCCGCGCGATGTGTGCGCGGACCGTTTTTGTGGCCCGTGGGCGCAGTCGTGTCAATTGCTTCGCGCGAATGAACGGTCAGTCGCCCTGACTTGAGATTTGCGCACCAAGGCCGCGCATGAGTTTCTCGAATACAGGAAACGAGGTGGCAATCGGCGAACCATCATCAACCGAGATCGGCTCTTGGCTGGCCATGCCACAAACGAGGAACGACATGGCAATGCGGTGATCGATGAAGGTGGCGCAGGTCGCTCCACCCGCAACGCCATCAGGTCCGCATCCATGCACGGTCATGCTGTCTTCGGTCTCGTCCACCGTCACACCGCAAGCCTCAAGCCCCCGCGCCATCGCGTCGATGCGATCGCATTCCTTGACGCGAAGTTCCTTGACCCCCGTCATGACCGTTTTGCCCTCAGCAAAGGCCGCGACCACCGACAGGATCGGATATTCGTCGATCATCGAGGCGGCGCGCTCGGGCGGCACCTCGATGCCTTTAAGCTGCGAATGACGCACGCGCAAATCGGCCACGGGCTCGCCACCCTCTTCGCGCGGGTTCTCGAAGGTGATGTCCGCGCCCATTTCGACGAGCGTGGTATAAAGTCCGTTGCGCGTGGTGTTCTGGCTAACACCTGGCACGAGAATCTCGGAGCCTTCAACGATGAGCGCGGCGCAGACTGGGAAGGCTGCCGAGGAAGGATCGCGCGGCACGGCGACCTCTTGCGGCGTCAACTCGGGCTGCCCAGTGAGCGTGATCTTGTGGCCTTCCGCGACCTCCTCCACCACCACTTCGGCCCCGAAGCCGCGCAGCATCCGTTCGGTGTGATCGCGGGTGGCTTCCTTTTCGACCACCACGGTCTTACCTGGCGCGTTGATGCCGGCCAGAAGCACGGCGGATTTCACCTGCGCCGAGGGCACAGGCGTGGCGTACTCAACGGGCGTCGGGGTGTCTGTGCCGACAAGCGTCAACGGCAAGCGTTCGCCCGAACGACCAACGGCCTGCGCACCAAAGAGCGCCAGAGGATCGGTCACACGCCCCATCGGGCGCTTGTTGAGCGAAGCATCACCCGTGAAGGTTGTGGCAAAGCCATGCGTTGCGACTGCACCCATGATGAGGCGCACGCCCGTGCCCGAGTTACCGCAATCGATGACCTGCTCGGGTTCGCGGAACCCGCCAACGCCAACGCCATGCACAGACCACTCGCCCGCGCCGTGACGCACCACTTCCGCGCCAAGCGCCTGCATCGCACGGCCCGTGTCGAGAACGTCCTGCCCCTCAAGAAGCCCCGTGATTTTCGTCTCACCAACAGCCATCGCGCCAAGAATCAGTGCGCGGTGCGAGATGGATTTGTCGCCCGGCACATTCGCCGTGCCCTTCAGGGGGCCGCATTTTTGCGACGTCATGGGGATCGGGGTGCCGTGTCCTGACATGGGGAAGTGTCCTCGCTTGGGGGAGTGCGTTGTTCCGCCCGTGATAGCGCAACCGCACGTGGCGGTCCATACGGGCGCGATCAGAGGCGGCGGAAGGTCATGTAATGCGCCTTGCGCCCCTCGCGCAGCGCCTTTTTCTCGTAGCGCGTGGAGATCCAGTCTTCCCACGGCTCACGCCAGTCCTGCGGCCCTTCAGCCAACCATTCAAAGCCCGCGGACGGCACCTCTTCCATCGTCTGACGCACATAGTCGGGGATGTCGGTGGCCACGCGGAACTCTGCGCCCTCAGCCAGAACGCGGTGCAGCGGGGCGAGGTGTTCGGGGGTTACAAAGCGACGGCGATGGTGGCGCGCCTTTGGCCACGGGTCGGGATAATTGAGAAAGGCTTTGGCAATCGATCCATCGGGCAACACATCAAATAGGTCACGCGCATCGCCTGCGTGGATCGCCACATTGGTGATCGTCCCGTCGCGGCGAAGATGGCCTAGACATGACGCCACGCCATTGATGTAGGGCTCGCAACCGATAATCGCGACTTCGGGATAGCGCTTGGCCATATGCACCAGATGCTCGCCCGCGCCGAACCCCACTTCGAGCCAGACAGGGCGATCGCCGAAACGCGCCTTGAGATCAAGTTTGGTGCGGTCGGGGTTTTCTTCCCAAGTCACGGGGCCAGGCGAAAGTCGCGGAAGATCTTCGTCGAGATAGACCTCCTGCGCCTTATTGAGGGACTTGCCCTTGATCCGGCCGTAGAAGTTGCGCCACGGAGCGCCCGATTTATGCGTGTCATCTGTCATGGGCGCGTGTTTAGAGCCGCGCCCGCCTTTGCGCAATCACCCTTCGCCCCGCGAAACAGGCGAAATTCACCGCAGCAAAGGAAAACGGGCAGGAATCCCCTGCCCGCTTGCCCATTCTTTCTCGCACCACGATCAAACCGCGTTGGCGAGATCCTCGGCCAGATCTGTGCGCTCCCACGAGAACCCGCCATCCGCGTCTGGTTTGCGCCCGAAGTGGCCATAGGCCGCCGTGCGCTGAAAGATCGGCTTGTTGAGACCAAGATGGGTGCGAATGCCGCGCGGGGTGAGGTCCATCACCTTGGGGATCGCCGCCTCGATCAGCGCGGGGTCGATATCGCCCGTGCCATGCAGGTCGGCATAAATCGACAAAGGCGCAGCCACACCAATGGCATAGCTGAGCTGGATCGTGCATCGGTCAGCAAGACCCGCCGCCACCACGTTTTTCGCCAGATAGCGCGCGGCGTAGGCGGCCGAGCGGTCCACCTTGGTCGGGTCTTTGCCCGAGAACGCCCCACCACCATGCGGCGCGGCGCCGCCATAGGTATCCACGATGATCTTGCGCCCCGTCAGACCCGCATCGCCGTCAGGCCCACCGATCACGAACTTGCCCGTAGGATTAACGTGCCAGATAGTCTCGTCAGTCAGCCAGCCCTCGGGAAGAACCTCGCGAATGTAAGGTTCGACAATGGCGCGCACATCCGCGCTCTCAAGGCTCTCGTCGAGGTGCTGTGTGGAAAGCACAAGCGAATCCACTCCCACCGGCACGCCATTCTCGTAGCGCACGGAAAGCTGCGATTTGGCGTCGGGCCCGAGGGCAGGCTCGGTGCCATCCTTGCGCACTTCGGCAAGCCGACGCAGGATCGCGTGCGAGAAATGGATCGGGGCAGGCATCAGCTCGTCCGTTTCGCGCGTAGCAAAACCAAACATGATCCCTTGGTCGCCAGCACCTTCGTCCTTGTTGTCGGCGGCATCGACACCTTGAGCGATATGCGCGGATTGCTCGTGCAGGAAGTTCTGCACCTTCACCGATTTCCAATGGAACTTGTCTTGCTCGTAACCGATATCGCGGACGCAATCGCGCACGATACCGTCGATCTTACCCATGTATTCGGTCAGTTTGTCCTGATCGGACAGCCCTACTTCACCCCCCACCACGACGAGATCGGTGGTTGCAAAGGTCTCGCAAGCAACACGCGCCTCTGGTTCCTCGGTCAGAAATGCGTCAAGGATCGCGTCTGAAATGCGGTCACAGACTTTATCAGGATGGCCCTCGGAAACGGATTCCGAGGTGAACGTGTATTCTTTGCGTGGCATTGGGGTCTTGCTCCATTGATTGTCGCCCGCCACGTCAGGAAGCCGTTGTGGGGGCCGATAGGGAACATGCGATATATCCCGCGCAGCAAGGCGTCAATCTCCTTTCCCCACGCGCCCACGTATATCCTAGGCGCGCGTGACCACTTTGCGACGGAGGAACTGCGCGAGGCCACCAAGGATCGCGAATGCGGCGATCAAAATCGCGACACCCGTTTCGTGGAAGCGGGAGTAGATCGTGGGCGCGGCGGCTTCGGGAAGTGGTGCGGTGACGGCACCCGCCTGCCCCAAAGGAACAGAGCGTCGGATTTCTCCGCGCGGATCGATCACCGCCGAAATCCCCGTATTGGCCGCACGCACCATGGGCAGCCCCGTCTCAATGGCGCGGAAACGGGCTTGGGCGAGGGACTGCTGCGGCCCCGCGAAACGCCCGAACCATGCGTCATTGGTCAGATGCAGGAGGAAGTCGGGGCGCTCCGTGCCACGCAGGTCGCGAGGGAAAATCGCCTCATAGCAGATCAGCGGCAGCGCACGACCTGCGGCACCGAAGTCGAGAAGCTGCGGTCCTGCGCCCGCCGAGAACCCGTATCCCTCCGAGGCCGTGAACGTGCCGAAACCGAGCGTTGAAAGAACTTGTGGCAAAGGAAGATACTCGCCGAATGGCACGAGGTGATGCTTGTCATAAACCGCATCGAGAGCGCCCCCCTCCCCGATCACCGCAATTGAATTGTAGCCGCGCCGCCCGTCGATCCGTCGCCCGCCGACAACGGCGGTTGCTGGGGCGACACGTTCGGCAATTTCGCGTAACTGCGGCTCCGCGAAATTGAGCATCTGCGCTAGTGCAGTTTCAGGCCAGACAACAAGGTCGGCTTGCGACGCGTCAGAGAGCTGTAATGCGAGATCGTAAAACACCGGGATATAGCGCGGATCCCATTTCTGGTGCTGCGGCGCATTAGGTTGCACCACGCGCACGCGTGTCGTTGTGTCGGCGGTGTGTGCCTGCTCACCGAGCAAATGACCGCCCCCGAAGATAGCGATGAAGACAAGGGCCAGAAGCCCCACCCCGCGCCCGTTGAGATGTTTGCGCATCCCCACTTGCGCAAGAAGCGCGGCCAGAGCAAGGGTGAGACCCGTCAGCCCATAGGGGCCAAGCACGGCGGACCAAAAGGCCACGGAGGTGTCGAGCCAAATGTAAGCAGGCAGCGCCCAAGGGAAGCCCGTAAAAATCCAGCCTCGCGCCAGCTCGATCGCAGTCCACAGCGCGAGCAACCCGAAGGTGCCGAGCTTTACCCCACGGGCCGCGGCAAAGGCCCCCGCCCACAGAAGCGCCAGCCCGCCACACATAAAAGATAGTGCGAAGGGAATCATCCACCCGTGCCGCAACGGCTCCACCAGGAAAGGGTTCACGAGCCAGTTGAGCGCGCCGAGAAAGGTGCCGAAGCCCAAGGCCCAGCCGATCCACGCCGCGTCGCGGACAGATTGCGAACGTTGCCACAGTAAAATTCCAGCGGCCAATCCGAACAGTGCCACAGGCCAAAAGCCTAAAGGCTCCTGCCCCGTTGCCACGAGCAGCCCCGCGCCGATAGCGCTCCATCGGGGACGACGCAGGGCCGCCCTGCGCCAGCGGCGAAACCGTCGCGCAAAAGGCCGAGCGCGCATGGGATCAGTTACCGCTTGCTGGCGGCGCGGTGGTGTTGCCCGCCGCCTGCGGCAGACGCACCCGCACCCGTTTGATGCGGCGTGGGTCGGCATCTATGATTTCGAACTCCGTGCCACTTGGGTGATGAATCATCTCGCCACGAGCGGGCACACGGCCCGACAGAAGGAACACCAAACCGCCCAGCGTGTCGATTTCCTCATCGTCGTCCCCATCGGTGAGCTTCAGCCCGATTGCGGCCTCGAACTCTTCCAGCGGCGCCTTGGATTGCGCAATGAAGACCCCTGGTCCGCTTTGGGTCCAGAACACGTCTTCCTCAATGTCATGCTCGTCCTCGATCTCGCCGATGACTTGCTCGACCAGATCCTCAAGCGTCACCAATCCATCAACGCCGCCGTATTCATCAATCACCAAGGCCATGTGCATACGGTCGCTCTGCATCTTTTGCAGCAACACACCGATGGGCATGGATGGAGGGGCGAAGAGGAGCGGGCGGATCATCTTGCGCAGATTGAAGCGCCCGCCGTTACCGTTGAACCCGTGGCCAAGCGCGAAGTCCTTGAGGTGGACGAGGCCAATGGGCGTGTCCAGCGTGCCTTTGAAAACGGGCAAACGCGTGTTGCCGCTCTCGCGGAAAGTCGCGACCAGATCGTCTTTCTTGATGTCCACGGGGACAGCGACGATCTCGGCCTTGGGGACCATAACATCATCGACCCGCATACGCCGCAGGTTGAGCATCCCCGGACGATCCGCGCCGTTCGGAGCGGGCACGGGATCAGGTGCGGCGGGGGCGCTTGTGTCTGATGATGGGGTAGAAGGGGAAAACACGGATGTCAGGCGGGTCCAAAACCCGCGCCTCGATGTGTCGCTGTCATCGGCACCGCGGTTTGCTTCCGCGGATTTTGTGGGATCGTGCGGCGCGCTCTGCGCTGCCGTAGAAGATCCAGGCTCTTTATCGCCCATCGGCCCTTTCCAAATTTACTGTCCCGCCAATTTCGGGATGACCTCTAATATGGGTCGGGCACATCCAGAGTTTCAAGTATCTCTGTCTCTGTGCCCTCCATTATCTCCGCATCCGTGTCCGAGATGTGATCATATCCCAACAGATGTAACAATCCATGAACGAGCAAATGCGCAACGTGGTGGTCCATCGGCTTGTCCGCCGCCTCCGCCTCCGCCGCGCAGGTGTCATAGGAAATCGCGATATCGCCGAGTTCGATTGTTCCGTCAAAGTCGGGTTCAGGCAGAGGCGGTCGCGCATCGGGTGTGGCGCGCTCCTCGGCTGGCCATGACAGCACATTGGTCGCGCGATCTTTAGCGCGGAAATCGGCGTTGAGCACCTTGATCCGCGCGTCGTTGCAGGCCAAAACCGACCCTTCGCACAACTCGGGATCAAGCCCCAAGTGCCCGAGAGTTGCCGCTTCCGCACGCGTAGCCAGCGCCTCAAGCGCCACGGCGCTCCAACGGTCGTCTTCAATCAGAACGTCGAGTGTCATTTCATCCGCCCACGGCCCATTCGCCCTAGAAAATCCTCGCGTGCTCTACACCGAACAACGCGATTGTCCCAGAGAAATTGCGCCCGTCAACTTTCATCGGCCTCGTAGGCTTCGATGATCGCGGCGACAAGCGGGTGACGCACCACATCGCGGGAGGTGAAATAGTTGAACGCAATGTTAGGCACACCCGCCAGAATCCGCTCCGCGTCACGTAGGCCCGAAGGCACCCCGCGCGGCAGATCGACTTGCGAGCGGTCACCCGTGATGACCATGCGCGACCCTTCGCCCAGACGGGTCAGGAACATCTTCATTTGCATGGTGGTCGCATTCTGCGCCTCGTCGAGCACCACGAAAGCGCGGCTGAGCGTGCGGCCCCGCATAAAGGCCAGCGGCGCGATCTCGATGGTCTTTTCCTCTTTCATCTTCGCCAATTGCTTGGCGGGGAGGAAATCGTTGAGCGCGTCGTAGAGCGGCTGCATATAGGGATCGACCTTCTCATCCTGCGTGCCAGGAAGGAAACCAAGACGCTCGCCCGCTTCTACCGCCGGGCGCGACAGGATGATCTTGTCGACATGGCCGTTGATGAGCATGTTCACGCCAACGGCCACGGCCAGATAGGTCTTACCCGTCCCAGCAGGACCGATGCCAAAGGCCAACTCGTTGTCAAAGAGGCTCTGGACATAGGCTTTCTGCGCGTCCGTGCGCGGCTCGATCAATTTCTTGCGGGTCTTGATTTCAATGTTGCCGCCGTTGAACATCTCGATCTGATCACCCGGAAGACCGCCGCCCGCAGCGTTCTCGCCCATGCGCAACATCCCGTCGATATCGCCCGCCTCGACCTCGCGGCCCGCTTCGAGTTTACCGTAAAGCTCCTGAAGCACCGCCGCTGCCTTGCCACGCGATGGCCCGTTGCCCATCACGGACAGGACATTACCGCGCCGGACAATCTGCACATCGAGCTTGTGTTCGATTTGGGCGAGGTTCCGATCAAACTCACCGCACAGGTCGATAAGCAATCGGTTGTCATTGAATTCCAGCAATGTTTCGTGGACAGCGTCCGTCGATTGCGGGGTGGTCAAAGCGCTCAGGCCCAAATGCATCTCCAATATTGAAGTGGCTATGACCCGATCGTGCCAAGGGATAGCGTCCAAAGCAAGCGAAGACACCATATCTAAGGCATTCTTCACGAAATTGTCGAAAATTGGGGACGTATTCGCAGGGCTTTTTCAGATAACCGCCACAGTTTTGAGCGAAAGAAAAACGACCCCTTTCGCAAGAAAGGAGCCGTTTTCCAATGGTTTGTTACACGGCATGCGAGCCATGCCCGCGTTTAGATCGGGTCAGAGAAGCTCGAACCCGACTTGAATGGGCCAACGGCTGTATTCGGCTCGGCAATGCCCGAACACACGGGTTTGCCGTATTTGTCGACGCGCGCAGAGAGGTAGCCCTCAACACCATCGTCAATGATCCAGTGGTCACAGCCCTGCGGGTCGATCCAGATCCCAGCCTGCAGTTGGCTGAGGTGCTTACTGTCGAAACCACGGTCCACAGTCTTGTCCACCTTGTCGCCCATCATGGCTTCGGACAGGGTGCTCTCACAGGCGGCCAGCGACCCGACAGCGGCGAGAAGGGCGATTGCTTTGGTTGCTTTCATCGTCTCTCTCCTCACTTGATACAGATGATTTCAACACGACGGTTTTCCGCCATGCCTGCGGCGGTTCTGTTGGATGCTTTCGGCATCCGCTCGCCATAGCCCCGCACGTCTGAAATCCGAGCGCCAGTGCTGGCGGCAATCTTGGCCACCGCGTTTGCGCGGTTGTAGCTCAGACGCATGTTGTATTCGTCGGAGGCGCGGCTGTCGGTGTGACCGATGATGATATAGGCCGTGGCACCCGCGCTCCTGAAGAACTTCGTAAGACGTTCGCGACCCGCTGGCGAAATGCGGTGGCTGTCCGTGGCGAAGAGTTGATCGGAATTCATCACCGCGCAGGATTTCACGGGGTGACAGGTCGGCATGCCCTGACGGTCCACCTTGAGGTCCATATAGCCCTCAACGCCATCATCCATCACCCAATGCTCGCACCCGTCGGGGTCGATCCAGATTGTCGGTGCGTAGCGCTCACCGTTGACGGTGCCCGAAATTACTTGTGCCGAAGCTGCGGTCGCGGAGAGCGCAAGTCCTGCGATTGCGGCCAGCGCAAGCGCGTTGCGGCCTTTGTTCAGAAACTGGTTCAACACGACGTCATGTCCCCCACTCTATCGTTTCACCCAATGACGCGACCAGCACTGCTTTGCGCGTCACCATTGCCTGTCGCATGGTGCGGCGCAAAAGCAGCAGCTCCCCGACCACGCCACTCATTGCAATATTGTAGGGAAGGATAGCAAACTTCGTGGGTTTGTGAAGGCGGATTTACTACATATTGTATCTCAATGATCAACTGATGACGTATTTTAGCGTCATTGTTGCTTCACGGACAGCATTGACCCCACGATGCGCCTCACTCGCGCGCGCCGCTGCCACAATTCGCATCGAGTCCCGCCGCGCCTTGTGTCAGTCGATCACTTCGCCCGCCAGCGAGTTCGGCCCGCTTTCCACGATGCGAACCCGTTTGATTTCGCCCACGGCGACAGGTGCGGTGACGTGGACGGCGTGCAGATATTCCGACTTGCCGACCATTTGGCCTTCCATGCGCCCCTTGCGCTCGAACAGGACGGAGACCTCGCGGCCGACCATCGCATCCTGAAACGCCCGTTGCTGCTCGGTGATGAGGGCCTGCAGGCGATGGAGCCGCTCGGTGGCCACATCCGCATCAACCATCTTGTCGCCCTTCTCGGCCGCGGGCGTTCCTGGGCGCGGGGAGTATTTGAACGAGAAGGCGGAGGCGTATTTGACCTCGCGCACCAGCGCCATCGTGTCCTCGAAATCCTGATCGGTCTCGCCGGGGAAGCCCGTGATAAAGTCGCCCGAAAGCGCAATGTCGGGGCGCGCGGCACGGATGCGTTCAATCAGACGGATATACTCCTCGGCAGTGTGCTTGCGGTTCATTGCCTTGAGGATGCGGTCGGACCCTGATTGCACGGGGAGGTGCAGGTAGGGCATCAGCTTGGAGCAGGTGCCATGCGCGTCAATCAGCGCCTCGTCCATGTCATTGGGGTGCGAGGTTGTGAAGCGGATGCGCTCTAGGCCATCCACCGTAGCCAACTCCTCGATTAGTTGCGCCAGCCCCCATGTGCCGCCGCCCTGCGCATCGGGACCGTCACCATGATAGGCGTTAACGTTCTGCCCCAAGAGCGTGATCTCGCGCACGCCGCGCTCCACCAGATCGCGAGCCTCGGACATAATACGCGACACGGGCCGCGAAACCTCGGCACCGCGCGTATAGGGCACCACGCAGAAGGCGCAGAACTTGTCGCAGCCTTCCTGCACGGTAAGGAATGCCGCAGGGGCGCGTTTGGCTTTGGGGCGCGCTTTCAGGTGCTCGAACTTGTCCTCTTCGGGGAAGTCGGTGTCGAGCGCCTTCTCGCCGCCTCCTGCCTTGGCCTCCAGCTCGGGCAGACGGTGATAGCTCTGCGGGCCGACCACGAGGTCCACCATCGGCTGACGACGGATGATCTCCTCACCCTCCGCCTGTGCCACGCAGCCCGCCACGCCGATTTTCAGATCGGGGTTGGCAACCTTGAGATCCTTGTAACGGCCAAGCTCGGAATAGACCTTTTCAGCCGCCTTCTCGCGGATGTGGCAGGTGTTGAGCAGGATCATGTCGGCTTCTTCGGGGCTCGACACTTCCGTATAGCCCGACCCGCCAAGCGCCTCGGCCATGCGTTCGCTGTCGTAGACGTTCATCTGGCACCCGTAGGTTTTGATGAAAAGTTTCTTGAGGTCCGCTTTGCTCTCGGCCATGGCCCTGTCCGTGCATGTTTGGGAAGTCAACGCGCCTCCTACACCAAGCCCGCAAACGGGGCAAACGGCTTTTGCATGTGCCCGACGACACACTCCGATGGGACATCGCTTGCAATCCCCGTCCCTTCATGGCTTTTTTACCGAGATCGCGGAGGGTTAGCCGCACGGGTAACAATCGCCAAGGGACGCACGGATGCGCTACGAAAGCCTCGACATTTTTCTGAAAGACGGGGCGGACCTTATCGCCAAGGGGCCGATCGCGCTGATCTTTGCCGAGGATGAGGTGGAGGTGGCTTCGACGCTGCGTCACCACCTCGGCCTCGGGTTCAAACAGGTCATCCTCTTCGCCCCCGACGAGATCACCGTGCCCCAAGGGGTCGAGGCGCAGGTCTTGCGCGTTCGCCACAACACCCGCGCGGTCAATATGCTCTCCACCACGGTCAACCGCATCATTGCCGCCACGCATGGCCAATGGATCTACTACTGCTACAACGCCGAATACCTGTTCTACCCGTTCTGCGAGACCCGCAATATCGTCGATCTGCTGACATTCCACAGCGAGGAACGCCGCAACGCGATGCTGACCTATGTTGTGGACCTCTACGCAGGCGATCTGAACGCTTACCCCAATGCCGTCTCGCTCGAAGATGCGCACCTTGACCGTTCGGGCTACTATGCCCTCGGGCGCGCGGGAACGGACGGGCCGAAAGAGCGACAGCTCGATTTCTTCGGAGGACTACGCTGGCGCTTCGAGGAGCATGTGCCCAAGGATCGTCGCCGCATCGACCGCATCGCCCTGTTTCGCGCCAAAAGCGGATTGAAACTGTCGGAGAACCACCTGTTCAACGACGAGGAATACAACACTTTTGCCTGCCCGTGGCACAACAACCTCACCGCCGCGATTGGATCGTTCCGCATGGCCAAGGCGCTCAAGGCGAACGCAGGCTCGACTTTTGATATCCACGAGTTCACATGGCACAATTCGGTGGAGTTCGAGTGGCAAAGCCAGCAGCTTCTTGATCTCGGTCTGATGGAGCCAGGTCAGTGGTTTTAGGCTGATTTCGAGCTTTAAAGGGGCGAAAACGGCGATCCGTGCGCGTTTCAGGGCTTGCCACCGTTTACATCCGCGATTGAGTCCCTATCTTGGGGCCATCGACGAGAACCCGCCAAAGGGGCGGCCTCACAATTCACCGTAAATCGAAAGTTTCTCTCATGACCGAAGTAAAATCGGGCGACACCGTTCGTATCCATTACACTGGCACGCTCGCAAATGGCACTGTCTTTGACAGTTCCGAAGGCCGTGACCCGCTCGAATTCACTGTCGGCTCCGGCCAGATCATTCCGGGCATGGACAAGCATCTCCCCGGCATGACCGTGGGCGAGAAAAAGACCATCGTGGCCGTGGCCGCTGAAGCCTATGGCGAGCGCCACGCCGACGCCCAGCAGGCCGTCCCGCGCGAGCAGATCCCCGCGGAGATCCCGCTTGAAGTTGGCCTCCAGCTTCAGATGCAATCGCCCGAAGGTCAGGTCATCCCTGTGACCGTGGTCGAAATCACCGAGACCGAAGTGACGCTTGACGCCAACCACCGTCTTGCAGGCGAGGATCTGACCTTCGCCATCGAGCTTGTGGAAGTCGTCGCCCAAGGGTGAGGTCGTCCGACAGCACATATCAGCATCGAAGAGGGCGTCGCATTTGCGGCGCCCTTTTTCATTGGGTCGCACCACGGAGCGGATGCGGCGTTTGACACGAGGGCGCAATGGCGCGAGAAAGCGGACATGAGCGCACGAGACTTCACTTCCGACTGCGGCAACTGCGCCGCGCTATGCTGTCTGGCTCTCGCCTTCGACAAGGGGGAGCATTTCGCCCATGACAAGGCGGCGGGAGAGCCGTGCAAACATCTCGACCACCACGATTGCAGCATCCACACCAATCTTGCCGAGCGCGGTTACAAGGGCTGTGCCGCCTACGAATGCGCGGGCGCGGGCCAGCGGGTGACGGCAATGTTCGGCCAGTCATGGCGCGAGGTTCCCAAACAGGTGGCACCGATGATGGCAGCGTTTCGCACCATGCGCGATGTGCAAGAGTTGCGACAGATCCTTGAAGCCGCAGCGACCTTTCCCCTGCCCGAGAAAACAGCCGAAGAACGTGAGGCTTGGCTGGCAGCACTAGATAGCGAATGGACGCCGCAGAGCCTTGCGCGTTTTGAGGCCAACGCAACTGCCCGCGCGATCCGTGACTGGCTGCGAGGACTTGCCGACTACGTGCCACGCACGCAAAACTCCTGAGACACGCCCTTAAGTAGGACGGATCAGACCTTCGCGGAGTTCCTCTGATTTTCTGTGGTACGCACAGTCTGCCATGTGGTCATTGACCATCCCCATGGCTTGCATGAAGGCATAACAGGTCGTCGGTCCGACGAATTTCCACCCGCGTTTCTTGAGGTCTTTGGACAGGCGTTTGGAGGTTTCGGTGACGGCGACAAAAATCGCCCCGCCCTTTTCGGCGGCCTGCTGCTCGGCGCTCGGTTCAAAAGACCAGAAATAGGCGGCGAGTGATCCGAATTCGGCCCGAACTTCCAAGGCGCGAGCAGCGTTGTTAATCGCCGCTTCGATCTTTCCACGGTGGCGCACGATGCCCGTGTCTAGCACGAGGCGCTCCACATCATCGGCCCCGAAACCCGCGACCTTGGCAGGATCGAACCCCGCAAAAGCCGCGCGGAAATTCTCGCGCTTTTGCAGGATCGTCCACCACGACAGACCCGACTGGAACCCCTCAAGACAGATTTTCTCGAAAAGGCGGATATCGTCGGTGACGGGGTAGCCCCACTCCTCGTCATGGTAACGGATATATTCAGGATCGGAGGCGCACCATTTGCAGCGCACCACACCATCGTCGCCCACAAAAGTCGTCATGCAACCACCTCGAAAACATGGTTGGACTTAGAGCCAGCTTCGCGGAAAATGCGCACCTAGTTGGATTTCGGACGCAGGCGGATCACCACATCGACCGAGGCGATCTCCATTCCCTCGGGCGGCTCGGGAAGGCGGGCGATCTCCATCTCTTCGGCAGGGGCATCGGTCAGCGACCCTGAAGTCTCCCAGAAGAAATGCGGGTGCTCGGCCATGTTGGTGTCAAAGTAGGAGCGCGTCCCGTCGACGGTGACTTCCTGCATCAGCCCCGCATCGCAAAAGGCGCGCAGGGTGTTGTAGACCGTGGCCAGCGAAACCTTCTCTCCCGCCTCGGAAGCAGCGGCAAAGAGGCTCTCGGCGGTGACATGGCGGTCATGCCCGTCACCCACCAGAAGCCGCGCAAGCGCCACGCGTTGACGGGTCGGACGCACCCCTGCACCCGACAGCCAGTCTTCGCTGCGGCATATTTCGATTTCGCGGCGTTCGGTCATTGCGATGACACCTGTTCACTTTCGGCATGGCGCGCGTCCCGGGGCGGCCAGCCCCTCGAAGTCGCGCGTTTGCGTGCAATATAAGGGATTGCGGCACTGATTTTCAAACGGAATTGAGAAATAGCACAAGTCGCGCCGCCAACACCACGCGCCACGCACAGGCCTCCTTGCGCCCTTGCGCGCATGTCGGACGGGGTGTTAGAGGGAAACCAAGCGTCAAGAATGATCGAAAAGGCAGGGCACATGGCCGATTTTCCCACAAGTTTCTCCAAGGAAGACCTCCTCAAATGCGCGCGCGGCGAATTGTTCGGGGAGGGCAATGCCCAACTCCCCGCCCCGCCCATGCTCATGATGGACCGCATCACCGAGATTTCGGCCGATGGAGGCGCACACGGCAAAGGCCACGTACTGGCCGAATTCGACATCACGCCCGACCTGTGGTTCTTCGAATGCCACTTCCCCGGAAACCCGATCATGCCCGGCTGCCTCGGCCTTGACGGCCTGTGGCAGCTCACCGGCTTCAATCTCGGCTGGCGCGGTTGGCAAGGGCGTGGTTACGCGCTCGGCGTGGGCGAAGTGAAACTCAAGTCCATGGTGCGCCCCGACAGCAAGCTGCTGACCTACGAGATCGACTTCACCAAAGCCGTCCAAACCCGCCGCCTGACCATGGGCGTGGCCGACGGGATCGTGAAAATCGACGGCGAACTGGCCTATGAGGTCAAGGACATGAAAGTGGCGCTTAGCGAGAGCTAAGTGCTCTGCGTTAGCAGTTTGTGAGACAGGGAAAGTGTGAAGCGGCGGGGTGAAAGTCTTGCCGTTTTTTTGGGGGGGATGAATACCGCCTTGGCGGGATGCTAAAACCCCAAACCCAAACTGTCTAGAATGAACAGCGCCACACCTGATTAATACAAGAACATTTCATCGTCTCTAAGTTGCAACGTCATGCCAAAGAACGCATAGTGCGGCAGACTTGAAGCGTTGAACGAGTGTGGATGTTGGGGTGCGTAGGTGAAGTTCATAATCTTTATAGTAATCTTTGGCGTCGTGGGGGCCGTCGTCATGTACCTTCCAGCGCTCCTTTTTTCTCTAACGCTCTTCATCCTAAGGTCATTGAGCAAACCCAGACTAGTCAATTATGCGGACAAACTAGAAGCCTATTTTAACATTCATGGCGTCAAATATGAGCCCGCCAATAGATTATCATTTCGAACATCTGGAAATATGTTTGTACAAACCGTGCTGGGTGTAGCCGCTATTTTTTGGAAATTTGTGGCCCTTACCGCTGGCGTTGGGGTGGCTGGGTGGTTCATTGATTAAGATCAAAAAGTCGAAACCTCTAGACTCTGCGATTCGTCCCCTCATACACATCCCTCCCCCCTTGCACGCCCCTCCCCCGCTACCTTACAACCAAAGGCAAGCAATTAAGGGAGCACGTTTATGCGTCGCGTCGTCGTCACCGGTCTCGGTGTAGTTTCATCCATCGGCAAAAATGCCGACGAGGTTCTCGCCTCACTCAAGGCAGGCAAGTCCGGCATCACCGCGAACGAGGCCATGATCGAACATGGATTTCGCAGCCAAATCGCGGGTGCCGTGGATATCGACATCAAGGAGCACGTGGATAAACGCGCGCTTCGTTTCATGGGGCCAGGTGCGGCCTATGCCCATATCGCCATGGGGCAGGCCATCGCCGATGCGGGTCTTGAGGAAAGCGATGTGGTCAACGAGCGCACGGGGCTTATTGCAGGCTCGGGTGGTCCCTCCACCTCCGCCATGTTCTCCGCGCACCAGACGGTTCTGAAATCGGGCAGCCCCAAACGGATCGGGCCCTTCGCCGTGCCCAAGTGCATGGGCTCCACGATCTCCGCCAACCTCTCGACCGCTTACCAGATCAAGGGGATCAACTACTCGATCACTTCTGCCTGCTCCACCTCGCTGCATTGCATCGGTTCGGCCTCTGAACAGATCATGATGGGCAAGCAGGACATCATGTTCGCGGGCGGAGGCGAGGAACTCGACTGGACACTCTCGTGCCTCTTTGACGCCATGGGCGCGATGTCGTCCAAATTCAACGACACGCCGACCAAGGCCTCCCGCGCATTCGACGCCAACCGTGACGGTTTCGTCATCGGCGGCGGCGGCGCGATCCTTGTGCTGGAAGAGCTGGAACACGCCAAGGCGCGCGGCGCGAAAATCTACGCGGAAGTCACGGGCTTCGGGGCGACCTCGGATGGTGCCGACATGGTGGCCCCCTCAGGCGAGGGCGGCGAGCGCGCGATGCGTCTGGCCCTGTCTACCCTGCCCGAGGATCGCAAGGTGAGCTACATCAACGCCCACGGCACCTCGACCCCCGTTGGCGATGTCGGTGAAGTGGAGGCTGTGCGTCGCCTCTTCGGTGAGGGCAATGTACCGCCGATCTCCTCGACCAAGTCGATCACGGGCCACACGCAAGGTGCGGCGGGTGCATTGGAGGCGGTGTTCTGTCTGCTCGCGCTAAAGCACGATTTCATCATCCCCTCCGTGAACGTCGAAACTCTCGACCCCGCCATCAACGAAGGCGAGATCGCCACGGCGCTGGTCGAGAACGCAGGGCTGGATAGCGTGATGACAAACAGCTTCGGCTTCGGCGGCACCAACGGTTCGATGATCATGTCGAAACTGCACGACTGATCCGAAAGACATAACGACATAAAGGGCTGCCCGAACGGGCGGCCCTTTTTCATGCAAACCCCATACACGCCTCAAAAACTTGACCCGACGGCACAAACAGGCCAAACACTCCGCAACGAAAATGAGGGCTAACATGGCTGATCTTCTTAAAGGCAAACGCGGGCTCGTTATGGGTGTCGCAAACGAACGCTCAATCGCGTGGGGCATTGCAAAGGCCTGCGCCGAGGAAGGCGCGGAACTGGCGTTTACTTATCAAGGCGAGGCTTTTGGCCAGCGCCTGCAACCGCTGGCCGAAAGCGTCGGATCGGACACGATGGTCGATGTCGATGTGACCAATCCCGAGCAGATGGACGCGGCCTTCGGTTCGCTCAAGGAGAAGTGGGGCACGCTCGATTTCGTCGTCCACGCCATCGCATACTCGGACAAGAACGAGTTGACGGGCCGTTTCCGTGACACCTCCGTGGAGAACTTCAAGAACTCGCTGCAAATCTCCTGCCACTCCTTCATCGACGTGGCCAAACGTGCCGCCGAACTGATGCCCGATGGCGGGTCGCTGATCACGCTGACCTATGGCGGCTCTAACCGCGTGACACCAAACTACAACATCATGGGCGTGGCGAAGGCCGCGCTTGAGGCCTCCGTGCGCTATCTCGCCAATGACCTCGGCCCAGAAGGCATCCGCGTCAATGCGATCTCCCCCGGCCCGATGAAAACGCTCGCAGGCGCGGCAATCGGTGGCGCGCGCAAGACCTACCGCCACACCTCGGAAAACGCCCCGCTGCGCTCCAACGCAACGCTTGAGGCCGTGGGCGCGACAGCCGTTTACCTCAACTCCGATGGTGGTGCCTATACAACGGGCGAGATCATCCGTGTCGATGGCGGGTTCCACATTCTCGGAATGCCGCAGGAAGCCAACCTTTAAGAGGTCAACCTTCGACAGACGGAAGAACGCAAAACGCCCCGCCAATTGGTGGGGCTTTTTCTATTGCTCGAAGGGGGCGCTCAAAAGGCTGGCGAACGCCTAGTGCGAACACCCGTCACAGCCCTCGCAGGCCCGCGCGCGCTCTTTCATGGATTTGAAACTCTCGTCCCAGCTTTCCCCGTCGCCATAGTCCAGAAAGTTCTGATAGTGGTCATGACGGTCGGGAAGATGGCGAGCGTGTTTGATCGGGCACCAGTAATATTCCGTGCGCCCCGCCACCTCGCGCACATAGGCCAGAACACCGTTGCAATAGCCGCAATAGACGCAGTTCAGCTTTTGCATGAAGTTCAGATAGGTGAGCTTGTGACGGTCCACCGCGATATAGTCGCTGCGCTTCACCTTCGGCAGCTTGTAGGCGGGAAAGCAGATGGCCTGATAGATCGTGACCCAGAGATCTATGAGGACAAAAGGCACGATCAGGCTGTAGATCACGGGCGCGGTGACGATCTCCCACGGGCGAGCACGGCGCAAGAACACCGACCAGCGCACACGGAATGCACGGCCGCGTCGCCGTGCCTCATCCTCGAAAACGACCCGACCATTGCGGACCTGATATTTGAAACGTTCGCGCGCCGCGCGGGCGTCAACTTCCAGTTGGGTCTGTAATTCGCGCCAATTCTCGCGCAGCTTTTCGACAGTCTGGTTCATGGGTGCGCCGATCCTTCTGTTTTGCGGAGCAATAACAATGGGTTTCGAGGGTTCAGTATCACGCAACCGAAGGCCACACGCCAGCCCAACCGTATCCGCCCTAACCGAGATAGAATTGGCCGCGCTGGAACGGTAACGTCCACGCTCAAGAAACACACTGTTTTCGGCACCTTAGCACAGTATGGACACCTCTGGCCGCCACATTGTCGCCACATTCGGACCCCAAATTGGCCGAAATAACGCGGATCGCACGGCTGCCACCGATGCGGTTCCACAGGCGCCACTGGAAACAAGCAGCTCTGTCAACGTGTCAGATTCCTTGGGGGGACAATGACCTTTCTCGTCACGGCCATTGCGCTGGCCATTTTTGCCTTGCCAATGCTTCGTGACGTGCCGCAGCGCGGACAGATACAGGCCGTCGGCTTCGATGGTCTGGGCGTGCTGATCGGCTTTGGCATCACCTGCCTTGTCGCGGCAGTGACCTCTCCAATGATGGGCTTCGGATTTGTCCTTGCCGTGATTGTGCATGAGACGGGCGGCGCGCTGGCCTGTCGGATTGCAGGGCAGGATGTTGCGCGCCTGCGTCTTGTGCCCCTGCCCTTCATCGCCCCGCCCCGCTCGGACCGCGCCTTTACCACGGCACTGGAGGAAAGTTTCGTGGCGCTCTACGGTCCCGCACTGGCCATCGTGCCAATGGTTCTGGCTTTCGGCCTCTTCCACGCCTTTGCCGCGACCGCCCCTGCATTTGCCGATCTGATGCGCGCCACGGCGATTATGCTAGGTGCGTTCAACTTCATCATGCTACTTCCCTTCCTGCCCTTCGCGGGAGGCCGTGTCATGCGCGCGGTATCGGAAGCGTTCTGGCCCAATCTCGGCGTGCTTGTCACCGCCTTCATGACCGCGGCCTTCCTCGCCGCCGCCTTGCGCGACGGGTCCATCGCGATGTTTGTCCTGTCAGCCGCAGGGGCGCAAAGCCTCTTGCACAAAAAGCGCAGCGAACAGGTCGTGCTTTCGCCCAATGAGGCGCTCTTGGTCATGGCCACCTACGGCTTCGCCCTCACCGCGCATTTCACGGGCGGCTGGTGGCTCATCGGCAGTCTGATGTAACCGCGTTTCGCGACGCGCCGCCTCTTCCCCCCCATGCGCCCTCATGCCATTGTGGCGCGGACAGCGCGTGATGCGCCGCGCAAGGACCATGGGGAGCCGCAATGACCGAGACATTCACCACCGCCGATGGCATCCGCCTTGCTTACGATGTGCAGGGCAGCGGCGTGCCGCTTTTGTGCCTCGCGGGGTTGACGCGGAACATGGACGATTTTGAGCCCGTGGTGGAGCATTTCGCCTCCCGCGCGCAAATCATTCGCCTCGACAGTCGTGGTCGCGGAGCATCCGACCATGCCGACCCCGCGACCTACACCATCCCGCAAGAGGGGGCCGATGCGCTGGCCCTGCTCGACCACCTCGGACTGGAGCGTGCCGCCATCCTCGGCACATCGCGCGGGGGTCTCATTGCGATGGTTCTGGCTGCAACCGCCAAGGAACGGCTCGCGGGTGTTTTGCTCAATGACATCGGGCCGGAACTGGACCCAGAGGGGCTGGCTCATATCATGGATTACCTCGGCCGCCCCTCGGCCTATCGCTCCTATGACGACGCTGCCGAGAAACTCCCCAAGGCACTCGGTGCGCAGTTTCCCGATGTCTCCTTTGACCAATGGCGCACCTATGCACGGCGGATTTGGAGCGAGGGGCCGCGACGGTTGGAATTGCGCTACGACCCCCGATTGCGCGAGGCTGTCGAGGCGGCGAGCGTGACGGGTGACGTTCCCGACATGTGGCCGCTCTTTGACGCGCTCGATGATCTGCCGCTTGCACTTCTACGCGGGGAGAACTCCAACCTTCTCTCCCGCGCCTGTCTGAACGAGATGCAACACCGCCGCCCCGAGATGATCACCGCAGAAGTGGCAAATCGCGGCCATGTGCCCTTCCTCGACGAACCCGAAAGCCTCGCGGTCATTGAACGGTTTCTGGCCGAGATCGAGGCCGCGTGACGTAAGGCAAGTCCGAATTCGATGGCTAATGCGGCGGCGCAGCACTAGGCTGGGCGCATCGTCAACAGCAACATGAGGCCATATGTTTGCCTATGCAGTATCCCAGCCCGTTCTTTTGATTCTCGTTGGTTCAAGCTATGCGCTTGCCACAATGGGGATGAAACTCGTCACCTCGGTCCAGTTCGCTTGGGGAGGGGCCGCTCTCATCCTCGCGGGGCTTGCACTCGCCGCTACAGGCGAGATTGCCCTGCTGAAACACAACTCCATGGGCCAGATGTATCTGATCCTTGTGGGTGTCGAGACGACGCTTGTCCTCGTCTTGGCGATGGTTATGGGGGAGAAAGTGACCCCCCGCATGATCCTCGGCGGCGGCCTGATTGTCTCGGGCGTCATCGCTGTTTCGCATTGATTGCAACGACACGCGCCGTTACCTAAGTAGGCTCTTTGTTGAGCGAGGGAGACGGGCACGATGCGTGTCGAGGCCAACGGACATCTTATACATTTTCGCGACGACGGGCCACGCAATGCGCCCGCCGTCGTCTTTGCCCATGCGCTCGGGACCAACCTGACCCTTTGGGATGAGGTCGTGGCGCGACTGCCAAGCGGTTTGCGTGTGATCCGCTATGACCTGCGCGGTCACGGGGAAAGCGCTGTCCCGCCCGCGCCCTATTCGATGGGGCAGCTCGTGGGCGATGCGGAGGCGCTGCTCGACCATTTCGACGTGCGCGATGCGGTGTTCGTGGGTATCTCCATCGGCGGCATGATCGCGCAGGGGCTTGCCATCAAACGCCTCGACCAGATCCGCGCGCTCGTCCTGTCCAACACCGCCGCCCGCATCGGCATCGGCAGCCAGTGGGACGACCGCATAGCACAGGTCCGCGAGAAAGGCGTGAGCAGTCTTGTGGAGGCAACGCTGGAACGCTGGTTCCATCCCTCGTTTTGCGGCACCGAGACAGCGGCCCATTGGGGGCGCGTCGTGGCGGGCACGGATGCCGAAGGCTACGCAGGTTGCGCCGCCGCGATTTCTGGCACGGATTTCTACACGCCGACCTCAGGACTGCGCCTCGCCTGCCTCGGGATCGCAGGCAGCTTCGACGGCTCAACCCCGTCCGACTTGGTGCGCGAAACAGTTGGTCTCATTCCTGGATCGCGCGTGCATCTGATGAAGCGGTCGGGCCATCTACCCTGTGTCGATGCACCAGAAGAATATGCTGAGGTGCTGACCACATTCCTCAAAGACATCGGCCATGTCTGACCCAGTCTTCCTCTTCGTCCACGGATCGTGCCACGGGGCTTGGTGCTGGCGCGGTGTGTTGCCCGCGATGCGCGCACGAGGGGTGGAGGCCCGCGCGCTCGATCTACCCTCCCACGGCGACGACTCAACGCCCTACGCCGAGGTGACGTTGGCCCATTACCGCAACGCCATTCTGGCTGATATCGACGCGCACGGCGGCGCACCCGTGGTGCTCGTGGGGCACTCCGCGGGCGGCTATCCGATTTCGGCCGTTGCAGATACTGCCCCCGAAAAGGTCACGCATCTTGCCTATGTCTGTGCCTATGTGCCGCGCGATGGATTGAGCCTCGCCGACATGCGGCGGCGGGCCAAGCGGCAGTTGATCCTCGACGCGATCAAGAAAACCGACGACGGGCTGGCCTTCACCTTCCTGCCTGACAAGGTCGAGGATGCACTCTATGGCGATTGCCCGCATGTGCTCGATTTCGCCCTGCCACGCCTGACGCCGCAGGCCATCGCGCCGCAGGAGCAACCTCTGCCGCTTGGCCCCAGCTATGCCTCAGTGCCGCGCAGCTATGTCATCTGCGACGAGGACCGTGTCATTCCACCCGAGTATCAAGCCGCCATGACCCATGACTGGCCCGCGGGAAGCGTCCGCCATCTCCCCTCCTCGCACTCGCCATTCTTCTCCATGCCCGAACGGCTGGCCGATCTCCTGATTGCAGGTGCGACATGAGCGACGCCACAGGCTCACCCTCCCGCCTCGCAATGGGGTTCATCATCGCAACGATCCTGATCGACGGCATGGGGGTGGGGCTTATCTTCCCCGTCATGCCCGACCTGATCCGCGAAGTCACAGGACGCGCCCTTGCCGATGCCGCGATCTGGGGCGGGGTGTTGGCGACAGGCTACGCGGTGATGCAGTTCTTCTTCGGCCCGATTGTCGGAAACCTGTCGGACCGTTTCGGACGCAGACCCGTGCTGATCTCGGCGCTCGTGGTTCTGGGCATCGACTATCTGGTGATGGCGGTGGCGCCGACGATCTGGTTCCTGCTGGTGGGTCGGCTCCTCGCAGGGATGACCGCCGCGACCTATTCGACCGCCGCCGCCTATGTGGCCGACGTCTCGCCGCCCGCCAAACGCGACCAGAATTTCGGACGGTTGGGCGCGGCAATGGGTGTGGGGTTCGCGCTTGGGCCGATGGTGGGCGGGTTGCTATCAGGGATCGACACCCGCGCGCCCTTCTACGCTGCCGCAGCCCTCGCGCTTGCCAATGCGCTCTTCGGCCTGATCGTCATGCCTGAAAGCCTCGAACCCGACAAACGCCGCCCCTTCAAACTGTCACGCGCCAATCCCTTCGGAGCGTTCCGCGCATTGGGGGCGCTCAAGGGGGTCGGGCCGCTCCTTCTCCTCTTCGCCGTGGCGCAGGTGGCCTATTTTGTCTACCCGGCGGTCTGGGCCTTCTTCGGGCAGGCACAGTTCGGCTTTGACGCGCAGATGGTGGGGCTGACACTCTTTGCCTTCGGTCTCTCGATGGGCGTGTCACAAGCGTTTTTGATCGGTCCTATCGTGGCGCGCATCGGCTCTTATCGCACCGCCATGGCCACGCTCCTCCTCGACATCGCCGTGCTGGCAGTCATCGGCCTGACGGATACGATCTGGCTCATGTGGGTGCTCACCGTGATGGCAGGCTTCACCTCCATCGCCATGGTCGCGATCCAGAGCATCACCTCACGCGCCGTGCCTGACGACCAGCAAGGCGAGTTGCAAGGCGTCCTTGGCGCGCTCGCAGCACTTGCCATGATCGTGTCGCCGCTTCTGATGACCCAGACCTTCGCCGCCTTCACGCACGAGGCCGCGCCGCTCCACCTTCCTGGCGCGCCGTTCCTGCTTGCTGCCGCCCTCTTGGCGATCTGCGCGCTGGTGTTGTGGCGGTGGCGTGCAGGCGTTGGTGCGGCACTCGACTGACCCGCTCAATGAAATTTGATCGAGCGTAAATGAAATTCGCGCGCATTGTGTTATACTGGCGGCACAGTGAAAGGAGATGTCCAATGACACGCCACATCACAGACACCGCTACAATGGCGAAACGTAGCTCACCGCGGCTGGCCCGCTTTGCTGCCATCGAGCGCCAACGCAAGCCGTCCCGCGCAACCCTCGCGCTGCAAAAGGCGCCACGCGGAACTCCGCAAGATTCGCGCGCTCGCGCCTTCACGCGCATCGAACGCGGCATCGAGGCCTGAACCAAGCGCTCTCGCGGGCAACCACTCGCCCACGCCCCTGCCCCGCCCGACATATCGGACGGGACTGGGGTGTTTGGCACTTTGCCGTATTGGTACCCCTTCAGAGGTTTGGAACAGACCTTGGCCAATCACTCTGTTTTTGACGGCCACGTCACGCCTCTAGAGCCATGACGTTGCAAACAGAAGCACGCTGGTCAGCACACCCAAGACGGGGACTACTATTGGAACTCTGAAATGGTCGGCACCATCACCGCCTTGCCATTTCAGACGAATGAGTGCGGCGTTCACCAAGATGAATATCAAGAGAACGATCTGTGAGGTGTGCTCGGCCAGCTTTTCGATCGGCAATGCCAAGGTCAGCAGCACTATGATGCACATCACCAAAAGCGTTGCGATGGCTGGCGTTTGTGTTCTCTTGCTCACGATGGCCAAGGCAGGAAACAGATGTCCGCGATCTGCTAAGCCGTAAAGCACTCTCGATGCCATGATCATCTGGATCAAGACACCGTTTACGGTGGCTACGATAGCGATGACGGAAAAGCTCTGTTGTATGCTCTTAGGGGCCATTTCAAAGACCAGTGAGAGCGGGGCCGTGGATGCGGCCAATTTGTCGAGCGGCACGGCTACAAGCACTGCGGTTGTCGTCGCGAGGTAGAGCAATGTCGCTATGACCAGTGTCAGAACAATGGCCTTGGGCATGGTCGACACGGGGTCTTTAACCTCTTCTGCAACGTTCGCCATGTCCTCGAATCCGACAAAAGCAAAGAATGCCAGTAGCGAGGCCGCGCCGATCCCGATCCAATGCGGTCCGACGAGAGGCGGCAGCATCTCAACCAAATCGACGCCAAGTGGCTCGGACATGCCAAAGCCCCAAACAGCCACAAAGATCAGCCCGCTGATTTCGATAAGGGTGATGATCGCAGCCACAATGACCGACTGAGTGATGCCCCACAGGGCGATGACACTCATCAGCACCACGACCGCGATAGTCAGCGCCCAGTGAGGCGCGGCAATCAATCCTTGTAGATATGATGCAGCTCCGATGGCAACAGCAGCCGCCGAGACCATACCCGACAGCGCGACCGCCAGTCCCACGAAGGTTGCCATTGATCCCGAGCGAAACCCAGCCTCAACATAAGCGGCTTCACCAGCGCTGACGGGATAGCGGGTTGAGAGTTCAGCGTAGGAAAACGCGGTGAAGGCGACAACAATGGCGGCAATTACAAAAGCGACTGGCGCATGGGCTCCAGCCTCGGCCGCTGTTGTCCCCACCAGCACATAGATGCCTGCACCCACTGTCACACCAAGCCCGTAGAGCGTGAGCAAGGGCGTGTTCAGGGCACGCCGCAGTTTCTGCGTCTGGTTCGCGTCGTTCTTCTGGGCGTCGGGCACTGTCATTGCAATAAATCCCTTTAGGCGTTCCCTCTGGAAACGGGTGCCAAGCATCGCGCTCGCCTCAAAATGGGCGAAAGCACTGCATGTGTGAAGGGTTTAGCTTTGGTTGCCGCAAGAGAACAGGTACTCATGCGCGCGCGACGAAGGCCAAATTGTCGCGCAGAGGTGTCGTTTGAGCTGCCTACACATAACCCGCGCACCTAGATGCCAACGCGGCGAGGCAAGAAACGCGGGTAGCAATGATCAGCCAAGGCAGTTCAGCTGACATCACGTGCCGCTGTTCAAACGGTTTTGGAGCGGGTGATTTCTTTCCATTCCGGGCTGCTGGCGCCCACGACGCATCGTCCGTCTTCGCGAAGGCTCAGTCGCAAGCGGCATCTTTTAATTTCATCTTTGAATTGGCTCTCGGGGATCGTTCGGACAGCGGTTGCGACGCTTTGGAAAAACGGATCATCCTTTTTCTCCAACGTGTAGAAGACCCACTTTCCGTCCTTCTCGGCCCGCACCAAACCCGCCTTTAGCAAAATCTTCAAATTCCGAGAAACATTGTAGTGCGTCTCGCCGAGCACATCCATTGCCTCGGCGACACAGATACGTTCGTTGATTTGCAACAAGAGCCAGAACAGACGCAATCGGTGGGGTTCGGCAATTGCCTTCAATGCCTCGACGTAGCGATCATCCATCATCTCCCCTCCTCTTGGGCTGTGTCGTCGAAAGCTACCCGCGCTCCAGCGAAACGACAATCTGCAAGTCTAATCCGATGGATCACGGCGCACGGGTTGGTCGCTTTCTTTAGCGAGACCGACGACCATCATGATGACCCCGATCAGGAAGACCAGACCAGAATGGCAGGCGTGGAATATCAGTTCGCCTTTGCTGGCACCTGAGAACAAGGCAACCCAGAAGAACGGGCAGAACAGTCCCAAAAGTGCAATAGTGGCGCCCGGCCTTGCGGAGTCGGGCAGTTTGCGCTCCAGCACCGCGCGTTTGGCCGCCCGCCAGATATGTGTGTAGGGGCAAAGAGAGAGGAGGGCGCGGGCCGCTGTGGTCCGCACCTCTCTCTTGTTGCGCGGCGTGATCCCGTCAGGCGATGACAACGAACAGCCCTCCGCCGATCATGGCCAGTGTCAGCACGGTGACGACAAAGGCAACCACGGCCTTGGGTTTGAGCACCGACGAGATGATTGCAATCTCGGGCAGGCTGGCCCCCGTGCCGCCGATCAAAAGCGCCATCGCCGCGCCCATTCCCATACCCTTGGCGATCAACACCTGAAGCAGGGGCAATGCCATTTCAATGCGAAGGTAGAGCGGCACACCGATCCCCGCTGCAATCGGGATCGCATACCAACTGTCGCTGCCGACGTATTTCTCGACGATTTCGGCGGGGAGGAAGGCGGCGGACAGGGCGCTGATCACGGCACCGATCAACACATAGGGGATGATCCGTTTGAACAGGGCAAGGGCGAAGGGCATGGAGGCACGGATGCGCTGCGCATGGGGCAGTTTCGCATGGGTTGAATTCGCCGCATCAGTCGAAAAGACGATGGGCACGCCCGTATCGTCGCAGGCAGAGGCCGGTGCCGCAGAGCAGCTTGCCGTGGCAATTGCAGCAGTGCCGCCGCATGTGGGCGTAGGGGTTGCGCCGCAGGACGGGGCGGACGCGGCACTACAAGCACTCGCAGGGGCTGCCATGTCGCGCCGGACTGCGTGTTTTAGCGGCGTCAGACCGATGAGATAACCGGAAAGAACCGCCCCGCCCAGCGTGATCGCGATATAGATAAGCGTCACATTGAGGCCAAAGGTCGCCAGAATAAGCCCGACCACGACGAAGTTGCACAGGGGCGCGGAGATCAGAAAACCGAAGATCGTGCCCATCGAGGCCCCCATCTCCGCCATGCCCATCACCACGGGCACCATCGACGCGCTGCAAAACGGTGTCAAAGTGCCTAGCAAAGCGCCCATGACGGGGCCACGCTTCTCATGCTTTGCCAGATTCTTCTGAAGTTTTTCCTGCGGGACATATTCGCGGATGATCCCCGTTACCACGGACACCAAAGCGATAATGACGACAAGTGCGCCGCCGACATGCAGGAATTCGTCGAGTGCAATTCTCCAAGCATTTTCTTCCATTGTTCCAATCATTCTCCGCTAAGCCATTCATACGCATATTCGCGCAAATATGCGTATGATAGAAATTCACGATTTACGCAAGAAGGATTTTTCGGGTGCTATCGAAGGTTCAAACGGAAGCCGCCAGGCCAGCGCTGGCTATACCAGCATCCTTTCGAAGGCGAGAAAGAGGACGTTCATCCGCAAGTCGTCCAAAGGAGGGAGATACGGCGCCATTGTGTACCTCTGCGCAAGCGGTATCATGTCTGAGGTTTGCCTATTTTAATCGTTTGTTTTCTATACTCCGCTCGAAGGGACGCGCGCATTCCACATTATGAAGACATCGCGGTGTCTGAGCATCTGCAACCCTTCGTCCGACGCATTCTGTGCGCACGGATACAGGGAAACCTTTCCGAAACAGTTCCTGCGCGCCCGACGGGGTTTACCTATATCGGGTGGCTGGCGCAGGGGGCGGGTGTGGCGACGGTGGGGGATCAAACCTTCAACTATGCCTTAGGTACAGTGCATTTTTCGGGGCAATTGACGACATTTGACGCCGAGTACACGCTGACCGGCCCCGCAGTTCATTATCTGGCGGAATTGCATGGCTGCGCGGCGTTCCCCATTCTCGATCAAGACATCGGCGCATTACAGAACAAAGCCATCATGCTGGACACGGAGATAGCAGAGCAGCCAACCGTTGAGGCATTTGTAGCCATTCTTGACCGGCTCTCGCAAAACGCTTCCATAAAAGCGCCGCCTCAAATCACCGAGGCTCTCCACCAGATTGAAACTCGCAACGGTGTGATCCGCATCGCGGATTTGGCGCAGGATCTGGGGATGGGTGATCGGCAGTTTCACCGTCAATTTTTGCGGGTAGTCGGAATACCTCCAAAGACCTTTGCCGTATGTCAACGCATTCTAACGGCGCTCAAACTGCGCACAGAAACCCCCGACATGCCCATTAGCGATGTGGCCTATGCCGCAGGATTTTCGGACCAGTCGCACCTGACACGCATGTTCAAACAGTATATGCGAACCACCCCTGCGAAGGTCGAATTTGATAGCGATGGCGTGCTGCGCAGTCTTGTTGCGAAAGCCTGAAACGAACCCCTGTCCGATTTGTTCAATAAACAGAATGCACATGCCGCTACGCTTGCCGCAGCCGAAGCAAGAGGGGGCAATTACATGCTGAAAGTCGCTGCCATTCTCATGGCACTTGGCGTAGCCGCACCTGTCGTTGCACAGTCTTGTGCGCCATTTATGGGCGATCCGTTGGACGGGTTCACGCCGCTCGGCGCCACCGCATATCTCGACCTTCCCGACGCTGATGTCGTGCGCGTGACCTCCCCCATAGAAACCGCAATCATCAACGACATTGTCGCGGGCAGCATTCGCACAGCGTCCAAGACGTGGTGCCAGATCGGCGTTCAGCGCATGATCGTCGATTTCGAAGTGCCCGTTGAGGACGATGCAATCAGCGTGGAGATGATCCATTCGCGGTCCTTTGCCCTTAATCCATACATTTGAAAGATATTTTATGCCAATTCGTTATGCCGTAGCCCTCTCGCTCCTTTTGCCCGCCACCAGCTTTGCGCAATCCGATGTGACGTCAGAACTGGCGGAGCTTGTGGCCATCGATTTCACGCAGGTCAGCAAGGCGGAATTCATCGACAAGCACGAAGAAGCTCTCAGCATTGGGTGGGAGCCAAGCATGCAACTTTATGCGCGCGTTGACCCGTCCCTTGCCGAGATCGTGCCGCCGTTTACGTGGACCGATGACTACGTTGAGACCTACGGGTGCCTCTATGACCGCCTCAAAGAACAAGACGCGCTCGGTGAGGCAAATGCTATGTTTTCCGGACTGCAGGCGTCTATCGAATACATATACGCGCACCCCGACTTCAGTATACTTACGTTGGCGGAGCACGAGCCATTCATTGATATGCTCCAGCCTAGCGATCTCTATTTAGAGGCATCCATGTCATGCGGCCTTGGCGCTTTGAATGCACAGGCGATGAAGGATAGCGGCTTATATGACGCGTTTACGGCGTTCATGTCGCAATGACCCAGAAAAGAGATTTGAGAGTGTCAAAATCATCCACTGCGATTGCGGCCCTATGCGGGTTGATCCTCGGCGCACCTAGCGTTGCAGCCCAAGATGCACCCACACGTCCCGTTTTCTCTGAGGCCTATGTCGTGCACGGTTTGATGGCGGGCATCGCGGAAGCCACGGCGCGCAGCAAAGCCGCCGCGGCAGAGCAGACGACGCGGTTTAGCCAGCATGAGGGCGCGTTCGAGGCCTTTGTGCGCAGCGACCCAATCGTGCAGCAGGTCAATTGGCCCTATGGAACTTGCACAGATATGTTGAGCCTTGTGCCGCCGCCCATGGATGGGTGGGGTCTACGCAGCGAGACGCTCGCGGTCCAAACACCCAACATTACCGACACTTTTGTCGAGGTCAGCTATGTCACTTTTGGTGCGTCGGATGACGGTCAGGGTGACGACGTCTACGCGAGCGAGCAAAGTGTGACAATTACGATCAACGCAGACCCTGCCGCGGCTGTCACATTTGGAATTGGGTTTTCGGACCCCAATATGCGTGCCGCTTTGTTGACTGACGGCCCCTATGGCTACCCGATCCTGCCTTACGGTGGGCATAGCACATTGCTTGGTCCCTATCTCGTGGGTGTGACGGGCACGGGCACTGAAAGCCCTGCGCGCTACTTCGAGCAAATGATCCGCTGCGCCATCGACAATGGCCTGATTGCGGAGGGGCTAGACCTCGCGATATTTTCTGAAACGCCGTAGTTGCAGGGGTTGAAACAGCTTCAATCGCACGCCCCAATAAGGGACTTTTTTTGAAACATTACCCAGCCTGCCTGATGGCCGCGAGCCTCCTTGCATTCGCTACCCCGCGCTGGCGCAAGAAACCGTTGTGCTGTCGGTCTGTCAGGACGGGCTGGAGGGCGGCACAAGTCAGACCCTCGAAGATATGGGCAGCTTCCTGTCGGACAACTGGCGCATATCGGCAAGCGGCGCAGGGCTGACGCTGGGCGTGAATGTGATGAACGTCACGCTAAAGTGGGGATGCCACGGGCGGTATCGCTGAATTTCGTTCAGTCACGCGCAACGAGTGTATTCGTAGCCATCGGGCTATTATCTTTCAAATCCACACCCGTTAATTTCATCGTTAAGGCCGCATCAACCAACCAATGAATGCGCGCGGCGGCGGCGGCATAGGACAACCCACCATTGGCATGAATATTGGACACACAATTTCGCGCACTATCGCGCGTGCCAATCTTGGGCGCCCATGTAAGATAGGCCCCCAAGCTGTCAGACACAGTCAATCCGGGTCGTTCCCCGATGAGAACCAACACCATTTGAGCACCTATTGTCTGACCGATGGCATCGCCAATCGCAACCCGCCCCTGCTCAACCACAAATACAGGGGCGTCTTGCGCTAAGGGGAGACACGCCCGTAGCGCGGCGAGCAACGGCACTGAATGCGTCATTGCGGCCAAGGGAGATAACCCGTCTGCTACAACAATAGCGAGCGGCGTTGCGTTGTGCTCCAACGACGCCTCTGGCGCGAGCATACGCCCCAGATCAGGCCGCTTGAGATACTGTGCGCGATCTATCGCGCGACTGGAGAGGCACTGCGCCTCAACGCCGAACGCATCTTGCAGCGCCCTCTGCAAAGCGGCGCTATCCAAAGGTGTATAAATTGCATCGCGGGCGGCCGCGTGGTCCTCTTGAAAGGACAGCAAGTTTTTCAACGGAAGCGCATCCGCTTTGCCATCCAGCCGCACCCGCGACGGTGTCATCGCCATGAGTGCATCCAAACGGCGTTCCAATGCCTTGTTCATGACTACAGCCCCATTTTCAACAAGAGGTCCGATTGAGCGGATGGTAGAAATGCTTGCGTGCTACTCAAACCAGTTTGACGTAACCATGCGTCAAACTCCGGCGCGGGGCTTTTGCCCGAAATGTCGCGCAGATATGCGATATCTTCAAAGGCGAGGCTTTGATATCCAAGCATCGTGTCATCACCTCCGGGCACAGATATCAGAAAGTTCACACCGGCATTGACCAGCAAGGTTGCCAATGTGTCCATGTCATCCTGATCTGCATGCGCATGGTTCGTGTAGCATACGTCCACCCCCATCGGCAGACCCATCAGCTTGCCGCAGAAGTGATCTTCCAGACCAGCTCGAATGATCTGCTTGCTATCATAGAGGTATTCAGGCCCGATGAAGCCGACCACCGTATTCACAATCATCGGATCAAAGGCGCGTGCCACCGCATATGCGCGGGCCTCAAGGGTCTGTTGATCGACACCGTGATGGGCATCCGCGGAGAGGGCCGCCCCCTGCCCTGTCTCGAAATACATAACGTTTTTCCCGACGGTGCCACGCGCCGCCGCAAGCCCCGCTTCATAGGCCTCTTGCAAAACCTGTAGCGTGACACCAAAGCCTTCGTTCGCACCTTGAGTGCCCGCAATGGATTGAAAGATCAAATCCACAGGCGCACCGCTTTCAAGCAGGTCAAGAGCATTGGTGACATGTGTGAGCACACAGGTCTGGGTCGGGATTTCGAGCCCTGCGCGGATGTCATCCAACATCTTCAAGAGATCGGCGCAGTTGCCCAGATTATCCGACGCCGGATTAATGCCAATGACCGCATCTCCCGCCCCGAAAAGCAATCCGTCCAAAACGCCGACGGCAATGCCTTTGAGATCGTCGGCAGGGTGGTTGGGCTGCAATCGTGTGGTCAGTGTTCCATTTTTCCCCACGGTGCTTCGAAAGGCGGTAACAACTTCAACCTTGCGGGCCACTCTGATGAGATCCTGATTGCGCATCAGCTTGCTCACGGCCGCGATCATTTCGGGAGTAAAGCCGGCGCTGGCCGCCGCAATACTTTGCGTTGTCGCGGCATCGGACAGCAACCAATCCCGCAGTTCCCCCACCGTCATCGACGAAAACGGGGCAAAGGCCGCATTGTCATGGCTGTCGACAATCAATCGTGTGACATCATCCAATTCGTAGGGAATTACAGCTTCGTTTAAAAAGGTTTTGAGCGGCAAGTCCATCAAGACACGCCGCGCGGCAACCCGCTCGACCGCACTGTTGGCGGCAACTCCCGCCAGCTGATCGCCTGACTTCTCGGGTGTGGCCACAGCCAGAACATGCGCAAGCGACCGAAAAACGTACCGCTCCCCCTGTGCTGTTGCACGATAGGATGTCATCACAATCTCCGGAGATGGGTCGCCCAGTCAGGGTGCTCCATAATTGACCGCGCACGCATTTTTTTCCACATTCCGTATTTATGGAAATCAAAGTCCAGGCGCGACATCTTGAGTTGCACCATCGACCACAGGCACCACTTCACATCCGCCAAAGCTTTGTGAACAGTCACGCGCGACACGATATCATCGCGCACTTCGCCAAAGTATTCTTCGATCAGTTCCAGTTCCCGCTCACGCGAGAAGAACATCTCACCAAACCAGATACCCAGATCATAGCACCGGTCATTCATCGACGCGTATTCATAGTCGATCAACATCACAGTGCCCGCATCATCAATCATGAAATTTCCGGGCATTGGATCATTGAAAGAGGTCACCAAATCCAGACCCGAGGCATGTATCGCCTCACGTGCAAGATCGGCATTCAATAGAATCCACGCGGCATCCTTATACATGGGCGCATGCAATTCTTTCACTTGCTGCAAGTGCTCGTCGATCATGTCGAACACGGTTTTCGTCAAACCTAGCGCAGGCAGGCCGTGCATCGTCCGATAGGCTCCAATTGCCGCTTTACACAGATCAATATCAGCAAAATCGCTGTTGGTTGACGGACGTCTGTCGGGCAAAAAGTCGTTAATTTCAATGCCACGGTCTCCGAGATCATCATAGACGCGCGGTCCTAATCCCGCCGCCGCCGCCTTTTGTGATGCGTCCAGCGCCGTGACCCTATCAATGAACATTTCAGTCCCGTTTCCAGGAACCTTCACAAACCAGTCCCCAGTGCCTTGCGTCTCTTTCACCCGCCAGTTTTCATTGGAAATCCCTCCGGATACGGGACCATAGACCATGCCCTCTCCGCCCTTGAAAAGCGGCGCATCACGTAGGACGGTCTCGATCGTTTCTTCCATCGAATTGGTTGCATTACCGAGAGTTTTCATTGGGCTGCGGCCTCCACTATGATGCGGATTTTGTCTTCATACTGAGGATGGGTGAGCGACAAGCGCAGGCGTAGAAGCCGCCATTCGCTGTATTTGATCCACTCCACCCCTTTGCGCTCCGAGCGATGTGACATCAGCCGCGCCCACAATGCGTGAACCATATCATCGACATGTGACCAAAGCCGAGCACGAGCAAACAGAGCCGCATCAAAAGCTCCCGTGTAGGCAACGAATGCTGCCCGCATATCACGCTCGAAATCGGTCAGCTCCGCCAGCAGACATCCCAAATCATACATCGGGTCGTTCATCCCCGCATGATCGAAATCCACCAGAGCCACTTGCCCGTCGGGCCCGATCATCAGATTGGATGCCGACCCGTCATTTCGGCATGGAACCGCCTCAAAACCTTGGGACAATGCATCCTGCGCCAGCCCGACCACACGGCGCAGCCACGTGATATCATCAGGCAAGGCGACGCCGTAGGTCTCATGAGCCGTGATCAGGCTATCAATCCTCGCGAAGGCATCGTAGCGCACAGGCAACGGGGCGGCTCCATGAAAGACCTTCATCGCGCCAATAGCCGCCGCCATCACAGCCTCGGATTGCAAGTCACTCTGACGGGCGGTTTTCCAGCCCTCTCCCAACCGTTCCAAAGCAACGGCGCCAGTCGTCGCGTCGCTCCACAGCACTTTCGGCCCCGCCCCGACTTCACTCGCTTGCGTCGCCGCCTGAATGGCGCTGGCCACGTGGATGTCTCCCGCCATTTCAGGATGTATCCGTTTGATAAACGCAGTCGGCGTCATCACGGAACGGCTTTCGAGCGCCATGTAGCTCGGCGACGCCAAGGCCGCAGGCCCTGCGACCGTGTCTTCCATTGCAAACCCAGCGGCCGTCACCGTCTGTTCCATCATTTCATCTGTTACCAAATCGGTCATATCGCACCTGCAGCCGCATCAAGCGACCCGCCCTCCAAATCAATGCGGCGGATCATTTCAAAAAGAACATCGCCCCCTGCTGTGAGATCTTCAGGGGAGGTGTATTCATCGTGGCGGTGAATGACCCCGTTCACCGAAGGCACAGCAATCACGATGGCGGGCAACACCGCGTTCACGGCCACCGCATCATGCCCTGCGATCGTATCCAGTTGCATTTTCGCATAGCCAAAATGATCGGCAGCAGCCTGTGACAATGCGATCAATCGCGGATCGAATTTACCGGCAGGACGGCGATCTATGGCGATAATCTCCGCCTCAACCGCCGCCTTCCGCGCCAATTCGGGCAATGCGTCGCGCAACTCATCTTCGGCCCATGCCAACATATCCGGCTCAGGCGCACGCAGCTCCGCAAACAAAACGGCCGAGCCTGGGACGATGTTGGGAGAATTGGGCGAAATATCCACCCGCGCTACGGAGGTGTAGAGCGTGTCGCTGGCGGCATCCGCGATCTCTCTGACCTTGACGATGATATAGGCCGCGCCCAAAACGGCATCACGGCGTTCTTCCATCGGGGTCGGACCTGTGTGGTTCTGCTTTCCCGTGACCTCGATGCGGATTTTTAGCGCGCCCCAATGGCGCACAAATGGAGCGATGCGTGCGCCCGCTGTTTCCATCTTGCTGTCGCCCTCGATATGCACCTCAAGATAGCAATCGGGCTTTGGCGCAGTGTCCGTGCCCATGTAGCCCGTGCGGATCAACTCGCTCTCCACCGTCTTGCCATCGCGATCCCGACGCTGAAGCGCAAAGTCCCGCGTCAGCGTGCCCGCATAAACAGACGAGCCGAGCAATGACGGCTGAAACCGTGCGCCTTCTTCATTCATCCAGTCGGCGATCACGTAGTTGCAGGTTGGAGTGACACCTTCCGCTTTGGCCTGCGCCCGCCATGTCTCCACAGCGGCAAGTCCAGCAACAACACCATAAGCGCCATCAAACCGGCCTCCTTTGGGCTGGCTGTCCAAATGCGATCCGATCATGACCAGCGGCGCGTCTGGCCCCGCAAGATCAATCCGCCCGAACAGGTTGCCGATATCATCGACGAGCACCTCATAGCCGCGCTTTCGCAACTCTTCACAAAACCAGTCACGCGCAGCCTTGTGCTCATTGGTGAGCACCGGACGGTCAACACCGCCATCGCCAGTATCACCGAAGGCCGAGACCTGATCCATCAGACTATGCAGGATCGTGGCATCAATGCCCGAAAATTGTGAAACGTCACCCATTTTCGACCACCTTTCCTATCGTATCTGAATTCAGGAAACACGCGGCAAGAGCCTGATCCCCACGGCTCCTCAAAGTGGGATTTTCAGCCCTGCATCGATCAAACGCATGAGGGCACCGCCCCGCGAAGGCACAGCCCTCAGGCAGATCAATTGGTGAAGGAGGCTCTCCTTCAAGTAGACAATCCTCGGGCGTGTATCGACGCTCTTCCAAGGTCGGCGCCGCAGACAAAAGCGCACGGCTATAGGGGTGGCCCGGATCAAAGAACAAACGCTCGTTTGGCGCAACTTCCACAGTTTCGCCCAGATACATCACCGCGATGCGGGAACATACCTGTCGCACCATCGTCAAATCATGCGAGATGAAAATATAGGTGAACCCATGCTCCGCTTGCAGACGCTTGAACAGGTCGAGAAGTTTGCCCTGTTCGGTCTGGTCCAAAGCAGACAGGGTTTCGTCCATGATCAACAGGCGCGGCTCAAGAACCAAGGCCCGTGCCACGTTTAACCGCTGCCGCTGCCCCGCAGAAAGACCCGTTGGAAGGCTGTCGTATAGATCTTCGGGCAGGCCCACTTCGACCAACGCGGCTCGCGCCCGTTCACGGCGCTCCTCACGATTTCCAAGGCCGTGGATTTTCAGGGGTTCTTCCACGATGTCGCCAATCGAGGACTGTGGCGGCAAAGAGCCATAGGGGTCTTGCAACACAAGTTGGAAACTGCGGCGCAATTCACGCAGACGTTTCGGTGACGCCTCCCCGACATTCTCTCCATCAAAGAAAACCGATCCCGCATCGGGCGATTCCAGCCCCGTTAAAAGGCGCATCAACGACGACTTGCCACAGCCGGACTCACCGACGATTCCGAAGTTATCCCCAGGATAGACATCGAATTCGACGTTGCGCACCGCTTTCACCAAGGCTTTGCCGCTTTTGCCCTTGGTCTCGTAGTGTTTGGCGACGCCGCGCACGGACATGATTGCCCGCTGATCGCGCTTTTGCCGTGCATCCCGCCCGTTTCGCCCATCAGCCCACAGCGTCGGCAATTCCGCGATCAAGCTGCGCGTGTAAGCGTGCTCGGGTGACGCGACCAACTGTTGTGGCGTCTGGCGTTCAACCACGCGCCCCTGATGCAGCACCATGACCTCATCGGCAGCGTCACAGGCAACGGGGAGCGACGAGCAAATGAACAGGATCGCCGTGGAGAAATCCTCGTTCAATTCTCGCATCAACTTCAAAATCTGCGCGGCGACGGTCACATCAAGCGGCTGTGTAATATTGTCGGCGATCAACAACACCGGATCGGAAATCAGCGCATCGACAATCATTGCCCGCTGCATCATCCCGCCCGAATATTGAAACGGGTATTCGTTGAAGCGCCGCTCGGCCGAGGGAATCTTAACCGCCTCAAGCAAACGAATGGCCTTCTCCTTCGCGTCTTGCTTGGAGATATTAGGTCGCACGGCCTGCAGTTTCTCGACCAATTGCGCCCCCACGGTCATCGTAGGATCAAGTGCACCCGCGGGGTTACCTCCGACATAGGCTATATCACTTCCAGCCAAGCCCTTGGCATAGGCAGTATCGGTAATCAGATCGCGCCCGTTGAAAAGTATTTCACCCGAGGTGATCTTGAGCGGAGCGGATAACCAACTGGCCAGCGCGCGTGCAAGCACTGTCTTGCCCGATCCACTTTCGCCAATCACCGAAAGAATTTGCCGCGGTTTGAGATCGAAACTGATCTGGTCGAGCACGGTGCGGGATGCGCCCTCGGTCTCGACAGTGACGGTAAGGTCACGCACAGACAAAAGAGCATCCGCCGAGGTTGGGGTATCAAAAGCCATATCACATGCCTCCGTAAATTTTGTTGCGCGCACGTTCCAAAGACGCGCCCATCAGGTTGATGGAGGTCAGCGTCAGCACTAGAAACACACCCGGCATTGTGGCAATCCACCAAGCATTCATCAGATACTTCCGCCCGTCCGCGATGATGTTTCCGAAGGTCGGCGTCGGGGGCTGCACCCCGAGCCCGAGGAAGCCGAGGACAGCCTCGAAGATCATCATCCGCGCGATATCGAGCACCGCGACAAAGGCAATGGGAGGCAATACCAGCGGCAAAATCAGGGTGAACATGATCCGCCAGTCAGTCGCACCCAAAACCATCGCGCCGCGCACAAATTCCTTCTTGCGCTCGGACATCACGGTTGACCGCATGACGCGGGCATAGACGGGCCACCCTGACAGGCCCAAGACGATGATGATCGAAGGAATTGTCGGACGCGACACGCCCAGAATTGTGATGGCCAGAATGATCATCGGGATCGACAATTGCGCATCTGTCAAACGCATCAGAACCGTGTCCGTGCTGCGTCCGAAATAACCCGCGAACAAACCGACCATCGCGCCAACGGCCAACATCAAAACGGTTGTCGACAGGCCAATCAAAAGCGAATAGCGCAGCCCGACCAATGATCGCGACAGCATATCGCGCCCCAGTTGATCGGTGCCAAGCGGATGCGCCCATGACCACCCCTCGCCCAGAAACAGCGGAGCAGTCAATTTGGCAGAAATGTTCATTTTTGCGGGATCAATGCCCGAGAACATCGGGTAAAAGATTGCGGCCAGAAACAGAACGACAAAGACGATCAGTCCTGCTTTGAATTCTCCGGAGGCAAATGCCTCCGACCATATCCTTGCGCCGATTTTACGCTCTTTGCGTGGCGAGGCGATGTCGGGGATGTTTTCTACAGTACTCATTAGTATTCAAGCCTCGGATCGATGGCCGTCGCACAGAGGTCGACGACGATGTTAATCACAACAAAAGCAGCTGCCGTTACGATTGCGATGCCTTGAATGAGCGGGAAATCACGTTGCATGACCGCGTTAATGGTCAGCAAGCCCAGCCCCGGATAGTCGAAAATGAATTCGATCACGAGAACCCCGCCCAAAAGCATGGAAAACTGAACGCCAAGGAGATTCAAAAGCGGCACTGCTGAATTTTTCAACGCATGGCGAAAAATGATCTGGCTGCGCGTCAATCCACGGACCACGGCCATATCGATGAAGTTTTGCGACATCACATTGGCCACTGATCCTGTGAGTGTGCGGATGATAAATGGCGCGATTTCCACAGCCAGAACCAAGGCCGGCAGAATTGTATAGGCGAAGCCATCATAGCCAATGGCAGGAAGAAGGTTCAGTTTCACCGACACAAGGAGCGCCAGAACAATGCCCAGCCAGAAGTTGGGCAAACTGACAAAGACCGAAGAGAGATAAAGTGCAAAGCGGTCGGGGAATTTTCCGGGCTTGAGCCCTCCCCAAACCCCGATAGGGACCGCGATGATCAACGCGAATATCATAGCCAAGGTTGCCAGTTGCAACGTCATTGGCGCCGTTTCGGCGATCAGATCCCACACCTGTGCTCGTTCGCTGCGCGTATTGTCGTCGAAACTGGCCCCACCAACCGAGGCACCATTGGCTGGACGCACAAAGCTTTGACCCAGATCTCCTTGCACAATTCCACCGACATAGCGGCCGAATTGCTGATAGATCGGATCACGAAGGCCCATGTCTTCGGCGATTTGCTCGATCAGTGCTTCGGGAGCCATCCCCCCAGCCATCAAGCGAACCGGATCACCGGGAACGACCCGTAGCAACGTGAAAATGATTGCCGAAACGAGGAAGACAATCAGCGTCCCTTGCAACAATCGTCGGAGAAGAAATCTGGCTATGAACATGGCTCTCTCCCGTAGGAATTGGAAAATCCAGAGCCTCGGCAATGCCGCCGAGGCTCTGGCGTATCGGATCAGGACATGGTGGTTTTGGACGCGTCCATCATGCCGTCGGGGAAGATGAACAGGTCTTTCACATCAGAGCGCATTCCGTGCATCAAAACCGATGTGAACAGGCTGTAGGCAGGAACTTTTTCAGCCAGAAGCGGCATCAGGTTGTTCTGCAGGCTGTCACGGCGTGCTTCGAGAGAGGGCGCATCACGCTCGGCATCCAGAGCCGCATCGATTTCCGGATCTTCGATCCCGCAAATCCGTTTGGACGACGAGTGGAAGTGTGTGCGCAACACCAAATCAGGCTCTGGCGACGCGCTGGTCCAACCGCAATCGATCATATGGCCGGGGCCGCCACCGGGACGGTCGTACAAACGTTCGTTCCACGCCGCCACTTCCATCACGTTCAGCGTCACAGGAAAGCCCTGCTCTTGCAAAAGTGCGGTGATAACTTCACCGTATTCTTTGGTTTTCGGATAGAAACCGGTCGATGTGATATATTCGATTTCCGGCAGGCCCTCGCCACCAGGATATCCCGCCTCAGCCAGCAGTCGTTGACATTCTTCGGGATCGTATTCGGGGTAGTTTTCAAGGTCCGAGTAGCCGAATTTGATCGGCGAAACAAAGCTGGAAGACGCTTCGCCAGCGGACCCCATGACCTCAAGAATGATGTCGCGATCAATCGCATGACAGACGGCCTTGCGCAGAAGCGGGTTGTCGAATGGAGGCTTGGAACAGCGGAACCACAGGTATTTGTTCTCCACCGAAACCGCACGGTTCAGAACGATACCGTCTTCCTTCTCGAGCGTTTCAACCTGCTCAGGCTCGAGACGTTCGATCACATCCGCCTGGCCATTCATCAGCGACAACATGCGTGTTGTGCCATCACCCACAAACGAGAATGTCACACCCGGAATTTTCGGCGCGCCGCGGAAATAGGTCTCGTTCGCGACCATGACTGTGTCATTGCCAGATTGCTCCAAGAACTTGAAAGGACCGGTGCCGTTCAAACGCTGCGACAATGGACCGTTGGGTCCACCCGCGATGTCTTTTGCCGACATGATCGGGAGATAAGACGCAAGGAACACAAACATCGCAGCGCCGTAGCCGCCTTTGGTCGTGTCCACGATCACGGTGTAATCGTCAGGGGTTGTAACCTCGAATGTATCCGCAAAGCCAGGGTAAACCTGTCGTGACCGTTCAGGTTGTGCGCCGTATTCAAAGGTGGCTTTCACATCCTTGGCCGAGAACGGTTCGCCATCGTGGAAGACCACACCTTCGCGCAGTTTGATTTCCAAATGTGACGCGTCCAGCACGTTGATTTCGGTCGCCAGCTCGTAAATCACTTCGTCAGGATTTTCTGGCGTCATTGGCGAACGCGTGAGAAAGCCCATGATGAAGCCTTCGATGTTGAATTGAGACAGCGTGGTATGCGCCATCGGATCCCAGTTGCCCGTGATGTTTTCAGCGGACAAGAAGGTCAAAGGGCGCATTTCTTGAGCATGTGCCGAGGTAAAGAAAAAGTCGGGATTGAGGTGCATAGCCGCCGTAGAGGCGCCGGCCATCATCCCGTACTGCAGGAACTTGCGTCTATCCATTGTATCACTCTCCTATTGTAACCCGTCGGGGCCATTCTTTTCTGTTGGGGGGAATTGCGGTCTTTACGCCGCTTCGGTCACACGCAATTCGTTTAGTTTTGCGAGCATTTCTGCGTGTAATTCGGGAGTTGCTGCCGCCAGAACATCGCCTGACGACGCGATGCCAAGAGGCTGTCCGTGCCAATCCGTAATGACGCCACCAGCGCCCTGGATTACTTGGACAACAGGAAGGTAGTCATAGGGCTCAAGGCCCGTCTCCAGCACCAGATCACAATACCCTGAGGCCAAAAGCGCGTAGGTGTAGCAATCACCACCGAAACGCAGCAATCGCACACTGTTCCTGAGCGCGTCGAAAACGGGTTGCTTGTGACCCGCAAACAAAAGCGGGTCGGTTGTATAGGCATAGGCCGAGGCGAGATCACGACAGTCGCTTGTTTGAACAGGCGTGCCGTTCATCGTCGTTGGCGCCCCTGCAACGCCGCACCACCGCTCACCGAGCATTGGCATGTCTATCTGGCCAAGTTGCGGCGTGCCGTCTTGCAGCAGTGCAGTCAGACCACCGAACAGCGGATGCCCAGTTACGAAGCTCTTCGTGCCATCAATCGGATCAATAACCCAGACATAGGACCTGTCGAGATTTTCAACGCCGTGCTCTTCGCCGAAGATGCCATGATCCGGATAGGCGCCCTTGATCCGCAAGCGAAGTTGCTCTTCGATCGCGCGGTCGGCAACCGTCACAGGGCTGTCGTCATCCTTGTGTTCAACATCGAGCGTATTGCGAAAATAATCTCGCGCAATTCCTCCCGCTTCATCTGCGGAACGGTTGGCAAACGCCAATGCATCAGCAAGATTGATCATCACGGCACCTCTTCAAGTCTTTGTCCTGCACTGTTCGTAGTGCTTAACCTGAACCTGATCTGAGGCCTCGCCGACAACCACACAATTCACAGAAAAACCACACATACGCATAGCTTCTCTGCAAATATCTCCTAATTATTGAGGCTTTTTATGTATTTAGATTAATTTATGGACGAAAACGCAACGAAATACACACCACCTCCAGATTCGTGTGGAAATTCGCTTTCGAGCTGATATCCAACCTTTAACGGAAGGGACATCTATGTGGTCACATGAGAGACAATCGAAAATTCTGGAGAAGCTTCTGACAGAGGGCAAAGTTCTGACCGTTCAGATCGCGGACCTTTTCAATGTCTCTCGAGAAACCATCCGTCGCGACCTTCTTGAACTTGAAAACAACGGCAGCCTGAAACGTGTTCATGGCGGCGCGGTGCCAGCGGGTCGCAATATCCCACCCGAACCGCGCTTCTCGGATCGGTTGGTGGCCTCGACCAACGCAAAACGCGCCATTGGTCGCGCCGCAATGCAATTGATCGAGCCAGACTCCACACTCTTTATCGATGCGGGGACGACGACATTAGCCTTTGCACAAGAGCTGGTACTCGCCAATATCCCATTGAGAATTTTGACGAACTCTATCGAAATTGCCCAACTCACAGCCCCGCCCGACCACATTGATACGCTTTTGCTTGGCGGCACGCCTCATACAGATGTTCCAGCCACCTACGGTGAACTGACCCTCTCGGAGATAGATCGCTTTCTTGCAGATATCGCCGTCCTGTCCCCTGTCGCCTTCCACGCCACGCGCGGAGCGTCTGACTTCGAACTTCATGAAGCCGAAGTCGCGCGCAAAATGGTCACCTGCTCCAAAACCTGTATTTTACTGTGTCATTCCGACAAGATTTCTCAAGAGAGCCGCGTGACGATCTGCCGACCTGAAGAAGTGGATCACCTTGTCACAGACACTCAAACCCCGTCGACCTTTACCTTGCCTCGCGGGAAGGTTCACTTTGCCGTCGAGCTGAACTGATCGCGGCGCCCAAATCCCGCACGGCGCTGCCCAAGTTACGCCGCGGCGACCCTAACTGCGCACACAGCGGAATGAGCTACTCCCCATTTGTTGGACAGGATCTGGCGTAAATTAAGCTACTCTTTGCTCCTGCTGATCGGGTTGTGTTC
>NZ_JBLXFZ010000011.1:0-74673 GCF_048261515.1 Celeribacter sp.
AACACAACCCGATCAGCAGGAGCAAAGAGTAGCTTAATTTACGCCAGATCCTGTCCAACAAATGGGGAGTAGCTCAGACGGGGGACTTTCAAAGTTGCTACTTTGTCAGGTGTCGCAGGTCGGGGAGGGCGGCATGGCCCGCAACACGGGTCTGCCGTGGATGCGCAACGCTAGCCTCCGAAGCTCGCTACATTGCCTTGCTTGACCCATGCGCTCGAACATTTCCCCCAGTAGGCGAGGTTCGCTGGCCAGTCGTCGGGCGACAAGGAGCAGGCCGCCATGCGAGCCTCGTAATCCAGCTCGGACATGTACCCGCCCGCACCGTCCCCCTTGTCAGGGTCAATCCAGATGATGCCCGAATAGCCGCCCTCATTGGCGCATTCGAAGGCCGATCCGAGAATGTCGGGGGCCGCATATCCGAGGATGGCCGCGTCTTCATTGGGGGCCGCGTAAAGCGCGATCTGGCCGTTGTCGGTGCCCTCATTGCTTAACACGCCCGCGACCTCGCGACACTCGTAGCTGCCGTATGGCGTGGCGCCTGTGATCGGTTGGCTCGGCTGGTAAAAGGGCGCGCTGTCGCCGCTCGGCCCTGTTCGCATCGCGTTCGGGGATTGGCCGCGCATCTCCAGAAGGTTTGCGATTTCCGCGCTCAAAGCGGGCTGCATACATTGCAAGCTGCGCACAGGAGCGGTCCCGCGTCCGAAAAGATCCAGCCAGACCTCCGTCTCCGAGGGGTCGTCACTGTCTATCGGTGTCTTGAGTGCGAGAACAGCGCGACCGCCCTCATGGATAAAGGTGAATTCGTAGATGTCCCACGGAAAGCCGCCCGTGCCGAGTGTCATGGCAAAGGGCACGTCTTCGGCCAGTCGTGTGATGGGACCGTCCGAGATTTGCGGCGTCACATGGAGCGTCAACGCGGGCGCACCTGTTTCGGGATGTTCGCTCGCGCAGACCTTGATCTCGTCTGCCTCCTCGGTGACGCAAAGCACCTGTGTCGCCAGAATGTCTTCGCAGAAGGCGTGGGCGGCATTGGCGGTGCTGATAAGGGCGGCGGTCAGGAGGAAGGATCGCATCTGTTGTCTCCGTGAACTGGCGTTGTGCGGTTATTGGATCGGGTCAAGAAAGGCAGCATCCACCCATCCCGTGGCGCAGGGGCCAGAGTAGGGCATGCCAAGCTGTTCGGGGCGAATGAGGCAGGCCTTCATGCCATTGGTCGGAATGGCAACGGCGATGAAATTCTGCAGACGGTCGAGGATATCGACGGTATCTCCGGATTGGAGCATCCACCAAACAGGCGTTGCGGCGGAGGGGCGTGCTGAGGCGTAGACTGGGGCGCCTTCTGATTCCGCTGCGATCTCCGTCACCTGCGCCACTCCAACCGTGTCGATCCGCGGGATCACATCGTCTTGCGAGAAGAAGGCTCCAATCGGTCCGCGCGCCGCTTGGGCGGGCCAAAGCCTCTCAGGTTCAGCATAGACCGTATCGGAGGCGCAGGTCACTTGATCCACCTGCGTGCGCCAATGCGGCGATTGCAGCCACATATCGGAGGCGCCATTCTCGGCCACGGTCTCATTCATATCGTCCCACGGCATATGAACGTAAAGGGTCACGGGCTCGCCTAAATCCGTGCTCCAGAACCCGATTTCCAACTGCGCTTGATCCTCTTCGGACCAGTGAAACCATGTCGTGTTGGCATCCGCTATCAAGGGCGGATCATAGATCATTTCTCCCGATGACAGCACATGGCGGGCCAGGATGTAGCTTTCGCCCCGCGCACAAACGGTGATCTGCTCGCGGGCGTCAGGGTCGTCGGTTGCACATTGAAACAGAACCTCGCCGCCGCAGACAGATTGCGCAGAGACAGGAACGGTCCACGTGGTCGCCATCATCGCGGCGACCACGGGCAGAGCAGGGCGGAACATGATGGCCCACTTATTGCGCTGCTTCGATCATTTCGATGAGTGCGGAGAGGTCGCTGTACACGGTGCCATCATCGCAGGGGAGATCCGCAATCAACTCGATGTCTTTGAAGACATTGATCCCGCCCATTGCGACGGCGCCCTCCGTGCGTTCGCCGCCCCACCAAACCTCGTAGGCATAGCCGTCGCCACTTTCAAAGGTCACGGATTCACTGATGAAATTCCCCATGCCATTCCACGGCGTTGCGGTGATCGTTGCCATGTCTTGAAGGATTTCCTTCTCCACCGTTCCGTTGGATTTGAAGAACCCGTACGCGGCCTTTGTGCCATCTGCCCAAATCGCATTGCAAACCTCGACGCCATGCGTGCCGCCTTTGATGGTGCAGGTAAACACTTCCGTGCCATCAAGCTCGCAGAACTGACCTGCCTGCGCAGCACCTGCGGCGATCATGAGGGCAATGGAGAGAGAAAGTTTTTTCATTGGGAATCCTCTTGCAAAGGGAAAGGTTGACGATGGTCAGGTGCCTTGGGGGGCATCTTGTGCTGTTTTGCGGGCGCGGTAGGCCATGAAGCCGGCACCTGCCAGAGCGATGGCAAGGATGGCCAGCGACACGAGGGGGCGGAAGTAGAACCACGCGAGTGCAATCGTTGCGCCACCCACAACGAAGGTCAGGGCAAGGCTGACAAGGGAGGTGACAGAGGCGGAGATCCAGCCGAGGAAGGGAAGGATGCTCGAGATGACATCAATCAGGGAGAAGAGTGCCTTGAACCCGAGGAACAGCATGATCATCAGGCCGATACGCAGCATCCACGTCTTGAATGTGTTGGCAGATTGCGCAGCCTCGAACATCTCGTCAGCGGCCTTCAGCCCCCGTTCGACCAAATAGATTTCGCGTCCGTTTTCCGCGGTGTAGGGGACCAGTTCGCTGCCGCTTTGCACGCCGACCACGCTGGCCGTGTCGATCTCGGAGGCCTTATAGCTCACCCTGATATCACCCAACACAGGCGCCGCGACATCCGCACCAATGACGACCTGTCCCGCGACCAGATTGGCGGGCTGCTCCAAAGACAGGGCAGCTGTCATGCCTTCTGCATGTGCGACGTTCAAAAGCATCGCCGTTGCGCTACCCAGATCGGAAATCTTGTCATCCACGGTAAAGGCACCGATTGCGCCTTCTGATTGGCGGATGACTTCTGATTTGATCGGCATTGGCGGGTTCAAATGCCCATCGGGAAACTGGAAGTCGGCCCCACTGGCAGGCGCATCCGTCCAAGCCATGCGATAGGTGTATTGCGTGGTCTTTTCCTGTGCGCCGCCAAGTTTGGTGTCTGTTTCGGTCTTTTTGCTTTCGATCCACGCGAATTGCTCGACGACACGCTCCAAGCGCACGGCCTGCGCAGGTGCCACCACACCAAGCGCCTCATCGCTAAGAGGTTCGGCGAGCGTCAGCGGGCCGTTGATATGTACAAGTCGGCCTTCGTTTTCGGGATCAATCGCCGAGCTCTCCACTGAAACCACCTGTCCCGCACCTTCGGTAAGCGCACGCGCCGCGCGCACCGAGTTTCCTTCGTTCCAGAACAGGAAATAGACGGCGATGCAGATGAAACCGATGCCAATGCCGATGCCTTTGAAAGCGTTCTTCAGACGGGCGAAAAATCCTACCCGTGTTGTTTCAGTGAATTGGGACATTTTTTAAACCTTTATGAAGACAGAAATACGCGTTGGCGGTTCAGGCTGCTTTGCCGAAACCGAGTGATTTGATGACCTCGGCCACATCCGCCATGCTCGGACCTTCGGCAATCGGCGCTTCGGGCACGCCCAGCCAGTTATTGATCTTACGGGCGCTGAAGAGATGGCGTTTGCTCGTGGTGTAGCCGTGGGAGAGGGGGACGCGCTTTCTGTTGTGCGCATCTTCCGTCACGATGCAGAGCCTGTAGGTGTAGCTGGCGTGGAGCCTGTTGTTGTTGCGTTGGTTGCGCTTGAGGTCGACATCGGCTTGCCTGACAGTCTCAAGCGGAATGGTCTCCTCGCGCGTCCCGTGCAGCATGGATTTGCGGATCGTCAGCGTGTTGTTGTCGCGGTCGAACTGGACTTCGGTCTTGTGATAGACCAGCCACAAAATACCCGTACCAACAAGAACGCCACTCAAAGCGAAGCCGCCGAGCGCGATATACCCTTTGATGGCGACAATCATGCCGATCACAAGGATTCCGAGTAGGAGGGCGGACACCGCAGCGGCGATAATCATGGTAGATCCAGTCAGGACAAGGCGATCTGTCTGATTATGTCGGATTTTCATGTCGTCGCGTCCGAATGCTGGATGGGTTTTCTTGAGTGGAAGCATTGCACGGAATGAGAGCCATGCGTCAGAATTTTTTTGCGCTGAAGAAACATTTGTCGGCTTGTTGCGCCAAAAGTCGGGATCTGACAGGCTCCCACGAGGTTCATAACCACGCCTGCCAGATACCCGACCAGTTGGTTGAAAAGGCTACATCATATCCACATTGAAATCCGTCGCGTCTAACGCGGGTGAGGCGGTGCCTTGCTTGGCCGCGGCGGCATTTCTCGTCTGTTGCGCGTCGGTTTTCGTCGACCGGATCAACGCACCTTGCGCAATAGCCAATGTGGTCTGCATTCCTTTCCCCTTCCAACTTTATATGGATGGGAAATATCCATTTGGGGGTTTTGGAAACATATGGATATTTACCCATATTCCCATGCTGGAGAATCTGTTTCCCCGTGCGTCTGGCGTGAGGTTGCGGGGTGTCTCTGTGCCGCAAAGGCATCGCTCGGGGACGGGGATTGGATAGCTCACCCGACCGCAGGGTTTAGCGCGGTCGGGCGTCCGTGGTTAGCTCTGGCCTGATGCAAGGCGGGAGGATGTGCGCCGCGTTTGTACAAGCCTGCGCACGAAGGCGACCAGAAAGATCGCGGTGAGGATCAGGATGACGGTCGGTGCGGGCGCACTGTCGAGGAAGAAACTCAGGTAGGCTCCCGCGACCATGGAGAACATGCAGACCACAACCGCCACCGCCATCATCTGGCCGAAGCGCCGCACGGTAAGGAAAGCGATTGCCCCGGGTGCAATCAACAGGCCAACGGCAAGGATCAGCCCCGTCGCCGCAAGGGTCGCAACGATGGTGAGTGAAATCAGGGTCAGCAGCCCGTAGTGCAACACTGCAACGGGCAACCCCGAGGCGCGCGCCTGTGCTGGGTCGAACGCATGGAGCATCAAGTCTTTCCATTTCAGCAGAAGGGCAGTGGTGACGAAGGCCGAAATCAGTCCAGCCATCAACAGGTCTTCTGCACCGACACCGAGCATGTTGCCAAAGAGGATATGGTCGAGATGTACATTTGTGTGGATCGACACGTAAAGGACGATCCCCAGCCCGAACATGCCTGAGAAGACCACCCCCATCACCGTGTCCTGCTTCACGCGGCTGTTCTCGGAGAGGTAGCCCGTGGCCAGCGCCGTCACCATACCCGCGCCAAACGCACCGATGATTAGCGGGAAGCCGAGGATATAGGCCAAGACGATCCCTGGCAGCACCGCATGGCTGATGGCATCTCCCATCAGTGCCCAGCCTTTGAGAACAAGGATGCAGGACAACAGTGCGGTCGGCACGGAGACGATCATGGAAATCCAGAAGGCGTTCTGCATGAAGCCGAACTGGAATGGCATGAGAAGTGTTTCCATCATTGTGGTTCCTCCGTGCGAAGGGCCTGCGCCGCTTTGCGCCGCGCTGCCACGATCCCGTGTTTGGGGGCTCCGACAAAAACGGCGAGGAAGATGATCGTTTGGCACAGGACGATAATGCCGCCTGTCGCACCGTCGAGGAAATAGCTGGCATAGGCGCCGAAGAAACTGGTCAAGGTGCCGATGGCAACCGAGGTCATGATCAGGCGCGAGAAGCGGTCGCACAGCAGATAGGCCGTGGCCCCTGGTGTCACCACCATGGCGATAACGAGGAACGCCCCCACCGTCTGCATCGCCGCGACAACACAGGCCGAGAGCAGGATGAAGAACACCGCCTTGAGCACGCCTGGACGCAATCCGATCGAGCGTGCGTGGCTTTCGTCAAAGAAGACGACCATGAGATCTTTCCATTTCAGGAGCAGGATCGAGAGCGACACAAAGCCGATGATCGCCAGTTGCAGCGTATCTTCGGGCGTGATGGCGAGAATATTGCCCATCGTGATGGTCTGTATCGAGACAGACATGGGATTGATCGACGCCATGAACAGCCCCAAGCCGAAGAAAGAGGTGAAGATGATGCCGATGATCACATCGACTTTCAGCCCTGAACGGTCGGACAGGAACAGCATGGCCGTGGCCGCCAGTCCGCCCGAGATGAAAGCTCCGAGCGCAAAGGGAAGACCGAGGATGTAGGCCCCCGCAACACCGGGCACGACCGCATGAGACAGGGCGTCACCGATCAGCGACCAGCCTTTCAGCATCAGGTAGGAGGAGAGAAACGCACAAACTCCTCCTACCAGCGCCGAAACCCACATCGCATTGGTCATGTAACCATAGGAGAAGGGTTCAAGAAGTGTGGTCACTTTTGCGCCTCCCCGACCTTGATCTTGTCGCCATATTGCACGAGGGGCCGCTCGTCGTCGGTCAGGATCGACAGGCTGCGTGTGTCGTCGTCATCGTGCAAATCCGTGCCGCCAAGCGTGAAATGGCGCAGCACGCCGCCGAAGGCCGCTTCGAGGTTCTCGCGCGAGAAGGTCGTTTCCGTCGGGCCGTAAGCCAGTACGGTGCCCTTGACCAGAACCGTCCTGTCACAGAATTCGGGGACGGTTCCGAGGTTGTGTGTCGAGACCAGCATCACCCTGCCTTCGTCGCGCAATTCGCGCAGTAGGGCGATGATCTGCTCTTCGGTTTTGACATCGACGCCTGTGAAGGGCTCGTCCAGCAGGATCACCTGACCATCCTGCGCCAGTGCGCGGGCGAGAAAGACGCGCTTTCTTTGCCCGCCCGACAATTCCCCGATCTGGCGGTGACGGAAGTCGAGCATGTTAACGCGACAAAGTGCGGCTTCCACCGCCTCGCGATCCGCGCGTGTTGGCCTGCGTAAGAACCCCATGTGCCCGTAGCGGCCCATCATCACCACGTCCTCAACGAGAACGGGGAAGGACCAGTCGACCTCTTCCGATTGTGGCACATAGGCCACGAGGTTGCGCTTGAGCGCCTGTTTGACGTCGAGGCCAAGGAGTGTGATCTCCCCGCGTGCGACGGGAACAAACCCCATGATCGCCTTGAAAAGCGTGGATTTACCCGCGCCGTTCACCCCGACAAGCGCGGTTACTGTGCCGCGCGGGATTTCGAAGGACGCATCGTGCAGGGCGGTGTGGCCGTTGCGGTAGGTGACAGTCACATCACGCGCTTTGATCCCGCCCGAGGGATCAGTGCGCTCGGAGGCTGGTGTCGTCTTCATCTCGGTATCGTGTTGCATTCTCTGCTTTCTGCCAGAAAGGTCGCGGCCTGAAACGGCATAGGCCCGCCGGACGAGGTTACGCCCGACAGACCCTTTCCACGAAGGAAATTTTTAGTTCATGTCTGATGTAAGGCCGTTTGCCACCGTTTCCGATGTTACCTTAAGCAGATCGAGATAGGTCGGCACGGGACCATCGGGTTCGGACAGGCTGTCGACGTAGAGCACGCCGCCGTAGTTGGCGCCTGTTTCGCGTGCGACCTGTTCGGCAGGGGCGGTGTTGACCGTGCTTTCGCAGAAGACCACGGGGATGTCGTTGTCCCGAACGCCGTCAATTACGGCGCGCACCTGACGCGGTGTACCCATCTGATCGGCGTTCATCGGCCACAGATAAAGCTCTTTCATGCCGAAATCGCGGGCAAGATAGCTGAATGCGCCTTCGCAGGTGACCAGCCACCGTTTCGCCTCGGGGATCGTGGCAACCTCGCGCCGCAGCGGCTCAAGGGTCGCGCGCAGCTCGTCTTTATAGGCGGAGGCATTGGCAACATAGATCGCCGCGTTTTCGGGGTCGTGTTCGGAAAAGGCTTCCAGAATGTTGTCGATGTAGACCAGCGCATTGTCGAGGCCCATCCACGCGTGCGGGTTCGGCTTGCCCTCATAGGCGCCTTCGGCGATCGAGATCGGATCAATGCCATCTGTGAGCGTGACCGAGGGCACTTCATCCAGATTGTTTAGAAACTGCTCGAACCACAGTTCCAGATTCATCCCGTTCCAAAGGATCAAATCCGCGCCTTGTGCGCGCACGATGTCTTGTGGGGTCGGTTCGTAGCCGTGGATTTCGGCGCCTGGCTTGGTGATCGAAACCACCTCTGCCGCGTCGCCCGCCACGTTCTGCGCCATATCCGCCAAAACCGTGAATGTCGTGACAACTTTCATGCGGTCCTCGTCGGCGGCGGCCATGCCTGTCATCAGCGCGGTCGCGGCCACAGCCCCCATCAAGCGTGTCATCGTCAAATTCATTACAAGTCCTTTCCTCGTTTTTGTGATCCTGCAAGCTTTCTCAATCGTGTCGCAGGCTTCTAATTGCGAATGAGTCGCAACACTTATAGCTGTTGTTGAAAATAATGCAAATGCAAATCATTCGCAAAAAGGAGCGATTGGATGACAACGACCGTGGAGCGTGAAGCGGGAAAGGGGGGAAGGGGACAGGCCGTTGAGCCTGTCCCGTCGTTTTGCGTGGGTTGCTGGTCTTTCAGGACGAGGTAGGTGCTGTCGCCAGAGGCGGGTGCCTAGCGAGTATCAGCCCGAGCGTCGACCTAGCAGCCAGACAAAGAACACCCCGCCAATGAGCCCCGTCACGATGCCGATGGGCATGTCATCTGGCGCCATGATGGTTCGGGCAATGATATCTGCCCAGACGAGGAAAATCGCGCCGCACAGGGCAGTGATCGGTAACAGGCGGCGATAGCTTCCGCCCACGGCGAGGCGAACGATATGGGGCACCATGAGGCCAACAAAACCGATGATCCCCGAAAAGGCGACCATCACCCCCGTGACCAGCGCACCGATGACAAAGACGGTCAGGCGGAACCGTGCCACGGGGATGCCGAAGGTGGTTGCGGTTTCATCCCCAACGGTCATGGCGTTGAGATAGCCAGACCTGAGCCAAAGATAGGCACCACAGCCTGCTAGCACGAGTGCGGGGTAGATCAGTTGGTCCCACTGGGCCAGCCCAAGCCCGCCGAGCATCCAGAACACCACCGTATGTGTCGCGCGCGGATCTCCCAGAAAGATCAGGAGATTTGCCAGCGACATGACGATGAAGGACACGGCAACGCCCGCAAGAACCAGTCGGTCCGCGCTTGTGGCCGAGGCAAGTTTCGCCACCGCCAGCACGATGAGTGTCGCGCCGAGCGCGCCGAGGAAAGCCAGCAACGGCACGGTCAGAAGGCCGATGAACAGCCCCGTATGGAGCAACGCTAGAATGGCGCCGAAGGCACCCCCCGCCGAGATGCCAAGCAAGTGAGGATCGGCCAGCGGATTGCGGGTTACGGCCTGAAGGCTCGCCCCGACAATCGCCAGCCCCGCACCGACCAGCCCCGCAAGGATCGCGCGCGGGAAGCGGATATCCCACACGATGGCCTCGCGGCCGACCGACCAATCAACCGCGACGGCGTCGGGAACCACCTTGTTAATCACGATGCCCCAAACTGTGTCGAGCGGCACGGCCACCGCGCCGACACTCACAGCCACCGAGAGCGATGCCCAAAGAGCCGCGATCCCGATCAGCCCCACGAGCCATGGACGCGTGGGAGACAGGGCGGTACGTTCCTTTTTCGCATGTTGTGCGGCGGGGGTGGCCATCACTCGCCTCTAAACGCCGTTGCGAGGGTTTTGACCGCCCTGATGTTGCGCGGACCAGGTGTGGCTTCGACGTATTCGAGGACAACGAAACGGTCATTGCGCACCGCGTCGATGCCCGCAAAGGCAGGGTTGGTCATCATGAAGTTGCGTTTCTGCTCGGCTGTAACCTCTCCGTAGTTCACGATCACGATCACCTCGGGATTGCGCTCCACGACCGCCTCCCAGCCAACCGTCGACCAGCTCTTCTCGAAGTCATTCATGATATTGACGCCGCCCGCAGCCTCGATCAGCGCATTGGGCATTGCGTAGCGACCTGCCGTGAAGGGCGCATCCTCACCGCTGTCGTAGACGAAAACACGCGGCGGGGTTTCCAGTTCGGGCAAGGGCGCAAGGAAGGCGTCCAGTTCTGCCTTATAATCTTCGATCAGCGCATCGGCTCTGTCGGAGATGTCAAAGATGGCGCCGAGATTGCGCAGGTCGTTATACATATCTTCCATCGAGGCGGGGGCTTTCTCCCCGATATGGATGCAGCTTTCGGTCAGTTCGTAGACCTGAATGCCAAACGGCGCCAAGGTCTCGGGCGTTACTTCGCCGCCCACCTTCATGCCGTAGTTCCAGCCCGCGAAGAAGAAATCCGCATCGGCCCCGATCAGCACCTCTTTCGACGGATATTTCGAGGCGAGTTCGGGCAGTTGCTCCACGCCTTCGCGCATGCCCTCGTCGAGCGTTTTCCAGCCGGAAATGCCTGTGTAGCCCACCATGCGGTCGGCAAGGCCGAGCACCAACATCATCTCGGTGAGGTTGACGTCATTGGAAACGGCGGCCTGCGGCGGTGCGTCGAATGTGACCTGACGGTCGCAGCTTTGCACTGTTGCCTGCGCGGCTGCGGTGCCGGCGCTGGAGAGAAGGGCGAGGGTGATAAGAGTACGTTTCATGAGAGGGTACCTTCCTGTTTGGGTAAGGAAAAAGAAAAATGGGAGACCCCGCTGGGGGTCAGTTTTTCGCGCTGCGCGTCGACGCGAAATGCGTCGGAGACGAGCGAATTGGTGAGAAGCGTGTGCGGCGGGCCGAACCCTTGGGACTGCCCGTTCTTGAGGACCAGAACATCGTCGCAGACGCCAATCGCCATGTTGAGATCGTGCAGCGACACAACAATCGTCAGGCCGAGCGTCTGGATCAGTGACACGATTTCCAGTTGGTGGCGCACGTCGAGATGGTTGGTCGGCTCGTCAAGGATGAGAACCTGAGGTTCCTGTGCCAAGGCACGGGCCACCATGACGCGCTGACGTTCGCCCCCCGACAATGTGCCGAAGTCCCGATCGGCGAGGGCATGCAGGTTGAGCGTGGTCAGCACACGGTCAACGACGCGCACATCACTCTCACCAGATGCGGCAAAGCCCGAATGGTGCGGCGTGCGGCCCAGATGGACGATCTCGCGCACGGTGAGGCCGAATGCAGCGGCTTGTTCTTGCAAAACCGCTGCAACCTTTCGCGCCGCGTCGCGGGCGGGCATTGACCAGATGTCTTGCCCGTCCACACACACGTGGCCTGTGTGGGGGCGGTGGAAGCGATAGAGGAGGCGCAGCAAGGTCGATTTGCCCGCGCCATTGGGGCCAACCACGCCCAGAACCCGCCCTGCGTCCACGCGAAAGGTGGTCGGATGCAAGACGGACTGGGCGGAGCGGGCAGGGGCCCAGCTTACGCCGCTGACTTCAAGATCTGCTGCCCTCATGAGGCGCGCCCCACATCGGCTTCCATCGCGATGATTGCGGCGGGAACGCGCGCAAGGGTCGCGGCGCGCAGCTTTTGCGGGCGCGCGGACGCGTTGCACCAGCCATCGTTCAGGGTGGCATATTGGCGCGCAAAGGTGACGAGAGCATCAACGTCGGCGTCGGGGTCAATGTCCCCGAACAGATATGCCGCCTTGCGACTGCCGTGATAGGCAACCGTGCATGGGCGGTCACAGCCCGCCATACAGGCAACGCCCGAGATCTCGAAGTCGTCGGAAACCGCATCTCCTGCGGCTTCGATCGCGTCTTTGAGCTTTTCTATCAGTTGGAAGCCAGGCTTGCAGGTGGTGCCCTTATGCCTGCATGAGGTGCAGACGGTAATTGAGTGGTTTGGCATTGGTGTCATGTCGCCCTCCGCGACGATGCGGGGCGCAGGACAGACACAATCGAATGCACGGGGAAAACCGCGTTGCCATCATGATCTCCTAACCAGACACCCCGTCTGGGTTGAGTTGCATTGACGTCACCTCATGGTGCCGTTGATGGCAGGTCTCCTGACTTGCGGATCAGCGTTCTCCCGAACCTTCCCGAGCCTGACTGGCTCAGTGGTATTCCTCGGGGTCACTCACCGCTCACAGTTGCGGGGGCAGTTACGGATTCGGCGCGCATTGGCTCCTCCTCACCGTATTCCCTTTTCATCCCAGACGCATTTTCGGCGACTGGAAACCATCGCGCGTAGTTGTGAAATATTCGGGGCCGCAGGTCAAGGCAGGGGTTTCCCCCCCCATCCCGTTCCTTGACCGCTGCGTGTCCTTACGACAGGCGGCTTTTCAACAAGTCGCCCGATTTCAACAGGATGGGATGACCGATCATCGAGAAGGCGGAGTTGATCTGTTTGAGCGCACGCAGCGTTTCCTGATGGATGTTGCTTGTCTCGATGCTTTCCACGAGCCCTTGGCGCAAACGGCCAATATGGCTGCGCTGCAACTTCTGCTCGGTTTTGCGCAGCTTTTCCTTGGCCGCAACCAACTCGCGCGCCTCGGCGGGGTTCTGGTTCAGCATGACATTGAGGGCAAGCTGCACATTGCTATGGACACGGTCTGCGAAGTCGCGGATTTCCTCACGGCCTTCCTCCGAGAACTTCAGCTTTTGCATGTCGAGACGCTTGGCGAGGTCCAACATGACCCGCGTGATCGCATCGGAGGCGGAATCGAGGCTGTATGCAATTGATGCAAGCTCCATCGAGCGGCGGCTGAGGTCTTCCGACATTCCCTTTTGGGCGAGGCGGGCAAGATACAGTTTAATGTCCATATGGGTCTGTTTGATGACCTTGTCTTGCTTGGCAATCATCTCGGCAGTGGCGGCGTTCCAGTTGTCGTAAAGGGGTTCCACCGCGATCAACATCTGTTCGATCTTTTGCCCCATGGAGAGCAATTCGCGCGCGGCGCAGTCAATCGCGCGTTGCGGCTTTTCGAGTAGAGCCGGATCAAGCGCACTGGCATCGTCCAGCGTGCCGTTTGGATCGGGCTTCTCGGCCATAAAGTAGGACAGCACGGCAATGATGGGCTTCACGAACGGCAAGGAGATTAGAGCGAGCGCCACATTGAATGCGAGGTGCAGGTTAATGGTCTGCCGCGCCGCGTTTGTGCCAAAGTGATCCAAAAGTGCGGGCATCGACGCAATTGCGAACATGGCGAGCAACGCGCCACTGCCGCGCAGGATCAGGTTGGCCATCACCATGCGTTTTGAGGCGAGGGGCGCGGAATAAGTCAGGACGAAGGCGATAAAGCCCCCACCCAAGTTGGCACCGAGGACCATTGCGGCGGCCGCGGGCGCAGGAAGGATCGACTGCCCCGCGAGCGTGACAAAAAGCAGGACCGCCGCGACGCTCGAATGAACGGCCCATGCAAACACGGCACCGATCGCGAAGGCGGTAAGCAGATCGCGCCCCAGATAGACCATGACGGCCTGTGTGCTGGGATTGGAGATCATCGGCTCGGTTGCGGCGCGGATCATGTCCAGTGAGACGAAAATCAGCGCAAGCCCGATCATGATGCGCCCGACCTGACGCGTGCTGCTGGCGTCGCTGCGCAGGAAGACCGTGACGCCAAGCAAGAGCAACAGGGGGATCAAAAGCGGTTGGCGCACCATAAGGAGTTGCGTCACCACCGCTGACCCGACATCGGCACCCAGAAGAATGGCCAGCCCCGTCGCCGTCGCCAACCCGCCTTTTGCGACGAAATTGGACACCAACACGGCCACGGCGGTAGAGCTTTGCAGCAGGACCGCCGCACCCATTCCCGTGCCTGCTGCGAGAAGACGGTTTCGGGCGGAATGGCGCAACCAGATACGCATGGGGGCTGCAAAGCCGCGCTCCACGCCCGTGCGGACAAGGCGCACGGCCCAGATCAACAGGGCAGCAGCGCCCGCAATTTGAATCACTATCTGGATCGCATGAGGTTCGCTCAATGGATGCGGCCTTCTATGGATTTTTGGCGGATCAGAACGGGAAAGGGCCTGATCCGGCGTTTGCTTCGATTGTAATCGTCTGAAATCCTGTGTCCCAACGATGCAGGAGAGCGCCACCTTCCTGTCGCATGAAGCCAACGGGGGCCTCCTGTCGGCGATCATAGGAAAAGGTGCTCGCCGGCGAGGGCGCAGAGATCGCGATATGGCCCGCGACATCGGCGACGATCATTCTGTGGATATGACCGCACAGGATGCGTAGCGGTCCATGGTAGCTTGCCAGAATGTCACGCAGGGCATCCCCGTCGATCAACCCGATCTTGTCCATGAATTCGATGCCGCTTGCGAAAGGCGGGTGATGCAACCCCAAGAGAACAGGTGCCCCCGCCGCTTGCGACAGGGCATCTTTCAGGAACGCCAGACCGTCCTCCCCGAGCCGCCCCGCGCCCTGCCCTTCGATCAGCGTATCCAGCCCGATCAACTGGACGCCACCCACGCGGCGCGTCCAGTTCAGCAGGCCGGTCTTTGGCAACGTGTCGGCAAAAGCCGCCCGCATCGCCTCGCGCGCGTCGTGGTTGCCCGTCAACACATAGGTCGGCAGGTCCAGTGGCGCGACGAGAGATTTGAACCGCGCGTAGCTGGCCGCGCTTCCGTCATCGGTCAGATCGCCCGTTACCAGAAGCGCGTCTATTTGCCCGATCTGGTCGCGGATGCTTGTGATCCGCTCCACCAGTCGCGTCAGGGACTCCGTGGTATCCAACTGCCCCGAGCAAAGCTCGTCACGGGGTACGATATGGGTGTCGGATAGCTGGAGGATCGTCGTCATTTGATCCCCGCGCGCAAGAAGGCCTGAACAAACTGACGTTGGAAGATCAGGAAAGCGATCAGCAATGGTGCAACGGACATCATCGTCGCGGCGGAGATGATACTGATATCAACCCCGTTTTCAGGCGCGCCGAAGATCGACAACCCGACGGTCAATGGCCGTGTTTCGGGCGAGTTGGTGACAATCAGTGGCCAAAGGAAGTTGTTCCAGTGCGTCGACACCGACACCAGCGCATAGGCGATATATGTGGGCTTCGCGAGCGGCACATAGACCCGCCACAGGATGCCCAGCAAGCCGCAGCCTTCGATCCGCGCGGCCTCATGTAGCTCCACGGGGACGCCCTTGAACGCCTGACGCATCAGGAAGATGCCGAAGGCACTGGCCATGTAGGGCATGCCGACGCCGAGGATGGAGTCGAAGAGGCCCAGGCGGGACACCATGGCGTAGTTTTCGACGATCAACACTTCAGGCAGGATGAACAGCTGCATCAGCACCAGAATGAAGACGAAGTCCTTGCCCGGAAATTGCAGCTGCGCAAATGCGAAACCCGCAAGGGTCGTCAGGATGAACTGCCCGATCAGGATCACAGTCACCAACATGAAGGTGTTGAAGAAGTATTGCAGCCACGGCGCACCTGCCCAAGCAACGCGGAAATTGTCCAAGGTCCACGGTGCAAACAGGTTCAGGTTCACCGCGTCAGACGTAGAGTGTGTTGCGGCCCAGAAGGCGAACAGCAGGGGAGCAATCCAGATGATCGCCAAGAGGATCGCGCCAAAGCTGTCCATGAATTTGCTCAGGCTCTTCATTGGTAGTGCGTCCTTTTATCGAGGAAGAGGAACTGGATTGCGGCGACGATGCCCAAAACAGCGATCACGATGATCGTCATTGCGGCGGCACTTGGTGCGTCGAAGAAGGCGAATGCCATTTCCCAGATGTAGTAAAGGATGAGCTTCGAGGCGTCCGACGGTCCACCTTTCGTCAGGATGAACAGGTGGTCGATCAGTTTGACCGAGTTGATCATCGCGTTCACGGCGATGAACAGCGTGGTGGGCATCAACAGAGGCAGCACGATGCGGCGTGTATAGGTCCAGCGGCTCGTGCCTTCGATGTCTGCGGCCTCTTTGAGATCTTCGGGGATCGTTTGCAGCGCAGCGAGGTAGAAGATCATAAAGAACCCTGCCTCTTTCCAGATGGTCACGATGATGATCGCCCAGAGCGCGGTTTCGGGTTGGCCGAGCCAGTTCACCGATGGCAGGCCGAAAAGGCTGCCGATCTGGTCCAGCACGCCAAGGCCGGGTGTGTAGAAGAACAGCCACAGGTTCGCAGCAGCAATCATCGGCAAGACGGTTGGTGTGAAATAGGCCGTGCGCACGAAGCTGCGGGCGCGGATCTTCCCGTTTGCCCAGAGCGCCATCGAAAGCGCGATGAAAATCGAAACGGGGATCGTGATGCCCGCGTAAAGCAGGTTGTTCTTGGCCACGAGCCAGAACGTCGGGTCGGCGAAGAGATCCGCATAGTTCTCGATGCCGACAAATTCGGTTGGTCTGCGGCGTGTGCCGCGGGAAAACAGGCTCGACCACAGGGTCGCAATGGACGGGTAAAATGCAAACAACGTCAACAGAACCGCCGCAGGGGACAGCATGAGCCAGCCATAAATGGCCTGTCTGCGACGTTCGAGGTTGGCATGGGCGGACATGGTGCGACTCCGATGCGAGGGGACAAACGGGCCGACACACGTAATGTGCCGGCCCGATCGGGGAGGTTACTGGTAGGCGCGAAGCAGACGTTCAGCAGCCGCTTGGGCTTCTGACAGAGCTTCGGCGGGCTCTTTTGCGCCCGTCAAAGCCGACTGGATCGCATTGTTCAGACCATCGCGCACGCGGGCTGTCTCAAAGGTCGAGAATTCTGCAACAGCGTTTTCAAGCTGGTTGCGTGCCACGAGGGCAGGGGGGAATTCTTCCGTGTAGGCCTTGAGTGCTTCGGTCTCATAGGCAGCAGGAGACACGCCCATGTAACCCGTCGCGATCGACCATTCGGCCGCCTGCTCGGGGGATGTCATGAACTGGATCAGCTTGAGCGCAGCGGCGCGCTCTTCGTCTGTTGTGTCCTTGAACATGTAGAAGTTACCACCACCCGTCGGGGAGCCTGGGCGCACGTTCGCGGGAAGTTCGGCAACGCCGAAGTCAAAGCTCGCGGCGTTCTTCACAGCCGTGAGGTTGCCCGTGGAGTGCCACATCATCGCGGTCTGACCTTCGAGGAATGCCTGACGCAGGGTGCCCCATTCGACCGTGCCCGTGGGCATGATGCCATGCTCGACCGACATGGATTTCCAGAATTCCAGTGCTTCGACAACAGCGGGATCATCGAAATAGGTGGTCAGCCCGTCACCGGACATAAGCTCTTTGCCGTTCTGGATCGAAAGCGCTTGAAACATCCAGTAGGGGTAGCCCGTGGACGGGATCATGATGCCGTAGGTGTCGTCGTTCGTCAGGGCCTTGCCCATTTCGACCATCTCGTCCCACGTTTTCGGCGCGGCTTCGGGGTCGAGGCCTGCGTCGCGGAACATGTCTTTGTTGTAGTAGGCGACGATCGTCGAACGCTGGAAGGGGATGCCCCAGGTCTGGCCTTCGATTTGGCCATTGGCCATGAGCGCGGGGTAGAAGCCGCCGAGCCATTCCTTGTCAGCGTCGGTCGAGGCGACCTCGTCGAAGGGAACGATCAGATCCTGTTCGATCAGGTCGTAAGCGTCGATCGAGAACATCACGGCCAATTGTGCAGGCTCGCCAGATGCCAGTGCGGACAGGGCACGCACGCGCGTGTCGTCATAGTTGCCCGAGTAGATGGCGTTTACCTTGATGTCGGGGTTTGCGGCTTCAAAATCGGCAACGATGCCATCCACCACTTCGGTCAATGCGCCACCCACGGCAATGGGGTAGTACATTGTCAGTTCGGTTTCGGCGCTTGCCGAAGCGGCCAGACCGACGGCCATAGCCGTGGCTAAACCAAGTCCTGTTGTTGAATAATGTTTCATTTCTGTCTCCCTTGAAGTTGGCTCTCAGTGTCGTAGCGGGCGATCAGCTATCCCGCCAGCCGTTGGCCTGCAGCGTCAAAGACGTGCAGGTTTTCGTCGTTAAAGGTGATGTCGATTTCCGCGCCCTCGTCCATGAGCGAAAGCCCCGGCTTGAGGACGCTAAGACCCGTTGCACCTTCGTGGGTCAGGCCGATAAGCGTTTCGGCACCCAAAAACTCGCTTTCGTTCACGGTGCAACGCAGGCGGCCTTCGCCCTTGGGCACGATGCGGATGTCCTCGGCGCGGATTCCGATGGTCTTGTCGTCGCCGAAGCCCTCAAGGACAGTTGACTTGAGCAAGGCCATTGGCGGCGCGCCGACGAATTCGGCAACGAATGTGTTGCTGGGCTTGCTATAAAGGTCGTCGGGCGCGCCGACTTGCTGGATGTGCCCGTCCTTCATCAACACGACCGTATCGGCCATGCTCATGGCTTCGGTCTGGTCGTGGGTCACGTAAATGACCGTGATCCCCAGGTCGCGCTGAAGCTTCTTGATGTCCTTGCGAACGGCGTTGCGTAGTTTCGCGTCAAGGTTGGACAGGGGCTCGTCCATCAGGCAGAGCTTCTGACCCGCAACAATGGCGCGGGCGAGGGCGACGCGCTGGCGCTGACCACCTGACAATTCGCCAGGTTTGCGGTCTTCGAGACCGAGCAGGCCGGTAATTTCCAGTGCGCGCACCAGTTTTTCTTGCCGCTCTGCCTTCGGGACGCGACGGACCTTGAGGCCGAAGACGACATTTTCGGCCACAGACAGGTGCGGGAAAAGTGCGTAGGACTGGAACACCATCGACAGGTTTCGGTCCGAGGCCGCGCTGGTTGTTACGTCCTTGTTGTCGATAATGATTTGTCCTTCATCGGGCATTTCGAGCCCCGCCAGAAGGCGCAGCGTCGTGGACTTACCGCACCCTGACGGCCCCAAAAGCGCGGTGAAGCTGCCTTCGGGAATATCCAGTGTGATCCCTTCGACGCCCAATTGGCCGTTCCAACGTTTCGCCACGCCGTCAAGTTTCACAAACGGTGTTTTTGTCATCATGGTCGTCCTTCAGCCACAAGTAGTCGTTCTTCAATATTGGTCAGCAACGGTGCAAAACGATCATCCGGCCTTCGGTCTATGATGACGTGATCCATGTCGGCTATATTGTCACCCAAAGCGGGTGCCATGCGTCCGAACTTGGAAACGTCGGCAACGAGAAGGGAGTGTCGCGCGTTTTTGCAAATCTTTTGTCTCACTCTTACTTCAGAAGTGTGAAATTCGAGCAATCCACCATCTTCCGCAATTCCCGCGACGCCACAGAGGGCGAAGTCGGCACGGAAGCGGCCGAAGAAGTCCAGAACATCGTTGCCCAGAATGTCACGGTCGGGCAGGCGCACTTCGCCGCCTGGTAGGATGATGCGGTTGGAGACTTCCTCGCTAAGCGCCATCGCTGCGCTCAGGTTGTTGGTGATAACGGTTAGCCCTTTGTGTCGACGGAGTGACTGCGCCACGCTGACCGGTGTCGAGCCGATGGAAATGAACAGGGTAGAGCCGTCGGAGATCAGTTCTGCGGCAGCCTCGCCAATGGCGCGTTTTCCAGTGCGGTTCGTGCCTGTGCGTTGATCAAAGGGGGTATTCAGAAATTCCTTGCTCAGTTCAATGCGCCCATGTGCGCGGCGCATCATGCTATCTTTACAAAGGACATCTACATCTCGGCGGATCGTTTGCATGGAGACGTTATAGCGCTCCGCCAATGCACCGACGGTGACAGCGCCCTGTTCCATGACAAGGGCCGCAATTGCCTCGCGTCGCTTTTGTTTCTTCGATGCCATTCGTCTCCCCCCTGGCATTGATTCTCCCGCAACGTTAATGAGGTAAAAACGCCAAAACAACATTATTTATTTCTAATTGCACAGGAAACACGCGCGTATTTCGGAAGTAACGACAAAATTCGAGCAAGGAATGTAGGATATGTCATAATTTTGTTGCTTTGTTGTTTTATCTTTCACTTTTGGTGTTTTCGTTTTAGACGTTTCACCGTTAAAGCTTGCAGACGAGGCGGGGACATATGCTGACTACGCAGTCGATTTTTAATCGTTATCAAGATGTTAGGGAGCGTTTTCCGCAAGTGAAGCCCCGTAGTGAATCGACCGACATCCAGTCCCTTCTGGATGTGGCTGACGAAGTTGATGCTTTTGTTTTCGACGCGTTCGGCGTGTTGAACGTCGGCGAGACCCTGATCCCTGGTGCGGATGTCCGACTGGATCAATTGCGCGAACGGGGCTGTGCTATCCGCATTCTAACCAATGCCGCGAGCTATGATCGCAGCGGCGCCATCGACAAATTCAAACGTCTCGGCGTGCGTGTTGAGGATGAGGAAATCATCACCAGCAGGGAAGCGACCCTTCAAAATCTGAAAGAGGGGCATTGGGGTGTCATTACGGCGGATTCCGATAGCTTAAGTGATTTGCCTGTGGGCAATACGCGTCTGACCGATGATCCCGCCGATTACGACGCTGTGGAACACTTCCTGTTCCTGTCGTCGGCGGACTGGACGCCCGCGCGCCAAACGCTCCTCATGAACGCCATGCAAACCCGCCCGCGCAGTCTTTATATCGGTAACGCAGATCTTGCCGCTCCCCGCGACGACGGGTTCTCGCTGGAGCCCGGGCATTTCGGTCACGAGATCGCGGACCGTTTCCCCAGCCATGTGCGGTTCTTCGGTAAACCATTCCCCGAGGTCTATGATCTGATCGAAGCTTCGCTGTCAGGCGTGCCTGCCGACCGCATCGCCATGTGTGGCGATACGCTCCACACCGATATTCTCGGCGCGGCTGCTCGCGGATGGCGCACTGTTCTTGTTACTCAGGACGGTCTCTTTGCAGGACACGATACGCAGCCCTTCTGCGAGCAAGCAAACCTCTTCGCCGACTGGCGCCTCAACCGAATTTGAGTCCCGCCAGATCGTCGGGCTGTCGGTTCCTTTTCGCGCAGCTCACATCTTTTCCCGCGCTATGCGAGCATAAGCGCTGCCCGCTTGCGAGCCGAGCGAAGGTGAATCCCTTATCCGAGACTACATGCAGAGGGCACCGCAAATGTTCCTGTCCTTCGTGATATAGGTCAATGCGGTGCTGGTCTGCGGGGCTATGCTGTCTGCGTGAGATATGCGAGCCTAGCTGTGTTGGCCTCTTCGGTGCATTCGCGCAAAGAGCCAAGCCACAGCAGTCACGGAAGGAGCGACCTTGGCCCCATCTAAGTCTGAAAACGATACGCAAGACGTCCAGCAACCTGAGGTGCAAAACGGGATAGGGGGGATGCCGCCTGTTCCTGCGTTGCGGCCCAGCGAACCTGCGCCAAGTGCGAAGCGGCGTGTCTGGGTTTGGGGTGCAGTGGCATTGCTTGTTATGGGGCTTGGCTATGGGGCCTATTCGCAGTTCTGGTCGGCACAACCGACCTCGGTTGTCGTCGAAATTGCCCAAAGCAGCCCCGCCACGCGCGTTCTTGCCGTGAATGGTCGGATCGCTGCCGTGCATTCGGTGGACGTCAGCGCCTCCGTGTCGGGAACCTTGATGTCTGTCTCCGTGGATGAAGGGGATCAGGTCGATGCGGGGCAGGCGCTCGCGCAGGTCGATGCGGATCAACAGAATGCGGTTGTCAGGCAGGCTATGGCGGCACTGGATGCGACGCTTGTCGCGCAGCTGAAGGCGACAGAGGATTACGACCGCGCCGTGTCGCTTGGCAGCAATGTCTCGCAGACCGCTTTGGAGGCTGCCGCCTTTGCCAAACAATCGGCAGAACAGGAAGTGGCGCGATTGACGGCGATGCTGGATCAGGCGCGGATTGCGCTTGATAACTATACTATTCAGGCCCCCGTCGCGGGCACGGTTCTGGAGCTTGAGGTGGAAGTGGGTCAAACGATCAGCCCGTCTACCCGCCTGATGACACTGGCGGATCTCGGCGAACTGGTGGTCGAGGCGGATGTGGATGAAACCTACGCGACGCAGATTGCCGTTGGGCAAAAGGCGCTCCTGCAACTGGCAGGGTTGGGTGATACTTATGGCGGGCATGTCACCTATGTCTCCAACCGCGTGGATGAGGCCACAGGCGGGTTGGCCGTTAAGGTCGGTTTCGACACTCCGATCGAGGCGCCTGTCGGAATGACGGTGGCAACCAATATCATCGTTGACGAACGGGACGCGGCGTTGACGCTTCCGCGCACGGCTTTGATGAACGATGCGGAGGTTTTTGTGGTGGTGGATGGCGTGGCCGAGTTGCGTCCCGTGACGGTCGTGGACTGGCCCGCAGCCCGCCTCATCGCAACAGATGGTCTTGCCGAGGGCGACATGGTGATTGTCGATGCGACGGGTGTTGCGGACGGTCAAGAGATCAAGGCGGAGACCCCCTGATGCTCTATGGCCTGAAGATTGCGTCACGATACCTGACCGCCAACAAGGGCCAGACCGCGCTCTTGGTGACAGGGGTCGCGGTCGGCGTGTTTATTTTCATCTTTATGTCCGCACTGATTGGCGGGCTGGCCGAGTTTATCTTGGCGCGAACGGTCGGGGATCTGTCGCATATTACCATTGAAGCGGAGACCGAGGAGCCTGCGCTTCTGGTCTCGTCCGAAGGGCATGTGCTGGCCGTGACGGAGAGCGGTGGCACCCGCGATGCTACATTGACGGAGGCTGCAACATGGCTCCCCCTGATCGAAGAGGTCGCTGGTGTCAAAGCCGTTTCGCCAGAGATCACAGGTGCGGGCTTTCTGACCCGTGGGGCGCAAGTGGCGCAGGTCAGCGTTGTTGGCGTCGATCCGGGACGCGAGTCCGCGATCCTTGATCTGGCCAGCTATATGGTCGAGGGGGACGAGCGGGTAAGTTCGGGGGTGATTGTTCTGGGGCGCGATCTGGCGGATGATCTGGCCTTGTCCATCGGACAGGCTTTACGCTTGGAAAGCTCGAAGGGGATTACGGCCAACCTGACTTTGGGTGGCATTTTCGAGACGGGTAATGGCGGTATGGACAGCGCACGTGCATTTGTCAGCCTGTCAACGGCACGCACGCTGTTCTCCATGCCTCAAGGGGTGACGCAGATCGAGATCAAGCTCGATGACCTGAAAGCGGCCGACACCACCGCGCGCCGTATCCAAGCCCTGACGGGATTGAACGCGGTGCCGTGGACGGATGACGCGGAGCAGTTGATGGAGGCATTGGATGCGCAAGCCCAGACGGGCTATTTCCTCAAAGCCTTTGCGCTCATCACGATTGTGATCGGCGTTGCCTCGGCTCTTTTGCTCTCAACCTATCGACGCCGCCCCGAAATCGGGATCATGCGGGCAATGGGGGCGGGACGTGGCTTTGTGCTTTTTGTCTTTGTCACACAAGGCGCGATGATCGGCCTGATGGGCGGGATTGTCGGGGCAGGGCTTGGCTATCTGGCACTTTTGCCCTTTCCCACACGTGATGCGTTTCGCGCGGGCACCTTGCCATTGGACATTACCCAAGGGTCTTATGGCCTTGCCGTTACCCTAACCGTGATCGGGGCGATCCTCGCATCCATCCTTCCCGCACGCGCGGCGGCGCGCGTTGATCCAGTGACGGCGATCGGCCAATGACGACACTTCTCGACGTTCAAAATCTTGTCAAAACTTATGGCACGGGGGAGACGGCGACACGGGTGCTGCGCGGGTTGTCCTTGCACCTTGAGGAGGGCGAGTTGGCGGCACTTCTTGGGCCGTCGGGGTCGGGCAAAAGCACGCTGCTTACGATCCTCGGCACATTGATGAAGCCGACATCAGGCAGCTATACGATGTTGGGTCAGGATATGATCGCCGCCGATGATGCCGAGCTGACGGAGTTCCGTAATGCCCATATCGGCTTCGTCTTTCAGTTTCACAATCTTCTGCCTGACTTCACAGCTTTGGAAAACGTGGTCTTTCCCTCCGCCGTGCGGGCAGGGCGTGAAACGCCCGCAGCTCGCGCGCGCGGGCGCGACCTGTTGAAACGCATGGGGCTGGCTGACCGGATCGATTATCCGACCGCCAAACTTTCAGGCGGGCAGAAACAGCGCGTTGCGGTGGCACGTGCGCTCATGAACAGTCCCGAACTGGTTCTGGCAGACGAGCCGACTGGCAACCTTGATCGGGCGTCTGCCACGCAGGTGATGGAACTGCTTTCGGAGATCAATCGCGATGAGGGGACGACATTCCTGATCTCGACCCACGATGAAAAAATCGCCGCCGCGTGTCAGCGACAGATCGTCGTCGTGGATGGAGCCGTGACGGGATAGGGCATCGCTACCAACCCGTCCCGCGATGGCTAATTGCAGCAGCTACAGCTGCTCGTTTTTTGTTGGGCTGCCATGTCCAGTTCGGTCAGGGGCTCATCGCCCAGAAGCGTTTCTGGCTGAACCTGCAACGCAGCGGCGAGGCGCAGCGTCATGTCGGAGGTCAACTCGCCCTTCCAAGGCAAGGCGCCTTCCAGCCGTGCGACCTGCCGTTCGGTCAAGCCCGAGAGTTTTGCCAGTTTCGTTCGCCCGAACCCGCGGGCGCGGCGCAATTCCTGAATGCGTTCGGGCGGGATGCTCAGCATGGTGTCTTCCTTCGTTCAAATCGAAATGGTGCGGCGACCTGAATGCGTCGCGCGGTACAAATCAGTTGATCGTCAATTGCTCGATGCACAACTGTTTATGGCGGTTCACAACGTGGGACACCATTCACGCGACCCGCACGGGTTTGGTTGCGTGCGCGTCATTCAGGGTAGGGGCGCTGAAGTTCTTCCATTTCCGTCTGATGGAGGTGGAGAGCATGGATTCGAGGGTGGAATAGGTACGCTGGCCGCTCTAGCCCGCAAGGTGGTCTACGGGTGATCTGCCGATCACGCCTTGAGAATGTCAGCGACCTTTTGGACCGCTGCGGCAAGTTCCTGAGCAATCTCGACAATCGGCTTTTCGTCGGGAGTGGTCTGGTGAAGCTCAATGCGTTTCGCGAGTTCGGCCATGTCTTCAAAGCCCAAGGCAAGGCTGGCGCCCTTCATTGAGTGACCTTGTCTACAAGCCGCATCGATGTCGCCCGCGTTGACGGAGGAAATCAGTTGCTCGATCCGTTGATTGCAATCGGTCACGAATTTGTCGGCCAGATCGACCACCCCATCCGCAGAGAAGATGCTCACGAGGTTTTCTCCAACATCAGGGTCTATCAGGGCGAGGAGTCTCTCTTCGACGGGGGCATTCATGTGTGCGGTGGAGCTTGCCTGACCTTGCGGCGCGGATGTGTCACCAGATGATAGGCTGAGTGCCGTTTCCAATGCCGTTTTCAACTCGTCGTAAGGGATCGGCTTGCACAGGATTTGCGAGATACCGACCTGTTGCGCTTCGTCTTCGATCGCGTCCGCAACATGGGCGGTAAGTGCTAGGATCGGAGGCACGGCCTCCTTTGGCCACTCGGAGAAGATCCAGCGGGTCGCCTCGATCCCATCCATTTCTGGCATGGCGATATCCATTAAGATCAGATCATACTTTTCGGGCACGAATTTCTCGACGGCGATCCGTCCGTTTTCGGCCAGATCCGCGGTGATACCCATGCGTTGCGCATAGGCCAGCAGCATCTTCTGATTGATGATGTTGTCTTCGGCAATCAGGACGTGCTTGCCTTCGAGGCGAGGGGGCTCGGCCGTGATGTCGTGGCCCGCGTCTTGCGCTGAATTGGGTTGCTCCTCGCTGACGACTGTCACCGCAAGTTCGAACCAGAATGTCGTGCCCGACCCCTGCGCGCTATCCACGCTAATGCGTCCACCCAAGCCGTCCATGATGCGTTTGCAGATCGCAAGGCCCAGCCCTGTGCCTTGGGCGGTTACCGTCAATGGATTGGCGATCTGTGAAAAGTCCTTGAACAGATTGTCGAATTTATCGGGTGGAATGCCGACGCCGAAATCCTCGACCTCGCATCGCATTAGGGCGCCTTTTGGGTCGGGCGTGGCTGTGGCGCGGAAGATAATCGGGCCATCGGTGGAGTATCTGAGCGCATTGCTGATCAAGTTCGATATGACCTGACGGATGCGTGTGGCATCGCTCAAAAAGAGGTGCGGCACGCTATCGTCGATTTGGATCGTGATGGTGCGCTTGATGCCCTTTCCTTGCGACGTGTAGAGCATCGAGATGCTTTTTGCCAAAGCACGGATGTCGACATTCTCTTCTTCGAATACAAAGACGCCCGCTTCCATTTTGGAAAAATCGAGCACGTCGTTGACGATACGGCTCAGCCCCACGCCCGCTGCCTTGGCGTAGTTCAGAAGTTCCAGCTTTCCAGGGTCTGCCTCATCCATCGTGAGAAGGTCGATCATCCCCAAGAGTCCGCCCAAAGGTGTCCTGATCTCATGGCTCATGGTGGCGATGAACCTGCTTCGGGCAACCGAGGCCGCCTCCGCGCGCTCCAAAGCCAGCACGAGTTCTTCCGTGCGCTCTTCGACGGCTTCCTTCAGCTGCTGGGAATGGGTGCTCAGGGCGGCGTTTGCCTCGAACAGTTCACGGCTCTTTTGCTCAAGCAATCTCTCCGCCTCAGCGCGTGCCGCCCGTTCACGGTTATATCTGCTGCGCGAAACGCGGGTGTCATCGGATGAGCTCATCTAGGATAGGGCCTTATGATTGCAGTGTTATTTCAAAATTAGTGATGGTGGGTTCGGCTGGGCTTTCTTGGCTTGTGATGCCGCCATCCTCGTCGAAGTGAGCGAGTGCCGCTTCGATCATTCCGTGGCAAAACGCGGCCAAGGGGCGGGGAGACTCGTAGACCATCAGCATCTGGTTCGGCGCAGTCCGCTCTGTCGAGAATGTCGGCAGTTCCGCTTCGGGGTAGAGTTTTCGGACCTCGACATGGATTTCGCCTTCAATGGATTCCAGCAAGGAAAACGCGTCGTCTTTGTCCGAGAAGAATTGCGGGTAATGGGCGACGAAGTGGGTCAACATCCAGTGCCCGAACATCTTTTGCAGTGCTTCTGGTGCAATTCCAGAATGCTCGCTGAATGCGACGACGATCTTGACCAGCTCCGAACACGGGTAGTTCCCGACCGTGGTATAGGCCCCATCGTTCTCAAGCTCGGCGCTGTCCAAAACGCGGTCTACAGCATCCTCACCAAAAGCATCTTCCGCCATCTTGATCAATTCAACAAAGATCGTGCCTTTCATTGATCGGTCCTTTCATCCTGTCCGCCATGAGTGCCCCTTGGATCATACCAAGCGGCTTGCGTGCGTTGCCTCAACACAGACCGAATAAGGAAAGGGTAAAGTTGAGCATGCGTGTTGAAGAGTAGCGCGTTTTTCGTTCGAGCGTAACGATTAACACGCCGCGCCGCATTTTATCATCGGAGGTCAGGTCCGTGAGCACACAGCACAGTTTTGCCGCTAAGTCGTGCATATTTAGGCGCTATTGGAAGGGATAAACCTAATAAGAGAAAGATAATTGAGTTTTTCTGCGCGTGATCTAGGTCATGGTGTGGTAGAACAGGAGGAGTAAAAGCTGATGCATTGCTTGATGCCAACGGATGTGTGTCAGGCGCGTCTGCGCTCCTGACTTTGAGGTATGTTTTGACGCTTTCAGCCCGCGCCGATGGACGCTTGTGAGATATGGATGTGCCCTTGGATGTTATCGTCGCTGAGGACAACTTGGTTCAACGCACCTACCTGTCTCGGATGATTGAGCATTTGGGCCACACTGCGCTCGTCGCAGAAGACGGAGCACAGGCTTTGGAGTTGGTCCAATCCTCGGGGGCCCAGATTTTGATCACAGATTTCGACATGCCGAATTTGAACGGCGTGGAATTGACCCGCGCGGTGCGAGCGATGGATCTGGATCACTATGTTCACATCATTATGCTGACAGGCGAGGGGCAAACGAAAACCAGCGCCGAAGCCTTGGATGCGGGGGCTGATGACTTCCTGACCAAAGGCAACGACCCCACGCGCTTGAAAGCGCGCATACGTGTTGCCTCCCGCCTCGTTAGTCACACGCGTGTGCAGCAGGAGCAGCATCGGATATTGAAAGAGGTCAATAGTCGCATCCAAGCCGACCTGAAAGCTGCAGCCGATGCGCAAAGACAACTCTTGCCCGAGATCCACCGCGATATCGGTGGCATTCATGTGGCCTCTGCCTTTGTGCCCTCGGCCATGGTGTCTGGCGATATGTTCGGCTGTTTTGCCTTGCCGCAAAACAAACTGGGTCTCTATGCCGTCGATGTGTCGGGGCACGGGATTCATGCGTCTCTGTTGTCTGTCGCCATCGGGCATCTGATTACGCCGGAGTTCTTTTGTAACGCCGCATGCGGTCCAGATGGAAAACCCGATCCCGCAGGTCTGGTGTCCAATCTCAACCAACGCTTTAGCGCCGCCGACAACGACGATTACTTCACCATGTTCTGCGCGATCATCGACATCGACACGGGCCATATGGACTACTGTCAGGCTGGATATCCGTCGCCCACCTATGTCGATGCGAACGGGCAGGCGACCCTTGTGGGTGAGGGCGGGTTTCCTGTCGGCATGTTCGCGCACTTCTCCTATGACAACGAGACATTCTCTTTCGACGAAGGTGGATCGTTGGTGCTTTTCTCGGATGCCGCCGTAGAAGCGGAGAACGAACAAGAGACGCCATATAGCGTGGCGCGGTTGCAATCCCTCATCTCGCAAAACCATTCCGCGAGTGCAGGTGATCTGCCAGACATCATTTTGGAAAATCTCAAAGAATGGCGCGGTGGTCGCGCATTGGAAGATGACCTCACCGTGGTCGTCTTGAAAAGGATAAATTCATGATTCACACGACAAAGCATGGCCCAAATATCGTGGCTGTTCGTCCAGGGGTGGAGCGTCTGACGGCCATCAATTCAAAGGCGTTCAAGGAAGAGGTCGTCGCCTTGATCGAGGATGGCGCGTCGCATCTCATTATTGATTTTTCGGAAGTCTCTTTCCTCGATTCATCGGGTTTGGGCGCTTTGACGGGCGTGCTCAAACGGATCGGCCATCGTGGTGATCTGGTGGTGAGCGGGTTGAATGGCGACGTGACACAGATGTTCAAGATCTGTCGCATGGATCGGGTGTTCAAAAGCTATCCGGATGTGGATGTCGCCGTGCAGGCCATGAGTGAAAGCCTGTGAGCGCGCAGACTTTTCATATGCCCAATCAGCTAGAGGCTGTTGATCCAATGGTTTTGGCATTGAAAAGTCATGTGCAAGACAGTGTTTCCGACGACATCCTTATGCGCTTGGATATTTGCATGAGCGAAGCCTTGGCCAATTTGGTTCTGCACGCGGAAACGGCACAGAAATCGGCGACAATCGAAATGATCCTCGATCTTGATGGGGACATTTTGACGGTCGATATTTTCGACCCCGAAGGCACAAAGGCATTCGATCTGAGAACACAGGCCCGCCCGCTGTCCGACGTTGACATCATGGCCGAAAGCGGTCGCGGGTTGGGGCTCATTTTGGAATGTGCCGACGGAGTTGAATACGGCCCCATAGAAAATCGTAGACGTCTGAGTTTGAAATTTCAGGCCCGAAGCTAAATGCGTCGGGGCAGATGCTCTGACCAAATTGATGTCCAGAACGGAGCATGCGAATGAAACAGAACACTACACTAAAATCAGTGGTGGCCCGAGCCTGTCTCGCTGTTGCTGTCGCATCTCCGATGTCGGTGACTGCTCAGAGTGAAGTCCCGCTTGAGGCGCAGTCAGTGACAATCGACAACGTGTCGATCAATGGGACGGACTACAATAGCGTCACGATCCGCTCGACGGCACCACTTGAACTCGAGTTTGACGGGATGAAGGCGGGCCAATGTGATCATGACGCAGGCTCCAGTTCCACGCCGCATTTCGGCCGTTCCGGGGCGCTCACGGATCGCGAATTTGAGATGGCAAAAATCGCGTGGTCTTATTTCGAAAAGCGGTTTCAGCCTGAAACGGGTCTTGTGAATGCTGTGGGGTCTTACCCGTCGACGACTTTGTGGGATACGGCGTCCTACATCAGCGCTTTGGTCGCCGCGAAAGAGTTGTGCATCATCGACAAGCGAGAGTTCGATACGCGCGCGACCAAGTTATTGAACACGCTGCGTAACCTCGATCTCTACGGCGGGGAAGCCCCTAACAAAGTGTATAACACCGAGACAGGCGACAAGGTGAACTATGCCAACGAGGCAGGCGAGGTGGGCATGTCCGCGCTTGATATCGGGCGGATGCTGGTCTGGTTGCGCATTCTGAAAGAACGCAATCCTTACCTCGCAAACAGCGTTGATAACGTGCCGATGCGGTGGAACTTCTGCAATCTGGTCGATGACGATGGTCGCATGTTCGGCGCGTTCAAGCGTGGCGATGGCTCTACGCAATACGTCCAGGAAGGGCGGTTGGGATATGAGGAATATGCTGCCAAGGGCTTTGCACTCTGGGGGTTCGATGTTGATCGGGCGCTGTCGCCAGAGCCGTTGAATTACACCACCATCTATGACGTGAAAGTGCCCTATGACGGCCGCGACCCACGTATTTTCAAAAACCAGAACTACGTTCTGACCGAGGGGTATATCCTCGACGGTTTGGAGATGGGATGGGATATTCCCTCCGACACTTCCTATGACGGGATGACCGCAAGCCACGGTTGGCGTGCGGAATTTGCCAACCGGATTTACCTCGTTCAGCAGCGTCGCTACGAGCAAACGGGCATCATTACCGCGCGGTCCGAGCATCAGGTCGATGGCAAACCCTACTTCGTTTACGACAGTATTTTTGCGGATGGATATGCGTGGAATACCTTGGACCCCACAGGGGAATACCAACCCGATCGCGCCGCGGTTGCGGCCAAGGCGGCAGTCGGGCTTTGGGCGCTTTGGGACACGGATTACACGGATCTTCTGTTTGAAAGCGTGGCCGACCTCTATGATCCAGAGATGGGCTTTTACGAGGGGCTTTACGAGAACGGTAACGGGTACATCCCCCTGCAAACAGCCAACAACAATGGCATCATCCTCGCCGCACTTCTCTACAAGGTGCAGGGGCCAATTTTGCAGCAAGTCAGCACCTCGGCGCAGTATTGGGACACCGCCTATGCGGGGACGGATTTGCGCGACAACAAATGCCATCCTCGGATGATGGAAGAGGTTGTGCCGTGCTGTGCCTGCGAAAACCCGACGCAGCTCCCGCCCGTCATCCCTGCGGAAGAGTTCCTCTATTGCCGCCCCGTGCTCACAGACGGTGAAATAGCGGCAACGGAGTGTCAGCCCGAAAAACACAACCTCGCGCCTCCTGCGCCACGTAAAGTTCTGGCCACGTCGTGCCAGAAACCTGAAGGGCAATAGGCATGAGCGCAGCGGGTAAAACGAGACTGGTCTGGTTCGATGCGAACCGTGTCTTTGCGGCTATGGGTGTGGTGCTGATCCACAGCACAACCGATTTCTCGGGCCAGCCATTCGCCTCGGTGGAGCCGTCGGAGCGGTTGTTCCCCGTTCTGTTCCGCTCGCTTGGGGAGTTTTCTGGCTCGGAAATGTTCTTCCTGTTCTCGCTGTTCCTGATGGCTATGCGGGTCGACAAAAAGATGCCAAGCTATTCCAGCGCAATCGGCACGCAGGCGCAGAGGTTGTTGGTGCCCTTTGTCTTTTGGGTGGTATTCTACGCCTTCTTTCGATTGCTCAAAGCCGATGCCTTTAACTATGCGCCCTACATTTGGGAGCAGGTCACGGACGTCAAAAACTGGTTCGGCTACTTTCTGCTCGGCAAGGTGCAATACCACATGCACTTCCTGCCGACGCTTTTCGCGCTGTTTCTCTTCTATCCGCTGATGCGCGGGGCAACGCGCTATCCTGTGCTTGGGCTGACCCTGTTCGTGACGCTGGGCATTATGAACAACACGCAGGGCTTTATCTGGGGCCTTGGGCTTGAGGCCGACCTTCGTGACTACATCCTGCGCGCGATCAAGGTGCTGGGTTATGTCGGCTACGGGCTGGCGGCCTTTGCGATGTATGGACTGTGGAAGGACGGCATCCCGCGCGGTGAATCGCGCCTGTTGCGTCGTGGCGGGTTCTACTTCGCGGCTCTGGCCTATGTGGCGACGATCCCCTTCTTTGCCTATGCCGTGCAAAACGGCGCGTGGGGCGTGCGCAGCGGATGGGACTTTTACGGCCACTTCCTGATGCCGATCTGTGTATTCCTGATCTTCCTTGGCGGTCAGTATCGCGATTGGTCGCCACGTTGGTCCCATTACGCCAAGTATTCTTTCGGCGTCTATCTCGTTCATCCTGCCGTGATCGACTTGTTCGACATTGCACTGTTCAAATCAGGCGTGTCGGAAATACTCACACCCACGGCGCTTGTGCTTGTGCGGTTTGCCGTGGCGTTGCCAGCGTCCTTCCTCGTTAGTGTGGGCCTGTCCAAGGTCGGCCTGCTCGCGTGGACCATCGGCCTTGGTCCGATGCCTTGGGCGGCACGTAAATCAAAAGGGGCGGGCGCGTGATGTCGGACGACTATTTCCTCAAGTTTGAAGATCGCGTTCCGCCGCCGCCTTTACCGTATTCGGCGCTGCGTGAGGGGATCTGGCAATTTCTTGCGACGGTCGCTTTGGTCATTGGCGGCTGGTATATCTGGTGGCGCTGGACCGGTTCGCTGAACCCCGACGCCATGTGGTTTGCCGTGCCCTTGGCCATCGCGGAGACCTGCGCCTATATCGGGATGCTGCTCTTCGTCTTCAACCTGTGGAAAGACGATCCGATCCGGATCGAGACCCCGCCCGCAGTTCTGGGAGATGTCGCGCCGGATCATCCCGAACATGACCGCCCGATATCGGTCGATGTGATGTTTGCCACCTATGACGAAGACCCCGAACTGGTCCGTCTCGGCATTCAGGACGCCAAGCGCATGACCTATCCGCATCCCATCGACATACGCATCCACATTCTTGATGACGGGCGCCGCCCCGAGATGCGGCGCGTCACCGAGGAGGAAGGTGCCAACTACATCTCGCGCACCACCAACGAGGGCTTCAAAGCGGGCAACCTGCGTCACGCGATGGAAGAGACCCACGGTGATTTCCTTGTCATCTGTGACGCGGACACACGCCCTTTCCCGACGCTTCTGGAACATACGCTGGGCTATTTCCGTGATCCGAAAATGGCATGGGTGCAGACTCCGCAATGGTTCTACGACCTGCCAGAGGGCGAACCTCTTCCCGCCAAGCTCGCACAGAGGTTTGGCGAAAAGGGCGAGAAGATCGGCCAGCGCGTGGAGAACGTGATCGGGCCGGTGATGGTCGGTCATGATCCCTTCGTGAACGATCCAAAGATGTTCTACGACATCATCCAGCGCCGCCGGAACTGGGCCAACGCGTCATTCTGCTGTGGCGCGGGCTCGATCCACCGCCGCGAGGCCGTGATGGAAGCCGCGCTGCGCAGTTTCGGGGCCAACGTCGAGAAACGGACATGGGCGGTGGAAGAAACCGTCACTGTGTCGAGCAAAGAGCGCGATCTCTCCCCCGAATTGATGCAGGCCATTCAGACCGAAGCGGCCGCCACAGAGGTTCTCACCCCTTACAAATTCCACGTCTCCGAAGACATCTACACCTCCATCGTGCTCCATTCGGACCGTGAGCGTGGCTGGAAATCCAAGATGCACCCGATCGTCGAAAGCAAGATGCTCTCGCCGCAGGATCTTCTGACATGGACGGTGCAGCGTTTCAAATATGCCGGCGGCAGTCTCGACATCCTCGTGCATGACAACCCGCTGTTCCGCAAAGGTCTGACCCTGCCGCAGCGTTTGATGTATGCGACGACCTTCTATTCCTATCTCGCACCGTTGTGGAACGTCATCTTCCTGTTCGCACCGGTCCTCTATCTTCTCACCGGCATCTCGCCCGTCTCCGCCTACTCATCGGAATTCTTCCTGCACCTGATCCCGTTTCTGGTGACGCTGGAATTGGCGATGATGGTGGGAGCTTGGGGCATTGACGGCTATCCGGCCAAGGCCAGCTACCTTGCCTTTTTCCCGCTGGGGCTCAAGGCGATCTGGACCATCATGCGCGGCGAGAAAGTCACATTCAAAGTCACCCCCAAAACCCGCCAGTCCGGCAATTTCCTCGCGCTTGTCCGCCCGCAAATCTCTGTGCTTGTGCTCACGACTGCAGGCGCGATCTGGGCCATCGGCGCACTCATCATTGGCGGCACCGATCACTCCCCGAGCGGCGTGGTGGCCAATATCCTTTGGGGATTGAACAATTGCATTGCCATGTGGGGCATCATTGCCGCCGCGATCTGGCGTCCCGCCGAAAGCTCCGGCGCATCTGAGGAGGCGAAAACAGCATGAGTTTCCGTGAAAACCTGATCAAGGCCCGCAGCCATATCATCTTTCTGGTGGCCCTTGCCTGCGGCCTCCTAATCGTCATAGGTCTCGAAAACCTCATGCCGGAGAAACAAGACGTGGCCCAAGTTGACACTTCTGCCGAGACGATCCCCGCCGCCTCTCCCATGACCGCCTTCGACGAGGTCACGCCGCTGCCGCTGGCCGTTGTGGGCGAAAGCTCCGACGAGGATCTGGCCTATGCGCAAATCGCGTGGCGTTATTTCGAGAACAACACCCACCCCGAGACAGGTCTGGTCAATTCGGCGGATCAATACCCCTCGACCACCATGTGGGAAACGGGGTCCTATTTCGTGGCCGTGATCTCCGCCGATCTGCTGGACATCATCTCCGAAGACGAGGCACGCGCACGGATTTCTCTAGCACTGGACACGCTCACCGCCATGCGTCTGTTTGACGACATCCTGCCGAATAAGGCCTATAATGTCGAAACCGGCGAGTTGGTGGATTACACGAACAAACCCGTCGAACGCGGCTTGGGCTGGTCGGCGCTGGACATCGCGCGGCTGGTTGGCACACTCGACCAGATCACCCTGCACTACCCCGACCTTGCCCCGCAGGTCAGTGCGATTCTGGCGCATTGGGACCTGTCACAAATGGTCGAAGACGGCCAGTTGATCGGCGGCAACATGGCCGACGGCAAATTGCGCCGCGATCAGGAAGGCCGCGTGGGCTATGGTCAATACGGGGCCAAGGCCATGATGCTCATGGGGTTCGACATGTATCGCGCCTATGACGCGGAGGCGCATCTGATGGTCAAGGAGGTTATGGGGCAACCCATTCCCGTCGATGACCGTCTGCACCGCAATGTCACCCCCGCCTTCACCGTCAGCGAACCCTATGTGTTCGACGGGCTGGAATTCGGCTTCGACGCCCGTTCGCATCGCTTCGCCACCGCCATCTACAAAGCGCAAGAGGCCCGCTACCGCGAGACCGGTGTCTGGACAGCCGTGAGCGAATCCCACCTCGATGAAGCGCCGTACTTTGCCTATTCGTCCGTCTGGGGCGGTGGTGCGCCTTGGGCCGTGATGAGCTTTCAAGGGGAGCGGCTCGACAGCAAGCGCACCGTGACGACCAAGACGGCCTTTGCATGGTATGCGCTGTTCGGCACCGACTACGCGAAGGAACTGGTGGCAACCTTGGCCCCCTTGGGTGATCCTGAACGTGGCTGGCCAGAGGGGATTTATGAAGCCGATGGATCGACCAATGGATCGACGACCACCAATACCAATGCGGTGATCCTCGCCGCGCTGGCGTTTCGGGCCTTTGGGCCATTGATCAGGGCGGAACCTTGAAGCACGCAATCGCCTTTATTCTGACCTCCGCATGTCTTAGCGCCCCCCCAGTTATGGCGCAAACCTGCGTCGGGGAGGCATTCGATACGCCGTTTCCAAGGGCGGTTTCCGTGGAAACGCGCCATGCCGATGTGCCATCCTCTCGCTTTCCAGGGATGTGGCAGGAAGGGGTCCTGAGCGGCTATTTCTACCAGATATTTGCCAATCACGAGGCGACCCTGTCTGACGGCCCCCCTGAACCCGACTGGTCGATTTTCATCAGTTGTGGAGATGACATTTGCCAGCAAGATGTATTTGGCCGCATTCCCGAAGGTGCGGATACTGTGGCGGGCCTTCTGGAGAGGTGCTTGACCGACCCTAGGCTGTCGGGCGAAGCCGTGGATCAGGCGCTTGCGGGGCCAGAGATCGATGTGGTCGCCGATGCCGCCGAAGGTGGTGGTGAAGCCGATGCGGTCACTGACAGCGCGATAGAAGTGGTGGATGCGCCGCCTTGCGGTCTCGCCACGCTCCCAGAGGGGACACAGGGCCAAGACTTGCAACGGTTGCTGGTTCTAGCTGGCGCAGACCCTGGTTGGATCGACGGGATCGTTGGTCCCAGAACGCGCAGCGCCATTGCTGAGGTTTTGGGCCCCATAAATGGGCCACTCGACATAGAGCGCACGATTGCCGAATTGGACGCCTTACTGTGTAGCGATGCGCGGTAGCGCGGGGGCTGATCAACGCTGGCTATAGACGCCGCATCCATCAGGCCGCACGCACCTATCGCGCTCTATTACTCAACACAGTGAAATCAGGGTTCAAACGCACCCTCAACGTCCTTTGCCTTAACCAGACTGCGACCCTCGCAAATGACGGTGCCGTCAGGCGCGGTGCAACTGGCCCAAAGGTCCACCAGATGCTTTTCGGGCCGCAAACGGGTTATCTCGACCTTGGCTTCCAAGGCTGTCTCAAGAGGAGCCTCCGCTTTGAAAACCAACTCCTGCTTCAAGTAATTGGTGCCTGCGCCAGGCAGCTTCACTCCCAAGAGGTAGGAGAAGAGCGCCGCGATCAGAGGTTCTGGCACGGTTTGCGAACTGCTCCCGCTCAAGGCAACATAGGCGGCCAAATTCTCTTGGGTATAGCTGCGGGTGATCCGCGCCGATTGTCCAACCTTCAGCATGCAATCACCGCCTCTCCGACCAAACATTCCGCGCCATCCGACGTGCGCGTGGCCAGCATCCGCAACCGACCCGTGTCGTCGTGAAAGACGCGTAGGGTCAACTCTTCCCCGACGAAAGCAGGGTTTGGGAACATCAGGTTTTGGCTTTCCTGCTTCATATCGGCGTCATGGCGTTTGAGCATTCCCCAGAGTTTTGAATAGATCAACATCCCGTGGCTGACGGTCCGCCCGAAGGTCGTTCGGGCGCAAAACACAGGGTCTACATGGATCGCATTGTCATCCCCCGAAACCGCGGCGAAATCATCAAACTCGGCCTGTGTCGGGGTCCATTGTTCCTGCAAATCAATCATCGAATGCCTCCTCGCGCAGCTTGGGTTTGCTGATCTTTCCCGCAGCAGTTCGCGGGAAATCCGTCACGATTTTCACATGCGCGGGAACCTTGTATGCGGCGAGCCGTTCACGGCACCATGGCCGTAGGGTTTCAAGCGAAAGGGTTTGGTTGGGGCGCAATCTTACAAAGGCCGCTCCAACTTCACCCCATTTCTCGTCAGGGACGCCCATAACGGCCGCTTCCAGAATGGCGGGGTGGGCATTGAGGACTTGTTCGACTTCGGCGGGGTAGACGTTTTCGCCACCGGAGATGTACATGTCCTTGATGCGATCAACGATGAAATAGTATCCATCCGCATCCCGCCGCCCGATATCTCCCGTTTTCAGCCAGCCATCCTCGGTAAACGTCTGCTGGGTGGCCTCTGGATTGGCGAAATACCCTGGCGTGACGCCAGGCCCGCGAACCTGCAATTCGCCTGCACCCTCTACACCATCAGGCACCCCAGAAAGGCGTACTTCGACAAGGCTTTGGGGTTTTCCGACAGAGCCGATTTTCTGATCTGCACCAGCCGTATCCATCAAGAAAACGGTGGGGCCCGTTTCTGTCATTCCCATGCCGTTGAGAACCTTGGCGCCATGCTTTGCGAAAAAGTGGATGAGAGGCTCAGGAAGCGGCGCGCCGCCACAGCCACATTTGATCACGGACCAGTCAACCTCGCCAATGTCGGCCATGAGTGACAATTCTTGGTAGACAGCAGGGACGCCGAAAAACTGGTTAATCTCACCCGAAGCCAGAAGGTCGCGCATCGTCTTGGCATCGAACTTTGGAAGGATCGTGGATTTGCCGCCATTCAGGAAAATCGGCAAGGTATAGAGATTGATGCCAGCGGTATGAAACAGCGGCAGGAAGCACACGGCGCGATCCGTGGAGGCGACATCAATGGCTTGCCCGATATTCACCGCGTTGGCCCACGCCATGCGCGCGGTTTGGATCACCGACTTAGGCAGTCCCGTGGTGCCCGAGGTGAACAGGAGATACCACGGGCGCTCGGCGGGCACAGAGGCGTTCAGGGCAGGGCCGCCCTTATTGATCCAGCCTGCGATATCCTGCTCAATCGTCGCGACACGCGCCCCGATGCCTGCGGCGGTTTGCTGGGCTGTGTCGTGGAAGTCCGCATCCGTGAGAATAAGCGAGATGCCCACGGTCTTGAGGGTCTGCACCAACTCCATGACGGGTTGCCGCCAGTTGAGGGGACACAGAATAATCCCTGTCTTCTGGCAGGCAAAAAGCGTGATGAAAAACTCGGCCCTGTTCTGGCATAGGATGGCAATGCGATCGCCTTCTTCGAGGCCCTGCGCCCGCAGCCCCGCCGCTACGCCATTTGCCGAGTCGTTGATCTGGGAAAAGCTCCAATCGCGTCCAGTTGAGCTGTCGTGAAACGCCAAGGCATCAGGGGACAGTTCCGCCCGCTTTGATGCCATATCAGGGATCAAATCAAACATCGTGTTTATCCGCTCTGTTTTAGAAACTGTTCCATACGTGACAGGGTTTCCTGTCGTTCGATCAAGCTGAGGAATGCGGCGGTTTCGGCATCCAGCCCTGCGCGAATGCGCGCTCGCCTGTTCTCATTCCAGAGGATTGATTTTGCAGCCAAAGCCGCGCCTGTATCCATCTCGGCGAACATGGCCAGAAGACGGGTTTCGGGACCTTCATCAACCGCCTGCACCAATCCGATCCGTTGTAGATCGGCGGCCTCATGGCGTTGATTTGCCGAAAGCCAACTCTGCGCAGGCCCCACTCCAATCAGTTCGGGCAGGACAGACGCCCACCCGCCATCGGGCGCAAACCCCATGACTGCGTAGTAGGGCTGTACAAAGGCATCTGGTGCAGCCACGGCGATATCCGAGGCAAACAGAATACCCGCCGAGCCACCTGTCGCAGCACCGCGCAGGGCGCAGGCAAAGAGAACGGGCATTTCGATCATACGGTGGACGAGGTCTTGTAAGACAGGAACGACTTGTTCCGCGTAGCTCTTTGCTTGGCCTTGTTGTGCTGCCTCGAAAAACCGTCCGACATCGCCGCCCGTGGAGAAGTTTCTCCCCCCACAGATCATCGCCTTCTGCGCACCTGACTTTTCCAACGCATCGAATGCAAGGTGCAACTGTGCAAGGAGATCTGGCTCCAACGCATTGGCGCGCGGAGCCACCATCGTGATCTGGAAACAGGGCTCGCCATTGTCCAGCGCCACGGTGTCGTAAGAGATCAAGCTGTTCATGGGGCCAATCCGTCGCAAATGAATTTATGCGCTTCGGTGACGACACGTTCGATGTCTGCCTCTTCTTCTTCCCAAAGCACGAAACGTTCGCCCAAGGTCTTGGCGATCCCCATCAATGCCCATGCGCGCACCTCGGCATCGCCAGGGGAGATTTCGCCTTTCTGGGCAGCCTGTTGCAGTTGCTCTGCATAGGCTTTGCCGAATTCGGTATAATACTCGCGGTAGGCTTCAGGGGCGACGAAGCGCGCTTCCTCGACAATCCGATACTGCATCGGGCGATCCCGCACGACACTCAGATAGGCTTCAAGGCCCGCACGTTCCGCTTCAAGTCGGTCGGTTGCATTTGCAATCCGCGCTTTCGCCTGTGCCCGCGTGGCGTGGCCCATGTCATGCACAAGTTCGCGGAAGATTTCGTCCTTGCTCGAAAAGTAGATATAGAACGTCCCGAGTGCCGTCTGGGCCGCGCGGGTGATATCGGCGATGGAGGCGTCGGCAAAACCCTTTTCGCCGATCACTTGCTCGGCCGCCGCAAGAATCTGGGCGCGGCGCTCCATTCCGCGTTGTGTCTTCGGTTTGGCTGTTGTCGGCTTGGTCATATGGCGTCTTTCTGATCGCAAGATGATGTGTCCAGCGCGTCTTGCGCGATAAAGCGTTTGAGAGCATCGCAAAAGGCACTCGGCTCTTCCAAGTGTGGCGAATGCCCTGAGTTTTCAAAGCTCTCTACGCGCGCCTGTCCAGCTTGTGCGGCAATCCAGTGAGCGGCATCCTGTTTGTAAAGCCTGCTTTGTGCGCCTGAACAGACGAGATAGGGGATGTCTATTCCCGCGATTGTCTGACGTTCATCCATTGCGGTTAGATCATCCCAAAGCGGGCGCAACCGCGCGGGATCTTGCGCAAGCAGGAATGTCTCGACGGCATCGCGGCTCACGATGGGGTCGCTGGAGCGGGCATACATGTTGCGTGCGATACTGCCTGCCATAGCGGGCCATTTCGGAATGATTTTCTCCGACGTGGCAAGAATGGTTTCGGCCGTCCCGCCGAGCAGTCCGAGGCTCCAGTCAGCATCAGGCATCATGCGCGGGCTCATGTCGATGGTTACAAGTCCACGCAGGCCCGATGTGCCGTGCTGTGCGATATAGCGCCACGCGACAGCGGCCCCCATGGACCAACCCACCAGAACGGGACGATCCAGTCGGTCAATCCATTCCTTTGCGACCTCCGCGCAGTTCTCAAGGCTCGGCTCGTCCTGCGCGCGGCTCCCGTGCCCGGGAAGGTCTGGTGCATGGCAGGCAAACGCGGGGCCCAGTCGGCTGGCCAGATCATCGAAATAGGCGCCGCTCATGGCCCAGCCATGCAGGAAGAGGACAGGGATAGTCACGATGCACGTCTTTCACGAAGCCGACCGACGATGCCTGTGGGGAAGAAATAGACGCTCAGGATGAACAGAATACCCAACCACATCAGCCAGCGATCCGGGTTCAGAAGGTCGGGGATCAATGGCAGTCCCGCCGTTGCCTCGGAGGCGCCGCCCATCAGGTTTTGCAGGTAGGTTTGCGCCAGAATGAACAGGGTCGCCCCGATCACCGCGCCATACATCGTGCCCATGCCTCCGATAACGACCATCAGGAGAATATCGAGCATAATCTCGAAGCTCAGCGTCGTATCTGGCCCAACGTAACGGATCCAGATCGCAAAGAGGCTACCAGCCAGTGCCGCAATCGCCGCCGACATGCAGGTCGCGATCGTGCGATACCACACCACGCGATACCCGATGGCTTCGGCACGAAAATCGTTTTCGCGGATCGCTTGCAGCACCCGCCCGAAGGGAGAGTTTACAACGCGTAGAAGCAGGAGGAACAGGATCACGGAAGAGATCAAAACGAGGTAGTAATTCAATACCTTCCCGTTGATCGACGTTCCCATGAATTCGCCCATGCGATTGGCCGAGGTCAGGGCGCGCGGGATCTTGTAGGTCAGGCCGTCTTCGCCCCCAGTGATGCTAGAGAACTGCGACACCAGAACCGCGACAGCTGACGCCACCGCCAATGTGATCATGGCAAAGAAAATCGCGCGCACTCGCAAGCTGAACAGCCCGATCAACAGGGCCAGCACAATCGCCGCAAGCGCGCCGACCACGGACCCGATCAGCAGCGCATCAAAGCCACGTCCCATGTGGGTCGAGGTCAGGGCGACGCCATAGGCGCCAAGGCCGAAGAACATAGTGTGCGCAAAGCTGACAATACCGCCATAGCCAAGCAGCAGGTCGTAGCTCGCGGCAAGCACGATGAAGATGCAGATCCGTGCCGCGGTATCGAGCGGGCGGACCCCGTCAAAGATGAAGGGCGCACCGACCAGACAAATCAGGATTCCCAGCAAGATCACGGTGAGAACGGGAGAGCGCGGTTTGTCCCCTGAAAGAAGTTTGAGGATCATCTTATTTCGCCTTTACAACTGGCAGCATGCCTTGCGGCCGCCACATCAGGATTGCTGTCATCAGCGCGATGTTTGAAACAAGCGCGAGCTTGGGTTCGAGATATGCAACGTAGTTTTGCAAAACACCCACGAGCAACGCGCCGATAAACGCGCCTTCCACCGATCCGAGCCCGCCGATGATGACCACGATGAAGATCAGAACCATCATCTCTTCGCCCATGCCTGCGGTGATAACCTCTTGGTAAAGGCCCCACATCACGCCGCCCAAACCTGCCAGTGCGGACCCTGCGATGAACACGCCGATAAAAACCATGCGCAGGCGATATCCGAGCGCTTCGACCATTGGCCCGTTCTCAACGCCCGCGCGGACGATCAGGCCGATCTTGGTGCGGCGCAGGATCATTCGCATGACGACGAACAGGACCAGTCCGATCCCGACGGCCATGAGGCGGTATTTCTCCATGGCCGCACCAAGGAAAGTGACTGCGCCTTTGAGTGTTTCGGGGCGATTGATGAAAATTTCGTCAGGCCCCCAGATGACGTGGATCAACTGTTCAATCACGATCAATCCGCCAACGGTTACGAGGATCTGCTTGAGGTGGGTGCCATAGACGGGCTTCACGATGACCCGTTCAAACCCCCATCCCAATGCGCCTGTGGCGACCATAGCCGCAACGACAGCCAGAAAGACGGCGGTCATATTCAGGAGTAGGGAGGCCGTGCCCGTCCACTCGCCCAATGCGATCAGAACCGAGATGCCGACAAAAGCCCCGACAGAGATAAAGGCGCCGTGTCCGAAGTTGATCACATCCATCAGACCAAAGACCAACGTCAGGCCTGATGCCATGATGAAAAGCATCATCCCCATGGCCAGCCCTGAGACCGTCAAGGTCAGCCACGATGACGGCGCGCCAATCGCGAAGAAGCCGAGCAAAATCAGGATAGGGACCAGCAAGATGGGCATCATCTTTATCAGACGATCCTTCATGCTGATGCGCGCGAAAGTCGGTGTATGAACAGGAGCAGCGGTCATATCAATGCGCCTCCATCGTCAGACCCATCAGACGTTCCTGAAGGTCTTTGTTTTCAGCCAGTTCGGACATGGCTCCATTCCAGATCACCCGTCCGTCATCCATGACGGCAGCGGTGTCGCCCAGTGCCTTGGCAACCGAGAAGTTCTGTTCCACCAGAAGGATGGACGCGCCTTGCGCTTTCAACTCGCGCAATGCTTGGGCCATTGTGGACACAATCGCGGGTGCAAGTCCTTTGGTCGGTTCGTCAATCAGGTAGAATTTTCGATCTTCCGCCATCGCACGGGCAATCGACAACATTTGCTTCTGTCCGCCAGAAAGATTGCCCGCCTCGCTGTGCCAGAAGGTCTTTAGAGCGGGGAAGGCGGTCAGAAGCCATTCCTTGCGCTCTGGGTCCAATGGCCCGGATGAGCATCCAAGCACCATGTTTTCCTCGACGGTCAGGTCGCTGAAAATGCCCATGTCTTCGGGAACAAAGCCGATACCCGCCCGCGCACGCGCCGATACGGAGAGGCCCGTGATATCTTTCCCGTCGTAGATAATCTTGCCAGACTTGGCGGCCCATTGGCCCATGATGGATTTCAGGGTGGTGGTCTTTCCGGCGCCATTTCGACCCAGAAGCATCGTCACCTGACCGCGTGGCACGTTTAGGTCCACACCTTTGAGAATGTGGTATTGCGCAATATCCGTGTAGAGCCCTTCGAGGGATAGGATCATGTCAGACATGGTCTAGCTCCTTGCCAAGATAGGCTTCCTGAACCACTGCGGAGGCCATGACCTCGGCCGGAGCCCCATCTGCCGCAAGCGCGCCATTGTGCAAAACAATGATACGGTCGGCGAGGCTGCGGATGACATCCAGCTTGTGTTCGACCAGAAGAACCGTGCGCGTGCGATCCTCTTTGATTTCCGCGATAAGATCCAAAATCACAGGGGCCTCATCCACGCTCATGCCCGCTGTTGGCTCATCAAACATATAGACCAAGGGATCCAATCCGATCAGAAGCGCCACTTCCAGTTTGCGCTGATCCCCGTGTGAAAGCTCAGACACCAGTTGGTCTTTCTGATTGTCCAGGCGGACCCGTTCGAGAATGGCCATTGCCGCGGTGGTCAACTCGGTATGGCTGTCCGCCATGGAAAACAGGCCAAACCCTTTGTGCTGCTGCGACTGGATCACCAGACGTACATTCTCCAGTGCCGACAGGCTAGGGAACAGGTTGGTTAACTGAAAGGCGCGGCCAATCCCGCGACGGCACCGATCCGCAACGCCAAGGCGCGTGATGTCCTCGCCTTGCAGCTTCACCGTGCCCGAACTGGCAGGAATTTGTCCTGAGATTAAGTTGAAATAGGTTGTTTTGCCTGCGCCGTTCGGCCCCACGATGGCGGTTAATTCACCCGCGTGGAAACTTGACGAAACCGCATCGACAGCCACATGGCCACCGAAACGCACAGTGAGTGCGTCCGTTTCAAGAAGTGTCTTGGTCATTGAGCTTTTCCCTATCCCCGAGCCGCACGGTTGGCCGCTCGGGGTTGTCTAGGAATGGAACAAGTGGCGCGTGCTACTTGTTGCGGATCGGGATGTTCATCTCGTCCATGCCGATCTCACGAACCAGAACGGGCACACCGTAGTCCTTGCCGTCCTGAATTTCGGTGCGGAAGTGATACATGGATTGCAGCGCCTGATGATCGTCTTCGCGGAATTTCATCGTGCCTTTGGGTGTTTCCCAAGTCATGCCTTCCATGGCTTCGATCAGCGCCTCTGTATCGTCGGCACCACCCGCCTTCTTGATCGCCTCAACGATTGCAAGGCCTGCTGCCATACCGCCAGCGGTGAAGAAATCCGGCGGGCTGTCGAAGCGTTCGAAGTGGGTTTCGACCAGCCACTCGTTGATCGGGTTTTGCGGGATTTCGTAGTAGTAGTAGGTCGCACCTTCCATGCCAGGAATTTCTTTGTAGGCCGTCAGTGCCGCCAGAATATTCCCGCCAGTCGCGATCTCGATCCCAAAGCGATCAGGTTCCATCGCATTGATTTTGCTCATCGGGTTGCCGCCACCAGCCCAGATGATGAAGAGTTTCTTGTCGCCCTCAAGGTCGGCCATGGAGTTGAAAATCCGCTCCGCCGCCGCGGTGAAGTCCGTGGTGTCGGTGGGGACATATTCCTCATGTGCGACCGTCGCGCCCGTGGCTTCAAGCGCCTCTTTGAAGGCTGCCACGCCATCGCGGCCGAATGCATAGTCCTGCGCCAGTGTCGCAACGACCACATCCTCGCCACCCAAGGCAACGGCGTTGGAAATCGCATCCTGTGAAGAGTTGCGGCCCGTGCGGAAGAGATACGGATTGTAGTTTTCACCTGTAATCGAATCCGCGACCGCAGGTTCGACGATCAGAATGCGCTCGTATTCTTCGGCAACGGGCAGCATCGCCAGAGCAACACCAGAACTCACGGGACCAACGGCGATATGGGCATCATCGTCGCCAAAGGCCTCTTCTAGCTGGACGCGCCCGATATCGGGTTTCAGCTGGGTGTCTTTTTCGATCAATACGATCTTCTCGCCATTGATCTCCATCGTGCCGTCCGTGGCGTACTCAAGGCCCAGCATCAAGCCATTGTGCGACTGCGCCGCATAGGCCTCAAGGGCTCCGGTTTTACCATAGACATGGGCAATGCGGATTTCGGCAGTGGCCGCTGATGACATCAATGCGGCAGCCGCCGTCAACGTAAATAGACGCAACATGTGCGCTCCTCCCTATTTGTTCTCCTCGCAAGAAATGAAACATGAATCAGTATTCATGTCAACTGCGAGAGACGCCATGGAAACGCTTGCCTGTTTTACGAAGGTCAACATGGGCGCTTGCCGCACGATTAAGCGGGCAGGGCGGTGTGGTTGCGTTAGTCTGGGATGATCGTAGGTCTGGGATGTGCTAGCGGGTTCTTGATTGTATGAGGTTGCCCGCGGTGGAACGGTTCAATTGGTCCACGGCCCGCACGTTCAAATAAAGTAGGCGGGGCAAGCTGTTGCTCGTCCCGCCCGAAAATCACGCGAAATGTGTCCATTACAGGTTCAAAAGGTTCCCACGACAGTTGCTCTGAAAGTATCAGTCCAAGCGGGACACAAACCTTGTGTCAAGATAGGCCTCAATTGCTTCTGACCCGCCTTCTGTTCCGATGCCAGAGTCCCCGATGCCGCCAAATGGGACTTCGGGGAGGGCTAGTCCGAGATGGTTGATCGTCAGCATTCCCGCGCGGACTTCGTTTTGTAGGCGCGTTGCGGTCTCGGAAGAGGCGGTAAAGGCATATGATGCCAAGCCAAAGGGGAGTCGGTTCGCTTCCTCCAATGCGGCATCCGTCGTGTCGAAACGGTTGATCACTGCAACGGGTCCGAACGGTTCATCGTTCATAATGTCTGCGTCGGTCGGAACGTCGCAGAGCACTGTGGGCTCGAAAAACCAACCGGCGTTGCCTATACGTTTGCCGCCCGTCGCCAATGTCGCGCCGCGCGACACGGCATCGTCGATCATTTTTTCGAGCGCTGGAATGCGGCGATCATTAGCAAGCGGCCCCATGTCGTTTTCAGGATCATTGCCGGGGCCCACACGAATAGCTTCTGCCGCCTTTACAAAGCGCTCGGTAAACTGATCCGCTATGCTGTCTTGCACAAGAAACCGTGTTGGCGAGACGCAAACCTGTCCTGCGTTGCGGAATTTGTGGGTTGCCATCATGGCAACGGTCTTCTCGACATCGGCGTCTTCAAAGACCAGAACTGGGGCATGGCCGCCCAGTTCCATCGTCGCCTTCTTCATGTGGGCGCCAGCAAGCGCTGCCAGTTGTTTGCCCACGGGGGTTGAGCCCGTGAAGGATATTTTGCGGATTACCGGGTGAGGAATAAGGTAGCCCGAGATTTCTGCGGGGTCGCCGTAAACGAGATTGGCAACACCAGCGGGCAGGCCAGCATCGGCAAAGCAACGGATCAACTCAACGGGAGAGGCGGGTGTTTCTTCAGCTCCTTTGATGATGATGGAGCAGCCAGCGGCCAGCGCGGCCGACATTTTGCGCACCATTTGATTGATCGGGAAGTTCCACGGTGTGAAGGCGGCGACGGGGCCGACGGGCTGTTTGATGGTGATCTGTGTCACGCCTGCCTGTCGTGCGGGGATGACCTGACCATATGTGCGGCGGGCCTCTTCGGCGAACCAGTCGATCACATCTGCGGCGGCCAGAACTTCCATACGGGATTGGGCGTTTGGCTTGCCCTGTTCGGTGGTCATGATGTCCGCGATCGTGTCGCAGCGCTCGCGCACAAGATCGGCCGCGCGGCGCATGAGTTTGTAACGGTCAAATGCACCAGTTTCAGACCACACTTTGAACCCTTCGCTGACGGCGTCGAGTGCAAGGTCCAGATCGGCGATACTGGCATGGGCGACACGGCCGACTTCGCTGGCTGTCGCGGGGTCGATCACGGGCAGGGTGCGACCATCCTTGGCCGGGGTCCATGTGCCATTGATGAAAAGCTCGGTGTTTGGGTAGCTCATGGGCGTGTCCTTTTTTGTTGGGCTCCCGACAGGCTGCTGGGGCGCAAGTGAGGGCTCGGCAACAGGTCGAGCTCGCTCGCTATTCTTACTTGGATTTGTGGGCGTCAAGAGCCGCAGTGATCGATGCACACATGATAGAGATGCCTTCATCAAGAGTGTCGTCTTCAATCGTGAGTGCGGGGAGTAGGCGTACCACGTTGTATCTGGTCCCACAGGACAGAAGGATCACGCCGCGTTTTTGTGCTTCCGCGACAATTGCGTTGCACAATTCCGGAGATGCGCGGGACGGGTCGCCGTCCTCGACCAGTTCAAAGGCAACCATTGCGCCAAGGCCGCGAATGTCACCGATTTCCCGATAATCGCCCGCCATTTGGGTGAGTGCATCCTTCAAACGTGTGCCAATCGCATCGGCTCGTGCACAAAGATCTTCCTCGTTGATCACATCAAGCACAGCATTGGCCGCGGCGACCGCCAAAGGGTTGCCCGCATAGGTGCCGCCAAGGCCGCCAGCGTGAGGCGCGTCAACCAAATCAGCCCGACCAACTACGGCAGAGATAGGCAGCCCTCCGCCAAGTCCTTTGGCCAGAGTAACTAGGTCCGGTTTCACTCCTGAATGCTCGCCAGAGAGCATGCGACCCGTGCGGGCCATGCCGCCTTGGACCTCATCCATGATGAGAACGATGCCGTGCTGGTCGGCAATGGTGCGCAATGCCTTGAGGAAGGCGGGAGGCGCAACCACGAAGCCACCTTCGCCTTGAACCGGTTCCACAATAAATGCAGCAACGTCGTCGGGGGCGATATCGCTGGCGAGGATCAGCTCAAGCCCACGGATCGCTTCGTCGACGGAGATGCCCAGATACTCGTTGGGGAAGGGGGCGTGATAGATATCGCCAGGCAGAGGGCCGAAGCTGGTTTTATAGGGTTTTGCCTTACCAGTCAGGGCCATCCCCATGGCTGTGCGACCATGGAAGGCGCCGCCAAAGGCGATGACGCCAGGGCGGCCTGTCGCTGAGCGGGCAATCTTGATTGCGTTTTCAACGGCCTCTACCCCGGTTGTCAGGCACAGCGATTTATTGGGGGCGCCTGTATCAATGAGATCGTTCAAGCGCTCACAAAGTTGAACATAGCCTTCCGAGGGGCCGACATGAAAGCAGGTGTGTGTGAAGAGGTCCGCTTGTTTTGCAACGGCCTCCATGACCTTGGGGTGGCAATGGCCCGTATTGGTGACGGCAATCCCTGCGGTAAAATCAATAAAGCGCGTGCCATCAACGTCCCAAAGCTCTGCGTTTTTCGCGTGGTCGACATAAATGGATTTACCAGCAACGCCGCGGGACACGGCGGACCGACGGCGAGCCTCGAGGGCAGTATTGTGAGACATGGGAATCCTCTTTTCTTGACACGCTTCGAGGATTATCACTGCTTAAAATTTCAAGCAATAAATAAAGTATATGTTCTTCTAAAGATAGGGCGGAGTGCAGGCGGAAATGACTATTGTTGGGCCGTCATGCACATTTTTGAAGCGATGTGGAAGGCGTGAATCGAACAGGTACGACTCGCCTTCGTGCAGGACGCGAACCTCATCTCCAACCGTTACTTCCAGTGCGCCCTGAATGACAACGCCGCCTTCTGTGGAGAAGTGGTCTATCATGTTTTCACCAGTATCAGCACCAACTTCATAGGTCTCATGCAGGATTTGAAGGTTGTGTTTGCGGGCGTCGCCGATCTGGCGGAATGACATCCGTCCAGTGCTTTCCGACATCCCCGTTGCGGGCAGCTTTGATGTGAGGTCGAGTAGGTCGTCCTTGCCGAAGAACGGGCCTTCAGGCGTACTTCGCTCCCCTTCAAAGAAGTCCCCCATCGTCAAATTTAGGCCGGATAGAATTTTGCGCAAAGTTGCGATCGAAGGGCTGGATTTGTTCTGCTCGATGATCGAGATCTGTGCGTGGGGGACGCCGGCGCGCTCTGCCAGACGTCGTTGCGAATAGCCCGCAGATTTGCGCATGGCGAGCAGGCGCGCGCCGATATCAAACGTTGAGTCATTCATGGCTAAACCTCGTTGTGCAGTGGGGGCGCATAAGTCTTGGATTGTGCGCGCCTTTTGGAGCATACGAAGGTCGCGGATTTGCGTAAAGGCGTTCGCGAAAGCACGGGGTGATCACATTCTGGCTTCGATCAGTGTGGGCCCTTTGGTTGCCATCGCCTGCGCGATGGTTCTGCTTAATGTTCCCGCATCCGTGACCTGTTTGGCCGTGACGCCGTGACCCTCGGCCAGTTTCACCCAGTCCAGTGCCGGCTCGTCCAAACTCATGAGGGGGAGTGTGGAGTCTGTTGGGGAGCCTGCACCGATCTTGGACATCTCGTTTGCCAGAATGCGATAGCTGCGGTTGGCGAGAATCACGACCGTTACGTTGAGGTCGTATCGTGCCATGGACCAGAGTGCTTGCAATGTATAGGCCGCTGAGCCGTCGCCTGTGACGCAAAGAACGGGTCGATCAGGGCAGGCCACCGCCGCGCCAACTGCGACGGGCATGGAGTAGCCAATGGAGCCGCCGCGATTGTTGAGCCAGTCATGCGGAGCGGCTGCAGCGCATTCAGCGTACATATGCAGCCCGTTCGTGATCGTTTCATCGACAACGATGGCATTTTCTGGAAGCGCCGTTGCAACGGCGCAGCCCAAAGTTTGAGATGTAATTGGTGCGGCATCGTCAAACTCTGAAATTGTTAAGTCTACGGGGTCTTGCGTGGTAGCCTCTGTGCCGAGCGCGTCCGTGATGGCCTGTAGCGCTGCCTCGACATCAGCCAGCGGCGGCGCGAGCTCAATCACGTCCGTGCCTTCGGGGAGAAGCAGGCTGGGGCGGTTCGGGTATGCGAAGAAGGCAACTGGCGTGCGTGCACCGACAAGGACCGCCTTGGATAGTCCTTTGAAAGCTTCTGTCGCAAAGTCCACATGGAAAGGCTGGCGCTTCAATGGAGGTGTGTTCTTGCCGCGCGACATGCGGGAAACGGTAGGTTCGGTGAACACACGGCAGCCCGTCGCCGTGCCGATGGCCTGAGCAAGCTCGGCCATGCGGGAGGTGATATGGGGGGCGCCGATGATCAGTGCTGCGTTGTCGCCCGCCTTGAGGGAAGTGATGACGTTTGGGAGTGCTTCGTCATTCATTGTAGGCGCGGGGACTGGTGCGCGTGTTTTGGTGCTTTCTTGGGCGGGCGACCATGCAACGTCGTTGGGGACGATCATTGTGGCGACGCGATCTTTTGGTCCTGAGATGGCAGACATCATCACGGTGACATCAGAGGCAATGGTGTCGGCGCTCTTTGTGCTTACAACGTAATCGGAAACGGTGCGGGCCATGCCTGCGATGTCGGTGGTCAATGGCGCGTCCATTTCCAAGTGATAGGTGGCGTGCTCCCCGATGATATTAATGACTGGGCTGGCTGCTTTGCGCGCGTTGTGCAGGTTTGCCATCCCGTTTGCCAGTCCAGGTCCGAGGTGCAGCAGGGCGGCTGCGGGCCTTCCCGCCATGCGGGCAAAGCCGTCGGCCGCACCCGTTGCCACACCCTCAAACAGGCAAAGATGTAGATCAATGCGGCGCTCCCGTCCGAGTGCTGAGAGCAGATGCATTTCCGTGGTGCCGGGATTTGCAAAGCAAGTATCCACGCCGTGATCGGCAAGAGTGGCTGCGAGGATGTCGGCGCCGTTGGTCATGTGGTGCTCCGTGAGATGTGTGGCTTCGGGGTGGGAAAGCGAGTCATTGCGAACATTGCGAGGAGCGAGTGAGGTGTCAATAATTTTAAGCAAGAACGCACTCTTTGTTGCGGGCCACCAAAATCCAAAGTTCTTACCGCTCCCAATAAAATGGCGAAAAACACAAGTTTTAGGCTCATTGATCGGAGTTTTCTCGAATCTTCCCGCGGGACGTCGGGTAGGTTGAGCGAGATTCGGCGTGAGATTCGCTTAAAAAAACATCCACATTGATCGCTTTGTGCGCGTGGCGTGGGCAAAAAGTCTGCTTCTCTCTGTGGGTTACGATTTTTTGGAGGTTTGTATTTGACAGAGCGAAAACTCGGCCAATATCGTATTCATAAATAATACAGTGTATTGATATAAAATACACAAAACGGGAGTATCAAATTGGCTGAGCAAGACGCACAGACCGCGGATCAGGGTGCAAAGGTCTCGGGAGGCGTGCGCCCGTTGACAACGGCGCTAAAGACACTTGAGCTCCTCAACTTCTTTTCGAACCAGTCTTCTCCTACTCGTTTGGCGGATGTCGCGCGTGAGAACGGCCTTTCTCGAGCGACGGCCTATCAGCGGCTCATCACACTCGTTGAGGCGGGATGGCTTGATCAGGATACGAACGGAGCATACCGCCTGACGATGTTTGCAACGCGCCTTGCTGCGGCGGCACTGGAGCAGGCGGACCTTGGGACTCGCGTTGAGCCAGTACTCGGGCGTCTGGCCAATCGCATCAACGAGACTGTTTCTTTGGCGGTTATCGACCGTGGCTTGCCCTGCATCGTTGCGCGGGTTGAGGTGAATACGCCTCTGCGCGCAGAGCAGCGGATCGGAACGTTTCTGTCGCTGGATGGGTCCGCATCGGGTCGTGTGCTTTGTGCCTTTGCTCAAGAGCACGCGCTGGAGCACTTGCGTGCTGGTGCGCATTCCCTGCCCAGTGAAGAAACAATGCAGAAAGTGCGCGAGGACGGTTTTGCGGTTTCGTCAGGTTACACCCATTCGGGCGTTATCGGTTTGGCGGTGCCCGTGTTCGATGCGCATCAGAAAATTGTCGCGGCTGTATCTCTGGTTCAGCCTGAGGGGCGTTTTGATCTCGCTTTGACCAAGGCTCCGATGATCGAGGCGGCAACCGAGATATCCACACTTTTGCAAGGGACAAAAGACAGAAAATGAATGCTGTTCTTCATCAATACGAAAGTAACGGGCGACCAACTCTGCGAAATTGGCAGGAAGTTATGCGTCCCGAGCGGCTCGCCGCCATGCAGCCAAGTCGGCTGAGTGGCACATGGGCAATGATGAACCGTATGATTTCCGAACGTTGGGATATTCGGCTGGAGCGCATGGATGTCGATGCGGACGCTCGTGGAACAATCGTTTACTCCATTCGGGCGGGTTCTGAACCTGACGCCAAGCAGTTCAGCTTTATCGCATTTTCCTCGCCGCCAAGTCTCCAGGCGCGCACAGGACGGATCATCGGGCGCTCATGGGACATGATGGGCACGCTCAACGAGGGGCCTGCGATGGAGGAAGATATCGAAAGCGCGCGTCGCGAAATCCCGTTGCTCTATAGAGGGCGGGCCACGCCGAATGCTCTGGTCTGGTGCCGTTCCAACCGCTCGATGCGGGTGTTCAACGCAACCCTTGAGGCACTTGCTGAGGGGCGGCAGCCGAAAATCGAAGATTTAAACTCTGTCTGTTACCTTATGCGCAATACTGGATTGGATGGAAACGGCACGTTCGGTACGCGATCGTTTCCGTCCTTGGGGCAGGACCATCCGCTCGGTGGCGTGCTAGAGGCCCAGCTTTTGAACGCCTACCTGATGCGCGAGTTATCATGCGACCTCGTGGAACATCTGGCCAAGCAACGCTCGGAAAAGGCAGTGCCGCTGGACCCTGAGATCAGGCGCTATCTCGGGGTCGGTAACGGCTCGGCTCTGGGTTTGATTTTCTTTATCCAGAAGCACCCGCGACTGCTGGATTCATGGATCAGGGCAAGGGAGGAAGCCGTCGCGGCGGCACTCGCTCTTGAGCTAGGGCAGGGTGATCCGAGGATCGCGAGCCTTTGCGACCTATTGCGCAAGGTGGTGAAATTCCGCCGTGAAGATCAGATGATGTATGAAACCTTCGCATCATCGGCGCAGGTCGCGGATGAACTGGAAGCTCTCCTCCCGCGCCTCGAAGCCTTGGGCGAAACGGGATTGCTCGATGATAGTGAGGCGCAATATCCGTTAGACCGTCTGGCGCTCGAACTGGCCGCCGAATGCGCACCGGAAAGCTACGAGACTTTCCTATCGCTGATCATGGAGTTGGTCCCCGAAGCTGCCGATGCAGGTTTGAGGAAGGTGTCTGGCAAGGATGAACTTGTCATTGATCCCTGCGCTACGGTGGCTGATCTACGGGAACTGGTGCGTTCGCAATACGCTTGGGCGCTGGATATAGATATGCAGGCCGAGGGTGCGCAGGATTATATCTGGTACAAGTCCGAAACCGCAGAAGAACCCCGTCGCGGTCTGCGCTCCGAGGTTCCTGAAGCGCGTGATCTCGCCATTGATCTGCCGAGCGGAATGCAGCGTCTGATGCGCGATTTGAATGCAGCTCCCGACGATCAGAAAATGTCACGCTTTCTGTTGCGGCATCCTGAGCACCGGCTGTTTGTTGCTCGTGTCCAAAGCCTTGTCGGCACTCATTTTCACACGCCAATGGCCAATATCAATGCCGCGGACTTTGTTCCGATTGATCTCGTGCGCCTGATGAACGTGGCCTTCCACGGCATCGACAAAACCCGCGACTATTTGCAACGAAACCTGCGCGGCGTGTTGTTTCAGGGCGCTCCGACACGGGACGACCTGCGCAACGGTAACGGTACAAACTGGTTTTTCCCAGGAGAACCCCGCTAATGACCAATCAAATCCTACGTGTGATGCCGCGAGAAATGCGGCTTATGTCGGAACGTATCCTGTCTTTGACAGCCTTGCCGAAGGGCTTCGCTCTGATGGTCGGAGATGTTGTGATGTATTCGGAAGCCATGGGTTTCGGCGGCTTTCAATTGTTAATGGACCGGATCGACACGCTGTTGCCTTCTGATCCGTCAATACTGACTATGAAAGAAAGGAAAAACGGCCGTTTTGTGCTGGATGGCGGCGGGCTGCATGCGTGGTTTGCGGTGCCTTCTGTTCTGGACCTTCTCGAAGAGGCTCTGGGTGATTGCGACGAAGCGTCTGTTGAAATCGTGAATGTCATGGATGTCGAGGAAACCGGCATCGCGGAGGGACTAGGAGCGCGCTCTGGTTTGAGCGTCGAGGTAGATGGGTCGAGTATTCGCGCCCGAAAGGCACCTCCGTCGGACCCCGTGCTTGACAAGGTCATGGATGACGGGTGCCCGATTGCTGCCGACCTTTGGTGGTCGGTTTGGGCCAAAGCGCAAACGGCGCTGACGCCTGACAGCCCTGTGTCGCGCCGTCATGCGGGCGTCAACATTGTGACAGACGACGGTCAGATTATCGGTCGGACCGACAACGACGACGATACCGACGCCAGCTTTATTGCCTCGCCCCAAGTCGAGACAGATCGCAAGGCAATTTCTGACATTTCCCATACAACCGAGAGCACGAACCCATGATGATAGACGGATTGCAATGTGGTCATTTCGACCGCGAGTCCTTTGTGAAACTGAAAGCCGCGGGCGTACATGGCGTGGTTGTGACCTGCGGGTTTTGGGAAGGCGCTCTCGAAAGCCTTGATAGCTTAGGGCAGTGGCGTGACCTCATTCGAGGGAACGACGACGTTGCAGCCTTTGCCTATACGCCCGAGGACATCACGCGCGCGGCGGAAGAGGGGAAGGTTGCGGCCATCCTCGGCTATCAGAACGCGAATCTTTTCGAAGGCCGCATTCGTCTGGTTGAGATGTTCGCGGAACTGGGCGTGCGTGTGGTGCAACTGACCTACAACAACCAGAACGAACTCGCGGGAAGTTGCTATGAGGACGAAGACAGCGGTTTGGCGCGCTTCGGCCGTCAGGTCATCACCGAAATGAACCACCACGGTATTTTGATTGATTGCAGCCACGTGGGTGACAAGTCGACGCTTGATGCGATCGAGGCCAGCGAAAAACCTATTGCCGTTACCCATGCCAATGCCGCCAGCCTGTTTCCGCACAAGCGCAACAAATCCGACAAGGTTCTGCACGCGCTGAAGGAAACCGGCGGTGTCATCGGATGCGCGGCTTATCGGAACATCACGGGCGACTATTACTCGGGGCCGATTGAACAATGGTGCGAAATGATTGCGCGCACTGTTGAAATCGCGGGCATCGACAGTGTGGCCATTGGCACAGACCGCAGCCACAATTTCACCAAGCCTGACTATGACTGGATGCGTATGGGGCGCTGGACCCGCGAGGTCGATTACGGCGCGGCGTCTGCTGCCCGACCAGGTAAGGCACCGCCGCCCGATTGGTTCCATACGCTCGAAGACATGCAAATTATTCCAAACGGCCTCCGTAAAGTGGGTTTCTCAGAAGAAGAGGTCGACAAAATCACCCACGGCAACTGGTTGCGTCTTTATGGCGAGACCTTTCCAAAATCCAACAAGTAGGAGGAATACCCAATGAAACTGACAAGAAACAATGTCGGCATGATGATGCCTCGTCGTAAATTCCTGATGGGAACGGCAGCTGTCGCGGGCACAGCGCTGGCCGCTCCCAATATCGCGCGTGCACAAAGCAAAGAACTTTACATCAACTCTTGGGGTGGGCCCTGGCTGGAGGCGGCGACGGCGAACCTATTTGAACCTTTTGAAGCTGAAACGGGCATCAAGGTTAAAACTATTTCACCCGTCTCGTTTGCCAAGCTGGCAGCACAGGTGCGCAGCGGTGTTTATGAATTTGACGTTACCACTCTTGGGGGCGGCGATATTGTGCGCGCGAATGCAGCCGGCTTGCTGGAGGAACTCACACCGACCTATGAGGGGGGCGTGTTCCAGAACGGTATGGGAAGCCACGCCTTCGCCACAGTCCTGGCATGGCGCGCGGATGCCTTCCCCGATGAGCAGCCCCAAAGCTGGGCCGATTTCTGGGATGTGGAGCGTTTCCCTGGCAAGCGATGCTTGCAACGCTATCCTGCGCGGATCCTGCCGCTGGCGCTTTTGGCTGACGGTGTTGCGATGGAGGATCTCTATCCGTTGGATATCGAACGTGCGTTTGCCAAGCTTGATGAGATCAAGGACCACATCACCGTCTGGTGGACGGCTGGCGCCCAATCCGAGCAACTTTTGCGCGATGGTGAAATCGACATGATCGGCATCTGGCATGGCAACTATTTCCGTGCCGAAGACTCTGGTGCGCCTGTTGCGATGACGTGGAACCAAGCCGAAATCGAGCGCGCTTATTGGGTTGTGGCCAAGAACACGCCGAACATGGAAGCGGCGAAAATGTTCGTCGAGTTCGCGACGTCTCCCGAGCCGCTGGCAGGATTCGTCGAACAGGCCAACTATGGCGCGCTAAACCCTGCGGCGACTGAATTGGTCGCAAATACGGCCAAAGTGCGCATGCCTACATCGCCCGCGAACTATCCGCTGACATTCGAGCAAGACATGATCAACTGGGGTGCAGATCCTGCGGAAGTGTCGATGCGTTTTGACGAATGGCTGGCCTACTAAGTCGCTGTTTCTTGAAAGTATCTTCGCCACCTGGCTAGCTCCTTAGAAGGTTTGTCATGAGAATTTTAACCGCCTCACCAGAAAAACGGCAGAACCTGATACCTTGGCTTCTGCTACTTCCGCTCATGGCCTATCTCTTGGCTTTCTTCTTCGTGCCGCTTGTTCAGGTGGCGATCATGAGCGTCACCGAGCCCCAACTGGGGCTTGGTAACTATGAAAAGGTGATGACCTCTCCGCTCTATCGGAAGGTCTTCATCAACACTTTCTCGACCGCGTTGCTGGTAACGGTGTGCTGTCTGATCGTGGGGTACCCGATTGCCTACTTGATGGCGCACACGACTAAGAAGCGCGCCATGCTCATCCTGATGTTGATTACTATGAGTTTCTGGACGTCGTTTCTTGTCCGAACCTACGCATGGATGGTTCTCTTGGGACGCAACGGGCCGATTGCGTGGGTGTTTTTGCAATTCGGTTGGGATGAGCCGCCGCAAATGCTGTTCACGCGTTTTGCCTCGACGCTCGCGATGGTCCACATTCTAGTGCCCTACATGATCATGAACATCTATTCGGTCATGCAAAAGATCGACCCTAGCCTTGTTCGCTCTGCCGAAAGCATGGGGGCACGTGGCTTAGCATTGTTCCGGCATGTCTACCTCCCATTGACCGCTCCAGGGATCGCGAATGGTGCTGTTCTGGTGTTTGTGATCTGCCTCGGGTTCTACGTGACGCCTGTCCTTCTCGGGTCTCCACGAGAACAAATGGTGGCAGGTCTGATCGGACGACAGATCGAAGAGTTCCTTGCCTTCGGCCCTGGCTCTGCAATCGCAATTGTCCTGCTTGTTATCACGCTGATTGTGCTTGCGATCTATCACCGCCGTTTTGGTCTCGACAAACTGTACGGATGAGGACTCCATGAACAAATCTCTGAAAATCATAGGCACCCTCGTCGCACTGTTCATTGTCGCGCCATTGGTCATCGTGGTTCCTATGTCTCTCTCGACCTCACCGTCACTTCAGTTCCCGCCGCCAGGGTATTGGTTTGGCTACTACGTCCAGTATTTCCAGGATCCGAGTTGGTTGCGTCCGACGTGGAACAGTATCGTGATCGCGTTTTCCAATACGATCCTGACGATGCTGCTGGTGGTCCCTGCAACCTTTGCGCTCGTGCGTCATAAGTTTTGGGGCAAGGGGCTGGCCAACATCGTAATGATGATGCCAATGGCCGTGCCGCATATCGTGATGGCAATCGGATATTACAGTTACTTCGGGCAGCTCGGGATTGTGTTCTCGAAAGCGGGCGTGGTTCTGGCTCATACCTGCCTCTCGGTCCCGATCACCTTTCTGGTGCTTTCTGCGAACCTTAAGGGGTTTGACCAAACGCTGGAACGCGCCGCGCGATCTCTCGGAGCATCGCCGTCGCAAACTTTCATTCATGTGACATTGCCGATTTTGCGGCCAGGGTTGTTGATTTCATCGCTCTTTGCCTTCATCCAATCGTTCGACGAAACGGTTGTGGCAATCTTTATCTCTGGGCGGGACGCGGAGACTTTGCCGCGCAAGATGTTCGACTCTATCCGGCAAGAGGCCGATCCGGTGATCGCTGTGATTTCCTCGTTGCTGTTCCTGATCGTGTTCCTTGCCCTCATTGCTCCACTTGTTCCACGCGCGATCAAGCGACTGCGCGGGCAGGCAGCCTTAATCAAAACCTCTGGGAACTAATATGACAAGCTATCTCAATATCGCAGGGCTTAAGAAAGTCTTTGGTACCTTTACCGCCCTGGAAAACGTGGATCTCGATATTCAGAAAGGCGAGTTCGTAACATTCCTCGGGCCATCCGGTTCGGGCAAGACGACCACGCTGATGATTATCGCTGGGTTCGAACAAGCGACAAAAGGTAAGCTGACCATCGAAGGCCAATCGATTTCCAATCTTGCTCCACAGGATCGCAATATCGGTATCGTTTTCCAGAACTATGCGCTGTTCCCCCATAAAACAGCTCTGGATAACGTCTATTTCCCATTGCAAATGCGCAAGGTGGATCGGGCCGAGGGCATTAAAAAGGCCCAAGCCATGTTGGAGCTGGTCGGGCTGAAAGGTTTCGAGCACCGCCATCCTAAAGAGATGTCGGGTGGACAGCAGCAACGTGTGGCACTTGCGCGTGCATTGGTGTTTGAGCCCGATCTGCTCTTGCTGGACGAGCCGTTGGGTGCGCTCGATAAAAACCTGCGCGAGTCCATGCAGATCGAAATTAAGCGCATCCAGAAAACGCTTGGTGTTACTACCATCTTCGTGACCCACGACCAAACCGAAGCCATGTCGATGTCGGACCGGATTGTCGTATTCTCGCAAGGCAAGATCGAACAAGCGGCAGCTCCACTCGAGATCTATCACAAACCGCGCACCCGCTTCGTTGCAGACTTCATCGGGGAAAGCAATCTCATCCCTGCGACCTTGACCGATGTTGCCACGCGGCGCGCCGAAAGTCCGCTGATGGGCGCGATGACCTACGGTGACGGCGCGACCAAGGATCTACGCGACGGGCAAGAGGTGACGCTGGTCTTGCGTCCCGAGCATATGAAGCTTTCGCGCACCCCGATTGAAGGGCGCTTCCACGCGACCATGAAGGTCGAAACGATCGTCAATTTTGGCGACAACGCATTGGTGATTGGCAAGCGTGACGGAACCACCTTGCGGGTGCGCGTCCCTGGTGCGGATGTCGTCATCTTGAAAGAGGGCGATGACTGCTACGTGAACTGGATTGAAGACAACGTGTATTTGGTGACGGAATGAGCGATACATCACAAAACCCCGCAGATATGATCGCCCGTTTCGGTGGCTCCGCGCGGGCCGCGCTGGCAACGGTCGCTAATGGCACTGGCTATTTTGCAGTAACGCCGCAAGCGCCATACGATCCGAACCTGACTACCGCCGAACAGGCAGAGCAATTGCTGGCCAAGGCTGAGGCACGGCTGCTTGAGATCGGGTCGTCCAAGGGCGAGCTATTGTTCGTGGCAATCCTTCTGAAAGACATTGCCGAGGTCGCCGCTTTCAATGCAGTCTGGGATGCATGGGTCACTGATGTCGCGCCGCCCGCCCGCGCCTGTTTTCAGGCCGAGCTTGCCAACCCTGACATGAAAGTCGAAATGATTATGATTGCAAGCTGCACCTCCCAAAAATGATGCCTGAGCTTGTCGATGAAAACTTCGCCGCTTTGGCTGATGCTCTGGCGCAATGTGGTGAGGATCTGGGTATTTTGCGTGGCGCTCGTGATTGCGCGCCCTATGCCTGTGACGCCTCGCGCCGTGTTGTTGCCGCTCCACAGCTTGTCGTTCGCCCCAAAAACACTTCGGGTGTGGCGCATGTATTATCCGCCTGCCATGCCGCAAAGAAGCGGGTTGTTGTGCAAGGAGGGCGTACTGGGCTGTCTGGAGGCGCGCGGGCATTGCCTGGAGAGGTTGTACTATCTCTGGAGCGGCTGAACCAATGCGGCGCGCCTGACTCCATGTCTGGTCAGATCGAGGTTGGAGCAGGCGTCTCGCTGCAAAAAGTGCAAGAGGTGGCCGCAGCTGAGGGGATGATGTTCGGCGTTGATATCGGCGCACGGGGCACGGCGACCATAGGCGGAATGATTGCCACCAATGCGGGCGGAATTCGGGTGTTGCGCTACGGTATGATGCGCGCGCAGGTTCTTGGCGTTGAGGCCGTTCTCCCCGATGGAACGGTCATCAGTGATATGCGCGCGCTTGAAAAGAACAACGCTGGATTGAACCTGACGCAATTATTTGTTGGCTCCGAGGGAACACTAGGCATCATCACGCGGGCACGGTTGCGTCTCTTGCCTGCTCCAGACTTCTCCACAACCGCGCTTTGCTCCGTAGATGACCTTCAAGCGGCACTCGACCTGTTGATTATCTTGCGCAAGAGGTTAGGGGGGACGTTAAGCGCGTTTGAGGGGATATGGCCAAAGGTCTATGCGGGAGCGACTGGGCTGGCGGGGAATGCGCCACTGGCAACCGACGCGGGTCTCTATGTTTTGGTCGAAATTCAAGGGTTTTCCAGCGTCACACAAGAGGATGCATTGGAAAACGCCCTTATGGAAGCCTACGAGGTGGGTCTGATACATGACGTGGTCGTTGCACAATCGGGACGCGAGGAAACGGCTCTGTGGCATCTGCGAGAGCTTTGCACTGAGTATACGTTCTCATTGGGACAGTTGCAGCCTCACGATGTAAGCCTACCATTGAACAAGCTGCCAGAGTTTGTTCAGAGGGCCGAGGCCTTGGTGCAAGACGTCGACCAAAACGCAGAGATAATGATCTACGGACATCTTGGTGACGGAAACCTGCACTATCTCGTCAAGACCGAACACAAGGCCGAGGTCGCGGCGGCTGTCAACGAACTGGCGGCAGATCTCGGAGGGTCTATCACAGCCGAACACGGTATCGGCTTGGACAAACGTGCATATTTGCCATTGGTCTCTGGGCCTGCTGAAACCGAGGCTGCGCGGTGCATCATTCGAGCGTTGAACCCAGATGGAAATTTGAACCACGGACGGTTGCTGCCATAGGACGTCTGCGCACCCAGTGTCTATCAAGGTTGCACAGGCAGCCACTTGAGATGCCTGCTAAAGGATCGGGCGCGGAAACGCTAAAATGCGCGCGTAAGAAATGCGACAAGGGCAGGGGTTTGAAATGTCTGGCGAGTGTCGTCCGGGCACGGTAAGGCTGGCGCCCGTCATGACCTATGGGGCGCAATCCGACATCGTCTGTCTTGTCGTGTTTGTCTGAGCGGTGACAGCGCCTCTCGGAAGCAGTGGTTCCTATCCTATCGCGATCTCTGGTAGGTGCTTGTGGCCAATTTTATGTCTCCTTGGCTGAGCCGACGGGAGCGGTTGAAACGGGAAGCCGTTCAGTATGTAGTTAAGAAAAAAGCATTTTTGCGCGCCCCCCAATCTCGCCAAAATCCACCGGAATTGCCATCTTGACAGCTCGAAAATCATTAAGTTAACATGTTAACCTGTAAGCAAGCGGCAGAGACTGATATGCACAGCTTTGCCAAATTTGGGAGGAAAATATGTTTGACTTTCTTAGCCGCAGATATCGCGCTGTCTGCACGGCGCTGTGCCTCGTAGGAGGGGCAACTGCCGTTTCCGCGGAGACGCTCGCACTTGGATTTGCAGGCGGCCGCGGGCCTACTGATATGCCGGCAGTACTTGCGTTAGAAGCGCTTGAGGCCTCTGGGTGGGAGACCGAAATCATCGAATTCGACTCGCCTGACATTCTGACTCAAGCCCTATTGAGCGGCCAAGTTCAGATTGCAGCCATGGGGCCGGCGGCTGCTTTCGCAGCGGATATTGCAGGCGCTGATTTGCGGATCGTGGCCAAAAATAACCGCAACGATTTCATGATCCTCGGTGCGTCGGATGTGAGCAGCTGTGATGAGTTCGATGGGCGGGTTGTGGCAATTCATAGCACGGGCAGTGCGACGACCGCGCATCTCTCGCAATATATGGAAGACACTTGTCCGGACGCCGAACCCAACCTTATCGTCCTTTCTGGATCGGCAAACCGTGTGGCGGCCCTTCTCAATGGCCAGATCGACGGCACGATCGTTCGCATGGAAGACTGGATGGCGATCACTGGCGGCGAAGACGAGCGCGCCCATATTCTCGTCAAACTCGTTGAGGAACAGCCAACTCTGCTCACACAGGCGATTGTGGTGAGCGCGAGAAACGTGGACGACAGCCGCACGGCGGTCGAGGCTTTCGTTGCGGCGCTCGATGCTGAATTCGAAGCGATTTATGCAGATCCTGAAGCTTTTGCCGCAGAAGCGTCATCCCATTTGAAAGAAATCGATCCAGGCGAACTGGCAGCCGTCTACCAAGCACTCGCTGACGCGAAGATGTTCCCGTTGGAAAAGGGGCTGAGCTACGATCAGGTCGTCGATACCATTTCCTTCTATGAAGCTGCGGGTAAGGCCGAACCGGGTCAATTGACTCCAGAGCTCGTCGCCGACTTTTCGTTTTCGGGTCAATAAGACATGGCGTTCTATTCAACTCAGTCAGGGCGCGCCGCTTCACCGCGGCGTGTCTTGGAACTCCGGACTCCGATTTCCGGCCTTACCGCGGCGTTCTGTCGGAGTGTGGCGTTCATCATACTCGCTTCGGCATGGGAATTCGGCGCGCGCGCCGCGGACTCGATTTTGATCCCGACCTTTCTGGAGACTGCTCAGGCGCTGTATCAGACCATGTTTGTGACGGGCGAAATCTGGCCTGCGCTTTGGGTCAGTAACCTGCCTCTCATCATCGGGTTTTTGGTGTCCGTGGGGATCTCCGTACCGCTTGGCCTTGCGATGGCACGGTGGAAACTTGTCGACGAGATGCTCAGTCCTGTGACGGCACTTGCGCTATCCTTGCCGATCGCGCCTCTGATCCCAGTGGTGCTGGTCGCTCTCGGGATGGGGCAGGCCCCGAAAGTGGTAATCATCGTTCTATTCTCCTGGGTGTTTATCACCACGAACGTTCGTGCGGGTACGCGCCGGGTGGATCGCAGTCTTGTCGACATGGCGCGCAGTTTCGGTGCGTCTGAGCGTCAGGTCTGGTTCCGTATCCTGATCCCTGGGGCCATACCGGCTGTATTCGCTGGTCTGCGCATTGGTCTGGGGCGTGCCTTTGCCGGCATGGTCATCGTCGAGCTGATTATGCTGCCCGTAGGGATTGGTGCCCTTCTCCTCGACTATCGGGGCGATTTTAAAGCGGGCCTCCTCTACGCAACTACAATCCTCGTCGTGATCGAAGCTGTGGTTCTCGCAGTCGCCATGCAGGCACTCGAACGCCATCTTATCAAATGGAAGTAAGCATATGTCATCCATGATCGAAGTGCGTGATCTATCGCATGTCTATAATTTGAAAGCACAGGGCGGAACGCCTGCTTTGACAAATGTCAACCTGTCAATCGAGAAGAACGAGTTCGTCACATTTCTGGGCCCATCGGGCTGCGGGAAGACAACACTCATGCGCATCATCGGCGGCCTAGTGACGCCGACAAGCGGCACCGTCATGGTGAACGGCAAGTCCGTGCGCGGCCCGAACCTCGATTGCGCGACGGTGTTCCAGAGCTTTGCCTTGATGCCTTGGGCAACCGTGCTGCAAAACGTGGTATTCGGGCTTGAGATGCGGGGCGAGCCGAAAGCCAGCCGTATGGAGAAAGCGCGGGAAGCAATCGAACTCGTCGGTCTGGGCGGTTTCGAGGAGAAATATCCAAAGCAACTGTCTGGCGGTATGCAGCAGCGAGTGGGGCTGGCCCGTGCGCTTGTTGTACACACCCCGGTCATGCTGATGGACGAGCCTTTCGGTGCCCTCGATCACCAGACACGGCGCTATATGCAGGAAGAACTCCTTCGTATTTGGCAAGAAGACCAAAGAACGGTGATCTTCGTCACGCATGATATGGAAGAAGCGATCCTTCTCGGAGACAAGATCGTTCTCATGTCGAACCGCCCCGGTCGCATCGAAGAGGTGATCGATGTGAGTTTCGCCCGTCCGCGTGATCCCGAAGAGGTCGAGCGGTCCCCAGAATTTGCAGAACTCAAAGAATATCTTTGGCATCGTCTGCGCCAGATGCATGAAATGAGCGCCGCATGACCCATATCAGTGACACAAACATCGACATGAGCCGGAGAGGCGGTTTCGCGCTCCGTAATCTGAAGCTGTTCGGTTCCAATTGGGGCGGTATCGTTGCAATCGCCCTGATATGGGAGCTTGCAGGCCAGTTGGCCGGTCAGTTCTGGCTGCCACCATTTTCTGCGGTGATCGCGCGACTATGGGTGCTGTTGACGGATGGTTCGCTCACGCCGCATCTCCTCGCGAGTTTCACATCTCTCACGCTCGGTTTCGCAATCGCCCTTTCGATCGGGTTGATTGTGGGGTTCCTGATGGGCGTGTTCAACTGGGTGAACTCCGCGCTGGATGTATATGTGAACGCCATGATGTTTACGCCCGGATTGATCTTTGCTCCGATCCTTTTTGCAATCTTCGGACTTGGCTTTGCGACCCGTGTGAGTGTGGTGGTGATCTATGCGGTCTTTATTATCATTATCAATACCGCAGCCGCCGTACGAAATGTGGACAGGCCACTTCTTGAAATGGCGGCATGCTACGGTGCGAGCCGTTGGACCGCGCTTGTCCGGATCGTATTGCCAGATGCGTTTCCCTTGATCCTCGCGGGCATTCGCATGGGCGTTGGCCGTGCGGTGAAAGGCATGGTGAACGGCGAAATGTTCATCGCGCTTATTGGGATAGGCGGGCAGGCGGCTCGCTTTGGCAAACAGTTCGATTTTACCTCGGTCTGGGCACTGTCTGTTTTCATTATGTGCATCGCTGTGGTTATCAACCAGGGCGTTACCCATCTGGAGCGGAGGCTAACAAGCTGGGTAGAGTAACGGCTGGCACGTTGTGTTAAGAAATTGTGCGTGCGCGGGATCTAGTTCCCGCGCGCGCCCAGGCGTGAAAGAAGAAATTCGAGCTCGTTGAGAAGGCCTTCGATCCGCTCGGCTCCCATATCCGCTTCAATGCCAGCGTAGATATTCGAGGCCTGAACCGTGATTGACGCGATCAGATCTTGTCCTTTTGCACTCAGATCGGCCATCAGGCGTCGCGCGTCCGCGGGGTCGCGGGATGTCGCAATCAGTTCTCTCTTTTCAAGGGTTTTGATGATCCGTGTAAGCGATGGTGCGAGAATACATGCCTGTTCGGCAATGCTGGAGGCATCGAGTGGCCCCTCCTCGTGAAGCACGCGGATGACGCGCCATTGCTGCTCGGTGATGTCGTGTTCATGCAACATCGGACGCATCCGGTCCATCACGGCTTCGCGGGCCCTCAACAGGGCAATTGGGAGCGTGCGTTGTGTGCGTGCCAGGGAAAAATCGGTCGGTTGCGGCGAACCCTTTTTCGAGTTTTTCAAGCCGTCCTCCATCTCTCGTTAAATAATACACATGTTACATAAATTTTTTATTGACAACCACCAAAATAATTTAACATGTTAACGGAAAAGGGGAAGGAATGCCGATGCCGCATCTTGTAATCGAATACTCACCAGGCTTGGGTGCTGACGTCGATATCTCTGCGCTTTGCCGTGCTACTTATGGTGTGATGGCCCGCAACCCGTTGTTTCCGTTGGGAGGTATACGAGTGCGCGCATACGAAGCCTCGGTTGCCATTGTCGCTGACGCTGACGAGGAAAACGGATTTGTGGCCATGACGCTTAGCGTCGGTGCAGGACGAAGCAAAGCCGATCTGCATGCCGCTGGTGCGGAGATTTTCGAGGCGGCCAAAAGCGCGTTGGCGCGATCCCTTTCGGGCGAGAATTTCGCCCTTTCTGTCAACATCCGAGAGATCGACCCAGATCTCAGCTGGAAAGCAAATCCCATCCACGCCCGCATTAAACGGGCGAACTGACGAGGACCTCATTCATGACGTTTGAAGAAAATCTCACCCGTGTTGAAGGCTATCTGGAGCGCTTCCGAAAGGAAGGTGTGCTGAACCACATTAACGGTGCATCTGTTCCGGCGCAAAGTGGCGAGTGGTTTGAAAATGTGTCGCCGGTTGATGGGGCTGTGTTGGCCAAAGTGGCGCATGGTGGGGCGTCCGATATCGACGCGGCAACAGAAGCGGCTACAAAAGCATTCCCGGCATGGGCGGCACTTCCCGGAAAAGAGCGGCGGCGTATTTTGCATGCGGTGGCTGATGCAATCGTTGCGAATGCCGATCGGATCGCACTTGTAGAGTCGATGGACACGGGGCAGGCGATCCGTTTCATGTCCAAGGCCGCGCTACGGGGAGCCGAGAATTTCCGGTTCTTCGCAGACAAGGCACCGGAAGCCGCTGACGGTCTCTCGCTCCGCGCTCCTGGACAGTTGAACGTGACGTCCAGACGTCCGATCGGGCCGGTGGGTATTATTACGCCTTGGAACACACCGTTCATGCTCTCGACATGGAAAATTGCTCCGGCACTTGCTTGCGGGTGTACGGTGGTCCACAAAGCTGCGGAATTTTCGCCGATGACCGCGAAAATCCTGGTGGAAATCGCGGAAAGCGCGGGGCTGCCCAAAGGTGTGCTGAACCTTGTTCACGGCTTTGGCGAGGACGCAGGTAAGGCGTTGACCGAGCATCCCGGGATCAAGGCCGTTGCCTTTGTCGGGGAGAGCCAGACCGGATCGCGCATTATGGGGCAATGTGCACCGACGCTGAAGCGCGTCCATTTCGAGCTCGGAGGTAAAAACCCGTGTATCGTGTTCGCGGATGCCGATATCGATCGCGCAGCGCAGGGTGCGGCCTTCATGATATATTCCCTCAACGGCCAGCGCTGCACCTCGTCTTCTCGGCTTCTGGTCGAGGAAAGTATTTACGACGAATTCACGGCCCGTGTCGCGGATATGGCCTCGAAAATTGTGATCGGGCATCCGCTCGATCCCAAGACCGTTGTCGGGCCATTGATTCATCCTGAGCATGAGCAGAAGGTTCTGTCCTATTTCGATATCGCGAAGGCTGAGGGCGCGACGATTGCGACAGGCGGTCAGAAGTTAGGTGAGAAAGGGTGCTTTGTAACCCCAACACTTTTCACCAATGCCACGAACGACATGACCATCGCGCAAGAAGAGATTTTCGGTCCGGTTCTGACGGCAATCCCCTTCAAGGATGAAGCCGAGGCTGTCGCTCTGGCCAATGACGTAAAATATGGTTTGTCTGCCTTCCTGTGGTCGAATGATCTCGAACGGACCCTGCGAGTCACGGATCGGCTCGAAGCGGGAATGATTTACGTGAATTCGGACAATGTGCGGCACCTGCCGACACCGTTTGGTGGCATGAAAAGTTCGGGCATCGGACGCGATGGCGGCGACTGGTCGTTCGAGTTCTACATGGAGCAGGTAAACGTCTGTTTCCCCACCACAACGCGTCAAATCCCGAGTTTGACCTGAGCATTTTCGAGCCAGTCTCTGAGGCTCTCAAAGATTTTCAAGGAGAATGGGCATGAACCCAATCGCTACCTTTCGTGCTGAAGGGAAAGACCGTTTCGGTGTTGTGACACCTGACGGCATTGTGGACCTGACTGCTGATTTCGCCCCGCGCTTTCCAGGGCTGAAAGAGGTGGTTGAAGCAGGCGCGTTGAACGAATTGGCTCTGGCGGCCAAAGACCGGGACGCAGACTTTTCCGAGGATCAGGTTACGTGGCTTCCACCTATCGCCAATCCGGAAAAGCTGATCTGCATAGGTGTGAACTATCCCGACCGGAATGCCGAGTATAAGGACGGACAGCCGCAACCGAAGTATCCGTCCATGTTTGTGCGGTTTCCCCGCAGCTTCGTAGGACACAAAACGCCGCTCGTCCGTCCGCCGGAAAGCGAGCAGTTGGACTATGAGGGCGAGATTGTCATCGTTATCGGAAAGGCAGGGCGCCGGATTCCCCAAGAGAACGCATATGATCATATCGCTGCGTTGAGCCTCGCGAATGAGGGAACGATCAGGGATTGGGTTTTTCATGCCAAGTTCAACGTTACACAAGGCAAGAACTGGGATCGTTCTGGGTCCATAGGCCCTTGGCTTGTGCCGTTCAAAGATGGGGCGCAACTTGACGACATTGAGCTGGTCACGCGGGTGAACGGCGAAGTGCGCCAGAAGGACCGGACAAGCCGCATGATGTTCGATTTCAGGTATATCATCAGCTACGTCTCTACCTTTACTACTCTGGTTCCGGGGGATGTCATTCTCTGTGGCACCCCGACAGGAGCGGGCGCACGGCAGAATCCGCCAGTCTGGTTGAAGCCTGGTGATGTCATCGAGGTCGAAGCGGAAGGTGTCGGGCGTCTCGTAAATGGCGTGGAGGACGAATTGTGCTGAGCCGCGAAGACGCTGATGCCGTTGCCGCCGACCTTCTTCGAGCCGAAAAGGAGCGCAACCAGATCGGGCTTGTTTCGCTGCGCTTCCCGAATATGACGATGGACGATGCTTATGCCATTCAATCTGCACATATGTCGCGAAAGCTCGCTGAAGGGCGGCGCATTGTCGGGTGGAAGATAGGTCTGACGTCGCGCGCCATGCAGGCCGCCTTGGGGATCGAGACGCCGGATAGTGGTGTGCTGTATGACGATATGGCTTTTGGAAACGGGGCCACCGTTCCCAAAGGGCGCTTTATTCAGCCCCGGATTGAAGCGGAGATCGCTTTCGTTTTGCGTCACGGGATTTCGGACCATGCTACGCGGGAGGAGGTTTTGAAGGCGACCGAATTCGTGACGCCTGCCCTTGAAATTCTCGACACGCGGATCACGCGGACCGATGTCAAGACTGGCACCCCCAGGATCGTTGTGGACACGATTTCGGACAACGCGGCTAACGCAGGTTTCGTACTTGGCGACTCACGATTTGACCCTTCGGATGTTGATCTGCGTTGGATCGGCGCTGTCGTAAAGCGCAACGGGAATGTCGAGGCGACCGGCTTGGGGGCCGCCGTTTTGGATGATCCTGTTGAAAGCGTTGTCTGGCTCGCTCGTCGGATGGCTGGATACGGCCTGTCGCTGCAAGCGGGGCAGGTCGTTCTGTCGGGCTCATTTATCGCGCCGATAGAATGTCCATCGGGCACGAAGATCGAGGCTGATTTTGGGGGCTTCGGGACCGTCGGGGTCGCGTTCGAATGAGGTGTTTGCAATGAGTGCAGGCGATAATTCCTTCAAGGCGAAGTTGAAGTTTGGTGAAACACAGATCGGACTTTGGATGTCGCTCGGAGAGGCGACCACGGCTGAGCTTTGTTCGCACGCAGGGTTCGATTGGCTCGTCATTGATGCGGAACACGGACCGAACGGGCTGCGGGATATCCTGAATCAGCTCAGGGCGGTCGGGACGGCATCCCACCCTGTGGTCCGTTTGCGTAACGATGATCGGGCGTTGATCAAGCAGGCGTTGGACATCGGGGCGAAAACTCTGTTGTTGCCAATGATCGAAACGACCGAACAAGCAAGACAAGCAGTCCGCTCGGTCAAATATCCGCCTGAGGGCGTGCGCGGAATCGGGGCGTCTCTGGCGCGGGCGTCTCTATACGGTAAGCGCAGTGATTATCTATCGCGGGCCAATGACGGGATATGCCTTCTCTTGCAGGTTGAGAGCCTTGCGGGCCTCGATGCGTTGGAAGGTATAATCGCCGAGGTCGGTGTTGATGGTATCTTTATCGGACCCGCCGATCTCGCTGCGGACATGGGCTATATCGGGAACCCAGGTGCTCCCGAGGTGCAAGCGCGGGTTGAACAGGCGCTTCAAACGATCCGCGCCTATGGCAAAGCTGCAGGCATCCTGACAGGCGACCCAGAGCTTGCAAAGCGCTATCAAGGTATGGGTGTCGAGTTCCTCGCTATCGGAACGGATGTCGGGGCGTTGAACGCAGGTCTCGCGGGTATTCGTCGATCTTTCGAAGTGGCTTGACTGGTGATCACGGTCCTCGTGAGACGCTCCCGCGATGCGGTCTGATCTCAAACGGGGCAGATCACGACATTGAATTCGCAAGTATCATTCGTCCGTGCATGACGATTGTACTTCCTATGGCGTCGCCGTGACATCGAGTTTGTCATTGTTCTGGCGGTCGGTGTTACGGGGCGGGCATGTGGGTGCTGGAGATGTCGTCCGATTGTCCAGTCAGCCAGTCACGGAATGCGTGCAGTGCTACGTTGCTGCTTTTTTCCTGTGGCCAGACCAGCCAATAGGCGCCGCGCACGGATACGCCTTGCTTGAGGACGGGGACAAGCCGTCCTTCGGAAATCTCGATCTGGGCGAGGTAGTCTGGCAGGAGGGCAATGCCGAGGCCTGAGATCGCTGCCTGTATCACCATGGAAAACTGATCCATCAGCATTCCGCTTCCTTCGACCGGTTGTCCGCCTTGTCCCTCGAACCAATCGGTCCAGAAAGAGGAGCGGGATTCGAGGTGGAGCATGGGGAGGTTTGACACATCTTCCAAACTCTCCATGCGATGTGTTTGGGCGAACTCGGGCGATACGCATGCCGTGACCGTTTCCTCGAAGAGTTTCAGGTGGTTCACGCCATTCCATGATGGTTCGCCGAAGTATATTGCGGCGTCAAAGACCTCGACATCGAAATCGAAGGGGCCGATGCGTGTCGACATGTTAATGGCGATACCTGGATGGGCGTTCAGGAACTCGGGAAGACGCGGACCCAGCCAGCGGGTTGCAAAGGTCGGCAGAACCGCAAGTGACAGGGTGCCCCCGTCGGGGTTTGTTACCACGGACATGCTCGCGCGCTGCACCATATCAAGGGCGCGTGCGACATCGCGTTGGTATGTGATCGCAATGGAGTTGGGGATCAGGCGCCGATGCTCGCGTGTAAAGAGCTGTTTACCAAGCTGTTCCTCAAGGCTCAGGATCAACCTGCTGACTGTGCTTTGCGTTAAATTCAATTCGTCCGCCGCTGCAGTGGCCGATCCGTGACGGACAACGGCGTCCAGCGCGAGGAGCATCTTGATAGAAGGAAGGAATCGTCTCTGTCTCATTTGTATGCAATTATTGCATGAAAGTATGAGGTAATCTCGTTTTATTTCGGGAAACATCCGAATTAATAAATGGAAATCACATGAAAAGGCTGTTCCCAAGGAGGAGGCAAGATGTCCACCGTTTCGCACAAAGGTATTTCTTATAACTGGGAGGATCCCTTTCTTCTTGAGGCGCAGCTGAGCGACGAGGAGCGCATGATCAGCGAAACGGCGCGGGCCTTTGCCACGGACCGCCTCTTGCCGCGGGTCGAAGAAGCCTACCTCGAAGAGAAAACCGACCCTGAGATTTTCCGCGAAATGGGGGAGAACGGTTTGCTTGGCGCAACCTTGCCCGAGGAATACGGAGGCGTCGGGGCGTCCTATGTCGCATACGGGCTGATTGCGCGTGAGGTCGAGCGCGTGGATAGCGGTTATCGCTCGATGATGTCGGTGCAATCTTCGCTCGTGATGTTTCCGATCTATGCCTACGGGTCGGAAGAGCAGAAACGGAAATATCTGCCGAAACTGGCCAGCGGCGAATGGATCGGCTGCTTCGGCCTGACGGAACCTGATGCAGGTTCCGACCCTGCGGGAATGAAGACCCGTGCAATCAAGACCGACAGTGGCTACCGCCTGATCGGGTCAAAGATGTGGATTTCCAATAGCCCGATTGCCGATGTGTTCGTGGTCTGGGCCAAATCGGAAGCCCACGGCGGGAAGGTGCGCGGGTTCGTTCTTGAAAAAGGGATGAAGGGGCTGAGCGCACCGAAAATCGGTGGAAAGCTGTCCCTGCGCGCGTCGATTACGGGCGAGATTGTCATGGATAACGTCGAGGTCGGTGAAGAGGCTCTCTTGCCGAACGTCGAGGGAATGAGTGGTCCGTTCGGCTGTTTGAACCGTGCGCGGTATGGCATTGCGTGGGGCGTCATGGGGGCGGCTGAAGATTGTTTCAATCGGGCGCGTCAGTACGGTCTTGATCGTCACCAGTTCAAGCGCCCACTGGCCGCGACGCAGTTGTATCAAAAGAAACTCGCGGACATGCACACCGAAATCACGCTGGGGCTACAGGCCTGTTTGCGTGTGGGCACGCTCTTCGATCAGGGCCAGTTTGCTCCTGAAATGATTTCGATGATCAAGCGTAATAACTGCGGCAAGGCTCTCGATATCGCGCGTCAGGCCCGCGACATGCATGGCGGCAATGGTATCCAGATTGAATACCACGTGATGCGCCATTCCCAGAACCTTGAAACCGTGAATACATATGAGGGGACGCATGATGTTCATGCGCTGATTTTGGGGCGTGCCATCACTGGGCTTCAGGCATTTGTCTGAGGGGTTTGAACGCATGTCACAGAATGCTCCGCTGTCAGGTCTCAAAGTCGTCGAACTCGCGCGCATTCTGGCTGGTCCGTGGATCGGTCAGACGCTCGCGGACCTCGGGGCAGAGGTGATCAAGATCGAAGCCCCCGAAGGCGACGATACCCGCCGCTGGGGGCCGCCCTTTGTCGAGCGGCCCGACGGGCAGGGAGGGGTCGAAAGAACGGCGGCCTATTTTCACGCGGCCAATCGGGGCAAGACATCCGTCACCTGTGACTTCTCCAATCCTGCGGATCTCGACCACCTCAAATCCCTCATCGCGGATGCAGATGTCGTGATCGAGAACTTCAAGGTTGGCGGGCTGAAGAAGTTCGGACTGGACTATGATGCGCTCAAGGCGATCAACCCCCGTCTTGTTTATGCCTCGGTGACGGGGTTCGGACAGGATGGACCGCGCGCAAAACAGCCGGGCTATGATTTCCTCATTCAGGGCATGTGTGGCATCATGGATCTGACGGGCGAGCCGCAGGGCGAGCCGCAAAAAGTGGGCGTGGCGTGGATCGATATCTTCACGGGACTTTACGGCGTTATCGGCATTCAGGCGGCACTCGCCGAGCGCGAGAAATCCGGCTTGGGGCAGCATGTTGATCTGTCTTTGCTCGATTGTGGTGTCGGCGTTCTTGCCAATCAGGCGACCAATTTCCTGTTGGGCGGGATCAATCCGACCCGTCTTGGCAATGCTCATCCGAACATTGTGCCGTATCAGGTGTTTCCCGTATCGGACGGTCATGTGATCATCGCCTGCGGTAACGACAGACAGTTCGCCGCGCTCTGTCAGGCGTTCGAGCTTGAAGGCTTTGCCTCCGATCCCCGCTATGCCACCAATCCGGCCCGTGTTATGCATCGGGACGTCCTATGTGAACGCATCTCCGCGGAGACATCAAAGCGCACAAAATCCGCGCTCATTGCAGAACTGGAGGCCGTTGGTGTGCCTGTCGGGCCGATCAACACCGTGGCCGAGGCCCTCACAGAGCCCCAGATCGACGCCCGCCAACTCCGTATCGCCCCTGAAGGAATTGAGGGCCTGCGCACGCCCTTGAAATTTTCGAGAAGCCCAATGGCTCTCGAAAAAGCCGCACCCTTGTTGGGGCAGGGGGATGTGGGGTTCTCTTCCGTTCAGCCTGAGGAAAAGGACGCATGAGTTTGAACACCATCTCCGTGATCGGTGCAGGCCAAATGGGCATCGGTATTGCTCAGGTCTGCGCGCAGGCGGGCTATAACGTTGTGCTCAATGATGTGTCTGATGAGGCCCTGACCCGCGCCATGTCGGGTCTTGATGAACGCCTGACCCGCCTTGTGGAACGCGAACGTCTTTCCCGCGAAGATAAGGAGGGGATTGAGGCGCGCATTGACCCAAGTCGGGACTACGCACAGCTGGGCGCGGCAGATTTGGTCATTGAAGCAGCAAGCGAAAACGAGGCGGTGAAATCCGGGATTTTCAAGACGCTGGCGCCCCACCTCGGAAGCCACACGATACTGGCGAGCAACACATCGTCGCTGTCGATTACGCGGCTGGCGGCACGTACCGACCGGCCAGAACGGTTCATGGGCGTGCACTTCATGAACCCTGTTCCCGTGATGCAATTGGTGGAACTGATCCGCGGAATTGCCACTGACCAAGCGACATTCGAGACATGTCGGGAATTGGTCGAGCGGCTAGGAAAGATCGCGACAGTATCTGAGGATTTCCCGGGCTTCATCGTGAATCGTATCTTGATTCCGATGATCAATGAGGCTGCCTATGTTCTCTATGAAGGCGTCGGAAGTGTCGAGAGCATTGATCGCTCTATGCGTCTTGGAGCCAATCATCCTATGGGTCCGCTTGAGTTGGCGGACTTTATCGGTCTCGATACCTGTGTGGCAATTATGCAGGTTCTGCACGAGGGGCTGGCGGATACGAAATACCGCCCCTGTCCGCTCTTGGTGAAATACGTAGAAGCAGGGTGGTTTGGGCGAAAAGTAGGACGCGGATTTTATGATTACAGGGGAGATGTCCCCGTTCCGACGCGATAAATTTCAATTTCAGAAGAGGGTCGTTTCAATGAAGGTATTGGTGCCGGTCAAGCGCGTGATCGACTACAACGTGAAGGTCAAAGTTAAGGCCGATGGCACGGGTGTCGATCTTGCGAACGTCAAGATGTCGATGAACCCGTTCGACGAGACCGCTGTTGAG
>NZ_JBLXFZ010000012.1:0-70058 GCF_048261515.1 Celeribacter sp.
CCGGCTGCCTCCACCCAGCCCCATCTCGAAGAAGCGTGAGATCGCCTCGTGGCGAAGATCATGGAAGTGCAGATCTTCAATGCCGAGAATTTGGCATGCTTCCGTAAAGAGGCGGCTGACTGTATCCGGGATATATGGGAAAATACGGTCTTTGTTGTCGGGCATAGACATGATTAGTTTCATGCCCTCTTCCGTCACCCACGTCTCGACGTCGTTTCCCTGAGTTCGGCGCGGATGTTTCATATTTCGAATAGTTAGACGGGCTTTTTCTCGATCTATGTCTTCCCACGGAATGCGACATAGGGCTTCCTGACGATGGCCAAGAGTTATCGCGCCTCCTATAACTTTGTGCATCGGAACACGTCGTGGGTCAGCACGATACCGGTCGAGGAAGTGGGTCAGCAGCTTATCGAGTTCGTCCATAGTAGGGCGACGGTTTCGTGTTTCTGATCGTCCAATCATGCGCTGGTGTTTTAGTGTCCTCATAGCAACCTCGAACGCTGCAATGGGCATGTCGACTTTACTGATTGGACCGCCGTAAGAAACCACTGTCCGCAGAGTTGCCATATAGCTGTTTACTGTCTGCGGTTTCCGGGGTTTCAGTGAGTAATGCTCGGGACAGTCCACCAGAGGGTCGGCTGGCGGTGATTGGACCCCGTTCAGAAGGTCCTGAGCCAGGCGGAAAAAATCGTGTTCATCGGTCTCCTCAACTGCCAGTTTTCCAAAGTCGAGGCGCTGGAGGTATGAGAGGTTCGCCGACTTGGTCTTGCCGAACCCTTCAGATAAAGCATCACAATAATCTTGAATCACGTCCGCCCATGTTTTGCGTTGCCGAGCAGCAACCGCGCGGTCGAGTGCGCCTTTGACTTTCAGGTCTCGCTCTGTCTTCTTCATCCACCGTTCAGCAGCCTTGCGACTTTTAAAGGTGTCGCTAAGGGTAAGAACTACCTTCCCTCCCTTTTTCTTTCGGATCACTGCAGTGAAACTTTTCCTGCCGTCTTTCTTCTGGCGCGCCATGATGGTACCCATTCGGGCCTCCTTTCGGGCAATGGTTGTCGATGTTTTGGAGATGGAACCAGGCAGCGTGTGCCGATAGGAACTTTGTCCAGGGTTCGATATGTCTCATCGGAGATCTTGGGGGAGACCTCGCTTTTGTGTCGTGACGGCGATGTTCTGGAGGCGTTGGAGAGCGGTGCAACAATTCGGGTTCGGTGCAACATTTTGTTGCACCACCCCCAAAAACGGGGGCAAAAGGCCTCGAAATAGAGAAGAACGGGTCAGGGAGCCATGAGCGCAGAGCCAATAAAAAAAGAGGTTTCAGTCGTTCGGAGGGCTTCTCGTCTATCCGTGGCACCCATGATGGATTGGACGGATCGCAACTGTCGTTATTTCCATCGGCTGATGTCTCGGCGGGCGTTGCTTTATACGGAAATGGTGACGGCGCCTGCCTTGGTGCGGGGTGGTGCTGTGCATCTGCTTGATTTCAACGCCGAGGAGCATCCCGTTGCGGTGCAGCTTGGCGGTTCGGACCCGCGCGAGTTGGCGGAGGCGACGCGGATGTGTGTGGATCACGGCTATGACGAGGTGAACCTCAATTGCGGCTGCCCCTCTGATCGGGTGCAGTCGGGCACCTTCGGCGCGATCCTGATGACGAAGCCCGAACTTGTGGCGGAGTGTGTAGCGGCGATGCAGGAGGCGGCGGGGGATGTGCCCGTGACCGTTAAATGCCGCATCGGCGTGGATGACCAAGACCCCGCGCAGGTGCTGCCCGACTTCCTTTCCAAGATGGCGGGAGCAGGGGTGACGCGGGTGCAAATCCATGCGCGCAAGGCGTGGTTGCAAGGGCTGTCGCCGAAGGAGAACCGCGATATTCCGCCGCTCGACTACCCGCTCGTCCACGAGATGAAGGCGCGCTTTCCCGCGATGCACCTGTCGGTCAACGGTGGGATCTCCAGCCTCGATCAGGCGTTGGAGCATCTTGAGGTGATGGACGGGGCCATGATCGGGCGGGCGGCCTATCACCAGCCTTATGACACCCTCGCCGAGGTTGACAGGCGAGTGTTCGGCGAGACAGGAGACACGCCAAGCCGCGAGGAGGTGGTTTTGCGGATGGAGGACTACACGGGGCGGCATCTGGCGGCGGGCGGCAAGCTCGCGCAGATCACGCGGCACATGCTTGGCCTTTTCGCGGGCCAGCCAGGTGCGCGGCGGTGGAAGCGGGTGCTTTCGGAAGGTGCGCATAAAGAGGGCGCGGATTTCGCTCTGGTGCGTGAGGCGCTACCGTCACGCGAGGTCTGAGCGGTTTCAGCTCAGACAACCCCAACAAGTTTTCCCAACTGAAAAGCGCCCCCGATTTGGGGGCGCTTTGCTTTCTCTTTGTCGTGGAGTGCGAGGCTATTCGGCGGCTTTGATGTCGCCGCTGGAGGAGGATGTGTCGCCCGCCTCATCACCTTTGGTCTCGCCCTTTTCTTCCTGCGCGCCACCCTTGCTTTTGGCAGCAGATTTGCGGCGTTTGCGCTGCGCTTTGTCAGCCTTGGCCTGTTCCGTCTCTGAGGCGTCCTTTTCCTCCACGTCCTCTTGTGGCGTAGAGGTGTCGGGCTTGGAGGCTTCTTCCGTCTCATCCGTCACGGGGGCGTCTGCCACCTCGGGCTCATAGTCGGGCGATCCCCAGCTTCCTGGAGCAACGCCCCAAACGAACTCGGGGTTGCGCGCACGGCGGGCCTCGCGTTGCAGGCGGTGGTCGCGTGCGGTGCGTGAACGGCGGCCCAGAGCAGTGGCCAGCATCATGCCCGCCCGATGGATGATCACCCAGAACCAGACGCGCAGCGCCAGCATGGCGGGGGTGAAAACCAGCGTCAAAACGGTGGCAATGCCCAGACCGAAGACCACGGCGGAGGCAAGGTTGGTCCAGAACTGGGCCGTAGGCGAATTGATCGTATAGCCGCCGCCGATGAAATCGAGCGAGAGCGCGAACATCATGGGTGCCAGACCCGCCATCGTCGTGATGGTGGTCAGCAGAACGGGGCGGATACGGTCTTCGGCGGTGCGCACGATGGCCTCGATACGCGGCATGTAGCGGGCGTATTCCTGATAGGTGTCGATCAGAACAATGTTGTTGTTCACCACGATCCCTGCCAGTGCCACGATACCCGTGCCCGTCATGATCATGCCGAATGTCATGTCCATTACGAGAAGGCCGACCAGAACACCTGCGGTCGACATGACCACGGCGAGCAGCACCAGCACCGAGTTATAGAACGAGTTGAACTGCGCCAGCAGGATGATGAACATCAGCGCGAGAGCAGCGGCAAAGGCTTTGCCAAGGAAGGCACCCGTTTCCTGCTGCTCCTCGTCGTCGCCTGTCCATTCCCACGTAACGCCATCGGGCAACTCGGCTTCGGTCTCCAACCATTCGGTCAGCGTGGCGATCCGCTCGGTGGGGGTGATCGTGACGCCATCCTCGGTTTCAAGGCCAGGGTCCACGGCCGCTTTCACGTCGTAGTAGCGTTGCTGATCTACGCGGTCGATCTGCGCCAGTTTTGCCACGGGTTCGCGGGTGATGAAGTTGGACAGAGGCACAAGCCCGTCGGCGGTGCGCACTTTCAACGTGTCGAGGGTCGAGAGGGTGCGGTCCTCCTCGGGGAAGCGGACGCGGATTTCGACCTCTTCGTCGGAGCTGTCAACGCGCATGGTGTCGAGCAGGATGCCGCGTGTAACGAGCTGGATCATGCCGCCAACCGTGGCCACGTTCGCGCCGTAACGGCCCGCCTTTTCAACATCCACGTCGATTTGCCAGTCAATGCCCGGCAGGGGGCGGGTGTCTTCGATATCGGCCAGACCTGTGGTGGTCTCGTATTTGGCGCGCACGATTTCGGTCGCGGCGTCCAATGCGTCCCAATCATCGCCCTTGAGGCGCAGGTGGACAGGTTTGGCCGAGGCGGGGCCCATAGCGAGGCTCTGGATTTCGGTATAGATGCCTGGAATTTCGGCAAGGCGTTCGCCCAGTTCCGCCAGCACAAGATCACCGTCGAACTCGTCGGCGACATGCGTGTTGCGCCACGGGATGAAGCCGAGCAGCTTTGTCTCTTCGGTGGTGGTCGGGCGGTCTTCCCACGGGATCAACTCGACCTGCACCTGACCGATGGTGTCGGACGGGCCTGCGGCTCCGCCCGTATTGGCGTTGAGCCCGCCTGCGCCTGCGAAGGCAAAGGCGTTGTCGACGCCGCGTTGGCTGAGAACGACCTCTTCGACCTGCGCCACAAGTGCATCCTTTTCGGCGACTGAGAGGTTGCCGCGTGCGCGCACGTAGACGATGGCCTGTTCAGGCTCGGAGGAGGAGAAGAACTCCACGCCCTTGTTGTTGGCCCCGTAGTAGACGAAGACCGACCCCACGGCGCCCAGCACAGTAACGATGACGACCAGCGGCATGACGGGGTTGCCCGCGATGGCCCAAGTGAACCAGCCAAAGGGGGAGCGTTGGTAGCCCGCGGCCACCTTCTTTTTTGTGCGCTCGATACGTGCCGCCGACAGGGTAATGCCGAAAAGGGAGGCGGCGACGACGAACATCAGCGGCCCGACGAAGGGGCCGATGGGTGAGGCCGCAAGGGCAGGGGGGGCGATATAGGATTTGTTCACCGATTGCATCAGCGCGATGAACACAAGGTAGCCCGTTGGGATCGCCAGCAGGAAGCGAAACCAGTAGGGCGTGGTGCGGCGCAGGCCCGCGGATATGCGGTTGAAGACACGCGCGATCCGCCCCGAGACGCCCCCCATGACGGGCAGGTAGATCAGAGCCACAATGAGCGACGCGCAAAGCACGAAGATAATCGTGACGGGCAACATCCCCATGAATTCTCCCGCCACACCCGGCCAGAAGAGCATCGGCAGGAAGGCGCAAAGCGTGGTGGCTGTCGAGGAGACAATCGGCCAGAACATGCGTTTGGCAGCCTCCACGAAAGCGGTCATCGGTCCTTCGCCCTCGCGGATTTTCTTGTCGGCAAACTCAACCACGACGATGGCGCCATCGACGAGCATGCCAACCGCGAGGATCAGGCCGAACATCACGATGTTGGAAATGGTGATGCCCATGATCCCCAGCAGAATGAAACACAGCAGGAAGGACGTCGGAATTGCAAAGCCCACGAGCAACGCAGACCGAATGCCCAACGAAGCCAGCACGACGATCATGACCAGCGCAACGGCGGTCATGACCGAACCTTCGAGCTGGCTGACCATCGACTCCACCTGACGGGACTGGTCGTTGGAGGTGCCGACTTCGATCACCTGCTGCAGGGCATCGGGCCATGTAGCGACTTCCGCCTCCACCGCCGCTTTGACGCTGTCGACGGTGTCGATGATGGGAAAGCCTTTTCGTTTGACGATTTGTAGCGCCACGGTGGTTTCGCCGTTGAAACGTGCCGTGCCCTCGCGATCCTCGAACGTCACGCGGATATCGGCCAGATCACCAAGGGTGATCACGCTGTCGCCGTTGACCTTAACGGGCAGTTCCATCACATCGCGCTGGTCTTTGAAGCTCGACGGGATCTTGATCGAGAAGGTGCCTTGATCGGTTTCGACTTCGCCGGCGGCGACAAGCTGGTTGTTGCTGGTGACGACGGCGACCAGTTCCTGCGCGGTGACGTTGTAGGCCTCAAGCAGAAGCGGGTCGATGACCACCTCGACCATCTCGTCGCGCTCGCCTGTGAGCTGGGCTTCTAGCACAGGCTCCAACGATTCGAGGCGGTCCTGCATCTGCTTGGCGTAGCTCACCAACGTGCGTTCGGGCACGGGGCCCGTGAGGTTGACGATCAGGATCGGAAACTCGGAGAAGTTGATCTCGTTGATCGAATAGCTGTCTGCGCCTGCGGGAAAATTGGCCTCCACGCGACCCATGCGGTCACGCACATCGGCGATGATCTTCGTCTTGTCCCAGCCGAATTCGAACTGCATCGCCAGACCGCCATAGCCCTCGGCGGCCGTGCCTGTCATGACGTCCAGCCCGTCGAGGTCGGACATCTCGGTTTCCATCGGCTCCACAAGCAGGCGCTCGGCGTCCTCGGCGGAGATGCCGGGGAAGGGCACGGAGATGAAGAGCGCGGGGATCTCGATGTCGGGCTCGCCCTCCTTGGGAAGACCAACGTAGGCCGCGCCGCCCGCAATCAGGGTCAGCGCGATAAAGGCCATGATCATGCGGGCGCGTTCGCCCGCCCAGTCGACGATACCCGTCATTGGGAAATCTCCTCGAAGTGCGGTTCGACCAGAACACCTGAACGCACGTATTCCTGACCGACCGTGATCACGTCAACCTCCTCGGGGAGACCCGTGACCCAGACGCCCTCGCGCGTGTCGCGCACGACCGAAACGGGGACAAAAGCCACGCGGTTGTCAGCGTCCACGATGCGCACGCCGAGCGCGCCCTCGTCATCGAGCGTCAATGTGGATTGCGCAACGAGATGGGCCAATTTGCCCTCCGAGCGCACAGCCATTTCAACGGTCTGACCGTCGCGGATGGCGAAATCGGGGTTGGGGACTTCAACTTCGACGCGGAAGGTGCGGGTGGCGGGGTCGGCGGAGCGCGACAGGAAAGTGACGCGGCCCGTGACTTCCTGTCCCGAAATGAGTTGCGCGCCTGCCAGCGTGCCGACCTCGATGCGATCGACCTCCGCTTCAGGGGCAAAGCCCACAAGTTTGATCGGATCAAGCTGGATCACCGTGGCGCAGACGCTGCCAGGTTGCATTAACTGGCCCAGTTCGGCTGTGTCGCTTTCCAGAAGTCCTGCGAAAGGGGCGGTGATCGTGAGGTTTTCAATCTCGTTTTCGGCCTGCGCCTGCGCAGCGCGCGCGGCTTCGACAGCGGCTTCGGCGGAGAGAACAGCCGTTTCCGACGCATATCCGCCCTCGGAGAGTTTGCGCGCATTGGCCAGCGCTACTTCTGCCTCTTTCACGGCGGCGCGGGCTTGCGCCAGTGAGGCGGAGCGGGTGCCTGCATCCAATTCGCACAGCATCTGGCCCTCATCCACGTAGGCCCCTTTGCGTAGCGGCGTGGATATCACACGTCCTGATGTCTCGGCAGCCACCTGAATGGAGCGGGCGGCTTCCGTTTCGCCGCGCAACACCACGGCGCTATCGAGTTCGCGCGCAACCGAGTGACGGGCGACGACCTTGATGGCGGCGGTTTCACCCTTTTCGCGTGCGGCGGGGGGCGTGGCGTCAACCTGCGTTTCTGCGGTCTCGCCGCCTGCCTGTTCGGCGGCAGGGTCGGTGCCTGCGAAATCTTTCACGGCGTCGCGTTCAAAGACAAAGAAATAGATGCCAGTGACGACGAGGAGGGCAGTGATAATGGAGGCGATGCGCATGGCGTGTCTCGTGTGTCCGTTTATTCGTCCGCGTGGGAATGTGCGCGGCTCTATATTCGTTACGTTGCTCGTCGGCGACTGGATGTGTTTTCACATGTCTTTTCGCGGTCGCCGCGGAGTGTGTGATGCGTTTGATATGACGTTAATGTGATTAACATTGGGGCCAAGATGGGGCTGTCCAATGGTCATGGCAAGGTGTGGGTGTATTTTTCCCTCCACAATTGGCCAAATCCGCTAAAGCCACGGGGCAATTGTCGGGTTTCGATGCGCCTGTGCGCGAAAAATACGTCACACAGGAGCGATCCTTGGCAGGTTTCCTTCGCAGTTGTGGTTGCGGGATGTGCAGAATTCAGAGCATTGGTCGTGCAACAATCCTCACAAGTGAACCGTTTGGTTTAGCTATAGGGGAAGCTTTTGCAGCACTCAAGAGTGGAATGTGGGTCATTTGACGGCACTCATAACCGCGCGTTCGGGTTTTCGAGGCCTGCGCGCTATTCGGGCACGTCTATCAATAGTGTGGCGCAGGCGTGTTGCGGCCCCTTGGCATTGCCGCCCTCTTCGGGGTAGAAGTGGCGCAACAGACGTGAACCGAAGAACAAAGACGGGGCCATCCGTGAGCAACACCGACAGTTTCATCGACGAGGTGACCGAAGAGGTCCGCCGCGACAAACTCTACGCCACTTTGCGCAAATACGGCTGGATTGGCGTTGTTCTTGTGGTCGGCATTGTTGGCGGTGCGGCGTTTAACGAATATAGCAAGGCCAAACGGGCCAATGCCGCGCAGGCGGCGGGGGATGCGATCACGGCGGCATTGGGTGCGTCCGAGGCTGCCGAACGCGCCGAGGCTCTTGGCGCGATTGATGCTGAGGGCGGTCCGCGTCTTCTGGCCGAGATGATCCGCGCGGGCGAGCTTTATGCCGCCGGCGATGCGGCGGGTGCGATTGCCGCGCTTGCCCCTTTCGTGGGTGATGCGACGCTTGATGCGGGTTACCGCGATCTTGCCGTGCTGAAAACGGCGATGATGGGCGCGGGCGAGATTTCCGTGGACGAGCGCATTTCCATGCTGGCGGGCATTGCCGCACCTCGTGCGCCTTATCGCCTTCTGGCCGAAGAGCAGATCGCCGTGGCTCAGGTTGAGGCGGGTGATGTAGATGCCGCTATTGAAGGCTTGCGCGCGATTGCTGAAGACGGTGGCGCATCGCAGGGCTTGCGCCAGCGCGCGCGACAGATGATTGTGGCACTGGGTGGCGACCCCGTTGCTTCGGCCGATGGCTGAGGTCGTATGCGCACAAGGTGAAATGATGTCGGCAAAAGCGCCGAATGCGAGGGGGGGTTCATGACCGCACTGACCATGACCGCACAGGACAAGACCACAGGGGCATCGAGCCTACGCGCACAGCGCGGCTCACGTGGCCGAATGATTGGCGGTGTTGCCGCACTTTGTTTGCTGCTGGCAGGCTGCACGGGCAACAAGGATGTGATCCTCTCTGGCCAAAGGCTCGATCCGCGCACGGGCGAACCTGTGGGACAGGTGGGGCTTGAAGCCGCATCTGCGCAAGAGAACACCACCCGCAAGATCAATATGGGCAAACAGGTCAGCCGCTCGGCATGGACACATGTTGGTGCTGGGCCGGGCCATGATGCCGGGCACAACGCTTTCACATCGGGGACGCCGACGCTTGCATGGGCAACACCCATCGGCACGGGCGACAATCGCAAATACCGCCTTTCCACCACGCCTGTTGCTGCCAATGGGTTGGTTGTGACGCTTGATGCGAAAGCAACCCTAACCGCCGTTTCGGCCAGCGCGGGCACACCCGTGTGGTCGGTCGATCTGACGCCTCTGGGCGAGCGGGCGGGCGATGCCAATGGCGGCACACTGGCCATCGACAACGGCACGGTCTACGCCACGACGGGCTACGGCGAGCTGGTTGCGCTTGACCTGACCTCGGGCGGGGTCAAGTGGCGTCAGAAGATCGATGCGGCGGGCGCTTCGGGCGTCACTGTTTTTGAGGGCGTTGTCTATGTGACTGGCGCTGATGGACGTGCATGGGCGGTAGAAACCGACGACGGGCGCGTGCGCTGGCAACTTTCGGGCACCGAAAGCGTGACTTCGCGCATCGGAGCCGCAACCCCTGCGCTCACGTCTAAATATGCGATTTTCCCCTTCGCTTCGGGCGATCTCGTCGCGGCCTTCCGTAAGGGCGGGGTGCGCGCATGGTCGGCCAGCCTCGCAGGCTCGCGCAAAGGCGTGGTCTACGCCGAGACTTCCGACATCACCGCTGATCCCGTGATCAAGGGCGATACCTTCTACGTCGGCAACCAAGCGGGACGTTTCGGCGCTTTCGCCGTCGAGGGGGGCGCGCGCATCTGGACCGCCTCCGAGGGTGCCTATAGTCCGGCGAGTGTTGTCGGCGGTTCGGTCTTTATCGTCACGGACCGCAACGAGTTGGTGCGCCTTGATGCCTCCAACGGGGAACGCATCTGGGGCCAGCAACTGCCGCTCTACACCACCGACAAACCGCGCAAGCGCAAGGGTGTCTACGCGCATTACGGGCCCATTGCTGCGGGGGGACGCCTTTGGGTGGCTTCCTCGGATGGCGCTCTGCGCGGGTTCGCACCCGAAAGCGGTCAGCTCGTCACACAAATCGCCTTGCCCGCACCCGCCGCTTCCGATCCGATCGTGGTGGGCGGTGTGATGTATCTGTTGTTGGCAACGGGCGAATTGGCTGCATTGCGCTAGGGCACGGGCCATTGCGCGGGGTTTTGCTTGCCAAGCGGCCCCGAACGGGTATATCGCGCGCACTTGCCTGACCTGTCGGGTTAATCTCTTTTCAGGGCCGTCCTCGCTATGCGCGGGCGGCTCCAGCCATCGGGCCCTGTCCCACGGGAGTGTTCCATGAGTTTCTCGCTCGCCATCGTCGGCCGTCCAAATGTGGGCAAATCGACGCTCTTCAACCGCCTTGTCGGGCGCCGTCTGGCCTTGGTCGATGACCAGCCTGGCGTGACGCGCGACCTGCGCGAGGGTGAGGCGCGTCTTGGCGATCTGCGGTTTACCGTGATCGACACTGCGGGTCTTGAGGAAGCAACCGACGAAAGCCTTCAGGGGCGGATGCGGGCGCTGACGGAACGTGCGGTCGAGATGGCCGATGTTTGCCTGTTCATGATCGATGCGCGTGCGGGTGTTTTGCCCGCCGACGAAGTCTTTGCCGATATTCTGCGCAAACGCGCCAAACATGTCATTCTGGCGGCGAACAAGGCCGAGGGGAAAGCAGGCGAATCCGGTCTTCTGGAATCCTATTCTCTGGGGCTCGGTGATCCGCTGCGTCTTTCTGCCGAGCATGGCGAGGGGATGCCTGATCTCTATACCATTCTCGAACCGCTGGCCTCCCAGTTCGACGAGCGCGCCGCCGAGGAAGCGCCCGAGGTGGATGTGGCGCTCACCGAAGAAGAGGCCGAGTTGGGCGAAGAGGGCATGGAGCAGGGCGCCTCGCGCGACTTCACCCTCGACAAGCCGCTGCAAATCGCCGTGGTGGGCCGCCCGAACGCGGGCAAATCCACGCTGGTGAACAAGCTTCTTGGCGAAGACCGCCTGTTGACGGGGCCAGAAGCGGGCATCACGCGCGACGCGATCTCGGTGACGATGGACTGGGACGGGTTGCCTGTTCGGATCTTCGACACCGCAGGGATGCGCAAAAAGGCCAAGGTGCAGGAAAAGCTCGAAAAGCTCTCCGTGGCCGACGGTCTGCGTGCGGTGAAATTCGCCGAAGTCGTCGTCGTTCTGCTCGATGTCTCGATCCCGTTTGAACAACAGGATTTGCGCATCGCCGATCTCGCCGAACGCGAGGGGCGGGCCGTGGTCGTCGCGGTGAACAAATGGGACGTGGAGACTGACAAGTCGAACAAGGCGCGTGAGTTGCGCGAAGAGTTCTCCCGCCTTCTGCCGCAGTTGCGCGGGGCCGATCTTGTCACCGTGTCCGCCAAGACGGGCAAGAATCTCGACAAGTTGCAAGAGGCGATCCTGCGCGCGCACCAAGTCTGGAACCGCCGCGTCCCGACCTCCAAGCTCAACAACTGGCTGCAAGCCATGACCGAAGCGCATCCGCCCCCCGCACCGGGCGGGCGACGCATCCGCTTGCGCTACATGACGCAGGTAAAGGCGCGGCCACCGCAATTCGTGGTGATGTGTTCCCACCCCGACGAGTTGAATGCCTCTTATAAGCGCTATCTTGTCAACGGGTTGCGCGAAGATTTTGACATGCCTGGCACGCCGATCCGCCTTTTCTTCCGTTCACAGGCGGAGAAGAACCCGTTCAAGAACAAGACGAAATCGACCCCCTCGCGGTTGCGTAAACACCTCGGAAAAGAGCGTCCTGACGCCCCCAAGGTGAAGAAGCAGCGCCCGCCGAAACGGTAGGATTTCGAGTATTTTGACAGCAAAGTAGACGCGCCGAGGGAGACTTCGGCGCGTTTTCTTTTGCGCGTGTCAGATGTCGAGGTCTACCCAGATCGGCACGTGATCGGAGGGTTTCGCCTTCGCCCGCGTATAGGCGTCGATTTCGCAGGTCACGAGGTGGTCGGCGGCTTGTGGCGAGAGCAGGAAATGGTCGATGCGGATGCCGTCGTTCTTGTCAAAAGCGCCGCCTTGGTAGTCCCAAAAGGTATAGGTCTCGGGCGCGGAGTTGCGCACACGCAGCGCATCGGTAAAGCCCAGAGCCACCAGGCGGCGGAAGGCGCGGCGGCTCTCGGGGCGGAACAGTGCATCCTCGCGCCAAGCGTCAGGGCGTTTGGCGTCCTCGGGCTGCGGGATCAGGTTGTAATCGCCCGCCATAAGGAAAGGTTCTTCCAGCGCCAGAAGCTCCTTGGCACGCGCTTCTAGCCGAGCGAACCATTTAAGTTTGAAGTCGTATTTGGACCCCGCCACGGGGGTGCCATCGGCGTTCAGATCGACGGGGTTGCCATTGGGCAGGTAGAGGCCGCACACCCGTAAGGGCGTGGTCTTGCCCATCACGGTGGCCTCGATATAGCGGGCCTCCTCGTCATCCTTGCCGTCACGTCCGTTGCCTTGCGCACCCGCCAGCCCGCGAGTCACATCCTCAAGCGGCAGGCGGGAGAGGATTGCAACGCCGTTGAAGCTCTTTTGCCCATGGGTTTCAACGATATAGCCCATGTCCTCGAAGTGTTGGCGAGGGAAGTTCTCGTCGACGGATTTGATCTCTTGGAGGAGCACCACATCGGGTTCGGCCTCTTTCAGCCAGTCGGTGAGCGCCTCGATCCGTGCCTTGATCCCGTTGATGTTGAAGCTGGCGATTTTCATGAGCGGCCCCCGTTTTTCTGGCACCATACGCAGGGCGCGGGCGGGAGGGAAGGGCGGATCAGCCGCGTGTGGCGATCTCGCGGCCCGCTGCCGCCGCCGAGGCCCACGCCCATTGGAAGTTGTAACCGCCGAGCCAGCCCGTCACGTCCACCACTTCTCCGATGAAGAAGAGGTTGGGGAGGGTTTTCGCTTCCATCGTCTTGGACGAAAGTGCGTCCGTGTCCACGCCGCCAAGGGTCACTTCGGCGGTGCGGTAGCCCTCCGAGCCGACGGGTTTGAGCGTCATGGCGTGAATTCTGTCTGCCAGAGTGCGCAAGGTGGCATCGGACTGATCGGCGAGATTGCCCGCAAGGTTGGCGCGTTCTGCGATGGTTGCGGCGAGTTTGGCGGGCAGGATCGTGGCCAGTGCCGTGGCGGGTGCTCGGCGCCCGTTCTCGCCACGTGCCTCTTTGAGCGCGGCGAAGGCATCTCCCTCGGGCAGAAGGTCTACCGTGATCGGATCGCCCTCACGCCAGACAGAGGAGATTTGCAGGATTGACGGTCCCGACAACCCGCGGTGTGTGAAGAGCAACGCCTCGTCGAAACGGGTGCCATTGGCGCTGACACGCGCGGGGAGGGCTGTGCCTGCAAGCGGTGCGATCCAGTCGAGTTCTTGCGGCGCGAAGGTCAGCGGCACGAGGGCGGGGCGGGTTTCGGTCACAGGTAGGCCGAAATCCTCCGCGATCTGGTAGCCCAGTCCCGTTGCCCCCATTTTAGGGATGGATTTGCCGCCCGTGGCCACGACGAGGTGGCGGGCGGTGACTTTGCGGCCTGACAGGGTGAGGCGGAACGCGGTGCCGTCATGAGCGACCTCGTCCACGGTGGTCTGGAGCGCAATTTCCGCCCCGCGTGCCTCGCGTAAGAGCATGTCCACGATGGCCTGCGATTTATCATCGCAGAACAGTTGCCCGAGGGTTTTCTCGTGCCATGTGATGCCGTGATCGGCCAACAGGTCGATGAAATCCCATTGCGTGTAGCGTGCCAGTGCGGATTTGGCGAAGTGCTTGTTGCTGCTGAAGAAATTTTCAGGCCCCGCGTAGAGGTTGGTGAAATTACAGCGCCCGCCACCCGAGATGCGCACCTTTTCGGCGGGGCGTTTGGCGTGATCGACGACCAGAACAGAGCCGCCTTGCGCCGCCGCGAACTTGGCACAGAACAACCCCGCCGCACCTGCGCCGAGGATGATTGTGTCGTAGTGGGTGTGTTGTGCGCTCATGCGCCTGATGTGCCGTGAAACGGGCAGGGGCGCAAGGGGCGCGCGCTACATCAACCTACATCGAAAACGAGGTGCCGCAGCCGCAGGAGGCTTCGGCATTGGGGTTGTCGATGACGAACCGTGCACCGATCACTTCTTCGGTAAAGTCGATCACGGCGTTCTCAAGGAAGGGCAGGGAAACAGGATCGACCACGACCAATTCGTCGCCCTTGGCTAGGCGGATGTCGTCCTCGGCGGGGGTGTCGAGCGAGATGTCATACTGGAAACCCGAACAGCCGCCGCCCTCGACAGCGACGCGCAGCGCCTTGTCCTCGCCTGTGATCTCTTTGATCTCCTTGAGGCGGGCGAATGCGCGGTCGGTCACGGAAGGGGGCAGGGCGAGAGACATGTGCAAATCCGTTGGTTGGTGCGGTGTGGTTGTGCCGTTGATGTGGCGCCAGTTCCGAAACCGTCAAGTCTTTGCGGGAGAACGGTTTGTGGCGCGGCTTCGTGTTGAATATAAGGGGAGCAAGACGCGCCGACAAGATGCGCGAATTGGGATACCCCCGTTTGCGGGGACAGATGAGGACACGCCATGACGGGGCTGTTGAAACCCTATGCGAGCCAGCCGTTCGAAACACGCGGGCGGCTGTATGACGAAAAACTCTCCACCTTCCGTTCGCCATTCCAGCGCGACCGCGACCGGATCATCCATTCTTCGGCCTTCCGCCGCCTCAAGCACAAGACGCAGGTCTTCGTCGAACATGAGGGCGATTACTACCGCACGCGGCTGACCCATTCTATCGAGGTGGCGCAGGTGGCGCGCACGATTGCGGGGGCTTTAGGGCTGAATGAGGGATTGGCGGAGGCGATTGCGCTGGCCCATGATCTTGGTCATTCGCCTTTCGGCCATACGGGGGAAGATGCGCTGGAGGTGCTGATGGCGCCTTATGGCGGGTTCGACCACAATGCGCAGGCGCTTCGCATCGTCACCAAGCTCGAAAAGCACTACGCCGATTTCGACGGGTTGAACCTTACGTGGGAGAGCCTTGAGGGGATTGCCAAGCATAACGGGCCGATCATCGGGCCGAACGCCGACCCCAAGAAGCACCCCGAAGGCGCGCCGCTTTCCTATGCGCTCAAGGAGGTGAACGATCAGTTCGATCTCGAACTTCATACCTTCGCCAGTGCCGAGGCACAGGTCGCCGCGATTGCTGATGACGTGGCCTATAACCACCATGACCTGCACGACGGGTTGCGGGCGGGGCTTTTCACGGCGGAGGATCTGATGGGGTTGCCGCTCACCGACCGCGCCTATGCGGAGGTGGATGCGCTCTATCCGAGCCTTGAGACCTCGCGGCGTGACCATGAGGCGCTCAGGCGGGTGTTTGGCTATATGGTCGAGGATGTGATCGCCATCGCCACCAACCGCCTTGAAAGCGCGCAGCCTGAGACGGCGCAGGATATCCGCGACATGGATCGCACGATCATCCGCTTTTCCAAACCCTTCTTCCAGAACCTCAAGTCGATCAAGAGCTTCCTGTTCAAGCGGATGTATCGCGCGCCCACGGTGGTGAAGGAACGCAAACGCGTGACAGCGATGGTGAACGCGCTATTTCCGCTCTTTATGGAACGGCCCGAATTGCTACCCGAGGAATGGACGCAGGAAGTGGCCGAAGCGCGCAATGATACCGAACTGGCGCGGATCGTGCTTGATTATGTGGCGGGGATGACAGACCGTTTCGCCATTCAGGAATACGAGCGTCTGTGCGGCACGCCGCGCACGCTCTGAGGTCCGCTCCATTCGAGGGCGGGAACAGAATAAATGGGAGAACGGCGATGGAAAAGCGCGAGATCGGGGCGACGGGGGTGTATCTGACGCCGCTGGGCTTTGGCACATCGGGGCTGGGCGATATGCCCGACACCTATGGGTATTCGGTGGATGAGGCACGGGCGCAAGACACGGTGCGTGCGATTTTCGACGGGCCTGCACAGCTCATCGATACTTCCAACAACTACGGTCAGGGACGCTCCGAGCAGCGGGTCGGCGCGGTGATCAAGGCCGATGGCCTGCCCGAAGGGTTCACGCTCTCCACAAAGCTTGATCGCGACAACGCCACAGGGCGGTTCGACGCGGCACGCGCATGGGCCTCGCTGGAAGAAAGCTGTGAACGGCTTGGCGTCGATGAGATCCCGCTGCTCTTCCTGCACGACCCCGAACACGCCCGCGATCTGGGCGAGATCGAGGAGAAGGGCGGGGCGCTCGACGCGCTCTTCGAGATGAAGGAGAAGGGCCGTGCAAAGGCTGTGGGGCTGGCCATGGGGCGGCTCGACATTATGGAGCCTATGCTGCGCTCGCGTCCCTTCGATGCGCTGATCTCGCACAACCGTTTCACGCTGCTCAACCGTTCCGCTGCGCCGATGTTCGACTATGCCGCCGAACAGGAGATTGCCGTGATTAATGCCGCGCCCTTTGCGGGCGGGGTTCTGGCCAAGGGAGCCGAGGCCTTCCCGCGCATCAGCTATCAGGAAGTCGGGGAGGAGAAACTTGCCCCCGTGCGCCAGATCGAAGCAATTTGCGCGCGTTTTGGTGTGCCTGTTGGCGCGGTGGCCTTGCAATTCTCCATGCGTGACCCGCGTGTGACAACGACGCTTCTGGGCGTGACCAAGCCTGAGCGCGTTGCTCAAGCGCTTGACTGGGCGGCGGTCGGGATCCCTGATGATCTGTGGGAGGCGCTTGGGGAGGTCGGTTCTGCGACCAGCGACCCCGAGGCTGACCGCGTCTACAAAAACGGCTGATCGTCCGCGCACGGACATCACGAATGATCTTCCCAAGCGAAAGGCGCGAGTGACATGGCAACGGAAGTGGTGACGGGGGGGCTGGCGCCCGTGGAAGCCTTTGCTCTTGTGGGCGCGCTCGGTGTGGGCGCGCAATGGGTGGCGTGGCGCCTGCGCCTGCCTGCGATCGTGGTGATGCTGGTGGCGGGGCTGATTGTGGGCCCTGTGCTGGGCGTTTTTGATCCTGCCCGCGACATCGGTCCGATTGTGCAGCCGCTTATCTCCATGGCGGTGGCCGTGATCCTTTTCGAGGGCGGGCTGACGCTGGAACTGAGCAAGCTGGGCGATGCCCGCAACGGGGTGAAGCGCCTCGTTTTGATCGGCGCGCCTTTGGGCTGGGCGCTCTCGGCGGCAACGCTGCATTGGGGGGCGGGGCTTGGCTGGGAGGCCTCAGCGGTCTTTGGCGGCATCATGGTCGTCACGGGGCCAACGGTGATCGCGCCGCTTTTGCGCACCGCCAAACTCAGTCGCCGCCCCGCCAACCTCTTGCAATGGGAAGCTATCGTGAACGACCCTATCGGGGCGCTTGCAGCGGTGCTGGCTTTTGAATTTGTGTTGGTCTACCGCGATGCGGCGAGCCTTTCGGAAGCGCTCGGCGCGCTGGTCGCAGGCGTCCTTGTAGCATCGCTGGTCGGGATCGCGGCGGGCTTTGGTGTCGCGCGCGCCTTCCGCAACGCATGGGTGCCCGAATACATGAAGGTGCCCGTGCTATTCGTCGTGATGCTCGTGGCCTTCGCCATGCCCGACATGCTGCTTCATGAAAGCGGACTTCTCGCGGTGACAGTCATGGGGCTGGTGATTGCCAATTCCGATCTGCCGTCCTTCGTCGAGTTGCGCCGTTTCAAGGAACACGCGACGATCCTGCTGGTGTCGGGGGTGTTCATCCTGCTGGCCGCCTCGCTTGATTTCGCCTCGCTGGGTCAACTCAACTGGCGCGCGGGTCTCTTCGTGGCGCTCGTGGTGCTGGTGGCGCGCCCGCTGACGGTGCTTTTGTCGCTGCTGGGCACGGATATTCCGAGCAAGGAACGCATTTTGATCGCCTTCACAGGGCCGCGCGGTGTCGTGCTGGTTGCTGTTGCGGGGCTCTTTGGCGAGCGTCTGGCGGCGGCGGGCGTGGTGGATGGGGCCGTGCTTGGTCCGCTGGCCTTCCTGCTGGTGGCGGTGACGGTGGTGATCCACGGCTTTTCGCTGGCGCCATTCGGCCGTTTCCTTGGCCTTGCGCAGACAGGCACGCCAGGTGTCCTCGTGCTGGGCGGCTCGCGGTTCTCCACCGCGCTTGGCGAGGCGCTGACCAAGGCGGACGTGCCCGTGCTCATCGTTGATCCGAACCACGCGCGTCTTGTGCGGCCGCGGTCGGCGGGGCTTGATGTCTTTTTCGGTGATGTTCTCTCCGAGGCCGCCGAACATTCGCTAGAGGTACTGAGCTATCGCACCATCATCGCGGCCACGGAGAACGACGCCTATAACACGCTTGTGGCCACCGACCTTGCCCCCGAGTTCGGGCGGGACCAGACGTGGCAGATCGCGCGGCACCGTGGCGAGTTGGCGCGACACGCGCTGCCCTCGCAATTGGGCGGGCGTCCCTTCGGTGCGGGCAAGACATTCCGCGAGTTGGAAGACCTGATGATCGCGGGGTGGAAGATCTCGATCACGCGGCTTTCGGAGGAATACACCGTGCACGATTGGGCCGAGGCGCGCGAGGGCGGCATCCTGTTGGGCTACCTTGGCGATGATGGCGGGTTGATGCGACTGACGCCCGACGAGGTGGATGCGCTCTTCCCCTCCTATGCGGAGGCGGCGATTGACAAGATGCCAGAGGACCGCCGCGAGAAAGCCCGCGAGGCGCTCAAGGCCCGTCTCACGGAAGCGCGTCGTAGCGCCGCGCAGGCCAAGGTCGGCGCGGGGGTGCGTATCGTGGCGCTCGTCCCGCCGCGAACGGAGGCTGAGGCGCAGGCCAATGGCGATCAGAAGTCCGACCGTCCCCGTCCTGTGGGCAAGCTGCCCTGAGAGTGCCATCTCGCCGCTGCCCCGTTGACGTGACCGTCCCGCATGTTAAACCCCGCCTTGCCCCGCCGATGGGGCCAGACGTTTGAGGAATGACACTATGAACCTGTTCGCCGATATCCGCGCTCTGGTGCTCGACAGTCTCGATGCACTGGTCTCCGAGGGCACGTTGCCCGAGGGCCTCGACTACGCCAATGTGGCCGTCGAGCCGCCGCGTGATCCGTTGCACGGGGATATGGCGACCAATGCCGCGATGGTGCTGGCCAAGCCCGCCAAGTCCAACCCGCGCGCCATTGCCGAGGCTCTGGCGGCCAAGCTGGGTGCGGATGCCCGTGTCGCAAGTGTCGATGTGGCAGGGCCGGGGTTCATCAACCTGCGGCTTGATCCTGCGGTCTGGGGCGGTCTGATCGAGACAGTTCTGGGCAGCGAGGGCTATGGTCGCTCCGATCTGGGGCAGGGGCGCAAGGTCAACGTCGAATATGTCTCCGCCAACCCCACGGGTCCGATGCACGTGGGGCACACGCGTGGCGCGGTCTTTGGTGACGCGCTGGCCAGCCTTCTGGCCTATGCGGGCCATGACGTGACGCGCGAGTATTACATCAACGACGGTGGCGCTCAGGTCGATGTACTCGCCCGTTCCGTTTACCTGCGCTATCTCGAACAGCACGGCAAAGAGGTCGAGTTCCCCGAAGGCACCTATCCAGGTGACTACCTCGTGCCCGTGGGCGCGGCGCTCAAGGAGAAATACGGCGACAGCCTCGTTGACCGTCCCGAAGAGGAATGGCTCGCCGATCTGCGCGTCTTTGCGACCAATGCGATGATGGACATGATCCGTGCCGACCTGAAAATGCTCGGCGTCGAGATGGACCATTTCTTCTCCGAAAAGTCGCTCTATGACACGGGGCTGATCGAAAGCGCCATTGAGGAGCTGCGTGAGAAGGGGTTGATCTATCGTGGCACTTTGGAGCCGCCCAAAGGCAAGATGCTGGAGGACTGGGAGCCGCGCGAGCAGACCCTTTTCCGCTCCACCGCCCACGGCGACGATGTGGACCGCCCGATCCAGAAATCGGACGGCGCATGGACCTATTTCGCCCCCGACATCGCCTATCACTATGACAAGGTGAAACGCGGCTTTGACGAGATCATCGACATTTTCGGCGCCGACCACGGCGGCTACGTCAAGCGGATGAAAGCGGCGGTTTCCGCGCTCTCCGATGGCAAGGTGCCCTGTGACATCAAGCTGGTGCAACTGGTGAAGCTCTACCGCAATGGCGAGCCGTTCAAGATGTCCAAACGTGCGGGCACCTTTGTGACGCTCAACGATGTGGTCGACCAGGCGGGCAAGGATGTGACCCGTTTCATCATGCTCACCCGCAAGAACGACGCGCCGCTCGATTTCGATTTCGACAAGGTGCTGGAGCAGTCTAAAGACAACCCAGTGTTCTACGTGCAATACGCGCACGCTCGGGTGCGTTCGGTGCTGCGTAAGGCGCAAGAGCAGGGGATTGCGCTCACCGATATCCCCGTGATCGAAGATGCCGCCGAACTGGCCGTGGCCAAGAAGATTGCCGACTGGCCGCGTCAGGTCGAGATCGCGGCCAAGGCGCACGAGCCGCACCGCATTGCCTTCTACCTCTATGACCTTGCCTCCGAATTCCACGCGCTGTGGAACAAGGGCAACGACAATGTTTCCTTGCGCTTCCTGCAAGATGACGCGGCGGCGTCGGCGGCGAAAATTGCCCTGCCGCGCGCCGTGGCCGTTGTTATTTCGCAAGGTTTGGGTATTCTGGGTGTGACCCCTGCGGAAGAGATGCGCTGATAAAAGCGCACGTTTGCAGAGGGTTTTGATGGGGCATGTGAGGCGAGCGTAAAGTGCCAACTTCACATGTTGCATTAAGAGCAGTTCATAACCCGCTGAAAATAAAGGCGGGACGAGGTTGGCGGATTTGCCTGCGGCGATTGTCGTGGCGCGGGTCCAGTCGATCCATAGACGTTGAGGCGCGTTAAGATGCAGGACTATATAGATCCACACGGGCGCAGTGCCCCTCATGTTCCGACCTCCCGCGATGGAGGCTATGCGCAGGCTGGTGCCGGTTATGGCGCGCAGCAAGGCGGCGGACATCCTCACATTCCCGCGCAACCTGTCGCGCATATGTCGCACACGGCGGCGCAGGCAGCCCCGCAGGGTGGCTATCAGCAGCAAGCCGCTCCGCAAGCGCCCGGCTATCATGCCCAGCCTACACAAGCGCAGGCTTCTCACTATGCCGCCCTGCAAGGTTTCGCGCCGCAGGGTTATGGTGCGGCGGGTCAGTATGCTCAGGGATATGACAACGGGCATGACGGGTATAACGACGGTTTCGCCGGCGATGACGCTCTTGCCACTGACGATCGGGATATGAGCGGTATGCCCCGCCTTGGCTTTGCGCAATGGGCGGGGGCGACGGTTTCTTTGGCGTTAATCGTGATGATTGGCGTTTGGGGCTACAAGCAGATGGTGCGTGATGTGTCGGGCGTTCCTGTGATCCGCGCGCTTGAGGGCGAGGCGCGGGTAATCCCCGACGATCCGGGCGGACAACTGGCTGTGCATCAAGGGCTCGCGGTGAACACTGTGACCGCTGACGGCTCCGCCGCAGCTCCCGCCGACAGCCTCACACTTGCCCCGCGTCAGATCGGCTTGACGGATGAGGATCTGCCTATGGGCACGATTGCACCCGCAACGTTGACCGCTGTGGAAGATGCCGAAAATACAAACCCTTACGCGGAAGAGCTGACGCAGGTCGAGCCGACATCGGCTCCCGTCAATCCTGACGTAGACGCCATGCAGGAACTCGCCGCCACTGAGGCAGACGCGATCGAGACCATGCCCGCTGCCTTCATCTCGCCTTTCCCAACACCGCGCCCCGCGCGCGCCATCAAACTGGCCTCGGCTGATGGCGGTGCATCGCTTAACGGCGTTGCGGGAGATATTCTTGCAGCCGTGGGGGTAGTCGGTGAAGTCGACGTTGCCGCCGTGCCCGCAGGCACCGCCGTGGTGCAGCTCGGTGCCTTCGCCCAACAGGAGGCCGCGCGGTTGAAATGGGACAGTCTGGTCGATCAGTTCTCCGATTTCATGGAGGGCAAGCAGCGTATGATCGTTGAAGCCAGCGCGGGGGGCAAAACCTTCTACCGCCTGCGCGCTGTGGGGTTCGATGGCATAGAAGACAGCAACCGTTTCTGTGCCGCGCTTGACGCGATGAATGCCTCCTGCGTCCCCGTGGTTGTCGAATAAGGCGCACGATGGGACAGGGAGCGTTTATCTTCGGCTGTGCGGGCGCGCGGCTTGAGCCGCGTGAAGCGAGGTTCTTTCGTGAGGCCGACCCTTGGGGCTTCATCCTGTTTGCGCGCAATGTCGATACACCTGATCTTCTTTACCGTCTGACCAACGAATTGCGCGAGGCTGTGGGCCGTGAGGCGCCGATCCTCATCGACCAAGAGGGCGGGCGGGTCCAGCGGATGCGCGAGCCTGACTGGCGCGAGTTTCTGCCGCCTATGGAGCAGGTTGATCTGACCCTTGAACGCCACGGCGAGGAGGGGGCCTTGCGCGCGATGTGGCTGCGCGGCCGGTTGATTGCCGAAGACCTGCACGACGTTTGCATCGACGTGAACTGCGCGCCGACACTGGATGTGGCGCGGCCTGATACTCATCCCTTCCTGCGCAACCGTTGTTTCTCCGACAGTCCCGATCTGGTTGCCGCCATGGGGCAGGCGCTTGTCGAGGGCATGGCCGCTGGTGGCGTGGCGGCGGTGATGAAGCACCTGCCTGGGCACGGGCGCGGCACGGTGGACAGCCACTTGGGCCTGCCGCGTGTCACCGCCGATCTGGAAGAATTGCAGACCGACTTCGCCCCCTTCAAGGCGCTCAATGACCTGCCCATGGCGATGAGTGCGCATATCGTGATCGACGCGATTGAGCCTGAAGTGCCTGCCACCCATAGCGAAAAGGCCATCGCGCTTATCCGTGAGGAAATCGGTTTCGGCGGGCTTCTGATGACCGATGATGTCTCTATGGAAGCGCTTTCGGGCACGGTGGTGGAACGCGCGCAGCGGGCCATTGCGGCGGGCTGCGATCTTGCGCTCCATTGCAACGGTGACATGGCCGAGATGGAGGCGCTCGCCGCCCTTGGTGCGCTTGGAGAGGCGGCACAGACCCGCGCCAATGCCGCCGCCGATGCTCGCCCGACCTACGAGCCCATTGACATCCGCGAGATAGACGCCGAATTTCGAAGCCTGACAGGGTGACGGACGGGGCAAAAGGCTTTCATGGCCGATGAGGACGAGTTCACAATCGACACCGGCCTGAGCGTCGAGGAACGGCTTGCGGCCGAGGCCTTGATCGTGGATGTGGACGGTTTCGAGGGGCCGCTTGATCTGCTCCTGCAACTGTCGCGCACGCAGAAGGTGGACCTGCGCCAGATCTCCGTTCTGCAGCTGTCTTTGCAATACCTTGCCTTCATCGAGAAGGCCTCCGAGTTGCGGATCGAACTCGCTGCCGATTACCTCGTGATGGCCGCATGGCTCGCCTTCCTCAAATCGCGTCTGCTCCTGCCGCCCGATCCCGCCGACGAGGGACCGTCGGGCGAGGAACTGGCCGCGCATCTGGCCTTCCAACTGGAACGGCTGGAGGCCATGCGCAAATCGGCCGCGCGGCTGATGGCGCGTGACCAGAAGGGGCGTGATTTCTTTGTGCGCGGCATTCCTGAAACCGTCGAGCGGGTGCGCAATGTAACATATACCGCGACACTCCTTGATCTGATGCAGGGCTATGCGCGCATCCGAACCAAGGACGAATTCCGCCCCTTCGTGATGGATCGCGAGAGCATCCTGACGATGGAGCAGGCATTGGAGCGGATGCGGGGGATGCTAGGGTTCGGCGGCGAATGGGCCGACCTGACGAGCTATCTGCCCGAAGGCTGGCAACTTGACCCCAAACGCCGACGCTCAGCCACCGCCGCAACCTTCGCGGCCTCGCTGGAACTGGCGAAGCTGGGCAAATTGGAACTGAGGCAGGGCGGCACCTTCGCCCCCATCGAAATTCGCGCCAAGGGGCAGACATGACCGAGAGCACCGACGCAGCAAAGATTGACGCACCGCAATCGCAGGAACCCGCCTCCCACGGCGAGGAAAGCCTTTTCGAAGCGCCGCCGCTGGCCGAGCAGGAACGCATGGTGGAGGCCATCCTCTTTGCTTCCGCCGATCCCGTCTCCATCGCGGAGATGAACGGGCGGATGCCGCATGGGTGCGATGCCAAGGTTGCTGTTGAACAACTCCAGAAGCGCTACGAGGGGCGCGGGGTGCGCGTGACGCGAGTGGGGGAGGCCTATGCCATCCGCACCGCACCCGACCTTGGCTTCCTGATGCAGAAGGAAACCGTCGAGACCCGCAAACTCTCGCGCGCTGCGATCGAGACACTGGCCATCATTGCTTACCACCAGCCCTGCACCCGCGCCGAGATCGAGGAAATCCGTGGCGTGTCGGTCTCGCGCGGCACCATCGACCAGCTTCTTGAAATGGAGTGGATCAGGTTCGGGCGTCGTCGGATGTCGCCGGGCCGCCCCGTGACCTACGTGGTGACACCTGGATTCCTCGACCACTTCGGGTTGGAAAGCGCTCGCGATTTGCCGGGGCTTAAGGAGTTGCGTGCTGCAGGTCTTCTCGAAAGCCGTCCTGCGCCCGATCTGGGGGCGGGGAGCGATGAGGATGACGAGGATCAGGACGATCTCTTCGAGGATGAAAGCTGATCATCACGCCTTCCGCGCACGGTATCACGTTTGCGGAGGGCCCTCGCCATGACATCGCCATTTTGATAGGGTGAGATGTAGCCCGCCCCACCGAGGGCATGTGACGCAACGAGCCTGTGAAGGGGACACGCGATGGATATGAACCGACTGATCTCGATGATCTTGCGGCGCGTGATGCGACGTGCGGTGAACAAGGGTATTTCATCGGGGGTGAATGCGATGTCGAAACGCGGCAACGGAGCGGCGCAAAGCGCGAGCAGCGGCGGGGCGCAAAGTCCGCAGGTGGCTAGTGCTGGCGCCGCGAAGAAAGCCCGTCGCGCGGCACGTATGGCGCGACGCATGGGCAAGTTCTAACGCGCCAGTGAGCGCTAACGACTTCAGCGATAGTAGGCTTTGCGCGTTTCGTGCGCTGACCGTGACTGTGCGGGTTTTCGCCCTGTGTTTTCGGCGGATTCCTGCCTTTTGCGGCAGGACGTAACGTTACATTTTCCGCCATCCGAATTTGTTAACCTTTTGTTAACTTCTGTGGCAGATGACTGCGTTCCGTTACGTCAACTGACTCTCTCGCGGGCGTCTTCGCTCTGCGCGTGATGGGGGTGCAGAGAAAAAGGGAGCGCGAAATGGCTCTCACATTATTGCCCAAAGCGTTCCAACGCACACGGAAGGTCGCGCCGACAGGGGCCACGGGTGACTTCACGCCCGTGCTCTATGCCATCGGCATCCGTCGCGTTCTGACAGTCTTTTGCCTGATGTTCACCATCGTCTATTTTGAGACCGCGGTGACGAACAACTGGCTCTATGTCTTTGAAGAATTCCGTAACGCCCCGCACATCCTGTCCGCCATTTCGGCCCTGTTTTACGCCATAGCCTTGTTTGGCGGCGGGGTGTTCAAACGACAAAGCAGGGTGCGGCGCATGTTCTTTTGCTTCGCGCTGGCAGTTCCGCTCCTGCGGATTGCCGAGATGGCATTTTTTCCCTCTGAGCCCCTGTCACGCTTTGCCGAGCAGCTCTTCGGTCTGGAGCAGGCCGATGATGTCTATATGTCGCTCAGCACCTGCCTGTCTTTCGTTTGCCTGTCACTGGGCGCACTTTTGCGTCAACAGTGGTCCTTTGTGGCCTATGTCCTGACGCTCATGGGCACCTTCGTCCCGTCGATTTCCCTGATCGCCTATGTCTACAACACGGGGGCTGCGGGAGGTGTGGCCATTTCGACGGCGGTGGTGATCAACCTGTTGGGCCTGACGCAGCTTTTGGTCTTTGTTCGCGCGCCTTTCCTGAGGCACATTTTCGCTGGGTCAGAATGGGGCAACTTCGTGCGTCGACAACTGGCGTTTGTCTCGGTCGGGGTGCTGATCCTCGGTGCCGTGACACGTATTTTCTTCCCGACCTCGTCCCATGCGCCCGAGGTGCTGACGGCGGGAACAGTCTGGTTCTTCGTGCTGTTCGTGCTGATCACGGGCCCACGCTATGAACGCACCGATCATGCGCGGCGCATGTTGGAACGCGAGTTGGAGCGTCAGGCGCGGATTGATCCGCTGACGGGGCTGCTCAACCGTCGTGCAGTGCGCAGCCTTGTTCAGTCGGATCGGGATCGCTGTGGCGAAGCGCCCGAAGGCGTTGGTATCATTCTCGCCGACATCGATCATTTCAAACGCGTCAATGATACGGCGGGGCATGAGGCGGGCGACGCGGTGCTGTGTAACGTGGCCAAGGTGCTGCGCGCCAATGTGCGAGGGGCCGACATTCTGGCTCGTTGGGGCGGGGAGGAGTTTCTGCTGCTCTTGCCTGGCGCGGATTTGCATCAGACGGTTAAGATTGCCGAGGCGCTACGGACAGCCGTGGAGACTTCCGTGGTCTGGACAGAGGGCGATAAGGTTCATCCGATCACCCTGTCGCTCGGCGTGTCGATGTTCGCCTCAGATGGGGCGCATTCGCTGGAGCAAGCGATCCAGATGGCCGATACTGCGCTCTATGCGGCCAAGGAACACGGGCGCAACCGTGTCGAGGAAAACGCGGATGAGGCGGAGAGGCTGATTGCCCCGCACGACATGACTTCGGCTGCTCGGCCTGTTTGAATGCGGCGCGGATGCGGGGTCAGACGGGCTTGAAGTGCTTCGACAGTTTCAGACCTTGTCCCTGATAATTCGATTTCAGCCCTGCGCCATAGAGGCGTTCAGGCGGATGCTCCATCGTCTCATAGACAAGGCGACCGACGATCTGCCCGTGTTCAAGCACGAAGGGCGCCTCGTGGCAGCGCACTTCCAACACCCCTCGCGAGCCTTCGCCGCCCGCGTTGGCATGGCCGAAACCGGGGTCGAAGAAACCCGCGTAATGCACGCGGAATTCACCGACCATCGCCAGATAGGGGGCCATCTCGGCGGCTGTATCGGGCGGGATATGCACGGCCTCGCGGCTTACAAGGATATAGAAAGCACCCGGATCGAGGATGATGCGGCCGTCTTTTGAATGGATCGGTTCCCAATATTCGGTCGGGTCGTAATGGCCGATCAGGTCGAGGTCGATCACACCTGTGTGGGGTTTGGCGCGAAAGCCCACGAGGTCGCCCGTCTCGGGGCGCAGGTCGACGGAAAAGCCAAGCCCCTGATCAATCACCGCCGTGCCATCGACCAATGGCGTCTTGGCATGAAGCGCCTTGAGGTCGGCATCCGAGAGGACCGCGTGCCCCTTACGGAAACGGATCTGGTTGAGGCGCATTCCTGGACGCACAAGGACGGAGAAGGAGCGGGGGCAGATCTCGGCATAAAGCGGGCCACTGTAGCTCGCGCCAATGCGGTCAAATTCGGTGCCGCCATCGGTGATCGTGCGGGTGAGCAGGTCAAGCCGCCCTGTCGAGCTTTTGGCGTTGGCGACCGCGTGGACGTCGTGGGGGAGGTCGAGCCCCTCCATCAGCGGCACGACATAGACGCAGCCCTTCTCCAGCACGGCCCCGTCGGTGAGGTCGATCTGGTGCATCTCGAATTCCTGCAGCCGCTCGGCAACAGTGCGCCCGTCACCCGCGAGGAAGGAGGCGCGCACGCGCCATGCGCGGGTGCCCAGACGCAGGTCGAGCGAGGCAGGTTGGATTTGCGCATCAGCAACGGCGGGCGTGGCTGAAATCGCCCCGCTTTCAATCATCTCGCGAATTGCACTATCGGCAAGAACACCCATGTCATCCCCCTCCTTGGCGCGCCTCCCGCCCGTGTGGAGATGGAGGCGGGGGTGGTTTTCATCGGGAGTAACGCAAAATCGCCCGCAGGCCTAGAGGCTTACGAGCGATTTTGTGGGGTTTAGTGGTCGGGCTAGCAGGACTTGAACCTGCGACCTTCCGTCCCCCAGACGGACGCGCTACCAGACTGCGCTATAGCCCGACGTGCAGCCCTACATAATGATTTTGATGCGGGGGGCAAGCAGGAAATTTCGGTTTTTTCGCTCTTGCGTTGTTTTGCGGTTTTGCGGCTAGCCGAGGGTGGTGCGCAGGGCTTCGGCGCGGGCAAGCACGGCGGCCAGCGCGGCGGGATCAGCGGCGCGCAGGGCATCGCGGCTGCGCAGGACGGGGGCGCAATCGGGCGGCAATGCATCGTTGCTCGGGTCTTGGTCGTCCGAAGCCTGAATGCTGGGTCCGTCGGCGGGCAGGGGAGGCTCGGTCGGCGCAGCGGCAGGCGGCTCTTCGGATGTGGCTTCGGGTGTGTCGGCGTCTTGAGGAGCCGCCGTATCGCTCGGAGCGCCAAGATCGAGCGGTGCGGGCGTGCCCTCTGCCGTGTCTTTGGTGAGGAGCGATGCGGGCTCTTCGACATGCGTTGGATCGGCGCGACGCAGGATATTGGAAATTGCGGCCAAGGGTTCGGCTGTCTCTGGATCGGCTTGCGTAGAATCAGTCGACACTGGCTCGGCGGCCTCAACTTCCGCGGGCTCGGTCTCGTCGGATTCGGGCGTCGCGGGAGCGGCCTCGCTCGCGACAGGCGCAGCCCTTTTTTCCTCTGCCAGCGGGGCCGCGGCGGGCGTGCGCTCCTGTGGTGCCTCATCGGGCAGGTCAAAGGCGAAGGACGGTTGGTTCCCCATGTCCTCGGTCATGTTGTCACCAGCCTTCGTGTCATCTGTTGCCTGCGCATCACTGGGCTCTTCCGTCGAGGTGTCAGACGTTTCAAGCGGCTCGGATGGCGCTGGCGCGGAGAGAGGTGCGTCTGTCGTGACCTTTGCTGCCTCGTCCTGCGCGACGGCGGGCGTAGGTGTGATGCTTTCGGCGGTACCTTGTGGCGCGGCTTGAGCGGGCGCAGTCTCTTTCGTGTCCGTCGGCGTGCGCGCAAAGGGCAGAACCTTGGGCGCTTCGCTTTGCGGCAGGTCCTGTGCTTGGGGCACATCCTCGGCCATGGGAGCGGGCGGCACGGGAGATTCGGCTGCGCTATCGGTGCCTTCGGGTGTGTAACCGTCGATATCGGGGGACATAGCCGCCACGTATTTGACGCCGTGTTCGCGCAGCAGTTTCTGCACCCCGCGGATGGTCAGGCCATCCTCGTGCAGCAGTTTCTTGATTCCGCCCAAAAGCGCCATGTCGGCAGGGCGATAGTATCGCCGCCCGCCCGCGCGTTTGATCGGTTTGATCTGTGTGAAACGGCTCTCCCAGAACCGCAGGACATGGGCGGGCGTGTCCAGCCAGTCCGCAACCTCGCTAATCGTGCGAAAGGCGTCGGGAGACTTTTGCATGATAATTCAGAGCCTTAGCTTTTGTTGCCAGCGGCAACGCGGTCTTTCATCAAATGCGAAGGACGGAAGGTGAGTACGCGGCGTGCGGGGATCGGGGCCTCGTCGCCTGTCTTGGGGTTGCGGCCCACGCGCGCGGATTTGGAGCGCACAGAGAATGTACCGAACGAAGAGATTTTCACAGTCTCGCCCTGAACGATCGCATCGGAAATATGGGCCAGCACCGATTCGACAAGCTGGGCGGATTCATTTCGGCTCAGACCGACCTCACGAAACACTGCTTCGCTGAGATCCATGCGCGTCAAAGTCTTACTCATTGCGTCCCCCTGTTAGGTTTGTGGTGAGAGTGGCAGGTCGGGCGGCAGGCGTCAATATCAATGACTTGTGCGGCATTGTTCTTGCCGATTTCCGCGACGGAAGCGCGTCACGGATTGCTTGAGAGGAGGGATGTGGCGCCGTGCCTGCGTCAGACGCGTAGCACGACCGCGCCCCATGCCAGACCGCCACCAATGGCTTCGGCGACGCAGATATCGCCCTTTTTGATCTGTCCGCGCTCCTTGCCCACAGAGAAGGCCAGCGGGATCGACGCAGCGGAGGTGTTGCCGTGGTCTTGAACGGTCACAACGACCTTATCCATCGACAGGCCGAGCTTTTTCGCCGTGCCCTCGATGATGCGGATATTGGCCTGATGCGGCACGATCCAGTCGATCTGCTCGGGGTCCACGCCCGCCTTCTCCAGAGCGGCGGTGGCGGTGGAGGCGAGTTTGGAGACGGCCTGTCGGAAGAGGGGATTGCCCTGCATCCGCAGTTTCCCTGCCGTTCCCGTGGTGGAGACCCCGCCATCGACGTAGAGCATGTCGCGGTAGGTGCCGTCGGAGTTGAGATCGGAGGAGAGGATGCCGCGATCGTCGGCGGTCCCTGCGCCTTCTTGCGCTTCGAGCAAGAGCGCACCCGCGCCATCGCCGAAGAGCACACAGGTGGAGCGGTCGGTCCAGTCCATGATGCGCGAGAAAGTCTCGGCCCCGATCACCAACACCCGATTTGCCTGACCCGATACGATCAGCGCATTGGCGTTGGACAGCGCATAGATGAAGCCCGCGCAGACTGCCTGCACATCAAAGGCAAAGCCCGTGCGCATACCCAATTCGCTTTGGATCATGGTGGCGACGGAGGGAAAGGTGAGGTCTGGCGTCGAGGTGGCTACGATCACCGCATCCACATCAGAGGCTTCAATGCCTGCGTCCGCGAGCGCATTTTTCGCCGCTGCCGTGCCCATCATCGAGGTGGTTTCCCCCACGGCGGCAAAATGGCGGCGTTCGATACCGCTGCGGGTGCGAATCCACTCGTCCGATGTGTCGAGGGTTTTCTCGAACTCGGCGTTTTCTACGACGCGCTCGGGTAGGTAATGGCCGACGCCTGCGATGACTGCCCGAACGGTCATGGATTCCACCAACTTTCGCTCTTGTTATTCTGGTTTGTCAGTTTGCGCTGACGCAGCGGCAGATGCAACCCGCGCAGCCAGTCGTTCGGTAAAGCCGCTGGCGGCCAGTTCATAAGCCAGTTTGACCGCGGCAGAGACGCCTGTTGCATCCGCTGAGCCGTGGGATTTCACCACCGTGCCACGCAGGCCGAGGAAGACACCGCCGTTAACGCGGCGGGGGTCGATTCGTTTTTGGAGACGGCGCAGGGAGGTCAGAGCGAGCAGGGCGGCAATACGCGACAGCGGCGTGGCCTTGAAGGCTTCCTTGAGCGAGTCGCCCACGAATTTCGCCGTGCCTTCGCCCGTCTTGAGCGCGACATTGCCGGTAAAGCCGTCGGTGACGATCACATCCACCTTGTCGCCAGGAATATCGCCACCCTCGACAAAGCCGACATAGCTGTAGTTGCCGAGTTGCTGGGTCTTTTCGATGAGGTCGGAGGCCACCTTGAGTTCGGCGCGGCCCTTGTGCTCCTCGGTGCCCACGTTGAGCAGGCCCACGCGCGGCTCGGACAGGCCGAGACCGTTGCGCGCATAGGAGGCACCCATCATCGCGTATTGCAGCAGGTCTTGCTGGTCGGCACGGATGTCGGCGCCCACGTCGAGCATGACGTTGAAGCCACCCGCATTGCGCGAGGGCCACAGGCAGGCAATGGCGGGGCGGTTGACGCCTTCGAGCTTGCGCAGGCGGATCATCGAGGTCGCCATGAGCGCCCCCGTGTTGCCGCATGACACCACGGCCTGTGCTTCGCCATCGCGCACTGCATCAATGGCCGAACGCATGGATGTATCCGCGCGGCGCATGGCTTGCGACGGTTTTTCGTCCATGGTTACAACACCTTGCGCGTCGCGTATCTCGACACGCCCGCGCAGGTGTTTGCGCTTGGCGACAAGTTTTTCGAGCGTGGCAGCATTGCCGTGCAGGATGAAATCCAGCGCGGGATTCTTGGCCGCAGAACGCGAAATACCGGCGACAATTGCCGCCGGTCCGCGATCCCCGCCCATTGCATCAATGGACAGGGTGACCTTGGTGCCTGAGCGAACCGCAAGACGGCCTTTAACCTCAGTGCCGTCACCTGCCGCGACCGGAGTCGGGGTAGGGGATTGGGCAGTTTCGGTCTCGGGCGTGGTCGTCGGGCTCATAGGGGCACCGTATCAGGGGTGCTTATGCCGCGTCTTCGTCGAGGTCGATCTCGTCGGCCTGCGCGATAACCTCACGGTCATCGTAGGTGCCACAAGCGGCACAAACGTGGTGCGGACGCTTGAGTTCACCGCAGCTAGGGCATTCGGCGGGGTTGCCGGCCACCAGCGCATCGTGTGCGCGACGCATGTTCCGCTTGGAGCGGGTAATCTTATTCTGAGGGACAGCCATGTCTCAACCTCGGTATTTAGGGGGCAAAACGGCCCCGATGGGCGGGGCATCTGCCCCCGGTATTCTCGACAAATGCGGGCGCTGCGGGTGCGGCGCCACATGCGTTTGGCGAAGGGTGTAAACGAGGGCGGGAACATACTCGGAATCGCACATCATGCAACCCTTTTGTTTCCCGCTTTTTCGCGCAGGCCCAGACGGACCCGCTTGCGCCCTCCTTAGTCGGTTCCGCCGAGCTTGTCACGTAGAGCTTTGAGCCCCGCGAAAGGTTTTACATCCTCGTCGCTCATCGGATCCTTTCCTGGCTCGGTAACGCGCAATTCGCCCAGCTCGGCCCCTTCGGCGCGCGGATAGGCAGGTACGGCAAGCGCGAGCGCCTCTATGGCCACGGCAGACAGTGACAGCGTGGCGGGCAGGGGCTCGACCGTGTCGTCCTCGGGCATTTCCACCTCTTCTTCCGCAGTTGCTTCGGCGGGATCGGTGAAATCGGCCAGATAAGTGCGCCCCACGGGGCTGTCGATCCGCGTGGTGACGGGATCGAGCGTGACGACACAGGGCTGGACCACTGTTGCGCCCAACATGCCTTCAAGACGCCAGTCACGCTTCCCTGCGGCGACCAATGTGCCCTCGAAACGCAGCTTTTTCACGCTGGAGAGTTCCAGCTCGTCAGCAATCGCCGCCATGGCCTGCGCATCCGCCTCAATGGAAAAGGCGTGGGTGCGTGCGGGTGACAGATCGCCAAGGCGCAGGGTTGCGCCCCATTTGTTCAGACCTTCGGCGGACATGTGCGTTCTCCTTGATCGCAGCGCAGTGTTTGATGTAGGTGGAAGTAGAAGCCACGCGGCCCCGATGCAAGAGGGAGCAGGCAATGGCGTGTCGGGCGGGAATCGTCCGCTGCGCGCCCGACAGAGAATGAGGACGATTGAGCAGATGCAAATCCGAACCGTGCCCAGTACCGCACCGCGCGCCCTACGTGTCGCCTTGGCCTTGATTGCGGGGATCGTTCTGAGCGCCTGTGTCTCACAGGCACGTTACCACGGCTATGTGCCCAGTGATGAGACACTGGCCGAGATCACGGTCGGCGAGGACACGCGCGAGAGCGTGGCCGAAATCGCAGGGCGTCCAGGCACCGAGGGTCTTCTGGCCTCGTCGGGCTGGTATTACGTGCGCTCCGAGTTCCGCCATCTTGGTGCCTTCGCCCCCAAGGAAGTGGATCGTCAGGTCGTTGCTATCAGCTTTGACGATGCGGGCGTTGTCTCGAATGTCGAGCGTTTCGGACTTGAGGGCGGAAATGTCGTCGCGCTGTCGCGGCGCGTGACCACGTCGAACACGCGCGGGATCACCTTCCTGCAACAGCTCTTTGGCAACCTTGGCCGCCTCGATACGGCGACCCTGCTGCAATAGGATGAGCCTTCACGGACAAGAAAAGGGCGCGGGACCGATGGTCGCCGCGCCTTTTTCATGCGTGTCTCTCGCAAATGTCGCCTGCGTTATCCGTCGCTTTCCGTGGCACCCTCTGCGGGGGTGAAGCGCAGCGAGACCCCGTTGATGCAGTAGCGCATCCCCGTTTTGTCCTGCGGTCCGTCGGGAAAGACGTGGCCCAGATGCGCGCCGCAATTGTCGCAATGCACCTCCGTGCGCACCATGCCAAAGGAAGTGTCGTGGCTTTCGCCCACGGGCGCGCCCTCCTTGGTGGCGTAAAAGGCGGGCCAGCCGCAGTGGGATTCGTATTTCTCTTCCTGCGTGAACAGTTCCTCTCCGCAACAGGCGCAGGTGAAAACGCCTGCCACGGCGGGAAATCCAGGGTGTGAGTAGGCGCGTTCTGTGCCGTGCTGGCGGGTGACGCGGTAGGTTTCGGGGTCGAGAATCTCGCGCCATTCCTCCTCGCTGCGATCGGCGGCGGCGCTGCGTTTGCTGTCATCTTGTGTCATGGCGGTCCTCTGGTTTGTGGCGGATGTGCGCCAATCGGGGGGGCTGTCTGTTCAATCTATGCGGTGCGCGACTTTCGGCAAGGGGCGGGTCACATGACCGTCACATCTTGCGTGCAGTCTGGCGCAGGCACATATTGAAGTCAGCCACGTAAGGAGGCACCCGCGATGTTCGCACTGCGCAAGGGGCGGTATATTGTTCGACTGGCCGAAAGGGCCGCGGATGTGGAAGCCGCGCAACGGCTCCGCTATCTCGCCTTTATTTCCAACCGCGCCGATGGGGCGGTTGCGGAGGGGGATGGCGCGGATGCCGATGCCTTTGACGCCTGTTGTCACCACGTTCTGATCGAAGAGCGTGCGACGGGACGGCTTGTTTGCACCTTTCGTATGATGGATCTCGATAATGGTGCCGCGATTTCTCAAAGCTACTCGGCGCAATACTACGGGCTGGAGGCGTTGGAGAGCTATGAGGGGCGCATGTTGGAGATGGGGCGATTCTGTATCCATCCCGAATGCCACGACCCTGATGTGCTGCGCGTCGCGTGGGGGGCGCTCACGCAATATGTTGATACACGCGGGATCGACCTGCTGTTCGGGTGTTCGTCCTTCATGGGGACTGATTGGGCCGTCCATGCCGATGCTTTGGCCATGCTCAAGCATCGCCACCTCGGGCCTAAACGCCTGCTGCCGCGGGTGAAAGCGCCAAATGTGTTTAAATTCGCCGCCCGCTTGCGGCGTAAACCCGATGCCAAACGCGCCATGCGCGCCATGCCGCCCTTGCTCAAGACCTACCTGATGATGGGCGGTTGGGTGTCTGATCACGCGGTGGTGGATCGTGCGCTTGGCACGATGCATGTCTTCACAGGTGTCGAGATTGCCGCGATTCCGCCTGCGCGCAAGCGGCTTTTGCGTGCCGTGGCAGGGTAGGGCGCGCGCTTCCCGTTGACCTTCGCGCCGTGCCGAAGTAGCGGTTGCGCATGGCACGCGCACCCTTACTCCAGCTTTCGAATATCTCGCTGACTTTCGGCGGTGATCCCCTTTTTGCCGATCTTGATCTGGTGGTCCAAGAGGGCGACCGCGTTGCCCTCGTTGGGCGCAACGGGTCGGGGAAGTCCACCTTGATGAAGGTGATGGCTGGACTTGTGGAGGCCGATACGGGCTCCCGTGTGCTCGGCCCCGCGACATCCGTGGGCTACATGGAGCAAGATCCCGACATGAGCGGTTTCTCCACTTTGGGCGAATTTGCCTCAAGCGGTCTTGATCCATCCGAGAGCTACAAGGTCGATATGGTAGCCGAAGGATTGAAGTTCGACCCTGAAGGCCTGATCGAAACCGCATCGGGCGGGGAGCGGCGGCGTGCGGCTCTGGCTAAACTTCTGGCCGAAGCGCCCGAATTGATGCTGCTCGACGAGCCGACCAACCACCTTGATATCGAGGCGATTGCGTGGCTGGAAAACGAACTCAAGACCACCAAAACCGCCTATGTCATCATCTCCCACGACCGCGCCTTCCTCAACGCGCTGACACGGGCGACGCTCTGGGTCGATCGCGGGATGGTGCGGCGTCAGGAGCAGGGGTTCACCGAGTTCGAGGCGTGGCGCGACAAGGTCTGGGACGAAGAGGATCAGGAGCGCCACAAGCTCAACCGCAAGATCAAGGCCGAAGCCCGCTGGGCGGTCGAAGGCATTTCAGCACGCCGCAAGCGCAATCAGGGCCGTGTTCGCGCGCTTCAGGATTTGCGCGCCACCCGCAGCGCCCAAATCTCGCGTCAAGGCACAGCGGCGATGGATCTGGATGTCGGGGAAGCCTCGGGCAAGCGTGTGGTGGAGGCCGAAGGGATCTCCAAATCCTTTGGCGACCGCACCATCCTGCGCGACTTCTCCATCAAGATCGCGCGCGGAGATCGCGTGGCCTTTGTCGGCCCCAATGGGGTGGGTAAGACGACGCTGTTGAAAATGCTCACGGGCGAGTTGGCCCCCGATACGGGCACTGTGAAACTGGGCACGAAGCTGGAGATGGCGGTCTTTGACCAGACCCGCTCGAACCTGCGCGATGACCTGTCCCTGTGGGAAGCGATGACCTCGGAGAAGGGGCTGACGGTCTCTGGTAAGGCCGATCAGATCATGGTGCGCGGCACACCCAAGCACGTCGTGGGCTATCTCAAGGAGTTTCTCTTCACCGATGCGCAGGCGCGTGCTCCCGTAGCGGCCCTGTCGGGTGGAGAAAAAGCGCGCCTGCTTCTGGCGAAGATCATGGCAAAACCGTCTAACCTTCTGGTGCTCGACGAGCCGACCAACGACCTCGACATCGAGACGCTTGATCTGTTGCAGGAATTGCTGACCGATTTCTCGGGCACCGTTCTTCTGGTCTCCCACGACCGTGACTTCATCGACCGTGTGGCCACGCAGACTGTGGCGATGGAGGGCGATGGTGAGGCCACGGTTTACGCGGGCGGTTGGTCGGATTACGTCAACCAGCGCGGCGCAAAAGCGGGCGCGGCGGCAGGGGCGTCCACCAAGGGCGCAAAGCCCAAGGCCAAACCTGCCGAGAAGCCCGCACCCGCGCAGGCGGCGAAAAAGGCAGGCAGCGGGCTGAGCTTCACCGAGAAGCACCGCTTGGCGGAACTGCCCGACGAGATTGCGCGGATCGAGGCGGAGATCGCCAAGCTCGGTGATCTTCTGGCCGATCCCGACCTCTTTACCCGTGAACCTGTGAAATTTGCCAAGGCCACCGAAATGTTGACGCAACGCCAAGAGGCGCTCGCGACAGCAGAAGAGGAATGGCTCACCCTCGAAGAACGTTCCACGGAAGAGTAAACTCGGCAGAAACTGGCCGATTTCACCCTGTCGATAGGCGGAATTTGTCCTGTATTTCCGCGCATTTACCTTCTCACGAAGCCGTGACTGCCGCGAGGGTTTTTTCCTGCCGCAGATGTCCCATATGCCTCATCGAGCAACGCAGAAAAGCGCGCCGTTGCGCGCCAAGTGCATTCGCCAGACTGAGGCAGAAAAGGAGACAACAATGACAACTTTTATCAAATCTTCCGTGGCAGCAACCGCCGTAATGATGGCCGCGAGCCCCCTTTGGGCAGGGTCGCCCGAAGCCGCCATCCCCGAGCCCGTGATCACCACGGCAGCACCCGTCATCGCCACGGGCACCGACTGGACGGGTGGCTATGCCGGTGCAACGCTCGGCTACGGCTGGGGGGCTGATGACGCCGATGGCGTGGACGGCGAAGTCTACGGGATTCACGGCGGCTACAACTACGACTTTGGAGACTATGTGATCGGCGGCGAGGTGGAATATCTCGGCTCGGGCATGTCCGAAGCGGGTGACGAGATCGACGACATGGCGCGTGTGAAACTGCGCGCAGGTTATGACGCGGGCGACATGCTGTTCTACGGTGTCCTCGGCGCGACCTATGCCAATGCCACGATCAGCGGCAATGACTATTCCGACACGGGCGTGAGCTACGGTGTTGGCGTCGACTACGCCATCAACGATGCGTGGACGGCGGGCGTTGAATTGCTGCACACCGACTTCAGTGAGTTCGATGACAGCAGTTCGGATGTCGGCGCAACCACGCTTGGCGCGCGCCTGTCGATGCGCTTCTGATCGCACGTCCAGATCTTCTCTCTCCCTCCCTGCGTTTTTCTCTTCCCGACGCAGGGGCCACTCCCGCCGCGCGCCCCCCTCGCGTGGCGGGTTTTATATGGGCTTGCCGCGGTCTGCGCGCAGGCATAGTCAGGGGGAAACCACGGGAGATATGCCTTGAAACTAACCTTGCTTGCGCTCGCGGGCGTGTTCCTCGCCTTGCAGGCCGCGATCCGTCTTGCGCCAACCGATACCGCGCGCTGGCACGTTGATCCGGTTGTCGCAGGCGATCCGGGGCAGGCGGGCACATTGCAGCGGGTCGAGGTTGATCTCTCACCTGATGAGGTGCTCGCAAAGCTCGCGAATGTCGCCGAGGCCACTGCGCGAACCACCCGCATTGCGGGTAGTGTCGAGGACGGGCGCATCACTTATCGCACGCGGTCGTTTCTCTGGGGGTTTCCCGATTACACGACCATTGCCGCAACCCCGACCGCGACAGGGTCCACTTTGACCATCCTTGCGCGCCTGCGCTTTGGGAAGTCAGACGTGGGCGTCAACGGGCGGCGTGTGGCGGCATGGCTTGACGCGGCGGGTCTGGCCGCAAACCCCACCGATCCGTAACACCGCGCACACGCTCTTGACCCCGTCCGATTTCACGGGCAACACATGGCGCATGATACCACAGGATCGCCTTCACCAGATTATCGAACGTTTCGAGTATGTCGAAGCGGCTATGAACCAGCCAGGCGGCGATATCGTCGCTTTGGGCCGTGAATACTCGGAGTTGAAACCCGTCGTGGACCAGATACGCGCCTATCAGGCGCTGCTTGGCGATCTGGCCGAGGCGGAGGCGATGCTGGACGACCCCGACATGCGCGCCTTGGCCGAGGAAGAGCTGCCCGTCTTGCGTGCGAAGATCCCTGCCGCCGAAGAGGCGCTGCAAATCGCGCTTTTGCCCAAGGACGCCGCCGACAGCGGCTCTGCCATTATCGAGATCCGTCCTGGGACGGGGGGCGACGAGGCGGCGCTTTTCGCGGGCGATCTCTTGCGCATGTATCAACGCTACGCCGAGGCGCGTGGCTGGCGCTGCGAGATCATCGAAATGCAGGAAAGCGAGCTTGGCGGGATCAAGGCCGTGACGGTCAATGTCGCGGGCGAGGGGGTCTTTGCGCGGCTGAAATATGAGAGTGGCGTGCACCGTGTGCAGCGGGTGCCCGAAACCGAGAGCGGTGGACGCATCCACACCTCGGCGGCAACCGTGGCGGTTCTGCCCGAGGCGCGCAACGTCGATATCGAGATTTCCTCCAACGACATCCGCATCGACACCATGCGCGCCAGCGGGTCGGGCGGCCAGCACGTCAACACCACCGACTCGGCTGTGCGGATCACCCACCTGCCCACGGGCATCGTCGTGACAAGCTCCGAGAAGTCCCAGCACCGCAACCGCGAGATCGCGATGGATGTGCTGAAAGCGCGGCTTTACGATCTGGAGCGCCAGCGGCTGCATGACGAACGCTCCGCCGACCGCAAGGCACAGGTCGGATCGGGCGACCGCTCCGAGCGCATTCGTACCTATAACTTCCCGCAGGGGCGTCTGACCGACCACCGCATCAATCTCACGCTCTACAGGCTCGACGCAGTTATGGGCGGCGATCTCGACGAGATCATCGACGCGCTGATTTCCGACCACCAAGCCGCGCAACTGGCGGAGATGGGTGCGGCATGACGCTCCCGCCCGATCAAAAGGGCGCCAAGTTGCCGCCCACGGTCAAAACGGCCCTCGCTCAGGGCGCGAAACGGCTCGCCGAGGCAGGGATCGAGGGCGCGGCGCGCGATGCCCGTATCCTGATGGCCCATACGCTCGATATCGCGCCTGAGCGCCTAACGCTGGTGCTGCCCGACGAAATTGACCCGCCGGCCTTTTTGGCATTCAACGCCTATGTGGACCGCCGTAAACTGCGCGAACCTGTGTCCCATATCATCGGGCGGCGGCACTTCTACGGGCGGGATTTCCGCGTCACCCGCGATGTGCTGGACCCGCGCCCCGAAACCGAAACACTGATCGCGGAGGCCATGAGCCGCCCGTTTTCCTCGGTGCTCGATCTCGGTACGGGGTCAGGGGCCATCGTGCTGACACTTCTCGCCGAGCAACCCTTGGCGAAGGGGGTGGGCACCGATCTGTCGCAGGCCGCGTTGGAGGTGGCTCGTGGCAATGCCGAGGCGCTTGGTCTGTCCTCCAAGGTGCGCTTTGTGCAGGCCGACTGGTTCGAGGGTGTCGAGGGTACATTTGACCTGATTGTTTCCAACCCACCCTATATCGCGGCGCAGGAAATGGCGGGGCTTGCGCCTGAACTTTCCCACGAGCCGCGCATGGCGCTCACCGACGAGGCCGATGGTCTGGAGGCCTATCGTGCGATTGCACGAGGCGCACGGGCGCATCTCGCGCCACGGGGACGGATCGCTTTGGAGATCGGTCCGACACAGGGCGCGGCGGTCTGTGACATGCTGTTGGAGGCGGGCTTCAAAGGCGTGCGGGTGATTGCCGATCTCGACGGCCGCGACCGCGTTGTGCGCGCGCAGGTGCCAAATCCGCATCCGCGCAATCTCGGCCGTTAGGGAAGTGAGGCGCGCGACCCGTCTGACGCCCGTTTGCGCGGGAAAACGGGCCTTTTTCCCTCGTTTTTCGCTCCTTTTAAGGGATTTGGTAAAAAACGTCTTGTAAACGGGGGCGGGACATGCTTTTTCAGATGTGTGTCCAGTGGGCGTTTGCCCCGGCACATCTACTCAATCAAATTGTGCAGGTTTCATTCACCCGCCAGTCGCGGCGCAGGACGATACCAACGCAGAGTAAGGTAAGCCGAACCCGAGATTCGGCATAGCAAGGTAAGTCGCCCTTCGGTGGCGGCTCAGTAAGGCTCGAAAGACATATTCATATGAGATCTTCGAAGAATCGTGCGCGGTCAAAGAACAACCGCAACCGCTCCGTCGGCAATGTGATCAATCGCGTGTTCGACAGCTCCGGCCCAGAGGGCAAGGTGCGCGGAACGCCGCAGCAGATTATCGACAAATACAACCAGCTCGCACGTGATGCGCAGCTTTCCAACGACCGCGTTGCGGCCGAGAACTTCCAGCAGCACGCGGAACACTATCTGCGTCTGCTTGGTGAGGCTCAACGGGAGCAGGAGGCGCAGCGCGAGCGCGAGGAGCGCGAGCGTGAGGAACGCCGCGAGCGTCAGGAGGCCGAGCGCCTTGAGCGCCAGCGCCGCCAAGAGGAAAAACGCGCCGCCGAGGCGGCCAGCGCGGGCGGTGATCAGGGCGATCTGGTCTTTGTCGAGAACAAGGACGGCGAGAGCGAAGGGGGCGAGAGTGCCCTTGTCGAGACGCCCGAAGAGAAGCGTCAGGAAAAACCGCGTCGCGCCCGCAAGCCACGCAAGCCGAAAGCGGCTGATGGCGAGGTGAAAGCGGAGAAGGCCGAAAAGACTGAAAAGTCTGAAAAGACCGAGAAAGTCGAGAAGAAGGCTGACGACGGATCTGACGGTTCCGACACCAACGGTTCAACAGAGGCCGCAGAGTAAGCGCGCGGCGCTTTCGTCCTGCGACCTCTTCGGTCCATTCAGTATAGAGAAAGCCCCGCTCGTCGAGCGGGGCTTTTTTTCTCGTGTGGGTGGTTGGGGTGAGGGGGCGCGGCGTGCGCCTACCCCTGAGCCACGTTGCGCGCCAGTGCGCACCAACCTTCGATCGGCACCTGTTCGGCGCGGTCAGTGGGTTTGATGCCCGCCGCTGTGAGGCGGTCCTCGATATCGGGCGCGACGCCCTTGAGCGAGGCGCGCAGCATCTTGCGCCGTTGGTTGAACCCCGCCGCGACGATGCGTTCGAGCACCTTTGGATTGGCCTCGAAACGCGGGGCGGGCAGGGCCTCGATGTGCACCACGGCGGAGTGGATTTTCGGCGGCGGCGTGAAGGCTTCGGGCGGAAGCTCCATGACGATTCGTGGGGTAGCGCGCCACTGGCTCAGGATTGCGAGGCGGCCGTATTTCTTCGATCCGGGCTGCGCGACGATACGCTCGGCCACTTCGCGCTGGAACATCAGCGTCAGAGAGGCCCAGTAGGGCGGCCATTCGGGCGGCGTGAGCCAGCGCACCAGCAGTTCCGTGCCCACGTTGTAGGGCAGGTTCGAGATCACGCGCACGGGGCGCGTGAGGCGCTCCAGCGGGTCGATGTCGAGCGCATCGGCGTTGATCACCTCAAGGCGGTCGGGATAGCGCGCGGAGATTTCCGCAAGAGCGGCCATCGCGCGTTTGTCCTTCTCCACGGCAAGCACCTTGCGCGCGCCTTCTGCCAGTAGCCCACGGGTCAGGCCTCCCGGACCCGGCCCGACCTCCAGCACGTCACAGGCCGACAGATCACCCGCCTGGCGTGCAATCTTCGCGGTGAGATTGAGGTCGAGCAGGAAGTTCTGACCCAGTGATTTCTTGGCGACAAGATCGTGGGTCGCGATCACATCGCGCAGCGGCGGCAGGCCGTCTATCGTGGCCATCACGATGCTCCTTGTGCGGGCGGTGTGGCGCGGGCCATGTCCCACGCCATATCAAGGGCGGCGACAAGCGATGTCGGGTCGGCCTTGCCTTGTCCCGCGATGTCGAAGGCTGTGCCGTGATCGGGCGAAGTGCGGATGAAGGGCAGGCCAAGGGTGACATTGACCCCGCCCGCGAAATCCAGTGTCTTGATCGGGATCAGGGCTTGGTCGTGGTAGGCGCAGATCGCCACGTCATAGCCCGCACGGGCCTGTTCGTGGAACATGGTGTCGGGGGGCATCGGCCCCTTGATGGCATAGCCCTCACGGCGCAGCCCTTCGATCAGCGTGCGCATCCAGTCGTCTTCCTCATGGCCCATGGCCCCGCCTTCGCCTGCGTGGGGGTTTAGCCCCGCCACGGCGATACGCGGATTGCTCAGGCCCCAATAGCGTTTGAGGTCGCGCGCGGTGATGCGGATGGTGTCGTCGAGCAAGTCGGGTGTGAAGGCATCGGGCACGTCCTTCAGCGCGATATGGATCGTTGTCGGCACAACGCGCAGCGCAGGGCAGGCGAGCATCATCACAACGCGCTCGACCCCGCCCAGATGGGCAAGAAACTCGGTATGGCCAGGATAGGCGAAATCGGCCCCGTCCTTGAGCACACGCTTGTTGATCGGCGCGGTGGTTACGCCTCCCGCGAGACCCTGCCGCACCAGACCCACGGCGCGGGTGATCACGTCGATCACCCCTTGCGCATTGGCGTGGTTCGGGGTGCCTGCTGTGGCAAGTGCAGGGAAGTCGTGGCGCAGGACGGGCAGGGTGCCCGTGGGCACGTGGACAGCATCCTTCGGGGCGGCGATTTCCGTGATCCGCGCGCCAGAGGGCAGGTGGCGCGGGTCGCCGATCCAGAAGAAGGGCACACGCCCCTCAAGCCGTTCGGCGGCGCGCATGGCCAGTTCAGGCCCAACGCCCGCAGGTTCGCCACAGGTCAGGGCGATCGGTGCGGGGGCGTTTTGTGATGATGTGCTTTGGCGCGGGTCAGCCATGGTGCAGCCCCTTAGGGCCGCTCGATGACAGCATCGGCTTTCAACTCGGCAAGGTAGTTCGCGGCCATTGCATTCAGCCGCTGACCTTGCAGGCGGTTGCGGATGGTCTCGCGCTGCTCGGCGCGGGCTGCGGCGGCGGCTTCTTCCTCGGTCATGGCTTCGTCCTGCGCCTCGTCCTCGTCATCGGCGCGGGGCGCGGGCGCGGAGGCTTCGACCGTGACTTCGCTATAGTTGCGCTGACACAGCATCAGGAAGACGAGCGTTTGACCATTGGCACGGGTCAGGGCGGTGGAGACTTCGCCCGCGTCGAGCTTCGCCAACTCAAGCGCCACGTCCTGCGGAATGCTTGCCGTAGGCAGGGTGTCGATTTGCAGCACTTCGGCGGGTTGACCCTTCGCGATGCCGTAGAGATCGTTGCAGGTGTCCACATTCGCGGCGACTTTTGCAGCGCGGGCGAGGCCTGCTTCGGTGCGGCCACCGTCGATGTAATAGGCGGCGTATTCGATGGAGACAGGCTCGGGTGTGGGCACTTCGGTCTCTTCAATCGCGCGCAACTGGAAGAAGCCAATGGCATTTCCTGTAGACAAAGGCGCAGTGACCTCACCCGGTTTCAGAGCCAGAACCGCCGCGCGCAGGGGGGCGGGCAGGTTGCCCACGGGTGTCCAGTCGAGACGGCCTGAACGCTCACGCGAGGGGGCGACGGAATATTGACGTGCGGCGGCTGCGAAACTGCCCAGCGTCGCGCCAGAGGCGATGCGGGAGGCAAGACGCTCGGATTCGGCGCGCTCTTCAGGTGTGCGTGCAGGCAGGAAGATCTCTGACAGCAACAGGCGCAGACCGCCCGTGGGGCCTTGGGTCTGCAAGGCGCGGTCGATCTCGGCCTCTGAAATGCTGACACGCGGCGCAAAGCGGTTACGTGCAAATTCGCGCCAAACCACACCTGCGACCACGAAATCGCGGAAGCTTTCGATGGCCACGCCACGGGATTCGAGGAATTTAAGGAAGGCTTCGGGTTCCAGTCCGCCACGCTCGGCAAACTCGGCAATACCCGCGTCGATCCCTGCTTGTGTGGCCTGAATGCCGAGCCGTGAGGCGGCTTCGCGTTGCAGGCGTTCGTTGATGAGCGCATCGATGGCGACCTCTTCGGTCGCGCTGCCACCAAGAGCGGACATCATGGCGATGCGCTGGTTGACCTCGTAGCGTGTGATGACCTGATCGTTGACCAGAACAACGGGGGCGAAGAGGTTGCCTTGCGCATGGGCGGGCGGAGGCGTAAGGCCAAGCGCCAGCGTGAGTGCTGTCAGCCCCGCCACGGCCCCAAACGCCGCGCGTGCGGAGGCGATGGTGCGTTGCGTGCGTGTTGCCGCGCGACTGCTTGCGTCTGCTACAGCTTTCATGATGCGTTTCATGCCCAACCCTCGTGTCGTTTCTTCGTCCGTTTCTCGTGACCTTCTTACGGGGTTTCGCCGCGCGGGCCAAGCGGATTGACGCCGCGCATCGCCAAGGAAGGTCACAGCCCGCTGACGCCGCAATGCCCTGCTGCGCCGTTTTGCGTATCATAAGCGCCAAAGCCCACGGTGAAGGAGAATTTCGTCTCGGGGTCGATGGCGGATGTTTCGGTAAACCGGCGTGAGACATCGAGGCCGAGGCGGACGCACTCGTTTTGATAGGTGACGCCGATGCGCGCCTCGTTTGTGACCCGCTCCGACAGATCGTGACGCAGCGCGCCTGTCGCGGTCCAGTTGGGCGCGAGTTTGACCGACCCGTCAAAGGTGACTTCGCTGATCGGGTCGGAGCGGCCTTCATCTGCATCTGCAATGACATAGGCATGGGTGGCCTGAATGTCGTAGCGCGGGCGCTCAAGCGCCAGCCGCGTTTCCAGCTTGGTGATCGACAGGTTGCTGTCGAAGAGCGCACGGGTGGCCAGACTGAGCCCCATGTCGAAATCGAGGTGCCCGCCCAGAAGCCAGTCGGAGGTGTTCCCTGCCAGTCCCGAGCTTTCGGTAAAACCGGTGGAGATGCTGTCGGTCAGCACGCGTCCGAGGGTGATGCCATAGCTTCCCTGTGCGGAGGAGCGCGTGTAATTCATGCCCAAGGTGACGGATGTGCCCGTGTCGATCCCGTCGGATCCGGGGAAGCGGTTGAGCGCAAAGAGATTGCCCTCGTCGAACTCGACCAGTTGCGCATCCGAATTTGGCACATCGTTGCCCGAGGCATAGGCCCAGCCCAGTTGCACGAAGGGGGTGAAGACTTCCGATGCGGTCCCGCCATCGCGTGTCGAACCTTGGCGGATCAGCGGGTAGGACAGACGCAACGCAGCCTGTTGAGTGAGCCGAAGGGTCACGTCGTCATAGCTTGAGTTTTCGTTGACGAAATAGAGATCGGCGGCGGTGCGTGCGGCGGCGTCCAGTTTCAATCCCGCGCCGAGGATATGGCTGTGCTGCCAGTCGAGCGCCGCTCCGAAGCGGAAGACGTCCATGCCATCCTCGTCGACATGAGATTCGCGGATATGGCCTGAGGCGGAGAGGTCGAATGACAGGCGCCCTGGCACAAGATCGGTGTCGATGTCGCGGGTATAGGTGGCCTCGCCAATGAGGAAGGGCAGCGTGTCCTCGATCGGCACTTCCGCTTCCCGCAGGGTGCGCAGCCCGATGATCTGTGCATCGAGCGCCTCGCCTTCGCGGTAGCGCGTCAGGGTCAGCTGCGAGGGCAGGCGGTCGCGTCCGTAAAAGTCGTAGTCGACTAGATAGCCGATATCGGAGGTTGCCTTGAGGTGTGCGCCGAAGGTCAGGTCGTTGCCGAGGTCCCACGTCCCGTCGAAGAAGGCATAGGCCCGCAACCCGTCGTGCAGGCTGTCGGAGGTGATCGCACCGTTGGCGGTAATCGAGCCGCGCGCGAATTCCTGACGGTAGCGCAGTTTCAGAGTGTTGGTTTCCGTGGTCAGAAGCGGGCTGACGGTAAGGTCGCGGTGTGGCCCGAGGGTGATGAAATATGGCGCCTCGACCCCGATGCCCAGCGAGGAGGAGCTGACGAATTCGGGTGTCAGCATCCCAGTGGCCCGCTCAAGCGAGGGATCGGGAATGCGCAGACGCGGCAGGTAGAGTAGCGGCACACCCGCAAGACGGAACTGCGCGTCCGTGAAATAGATCTGGTGCTCGTCGCTGTCGTGGATCACCTCACGGGCGCGGATTTCCCACAGGGGTACGGGCGACCCCTCGCAGATGTCGCAGGCGGAGGTGACGGTCTTCGACAGGCGCGTGTAGCGGCCTTCGGCACGCTCGATCCGAGCAGCCGAGAGTTGATAGCGGTTGGAGAGGACGAGGCGCGCGGAATTGAGGATGCCGTTGCGCAGATCGCTGTCGAGGGCCGCGCTATCGGCAAGGATTACCGACTCCCCGTCCGCTTGCGTCAGGCGCAGCGGTCCCTTGATGTCGAGCGCCCCTGTCTCGCGGGTGTAGGTGATCTGCGTGGCGGTCAGGCGTGCGCCATCGTAGAGAACTTCAACGCTGCCCCGCGCGGTGAGGGTCGTGCCGTCGAAGGAGATGCTATCGGCGAGAAGGGCTGCGGGTGGTGTCGCATCCTGCGCAAAGACAGGAGAGGAAAGGCCGAGCGCGAGTGCAAGCGCGAGGCTGGACACATAGCGTGCGGGCTTGGCGCGCAGCGTGCGTGACAATCGGGTCATACGGGGGGCAGGGACGTTCGGCATCATCCGTCCTCCAAGTGAAGCAAAAGTGCGGTAGAGGCAAGGATCACCGCCACGGGAGGCCCCCATGCCGCCAGAAGCACAGGAATTTCGCCGTTTTCGCCGAGTATCAGGGCAAAACTGCGCAGGAAGAAAAAGCCGAAAGACAACAGGATCGCAGTCACAACCAAAGTGGCCGTGCCGCCAAGTCGGGTGTGGCGCATGGTAAATCCTGCACCGATCAGCATCATCGCGGCAAAGGTCAGCGGCAGCGCGAAGGAGGATTGCATCCACATCCTGTAGGCACGGGCGGAGAAACCTGCGGTTTCGAGTTTTTCGATATAGGCAGGCAAGTCCCAGATAGACACCGCCTTGGGTGTGCCAAACCTGTCGCGGATTTCGTCGAGCGTCAGCGCGGTTGGCAGTGTCATGCTCGAGGCGGTTGTTGCTGCGGCTTCGGGGTTGGATTCGGAACTCAGTGGCCAACGTTTGGCGTCGGTCAGAATCCATTCGTCGCCATAGATCCGCGCGCTTCCTGCTTCGATGCGCTCCACCAAAGTGCCGTCTGGGCCGAAGGCGAGGAAGGACACATCATAGAGCGCTGAGCCGTCGAGATTGGAATGTCCCGCGCGGATCACCGTCTGGCCAAGCTCATCGCCTTCACGCAGCCATAGGCCTTCCGAGGAGACCGAGAAAGCCTGTCCGACCCTGCCGCGTAGCTCGTCGGTGCGTTGCTCGTAGGTGCGTGTCGCCGTGGCGGCGACGGGGCCGATGACGGCCACGGCAAAGACGCCGAATAGCATCGCCATCATCAGCGGCGGCACAAGCGCACGCAGGACCGACCGACCCGCTGCGCGTGTCACGACAAGCTCGGAGGAGCGCGCCATGCCCAGAAACAACACCAGCGTGGACAGGACCACGACGATAGGCAAAATGTCGTAAAGAGTGGCTGGCAGACGCAGCGAGGCAAGGTAGAGCAATCCCGTGGCGGGCAGGTCGGTGTCTCCGTACCGTCGTAGCGCCTCAATGCTCTCGATCATCATGATCAAGCCGCCAAGAACGGCCAGAACAATGATCAGGGCGCGGGCAAAACGCCGAGCATAGTAGAAATCGAGGATCATGTGCCCGCTCCCCGTGCGCGAATGCGCCTTTGCCCCAGATCGGGACGCCCTGCGCGCCACAAGAGCGCATAGGCAATCGTCGCACCAAAAGCGACGGGTAGGTAGAGCAGAGGCCATGCCCCGTCATAGGCGCGCGTGGCGGCGGCATTGTCCACCAGTTTTACCGAAACCAAAAGCACCACAGCAAAAAGGATTTGGCGCGTCAGGCCGAAGCGCGAGAAACCGCCGGCTATCAGGGTCGCAAAGCCGATCATTACGGCAGCCACGGCCAGAAGCGCTTCACCTGTGCGTTCGTGAATGGCGAGGCGCGTTTCAGCTTGTGTCGCGTCAAGTTCCTCACGCAAAGCCGCGCCGCCCGTCAGCAGCTCATAGCTCGTCGTTGAGGATATCCGTTGCGCAGGCGTTGTGTCGCCCCCCATGAATTCCGCCAGTGAATAGGCAAAACTGTCGAACCGCGTCACCGCAAGACGGCGGTCTTCGATGGTATAGCTTTGCGACATTCCGTCGAACATCAGCAACATCGGCCCGTCCTCCTCACGCACGATCAGCGCGCGTTTCGCCGTGAAATTATCGCGAGTGCCTGATGCTTCGTCATGCCATGAAAGATAGATGTCGAGCAACTCTGAGGCGGGGCTGATTTCACGTACGTAGAATGTCATCCCGCTCGCAGGGTGGACAAAGGTGCCTTCGTTGAGAAAACGCGCGGTGAGGTCTTGTGTGATCTCTGCGCGGCGTAGATCGCTTTCGCGCTGCGCCAGTGGCACGAGCACATGGCTGAGCGCCGCAATCATCAAGGTAACGAAGAGGGAAAAGATCAAAACCGCGCGGCTCAGACGGAAGGGCGAAAAGCCCGAAGCCTGTGCCACCACCAGCTCACTTTCCGAGGAGAGGCGATTGATGACAAAGACCGTCGCTGCGAAGCCCGCAATGGCCAGCACCTTGGTCATCACCGAGGGCAATGTCAGGACCGAGAGCAGCAGGAAGGTGCCTACCGCTTGCCCGTCGCCCAGAAGGCTATCTAGCAAAGCCACCGCCGCGTTGACCCAGAACACGAGCACGAGGACAAGCGCGAAGAACCCGAACAACATGAGCAGCTGCCCCAGCAGGTATCTGTCGAATCGTCCCAATTAATGCGTCCCCCCCGGAAGGACCGATTAGCAACTGCGGCGACCTTAACGGTCAAAGCAGGGCGGAGAAAGCGGTAAAGTGCTCTGGTAAGCCGCGCGGCGGGTCGCTACCTATAGGGCAACAATCCCGACACCTATCCAAATGGAGGTTTTCATGACCACACCCGCCAGACTTTCTGCCATCGCGCTCGATATTGATACCATTGCAGACGCCGAAGGGGTGGTCGCGCTCCTCGTCGAAGAAGATGGATCGTTGGGCAAGGCTGCACGGCGGGTGAACCGGCTGACCAAAGGCGCGCTGGCGCGTCTTGTGGCCTCCGAGCGGTTCGAAAAGCTCGATGCGGGCGGGGCGGTCGAGCTTGCCTATCCCGTGGGACTGGCCGCCGAGACCCTTCTCGTCGTCAAGGTTGCGCGCAATGCGCAGGCAGATGTGGCGCGTGCGGCGGGGGCCGAGATCGGCAAGGTGCTTTCGGGGCGCAATGCCTTGGTTCTGGCTGGTAATTTCAAACGCATCGGCGAATTGGCGCTCGGCGCACTCCTGCGTCACTATGATTTCACCGATCATAAGGGCGAGGGTGCGGCCAAGGATGTGCCGACCGTCACCGTGGCCCACACCAAGCCCGAAACCCTCGATGTGGATGCCGTGACTGCACAGGCCGTGGGCGTGTTTACTACCCGCGATCTGGTCTCCGAACCCTCCAACGTGCTGACCACCACCGAGTTCGCCGCCCGCCTCGAAACCCTGCGCGATCTGGGCGTCGAGGTGGAAGTGCTCGACGAAGAGGCACTGGAAAAACTCGGAATGCGCACGCTTCTCGCTGTGGGACAGGGTTCGACCGCGCCCTCCAAGGTCGTTGTGATGCAATGGCAGGGCGGCAACAAAGATGATGCTCCACTGGCGCTCGTCGGCAAGGGCGTGGTTTTTGATACGGGCGGCATTTCCATCAAACCTGCCGCCGGTATGGAAGACATGACCATGGACATGGGCGGCGCGGGTGTAGTCGCCGGCGTGATGCGCACGCTGGCCATGCGCAAGGCCTCTGCCAATGTGGTGGGCCTCGTTGGTCTGGTCGAGAACATGCCCGATGGCAATGCGATCCGTCCGGGTGATGTGGTGAAGTCCATGAAGGGCGACACGGTGGAGATCATCAATACCGACGCAGAAGGCCGCCTCGTGCTCTGCGATGTCATGTGGTATGCGCAGGAGCGTTTCGCCCCGCGTGCCATGGTCGATCTGGCCACGCTGACAGGCGCGATCATCATCGGTTTGGGCCATGACAACGCGGGCGTCTTCTCAAACGACGACGACTTCTGCAAGAGCTTCCTCAAAGCCGCCGAGGCTGAGGGCGAGGGCGCATGGCGGATGCCTTTGGGCGCAAGCTACGACAAGCAACTCAAATCCCCCGTGGCCGATATGAAAAACGTCGGAGGACGCCCCGCAGGCTCGATCACGGCGGCGCAGTTCCTTCAGCGTTTCGTCAAAGAGGGCACGCCGTGGATTCACCTCGATATCGCGGGCGTGGCCAAGGTCGCAGCCCCCACAACGCTTGCGCCTAAGGGGGCGACTGGCTGGGGTGTGCGTGCGCTCAACCGCCTTGTCGATGACCTCGTCGCAGCGGACGCCAAGGAGTAAACGAACCCATGGGCGCGGCCTATTTCTACCACCTGACACGCAATCCCGTTGCTGTGACTCTCGCCATGCTGGCCGAGAAGTCTCTTGCGGCGGGGTGGCGTGTGGAGGTGCGTGGCCGCGCTCATGCGTTACTTGAAAATATCGACGTAACACTCTGGCAGCGCGAGGGTTTTCTTCCTCATGGTCTTGCGGGTGGTCCGCATGATGCCGATCAGCCCATCCTGCTAACCACGGCCCCCACATGCGCCGAGGGAACGGCCTGCCTAATGGCGATTGACGGGGTGGATGTCTCGGCGGAAGAGGTCGCGGCGCTTTCGCGCGTCTGCATCCTCTTTGATGGCCATTCCGAGGAGGCCGTTGCCCGTGCGCGCGTGCAATGGAAATCCCTCACGGACGCGGGCGTGGCGGCGCAATACTGGTCGGAGGCCGATGGTCGCTGGGAGAAGAAGGCCGAGGCCAACGCCCCGTGACGCCGAGCCTCAGCGTGTGAGGATCAGCTTGTCGCGGGCAATCTCGATTTTCTCGTAGCGGCGCAGGTAGTCCATGCCGAGCAGGGAGCCGAACAACTCACCATCGGTGACATAGGCCTTTACCCGTTCATCACGAATACCGCCCAGTTCAAGCGCGTCGATCCAGACGGGCGCGGTGCGCACGGTGCCGTTGGCGGTCTGTGCCTGTCCCATGAAGGCGAGGCTGTCCACGTCGATCCCTGCGCGGCGGGCATCTTCCATCGAAAGCACCACGTTGGACGCTCCTGTGTCGACCAGAAACTCGGTCGCCGTGCCGTTCACGTTAGCCCAGAGCACGTAATGGCCGCTGCGGTCGCGGGGCACTTCGACGACACCATCGCCATGGGTGATCTGCGCAGGGGCTAGTCGCGGCTTCACATCCTGCCACAGACCCACAGCCGCCAGCACACCGATGAAGATCAGCGCCCACAGCACGGCGTGGCGCAGCATCTGCCCCATGCGACGGCGGTTGGCGATTACGTAATAGAAGCCAATCGCCCCCAGCAGGAGCGACAAGTATAGGATGCGGGCGGTATCATCGGCTGTCATCCCTCAAAGATAGGGACGCGGGCGCAGGATGTCAGTAGGACAAAGCGCCCATTTCACGCAAACCGTCGATCACGAATTGGACAGAGAGCGCGGCCAGAAGCATCCCCAAGAGCCGTGTGACCACGTTGATCCCCGTCGGTCCAAGCACTCGTTCGAGCAAGCCGCCCGCGAGGAAGAACAGCAAGACGAGCAGCAACACCAGACCCACCACGGCAAAAACCGCAACGGTTTCCAGAGGCGTGCCCGCCTGTCCCGTGAGCAGGATGACGGAGGCAATCGAGCCCGGCCCCGCAATGAGTGGCGTGGCCAGTGGGAAAACGGACGGGTCGTCAGGGGAATGATCGTCGGCCTGACTTTGGGAGGCCTGATCCTCGCGCCGTTTGGTGCGGCGCTCGAACAGCATGTCGAGCGCGGTCAGGAACAAAAGCACCCCGCCCGCGATGCGGAAGGCGGGCATGGAAATCCCCGCAAAGCCCAACACCGCCTCACCGAAGAGACCGAAGAGCAGGAGAACCCCTGCGCTCACGGCAATGGCACGGAAGGCCACGGCACGACGGTGACGCGCATCCGTTCCCGTCGTCAGCGCCACGAAGAGCGGAGCCAGACCAACGGGGTCGATGATGACGAACATCGTGAAGAAGGCGGTTATGAGGCTTTGCAAATCCATGCGGTCACTAAAGTCCAAAAGCACGCGCCTGTCGAGAGGCTGTGGTGTCGGAGAAAAGGGCGGCGTGAAGGGGGCGGTCAGGCGCCCGCCTTCTCCAGCTTTTCAAGGGCGGCCATCCACATCTCTTCGGCGCGTTCCTGTGCTTGCGAGACTTCGGCGTATTTCTTTTGCCACACGATTGCGGCCTCTTTGTCCTCGTAGAGGTCGGGATCGGCCAGCTTCTTCTGGAGCTTCTTGCTCATGTCTTCGAGCTTGGCCACGCGCTCCTCGCATTTGCGCACTTCCGCTTTGAGCGCCAACCGTTGCTCGCGGGTGACTTTCGGGGCAGGGGCCGCAGGCTGTGCCTTCGCCTTGGCTTTGGCGGCTTTTGCCTTTTCGGGCTTATCGTCGCCTTGAAGAAGGAATTTGCGATAGGCGTCGAGGTCTTCTTCATAGGTGGACACACGCCCGTCCTTCACCAGCCACAGGCGGTCAGCGACGAGGCTGAGCAGGTGCATGTCGTGGCTGACCAGCACCACCGCGCCCGTATAGGCCGTGAGCGCCTCCACCAGCGCCTCGCGGCTCTCGATGTCGAGGTGGTTGGTCGGTTCGTCGAGGATCAACAGGTGCGGGGCATCCAACGTGGCCAGCAGCAGCGACAGACGCGCCTTTTGCCCGCCCGACAGACGACCCACTTCCGTATCCGCCTGATCGGCGCCAAGGCCGAAGCCTGCCAGTTTGGCCCGCAGTCTCGGCGGAGCCATTTCAGGCAATTCGCGGCGCAGGTGGTCGATGGGTGTTTCGTCGAGGTGCAACTCGTCCACTTGGTGCTGCGCGAAGAAGCCGATGCGCAGTTTGGAATGGCGTGTGATCCGTCCTTCCATCGCGTCGAGGCGGTCGGAGAGCAGTTTGGAAAGCGTCGATTTCCCCTCGCCGTTGCGGCCCAGAAGCGCGATTCGGTCGTCTTGGTCGATGCGCAGGTCGAGGCGAGACAGCACCGCCTTGCCATCATAGCCGACCGTTCCGTTCTCGATGCGGATGATCGGCGGGGACAATTCCTCGGGTTCGGGGAAGGAGAAGACCACCCGCGCGGCATCTTCGGGCGCGGTGATGGTTTCCATCTTCTCAAGCATCTTCACGCGGCTTTGCGCCTGCTTCGCCTTGGACGCCTTGGCCTTGAATCGGTCCACGAAGCTTTGCAGGTGGGCGCGGTGCGCGTCCTGTTTCTTCGCCGCTGCCGCCTGCACCGCGCGTTGCGTGGCGCGGGTCTTGGCGAAGGTGTCATAGCCGCCCGTGTAAAGCGTGAGCTTCTTGCTCTCCAGATGCAGGATCGCCCCTACGGCACGGTTGAGAAGCGCGCGGTCGTGGGAGATCAGCAGCACGGTGTGCGGGTAGCGGCCGAGGTAATTCTCCAGCCACAGCGCCCCTTCGAGGTCGAGGTAGTTGGTCGGCTCGTCGAGCAGCAGCACATCGGGTTGCGAGAATAGCACGCCCGCCAGCGCCACACGCATCCGCCAGCCGCCAGAGAAGGCGGAGCAGGGCATGTGGATTTCTTCCTCGGTGAAGCCAAGCCCCTTGAGGATGCTTGAGGCACGGCCCTCGGCGCTCCATGCGTCGATATCGGCCAGACGGGTCTGGATCTCTGCAATTCGGTGCGGGTCGGTGGCGGTCTCCGCCTCGACCAGAAGGGAGGCACGTTCGGTATCTGCGGCCAGAACGGTGTTCAGAAGCGACACCTCGTTGCCTGGCACTTCCTGCGCAACGCCGCCGATGCGTGCGCCGCGCGGCACTTCGATGGAGCCGCCCTCAAGGACGAGTTCGCCACGGATCAGGCGGAACAGCGTGGTTTTGCCCGCGCCGTTGCGCCCCACGATGCCGACCTTGTGACCCGTGGGAATGGTGACAGAGGCATTTTCGATCAGCAGGCGGCCGTCGACGGCGTAAGAGATGTCTTGGATTTTTAACATGACGCTCCCTTGCCCGACCTTTGGGGCCGCGTCAATCACCGCTTTTCAAACGCATCGCCCCATGCTAATCCGCCGCCAATCGCGCGGCGCGGGTGTTCCACGTCGTAACCCCATATTTTCAGGGCATCTGCCCGTTCAATCAAAGAGGCTGAACCATGGCTATCCAGCGCACCTTCTCCATCATCAAACCCGACGCCACCAAGCGCAACCTCACAGGCAAGATCATTGCCAAGTTCGAGGAAGCCGGCCTGCGCATCGTCGCATCCAAGCGCATCCAGCTGACCCTCGCTCAAGCGCAAGAATTCTACGGCGTTCACAAGGACCGCCCCTTCTTCGACGAACTTTGCGAATTCATGATCTCCGAGCCGATCGTTGTTCAGGTTCTCGAAGGCGAAGATGCGATTGCGAAAAACCGTGAAGTCATGGGCGCAACCAACCCTGACGACGCTGCCGAAGGCACCATCCGTAAGGAATTCGCTCTCTCCATCGGCGAAAACTCCGTCCACGGTTCCGATGCGCCTGAAACGGCTGCTCAGGAAATCGCTTTCTTCTTCTCCGGCCTCGAACTGGTCGGCTAAGCGCGAAATTTTCCAAACCTGCGACAAAGGTCGCGGGTGGAAGGTTTGAAACGGTCAAAGGCCGCTCCTGAATGGAGCGGCCTTTTTCGCGTGCAGCGCGGAATGTGGGAGCGAACCGCTGCACGCATCTGTGAAGCGGGTTAGCGGGCGACTTGCGGCTCTCGGGCGATGATCCACACGGCGTGAATGATGCCAGGGATATAGCCCAGAAGCGTGAGCAGGATATTGAGCCAGAAGTGCTTGCCGATGCCGACCTGCGCGAACACGCCGAGCGGCGGCAGGATAACGGCGAGAATGATACGAATGATGTCCATTGCGGTGTCCTTTCCTGTGGCAAAGCGTTGCCGTCGTGTTGGGAAAGGAACGCGTGCCCCGCGCGGATTGTTCCAAGAAATTTCCAAGGTGAACGGGGCTTGCGGGCAAAATGGGGCGGCGCGAATTAGCGTCTGGTGCCCGTGCCGATCTCGTCGAGGATGCGTTCGATCCCTGAGGGTGGGGCGCTTTTGTCGGCGGCGATCCGCGCCTTGATCGCGTCGAACCGCGCGCGCAGAGCTGTTTTCTCCGCGCCTTTGCAGTCGTTCCATGGACGCCCCTGAAGGCCCATCACCATGGCGTAGTAACCGATGAAATGTGGCGCGCTTCCCGCGCGCAAGAGCATCTCGTAGGCCGCGTCAGGGCCGATCTCGCGCAACTGCTCCGCCGTATGGATGCCCGCGCGGGCAAAGCTCGCGTCGGAGGCGGGGCCGAGGTTGCGGATCGAGGAGACGGGCGCGGTCATTGCGGCTTTTACGGTCGGTTGTTGCGGGAGCTGGTAACTTGCACGCAGCTTACCCGTTTCGCGCCCGTTTGCCAGCCGCTAGATGTCGGCCCAGTCGTTAAAACTGACGGGAGGTTTCGGTTGCGGCGCGGGCGTGGGACGCGGTGCTTTCGGGTCGCTGGGAGCCGTCTCGCGTGAGACGGGATGCTCTTTACTTGCCATTGCTATGCCTCATCTGTTGGAGCCTCTTGTGGGCCCATTCGGTTACAAAACTATGCCATAGAGAGGCCTCAAATGAGACCTTGCAAAGATATCTGACGCGAAGTTGTGGTAAATTTGCCCAAAGAACGCGCCCGTTCAGGTAAGGAACGGGTAACGTTTCGGCGGCAATATGCGCTTGATGTCACGCGCCTTTGACGGCCCCTTCAATGGCATTCAGCGTGCGCAGGAGTGGCCCGAGATCCTCGATGCGGATCATGTTGGGGCCATCCGAAGGCGCGTTCTCGGGATCTTCGTGTGTCTCGATGAAGAGGCAGGCCGTGCCCACGGCCACCGCCGCACGTGCCAAGGGGGGCACCATGGTGCGATCCCCGCCCGAGGCGTTGCCCTGACCGCCAGGTTGCTGGACGGAATGGGTCGCGTCGAAACACACAGGATAGCCCGTCTGCGCCATGCGCGGCAGGCCACGGAAGTCGCTGACCAGCGTGTTGTAGCCAAAGGAGGTGCCTCGGTCGCAAAGCATGATCCGCTCGTTCCCCGTGGAGGCGATTTTCGCCGCCACGTTGTCCATGTCCCACGGTGCGAGGAACTGACCCTTTTTGACGTTGATGGCCTTGCCTGTCTCGCCCGCAGCCAGAAGCAGGTCGGTCTGACGACACAGGAAGGCAGGGATTTGCAGCACGTCCACCGCTTCCGCCGCCATGGCGCAATGGTGCGTCTCGTGCACATCTGTCAGCACGGGGCAGCCAAATTCGTCGCGGATCTTCGACAGGATTTCGAGACCTTTCTCCGCGCCCAGCCCGCGTTTGCCTGAAAGCGAGGAGCGGTTGGCCTTGTCATAGCTGCCCTTGAAGATGAACCCCGTGCCCGTCGGCGCGCAGGCTTCGGCGATTTTCTCCGCCAGCATCCGCGCGTGGTCGAGACTTTCCAACTGGCACGGCCCCGCGATCAATCCGAAGGGCAGGGCGTTCGAAAGGGTGACATTGCCGATCTCGACGGTTTTTGCGGGGGTCATGATGCGCTCCTGAATTTCCTGCTGCCCATAGACCACAGGTGAGCGGGGCGGGGCAAGCCTGTGTGGGGGCATGTGAGGGTTGATGCCTGCGGGACGGAGGTATGCGAACTGGTGCATAGATATGCGTATTGTGCATGTCGGGAATGGCGCATTGGCTCTACTCGTGAAAGCGCTTTGGCACCATATGTGTCTCATCCGAAACGGGCCAAGCAAAACGGCCCACAGACCACAGGGTCCGATCCGAGACGACCCGAAAAGGAGACTGAAATGGCCTATGCAAACGCACTTCCCGTCGAACAAGCCCCGATCGCTGCGCGCATCGAGAAACTCGCACACAACTACCGCGAATGGCGCGCCCGCCGCGTTGAATACAACCGCGTCTATAGCGAGTTGTCGGCAATGAGTGCCCGTGACCTTGCCGACATCGGCATCAGCCAACATCAAATTCAGGACATCGCGCGCCAAGCCGCCGAGATGATCTGATACAACTTACAGATCGGGTTCCCTCATCCTACCCGACAAGCGAAAACCCGCGTCCCTTTCAGGGAGGCGGGTTTTCTTATGGCGTCCATCGCTCTGGTCGCGTGTCGCCATATAGTGGGTGAAGGCTGGCAGGCCTTGGTCAGCCGAGGCGCACCATGTCGCGCGGCATTTCGGAGAAGATCTCCGCGCCGTCTTTGCGCAGGATCACGATCTCTTCCAAACGGATGCCGAACTTGCCGTCGAGGTAGATGCCAGGTTCGATTGAGAACACATTGCCTTCCGCCAGCACCACATCGGAGTTGGCAGCGATATAGGGCGGTTCGTGAATGTCGATGCCAAGGCCGTGGCCCGTGCGGTGCAGGAAGCGGTCTCCATAACCTGCGTCGGTGATCACGTCGCGGGCGGCCTTGTCGATGTCGCAGGCGCGCACACCTGGTTTGGCGGCGGCAATCGCGGCTTGAACAGCGCGTTCCACCACGTCGAAGACCTCTTCATAGCCGTCTTCGGGCGTGCCGAAGTAGCCGCAGCGGGTCATGTCGGAGGGGTAGCCGTTGAGGCGGCAGCCCGTGTCGATCAGCACCGCCATGTCGCGCTCCAGCTTGGATGCGCCAGGCGTGTGGTGCGGGAAGGCGCCGGAGGCCCCGAAACAGACCGAGCAGAATTCCAGCGTGGCACCAAGGGCGGCATATTCGGATTTGATCAGTTCGACGATCTCGGCTTCGGTCACGCCTTCTTTGAGTGCGGCGAAGGCGGCTTTCACCGCCGTGTCATTAGCCAGATGCGCGTCCTTGATGGCTTTGAATTCGGCCTCATCCTTGGACGCGCGGAGCAGGGCAACGGTATCCTCGGTGAAGCGGCGGCGCGGGCTGTCCATCGCGTCGAGCAGGCGCAGTGCGAAATCGGTACGCATGGTTTCATCCAGCACGACCGAGAGGTTGGCACCTGTCGCGCCACAGGCCTCCAAAAGTTCGGCGAGTGCTGCATCGGGGCCTTCGTCGTCGCGCCAGCAATGGAACGGCAGGTCGGTGTCCTTGCGCGCGGCGGCAGAGTTCAGTGCGGGCATCAGGAACCCCGCGTAGGACGGGCTGACCAGAAGCATCACGGGCCGTTCGTCGCCGTGGGGATGGACGCCTGCAAGGTAGGCCATATGGCTGGAGGGGCCGACCGCGACAAGGTCGGTTCCTGTCTGTTCCATGCGGTCGCGCAGGGCGGCAATGCGGGCAACGGTCAGCGGGAAATCGGTCATCGGACACTCCAGAGATGCTTGGGGAATTCGGGGGAGGGGAAAATCGGGGGAAAAGCAGTGGGCCGCCGCGCGAACGGCGACCCACGAAGGTCACATCAGGACCGTTGTCTTAGTCTTTTTCGACCAGACGGTAGTAGACGAAGTCGGAAGTCGCGCCGTTCACGTAGCCCGACACATCGTCGTCCATCGCCACCTGATAGGCCGCTTGGAACATGATCACGATGGGGGATTCTTCCTGCACTTCCTTTTGCAGTTCGCGATACATGTCGAGACGCACCTCGGGATCGCTCTCGGAAAGAGCGGCCATGGTTTTCTCGTTCATCGCGTCAGGAACGGCCCATGCGTTGCGCCATGTGGTCGTTGCTGCATAGTTCTCGTCCGAGTTGTCGGAGTTATATGCAAACGCCTTGGCATTCGAATGGGGGTCCATGAAGTCGGGGCCCCAATAGAGCAGCATAGCTTCGTGGCTGCGCTCGCGGTACTTCGTGATCACCTGGCTGCCTGTGCCCGGAAGGATCTCGAAGTTGATCCCTGCATCGGCAAAGCTCGCTTGCAGCGACTGCGCCATATCGGTGAAGGGGGCTGCGTTGATCACGTCGAGCGACACGGTGATCGGGGTCTCGATACCTGCCTCGGCGAGAATGCTCTTGGCCATCTCGGGATCGTAGGAGAAGGGGGTCTCGTCGTAGGAGCCCGGGAAGCCTTTGGGCCAGAACGCCTGATGCACTTCCATCTGACCGTTGATGATCGTGTCGGTCATGCCCTTGTAGTCCACCAGATAACGCGCGGCTTTCCAGACGGCGGGATCGGTGAGGCTGTCGGTTTTCTGGTTGAACGACAGGAAGTGGACTGCGGCCTGCGGGAAGGTTTCGACCTTGATGTCGTCGCTGTCGAGCGAGGCAATCTGGTCGGGGGTCATGTTGCGGGCCAGATCGATATCGCCTTGCTCCAGCAGCAGTTGCTGCGTGGCGCTTTCGGCGACGTGACGGATGATCACGCTGTCGATTTCGGGCGCACCGTTGAAATAGGTCGGATTGGCTTCCATGCGCACCATCTGACCAGCCGAATAGCGTTGCAGCGTGAAGGGACCGGAACCTGCGGCGTTGGCATTGAGCCATGCGTTGCCCATGTCGCCGTCAACTTCGTTTTCCTTAACGAGCTTGCTGTCCACGATGGACGCAGGACGCGAAGCCAGAACGTTCAGTACGAAGGCAGGGGAGAAGTCGCCAGCGTATTTCACGGTGACGGTGTTGCCTTCGCCCGTGACCATGTCACCGATGTTGTCGGCATCCCAACCCAGTTGGGTGAGAATAAAGGCAGGGGTCAGGTTCAGCTTCACCACGCGGGAGAAGGAATAGACCACGTCTTCGGCGGTGACAGGGTTGCCCGAGGCAAAAGTTGCACCGTCACGCAGGGTGAAGGTGATGGTCTTTGCTTCCGCGTCAGCTTCCCAAGCCGAGGCCAGACCTGCCGCCAGAACGGTGGTGTCTTCGGCATCGTATTGAACGAGGCGGTCGTAGAGGTTGGTCACAAGCTCGCCAGAGGTGAACTCGTAGGCTTGTGCAGGGTCGATGGCGACAATGTCGTCGATGTTCTGCGCTACGACCAGCACGCCCTCGGGCGTGTCTGCCAGCAGGGCAGGTGCCGAAAGCGGCAAGAGCAGCGCGCTGGCAAGTAGGGTTGTCTTCAGTTTTTTCACGGTAGATCTCCTTGTTGGTAAGACTTCTAACCTGATTGTCACGATTTACGCGTTCTGTTTTTGGGACAGTTCGGGAAGCTCGATGGTGCCTTTCCGGTTGAGAACTGTCAGTGTTCCTGTCCAGAGAATCCGCGCCGTTCTATCGGTCGGATTGCTCCATGAATGAGGGCTTTCGCCGCTGTAGTGCAGGCTGTCACCTTCGGTCATGCGGAAGGATTGGCCGTCCAGTGTTTGCTGGATTTCGCCTTCAAGGACGAAAATGATCTCTTCGCCCTCGTGGCTCACGGTCTCCGAGACATAGCCTGCGGGGATATGGAGGATGTAAGACGACATCTCCGAGCCAGGGAAATCCGCGCCGAGCGCCTCATAGCGCAGGGAGGAATCGTCGAGCGCAAACAGGGGGCGGGTGTCCGCATGGGTCAGCCCGTCCGAGGGTTTGGACGCGGAGATGAAATAGTCGAGTCCCACATCTAGCGCCGCCGAAATCTGCGCCAATGTTCCCAGCGAAGGGGTTGCGTTGTCGCGTTCAACCTGACTGAGATAGCCCACGGAGACACCGGATTTGTCGCACAGTGCTTGCAAGGTCAGTTTCAACTGCTTGCGGCGTTTGCGGATCGCGGGACCGATATTGGGCTTTGGTGTCGGGTTCTCAAAGGGCATGTTTGATTTCACTCTTTGGGTGGAGACCTCTGCCAGTATCATCGGAAAGGGTCACGCGATTGGGATGTTCTGAAGCTTACGCTACAAAAAAATTTTTTGTCATGCAAAAATTATTTTTGTAAATTTGAAAAATTGTTTTATGCCTGATGTACCAGCCGCCGTGTCAGAGGTCTTTCTGGCACAGGTTTTTCACGATGCCAGCCCTTCCCTTAGGTGGAAGGTATGGTGAGGAAAGGGGACCAGACCCTTGAGTATAGCAGCGTTTCCACACGCCAGACTGAGGAAGGCCGCCAGTGCAATCGGTGGCTTCGTCGTCGTCACGCTTCTGACCTTTATCGGGTTGATGGCGATCACATTCTTTATCGGCCGCGTGATTCCGATTGATCCGGTTTTGGCCGTGGTCGGGGATCGCGCCACGCAGGAACAATACGATGCCGCCCGTATCGCCATGGGGCTTGATCGGCCCTTGGTGGTGCAATTCATCTCCTATGTGGGTGATGTGTTCCAAGGCGATCTCGGTCATTCCGTATCTACCAACCGCCCCGTCGCCGAAGACCTCGCCCGCGTATTCCCCGCAACGTTGGAAATGGCGACGCTCGGCATCATCATCGGTGTCGGGCTGGGGGTTCCCTTGGGCGTCTGGGCAGCCGCAAAGCAGGGCACTTGGGTGGATCAGATTATCCGCGTCTTCGCGCTGCTGGGCTATTCGGTGCCTGCCTTCTGGCTCGGTCTCGTGGGGCTGGTTGTTTTCTACGCGGGCCTTGGATGGGTCGGCGGGCCAGGGCGTGTCGATATCTTCTATGACGGGCTGGTGGAGCCGCACACGGGGCTGCTCTTGGTCGATTCTTTGATTGCGGGCGACTGGGACGTGTTCCGCAGTGCGCTGGACCACCTGATCCTGCCTGCGACGATCCTCGGCTTCTTCTCGCTGGCCTATATCGCGCGGATGACGCGCTCTTTCATGCTGGACCAACTCGGTCAGGAATATATCACCACCGCCCGCGTCAAAGGTGTCGCGGAATGGCGGGTGATCTGGACCCACGGGTTCCGTCCGATCCGCGTGCCGCTGATCACGGTGATCGGCCTGTCCTATGCCGCGCTTCTGGAAGGTTCCGTGATGATCGAAACCGTCTTCAGCTGGCCGGGCATCGGTAACTACCTGACCGTGGCGCTACTGAACGCCGATATGAACGCCGTGCTTGGTGCAACTCTGGTGATCGGTTCGGTCTTCATTCTCATCAACAAGCTGTCGGATGTGCTTTACCGCATTCTCGACCCGCGCAGCCGATAGGAGGGTGCCATGACGACGATGACCAACTGGCTACTCGACGATTCCCCGACCTCCCGCCTGCAAGCCTCGCTCGGGCACAGCTACCGCATGGTGCGGATGCTGATGCGCAATCCGCTGGCAGTGGTGGGGGCCTTGATCCTCTTGATGCTGATCCTCGCGGCCGCTTTCGCGCCGTGGATCGCGCCGCATAGTCCGCTGGGTCAGGATTTGGGACAACGTCTCCTTCCGCCCTCCGCCGCGCATTGGATGGGCACCGACGAATTGGGTCGCGATATCTTCAGCCGCGTGATCTACGGCGCACGTATCACACTGTTGATTGTGGCGCTTGTGGCAGTGATTTCCGCGCCGCTCGGCCTCGTGATCGGGGCGATTTCGGGCTACTTTGGTGGATGGGTGGACAAGATCATGATGGGGATCACCGATGTGTTCCTGTCGATGCCCAAGCTGATCCTCGCGCTGGCCTTCGTGGCGGCGCTTGGGCCGGGGATCGAGAACGCGATCATCGCCATCGCCATCACCTCATGGCCTGCCTATGCACGGATCGCGCGTGCCGAAACGCTGACCTTCCGCAACTCGGAATTTATCTCGGCCATGCGCCTGCTCGGCTCGTCGCATACGCGGATCATCATCCGCCATGTGCTGCCGCTTTGCACCTCCTCGATGATCGTGCGTGTGACGCTGGACATGGCGGGCATCATCCTGACTGCCGCAGGTCTGGGCTTCCTCGGTCTCGGCGCACAGCCGCCCTTGCCAGAGTGGGGGGCAATGATCTCGCGCGGGCGGGCCTTCGTCCTCGACCAGTGGTGGGTCGCCACCATGCCGGGCTTTGCCATCATCATTGTCTCGCTGGGCTTTTGCTTTCTGGGCGACGGTCTGCGCGACGTGCTGGACCCCAAACAGGGAGGCAAATCATGAGCCGTTCCCCGCTACTCGAAGTGGAAAACCTGCGCGTCAGCTTTCCCACGCCACAGGGCCGCGTAGACGTGGTCAAGGGTCTGTCTTTCACCTTAGGTCGTGAACGCCTTGGCATCGTGGGAGAAAGCGGATCGGGCAAGTCCATGACGGGCCGCGCGATCCTACGACTGATCCGCAGGCCAGGTCGCCAACAGGCCGATAAGATGATGTTTGACGGCATCGACCTGCAAGGGATTTCGGAGCGCAAGATGCGCGACCTTCGGGGGGCGCGGATCTCGATGATCATGCAAGACCCGAAGTTCTCGCTAAACCCCGTGATGACAATCGGCGCGCAGATCGCTGAGGCGCTTAAAACCCACGAAAACCTGCCGCGCCGCGAGGTTAAAGCCCGCGTTCTGGAGATGCTGCATTCCGTGCGCATCAACGATCCCGAACGGGTGGTGGACCTCTATCCGCACGAGGTCTCGGGCGGCATGGGGCAGCGCATCATGATCGCCATGATGCTGATCCCGCGCCCCGACCTGTTGATCGCGGACGAGCCGACATCGGCGCTGGACGTATCGGTGCAAGCGCAGGTGTTGGATCTGATCGACGAATTGGTGCGGGACAAGGGGATGGGGCTGATCCTGATCTCCCATGACCTCAATCTGGTCGCGCGTTACTGTGACCGCATTCTGGTCATGCACGCAGGCGAAGTGGTCGAAAGCTGCGCTGCCGATGATCTGCACAAGGCCACGCATCCCTACACCAAGGGTCTTTTGGCCGCCGTGCCCCGCATGGAAGAAACCCGCGACGAACTCCCCGTCCTTGATCGCAGCGCATGGAGCGGCACATGAGCGCCATTGTTTTGAAAAACCTCGACATTTCCTATGGCGACACCAAGGTCGTGGAGGGGGTGAATATCGAGGTCGCCGAGGGCGAGAGCTTCGCACTGGTCGGTGAAAGCGGGTCGGGGAAGTCAACGATCCTGAAGGCCATCGCAGGGCTTGCCCCCGATTGGACGGGTGAGATTTCGGTACTCGGCCATCCGCGCGGACATAGCGTCGATCAGGACTTCGCCACCCGCTGCCAGATGGTGTTCCAAGACCCTTACGGCTCCCTGCACCCACGTAAAACCGTGGACACAGTGCTCAGCGAGCCTCTCAAGATACACGGACTTGGCAACCGCGATGCTCGCGTGATCGACATGCTGGCCGCGGTGGGCCTCGACCGACGGTTCCGCTTCCGCTATCCGCACCAGCTCTCGGGCGGCCAACGTCAACGGGTCGCCATCGCGCGGGCCTTGATGCTGGAGCCCAAGGTGATGCTGCTCGACGAGCCGACCTCGGCGCTTGATGTTTCGGTGCAGGCGGAAATCCTGAACCTGTTGAAAAAACTGCGCCGCGAGCAGGGGCTGACCTACCTTCTGGTCACGCACAACCTGCCTGTGGTCAGTTTCATGTGCGACCGCATGGCTGTGATGAACAAGGGCCGCATTGTCGAGATAGCGCCCGCATCCGCGCTTCATGATGGCAGTTTCACCGATCCCTATACCCAATCCCTTTACGCCGCATCGGGCGGCAATCCAGACCGTAAGGACTAAGACATGACGGATACAAACACGGCGCGCCACACCTTTGAGAAAGCGTTGTCAGAGGCCACCACGGACGAGCAGGCCTATGATGCGCTTTGTGCGCTGACCAAGGCCACGGTGGGAGCCAAACTGTTCACGGTGATGACTGCCGATATGGACGCCATGCTGGCCCGCCGCGTCTATACCGATGATGCGGAAAACTACCCCACGACAGGCACCAAAGAGATTGAAATGAACCGCTGGTTCGAGCAGGTGCACGGGCGTCACGAGACCTTTGTCTCCAACACCTTGGCCGATATTGATACCGTATTTCCTGATGCGGAACTGATCGGCAAGCTGGGCTGCGGATCGGTAATCAACCTGCCTGTAATCCTTGGTGGCAAGATGGTGGCCACGGTCAATTTCCTGCACGAAGAGGGCTACTATACGCCCGAACGCGTGGCGATGGCCCATGAGGTTCTGCGCCTGCCTGCGATGGCGGTTCTGGCGCTTTCGGCCTGAGCGCGTGTGATGAACGGTTTGCGGCTGACCTCCTGTGTCAGCCGCATCCGACCTAGACCGTGCTGTTCGCCTCGGTGGCCACGGATTTGCGCAGCCACGGCGGTGGCGCTGTGGAGGGCGCGCGCGAGGGGGTGGATGTTTCGTTGGTCGTGAAAATGCTGGTCAGCAGGGCCAGAGCGATCGAGCCCTCCGCCTGTGTCGAGTTGTCCCGTCCCATAGTAAAAAGCATGCGCATCAGGTGATCGCGCTGTTCCTCGGTTGTCGCATGGAAACTGACCTCTATCTGACGCCCCTTGTGCTTGATCACATTCGCCGCGATCGGGCCGATTTCGGGAATGACAACGAGCAGCCACCTGACGTTTTGTGGCACCTGCGCCGCATCCTCCAGCCCGATACGCGCACCCGTCAGGGACAAGGTTTCCACCTGTGCCGTGAGCGCTTCCTTGGCTTTGGTGGCAATGGTGCAGGGCTGGTTGAACTCGAAGCGCTCGTCGCGGTGCTCGGTATTGGGCGACACCGCAACCGCCTGCACGATCGAGAGCAATATCATGCTGATGACGGCCCAGAAGGCGAGGATGGGGATTTGTCCGCTATCCACGACAATCCGACTGTCGAAATCCGCATTGATGTAGAGGCCAAGCGCGGCGGCCAGAATGAGGGCAATCGGCCAGTAGATCATCGCACGGTCGATTTCGCCGCCACCCGCCGCGCTGCCTTTTGGCGTGACCTTGAAGGCGTGTCCGTGCGGCTTGACGAGTGTGGCAAGGACGGTTGGCAGGACGCGCGGGACGTGCAGTGCGGAGTGCACCGTCGAGGCCAGAGGAAAGAAGGACTTTGGCGCGACCAACCGCAAGGTGGCCAATGTCGCAAGCATCGCGGGGATTTGCAGGGAGAGGATCTCCTGCGCACTCGCGGTTGCAAGAGGCGACCATCCTGTCCAAAGGCAGATGATGGGAGTCAGGATGGTGGCAATCACCATGAAGGGCTGCACGATCCATGTCAGGGGTAGGAACATCAGGCGATGGCGTAGCTTTAGCCCTGGCCCCAACGGACCTTCGCGCAGGTAGAGCATCTGGATGGCGCCGCGAGCCCAGCGGGCGCGTTGCACATACATGGCCGAGAGTGACTCGGGCGCAAGACCCACGGCGAGTCGTTCGTTGAGATAGCGCGTCACGAAGCCTTTCCGCAAAAGCGCAAGGGTGAGCAGCATGTCCTCGGTGATCGACCCTGTGGGCAGACCGCCCCCGATGGCCTCCATCGCTGTCCTGCGCGTGATCGAATTGGAGCCGCAACAAAAGGCGGCGTCCCAGCCGTCGCGACCCATCATGATGGTTTCAAAGAAGAACCTCTGATCGTCGGGCATCACCTTGCGCAAGCCGAGATTGTTCTGCATCGGATCGGCATTGTAGAAGTTGTGGGGGATCTGAACGATGCCGACTTTCTCGTCGTCAAAAAGGCCCATGGCGCGATAGAGGAAGTTCTGCTGCGGGATGAAGTCGGCGTCGAGGACCATGAAATACGGGTTTTCAGTCCGCGCTATTGCCGCGTTGATATTCCCCGCTTTCGCATGGTCGTTGTTGTCGCGTGTGAAATATTCCACACCCTTGCGCGCGCAGTAGGATTTGAGCCAGTCCCGCTTGCCATCATCGAGAACGTAGACGGTTGCGTGGCCTTCGGGCCAGTCGAGTGCCATGGCGCCAGCAATCGTCTTTTCGAGAACCTCGATGTCTTCGTTATAGGTCGCGATGAAGATATCGACCTTGGGCAGGTCGCTGGGGTTCATGCGCCGAAGCCGCGCTTCGCCCTCCGATGCCGCCGCGGAGTTATCCCTGCGGCGTGAGAGCGTGAGGAACAGAACCGCCGTATCAAACCAGATCAGCGTTTCGACAACGATCAGGAACCACGCAAAAGTTGCCTCGGCAAATCCCGTTCCTGCGACGGGGAGTGTCTCGGTATAGCGCCAGATCAGGTAGCGGATGATTACCGCAAAAGTGGCGACAAAGAGCAGCCTGACCGCAAAGGGGCGCGCCCGTGTCCCAGCCACCAAGCGCCGAGGTATGAGCAATGCGAGGGCAACGACCAAGGCGATCGGGACGAGGTAGTCGGGCATGGTCTATTCCGTTTCTATCGGAGTGGCCGCCGTGTCTGACGTAAGTGCCGAGCTGGTGGAGGTATTGCCGCCCAAGCCCGCAAAGAGCCGTGAGAGTCGCGACATGAAACTGTCGTGGTGGAGTTCAAATCGCACATCGGCGGTTCGGCCCACGTTGCAAAACGATCCAGAGGCCATGACATCGTCCACATTTGCATCGCCAAGTCCGACGATCACTCTGAACCCGTCTTCGGTCTGGATTCTCGGGCTTGCCGCCTGCATGTCGCGGTTAGGACGCGCGCCGCTGCCGTAGGCGGTGAGGACTTGCGCGGTAAAGTGTTCTGTCGATCCTTTAAGTTGGACCCTGGCCGTGGTGCCTGTCGGAATATTCTCGAAATGCCGCTCGGGTAGTTGGACTTCGAGGAAACGGCGCGTGCAATCGAGAACCGTCGCGACGTTCTCGCCAGAGGCCACCGTGCCGCCTTCGCTGGCCGAGGCTTCCCAGATGATCCCCGATGTCGAGACCTTGGGGGCGAAACTCTCTTGGCGCAGGGCTTCCACGCTCAGGATCGCGATCTGGTTCTTGAGGCCCGCGCGCTGTGCCTGCCGTTCCAGAAGTTGCGCATTGATATCGGCAAGGCGCACGTCAATTTCATTCAGGCGGTATTCGATCTGTTCGAAGCCGTTTGATGTCAGGTCGATGCCCATCTCGCCGTCAAGCGTGTCCCGCTCGACTTCCAACTGGGCGTAGACGGCTTTTTGCTGCGCCAGATCGGCTTGAGCGGCTATGAGGTCCGCTTCTGCTGCCGATAGGGTTGTCGCGGTTGCTGTGCCATCTTCCGCGAGATCTTCCATGCGCGCCATGTTTCCCTGAGCCTTGAGGAGCGAGGCTTGCGCGCGGTCAATATTGGCCTTGGCCGCGTCGAGGCGCGGAATGAACCACGTTGTCCGTGCGGCGACCAATGCATCCCGTCGGGTAATCAGGTCGGTTCGCAGATCGGAGAGTTCGCGCATCTGCTTTTCCATGCCGACGATTTCGCCGTTGAGCGAGCCGAGCCGCGTCTTGACCCCTTGGAGCGTGCCGCGTTGGCTGCGCGAGTTCTTGAGCTCAATAAGTGTCTCTCCCGTTTCCACGATGGAGGAGACGGGTTTGGTGGGTTGAACGATTATGCCGCTGAACGGTGCCCTGATATTGATTAGCGGCGCGTTAACCACCGCAGAGGTCGACACATAGCTGGTCGCATAAGGCGCCACCGTAAAGCCCACCACGACAAGAAGAATTGCCGCAATAAGGACGCGAAGGAGAGTGATTGGCATGATTTGCCCCTTTGTTGAGATCGCACGATGTGTGCGAGAACACCTCGAATTCTCGCTGCGGTTGTATTGAGAACTATGGCAACTTTCGTGATAGTTGTCACATCTTTCCTGATTATTCTGTCTTTTGTAAGGCGCAGTGACGTGGATTTAGGCGTGGCACTTGCGGCGCTCTTAGCTTGCTGTCGGCGCCTTGACCCAACAGGGGAATACGCGGCGCATGAGAAAGCGCAGCGGGCAGGGGCGAACGGTCCGAAAATGCGTCCGCGAACGACCGCGAAACGGGCTATGCGAGGGAAGGGACGTCTATTGCAACGCCAGTGTCTGAGGGAGTTCGCGCATGACAGACTGTGCGGGGATGTGGTCCTCTTTCAACAGGCCCAGTATCGCCGCGCGTTGGATGGTCTCCATGTCATTGCGGGCGCCCAGTGCCTTGCGAACGCGGCGCATGTGGTTGTCGACGGTCTTGGGGTTGTCGCGTTTGATCTCGTGCAGGATTTCTTTGACGCGCAACCCCTGCGCCTTCAGGCGGAGCACCTTCAGGTTCAACTCGCTCAAGCCCATCTGCGAGACCAGTTCATCCGACCAGTCGCTACAGCGATGCAACTGATTGGCCAGCGCCTGAATGGCGGGGCGGTCGCGCTCGAACTGGGCGTCATGTTTGTTGATGTCGTCAGAGAGCCGGAACAGCCCCAGAATGCCACGCACGCCATTTGCTTCCAACGGCAGGACCACGCCCGATGACACAAACTCGCGCACGCCGCGCACAACGCGGGCAAAATTGCGAGGGATATCATCGTGATCCAGCGCGCGGTAGAATTGGGATTGCAAGATAGGCCTGTCGCTCACCGCGCCCATCACCATGCCGAAATCGTCTTGGGCAAAGCGGTTGCGTCGGTAGATGTCGCGCCATTCGTCAGGCAGGCCCGCACGTTTGGACAGGTGGTTGTTACGGATGGTTTCAACCGATCTCGTATCTATGAACAGCCCGTAATTGACCCCGACATAGTTGTATTCCGCTTCCATAAATTCTGCGAACAACTGGTGCTTTGCATCAAGTGTCGGAGCCTCGGCGATTTGCGTCATCAAGTCGGATGGGACGGACATGTTTCAATCAATGTTTTTAATGTTGTTGCTATTTTTACCGAAAGGTTAAAAAACTCAAGCGTTTCTGTCGAATTATAGGGAAGCAGTCTGCTGCAAAAGGCGCATCCGCGCCACACTTTAAAGCGCAAGCCGCAAAAATGGCGAGCGGTCAAAAATCCTGTGCGTCATGATTGGGCAGGGTCGGGACTGGCAGATCGCAACAATAGAGGCATGAAAGCCCCGCAAAA
>NZ_JBLXFZ010000013.1:0-19996 GCF_048261515.1 Celeribacter sp.
TCGCAATGGAAGAAGGCCTCCGCTTCGCTATCCGCGAAGGCGGCCGCACCGTTGGTTCCGGCGTTGTCTCCAAAATCATCGAGTGATCGGCGCTGCTGATTAAGAGACGGAAAGGGCGCCTTCGGGCGCCCTTTTTCGTCGTGTAGGCAAGACAATGCGCGGGTGCATCGTTTTCGCTCTTGCAAAGGGCGCGGGGCTTTCGTATCCACGCGCCCACCGTAGGGGTATAGCTCAGTTGGTAGAGCGACGGTCTCCAAAACCGTAGGTCCCGGGTTCGAGCCCTGGTGCCCCTGCCACCTTCCTGCACTTTCGATTGCGCGTGTAGGGTTGAAATAGATTGCCCACTGGCGTAGATGCCACAGAACAAGACAGGTTCAGGAAAACATCATGGCCACCAAAGCAAACCCCCTCCAGTTCATCCAGCAAGTGCGCTCGGAAGTTTCGAAGGTGGTGTGGCCGACACGCCGCGAAGTTATGCTGACCACCATGATGGTGTTCATCATGTCCGCGCTTGTAGCCACGTTCTTCTTCATCGTTGACCTGCTTATCCGCACTGGATTGACTGAGCTACTCGCACTCTTCGGTTAATCACTGGCATCGGCCATAGCGGCCAGACAGTCTCCGCCCACTCCTAGAATCCCTTGGTGTTGTGCAGAGTTTCCCCTTTCCCCTTATCGGTTCCGCCGCCGCGTTTTCACACGGTGGTCATGCGTGCGGCGGCACGAACTGGTGCGTAATGGCTTGAACTTGCGCGCGCGACGAGGTAGAGCCTTCGGCATTATCCGAGCAGGCGTGTAGCGAATCGAGCTGCACGCCGCTTTACTGTTCGGGACTCTCAAATTCCGCCACGGTGCGCACTTGGCCACGTGGCATGATCAAGAAGGCAGTGGCTCTATGGCAAAGCGTTGGTATTCGGTAAGCGTTCTCTCGAACTTCGAGAAAAAAATCGCCGAAGCGATCAAGCAAGCTGCGGTCGAAAAGGGTCTTGAGGACCAGATCGAAGAAGTTCTTGTTCCCACCGAAGAAGTTATCGAAGTGCGCCGCGGCAAGAAGGTCACGGTCGAGCGCCGCTTCATGCCAGGCTACGTGCTGGTGCGCATGGAAATGACGGATGCAGGCTACCACCTCGTGAACTCGATCAACCGCGTGACGGGTTTCCTTGGCTCGTTCGGCAAGCCGATTCCGATGCGCGACTCCGAGGTCGAAGCCATTCTCGGTCGTGTTGAGGAAGGTGCCGAGGCACCCCGTTCCACGATCACTTTCGAAGTTGGCGAACAGGTTGCTGTCTCCGAAGGGGCCTTCGAAGGGTTCGACGGTATGGTCGAGGAAGTCGATGAGGACAACCAGCGCCTCAAGGTTTCCGTTTCGATCTTTGGCCGCGCAACGCCCGTCGAGCTGGAATTTACGCAGGTGTCCAAGCGGGCATAACCCGCGGCGTGGTTCCATTCCCGCGAGGCTGATGGCTGATGCCTAAGACCGACCCTCACCTTTCTTCCCTTGGCCGAATTGGCAGGGTTGCGGCGTGAGGGTCGTTCTCGTTTCAACGAACGCCGGTCAGTCCATGGGCGGCGAGGCGATCAAAGCTTACCAGTATTTCAAATGGCTGCTTGCTGCGGGATATGACGCGACCCTCGTCACCCATGAGCGTTGTCGTGACCAATTGACTGAGTTCGCTCCCGAGCGGATTGTTTATGTTCGTGACGACCGCCTCCAGATATCTCTGTGGCGGGCGCGGGTGACGAAGCGTCTGCTCAATGGCTACTTCCATCGCTGCGCGCGCAGGCTCATCTCTGACCGTTTCGATCCGTCCGATACGGTGGTGCATTACCTCTGCCCGATCTCGCCCGTCGAACTGCGCTTTCCGCCGAAAGGGTTTCGCTATGTTATCGGGCCGCTGTCGGGTTACGTCTTCTACCCGCCCGCGTTTCGTGCGCGTGAAGGGCGCGGCGCGGCATTACGCAGGTCGGCCTATCCAGTGGTGCAGCGCCTCTCCCGTTTGTTTTTTGGCGAGTTGCGTGGCGCGGACAGGATACTTGTGTCGGGCTATGAACGGACTCGGCGTGTGTTGAAATGGGCGGGCGCAGGTGATGCGCAGATGGTCGATGTCGTAGATGCGGGGGTTTCCGAGGATATCGCCGATGCGCCTGCGCCTGATCACACAGCGCGCAACGGCGCTTTCGTCTGGATTGGGCGGTTCACCAACTACAAAGGGGCGGACCTCGCCCTACGTGCGCTGGCGTTAAGTGATGCGGACATCACCCTGACCCTCTACGGGGACGGACCTGAGCGCTCCGCAATGGAAGCCCTCGCGCGCAGTCTTGGTGTTGCTGATCGCGCTCTGTTCGCGGGCTGGTTGGATCACGATGCCTACGTGCAGGCAATGACGCGCTATCGCGGCCTCGTCTTCCCGACCCTGAGCGAGGCGAACGGCATCGTCATTCAGGAGGCCATGGCTTGTGGTGTGCCAGTTGTGAGCCTCGACTGGGGTGGGCCGAGCGGGTTGGCTTCGGCAGGTGAGGCTGTTTTGATCGCGCCCGAAAGTGAAGAGCACGTGATCCATGCGCTGGCGAAGGCCATGGCGCGGCTCGCGGAAGGGGGCGCGGAGGTGCAGAAAATGGCCGATGCCGCACGTGCCCGCGCGCAGGCATTCCGATGGGATGTCGTCGCACGTTCATGGGCGCAGGTCTACGATCGCTCCTGAAGCGCGCCGAAATTCCCGTTGATCCCCATGCCAAAGGCCGTTAGAGAGCGGCATCTCGGTGCATCACGCGATTCCCCGAGGGTTCATTCGTGGGAGAAGTCAGGGCCACAACCCGTTCCCTTCCGACCACGACAACTTAGTCCGCCGCGATCCGTCGGGGTGGATGTTGCAAAAGGAAAAAGCCAATGGCAAAGAAGCTCGCAGGCACGATGAAGCTGCAAGTTCCCGCCGGTCAAGCAAACCCGTCCCCGCCCGTGGGTCCGGCGCTTGGTCAGCGTGGTATCAACATCATGGAATTCTGTAAGGCGTTCAACGCCAAGACGCAGGAACTGGAGCCCGGCGCGCCGTGCCCGACCATCATCACCTACTATCAGGACAAGTCCTTCACCATGGACATCAAGACGCCGCCCGCGTCTTACTTCTTGAAGAAGGCTGCCAAACTCAAGTCCGGCGCGAATCTGCCCGGTCGTGAAACTGTTGGCACCGTGACCGCGGCTCAGGTGAAAGAAATCGCCGAAGCCAAAATGAAAGACCTGAACGCCAACGATATCGAAGCTGCGATGAAAATCGTGCTCGGTTCTGCGCGCTCCATGGGCATTGAGGTGAAGTAATGGCTAAACTTGGCAAACGCACCGCATCTGCTCGCGAAGCATTCGCAGGCAAGGAAAACGTCACCGTCGAAGAGGCCGTTGCACTGATCAAGTCCAACGCCGCCGCCAAATTCGACGAGACCTTCGAAATCGCTCTGAACCTCGGCGTCGATCCCCGTCACGCTGACCAGATGGTTCGCGGCGTCGTCTCCCTGCCCAACGGCACCGGCAAAACCCTGCGCGTTGCAGTGTTCGCTCGCGGCCCCAAAGCAGAAGAAGCACAGGCCGCTGGCGCCGACATCGTCGGTGCAGAAGACCTGATGGAAGCTGTTCAAGGCGGCAAGATCGACTTCGATCGCTGCATCGCGACTCCCGACATGATGCCGATCGTCGGCCGTCTGGGTAAGGTGCTTGGCCCCCGTAACCTGATGCCGAACCCCAAAGTCGGCACAGTGACCATGGACGTCAAAGCAGCAGTTGAAGCGGCTAAAGGCGGCGAAGTTCAGTTCAAAGCCGAGAAGGCGGGTGTTGTGCACGCTGGCATCGGCAAGGTTTCCTTCGACGAAGCCAAGCTGGTCGAAAACGTTCGCGCATTCATCGACGCCGTGATGAAAGCCAAGCCCGCAGGCGCAAAAGGTGCCTACATGAAGAAGATCTCCGTATCTTCCACCATGGGCCCTGGCGTCACGCTCGACGTGGACAACGCGACAGGCAACTGATTGCTTCAGGCAACTGGTTGTGAGAATTTCAAAGGCGCCCCGATCGGGGCGCCTTTTCCTTTAGCTGGCGCAATTGAAATTGGGGCATAGTATTGCAACGGACCTGACGCAGGCCGCATCTGCTCATGGCCCTTGCTCTTCCAGTAAATTCCCTCTAAATACCCCCTTGCAAGTCAGCGTGCGATTCGTCGTGCGCTGTTTTTGCTTTCGTCCGAGACGGTGGGTGGGTCCATTCGGCCCCATAATCCCTGCCTGAGACGGGATAGGCCATTTAACCAAGGGCTCCCGTGAGCCTCGCGGTGGTGACGTTCCCGTATCTAGGACCGAACCGCCGGAGCGATCCGGTATCAATGAGCCGGAGGGGTAACCTTCCATACTTGGAGTGAAACTGTGGATAGAGCACAAAAAGAAAAAGTGGTCGAAGAGCTCGGCCAAATCTTTGAAAGCTCTGGCGTGGTCGTGGTTGCACACTACGCAGGTCTCACGGTTGCCGAAATGCAGGATCTGCGCGCGAAAATGCGTGACGCAGGTGGTGCAGTTCGCGTTGCTAAGAACAAGCTCGCCAAAATCGCCCTTGAGGGCACCCCCAACGAACCCGTTGCGGATCTCCTCACTGGCATGACTGTCCTCGCCTATTCCGAAGACCCTGTCGCAGCAGCGAAAGTGGTCGTCGATTACGCCAAAGAGAATGAGAAACTTCAAGTTCTCGGCGGCGCTATGGGTGGTGAAGGTCTTGACGTTGACGGTGTTACCCGTGTGTCGAAGATGCCCTCGCGCGAAGAGCTCCTCGCTCAGATCGCAAGCTGCATCGGCGCACCCGCGTCCAACATCGCTGGCGCAATTGGCGCTCCTGCTTCGAACATCGCGGGCATCCTTTCTACGATCGAAGAAAAGGCTGCCTAAGCAACTTTTGACACCTGTGTGGGACGCATACGCCCATGTTGGAACACATCTAAAACGAACGGAAACAGTACAATGGCTGATCTGAAGAAACTTGCAGAAGAGATCGTTGGTCTCACCCTTCTCGAAGCTCAAGAGCTGAAAGAAATCCTCAAAGACGAATACGGCATCGAGCCCGCTGCTGGCGGCGCTGTGATGGTTGCTGGCGCTGCTGGTGGCGACGCTGGTGCGGCTGCTGAAGAGAAGACCGAATTTGACGTCGTTCTCAAAGACGCTGGCGCATCCAAAATCAACGTCATCAAAGAAGTCCGCGGCCTCACCGGTCTTGGCCTCAAAGAAGCCAAAGAGCTTGTTGAAGCTGGCGGCAAAATCAAAGAAGGCGTCGACAAAGCCGAAGCCGAAGAAGTCAAAGGCAAGCTGGAAGCAGCTGGCGCGACTGTCGAGCTGGCCTAAGCCTGCTGCCCTTTGGGGCGCACAAATTGATGGCTGGACCCTGAAAAACGGGGTCCAGCCGCACCTGTCTTTAGGCACCTATTCCTGAAAACAGGGGCACTTCTCGGCAAGGGCCGCGCGAATTTTCCGCCAATTGGCGCGACGCGACCCTTTCCAAGAGGACGTTCAATGGTCGGGAGCCGCCGGTGGGACGGTGGCAAGAATAGACCGAACATCTTCGTTTCGTCAGGGCTGATGCATCGGCGCCCAACGGTGTATGCGGCTCGCGAAAATTGAAAGGTAAAGACGCGAATGGCTTCGACCTTCCTCGGCCAGAAACGGCTCCGCAAGTATTACGGTAAAATCCGCGAAGTTCTCGAGATGCCGAACCTTATTGAGGTTCAAAAAGCATCCTACGACCTCTTCCTGAATTCCGGAGATCAACCAGAACCCCAAGACGGCGAAGGCATCAAAGGTGTCTTCCAATCGGTGTTCCCGATCAAGGATTTCAACGAGACATCCGTTCTCGAGTTCGTCAAATACGAGCTTGAAACTCCAAAATATGACGTCGAGGAGTGTCAGCAACGCGACATGACCTACTCCGCGCCGCTCAAGGTGACGCTCCGTCTCATCGTGTTTGATGTGGACGAGGAAACAGGCGCGAAGTCCGTCAAAGACATCAAAGAACAAGACGTATTCATGGGCGACATGCCCCTGATGACGCCGAACGGCACTTTTGTCGTGAACGGCACCGAGCGTGTGATCGTCTCCCAGATGCACCGTTCGCCGGGTGTGTTCTTTGACCACGACAAGGGCAAGACCCACTCCTCGGGTAAGCTTCTGTTCGCCTGCCGCATCATTCCCTATCGCGGTTCGTGGCTGGACTTCGAGTTCGACGCCAAGGACATCGTCTACGCCCGCATCGACCGTCGCCGCAAACTGCCCGTGACCACGCTGCTCTATGCGCTTGGTCTCGATCAGGAAGCGATCTGCGACGCCTATTACGACACCGTGGAATACAAGCTCGAGAAGAACAAAGGTTGGGTGACCAAGTTCTTCCCCGAGCGTGTGCGCGGCACGCGCCCTGCCTATGATCTGGTGGACGCAGCGACAGGCGAAGTGATCTGCAAAGCCGGTGACAAGATGACCCCTCGCGCGGTCAAGAAAATCATCGATGAAGGCAAGATCACAGAGCTTCTGCTGCCTTTCGACACGATTGTTGGCAAGTTTGTTGCCAAGGACATCATCAACGAAGAAACCGGTGCGATTTACGTCGAAGCTGGTGACGAGTTGACCTATGAGCTCGACAAAGACGGCGATGTGATCGGCGGCTCCCTCAAGGAGTTGATCGACGCAGGCATCACCGACATCCCCGTACTCGACATCGACGGTGTGAACGTTGGTCCTTACATCCGCAACACGATGGCGGCCGACAAGAACATGAACCGCGAAACCGCGCTCATGGACATCTACCGCGTCATGCGTCCGGGTGAGCCGCCGACCGTTGAGGCCGCTTCAAACCTGTTCGACACGCTCTTCTTCGACGGTGAGCGCTACGATCTCTCCGCCGTTGGTCGCGTGAAGATGAACATGCGTCTGGCGCTGGACAAGCCCGACACGCAGCGCACGCTGGACCGCGAGGATATCGTGGCCTGTGTGAAAGCGCTCGTCGAGCTTCGTGACGGCAAGGGCGACATCGACGACATCGACCACCTCGGCAACCGTCGCGTCCGCTCCGTCGGCGAACTGATGGAAAACCAGTATCGCGTTGGCCTGCTTCGCATGGAGCGCGCGATCAAGGAACGTATGTCCTCCGTCGAGATCGACACGGTCATGCCGCAAGACCTGATCAACGCGAAACCTGCTGCTGCTGCCGTGCGCGAATTCTTCGGCTCCTCGCAGCTGTCGCAGTTCATGGACCAAACCAACCCGCTTTCGGAAGTCACGCACAAGCGTCGTCTCTCCGCGCTTGGGCCAGGTGGTCTGACCCGCGAACGCGCAGGCTTTGAGGTCCGCGACGTTCACATCACGCACTACGGTCGTATGTGCCCGATTGAGACTCCCGAGGGTCCGAACATTGGTCTGATCAACTCGCTGGCAACTTTTGCCCGCGTGAACAAATACGGCTTCATCGAGACACCTTATCGTAAGGTTGTCGATGGTCAGGTGACGGACGACGTCCAATACATGTCCGCGACCGAAGAGATGCGTTACACCGTGGCGCAAGCCAACGCGAAACTCGATGATGCGGGTCGTTTCATGAACGATCTGGTGTCCACACGTCAGTCGGGCGAGCACGCGCTCAACCCGCCGTCCAACGTGAACCTCATCGACGTCTCGCCGAAGCAGTTGGTCTCGGTCGCTGCGGCCCTGATCCCCTTCCTCGAAAACGACGACGCCAACCGCGCTCTCATGGGTTCGAACATGCAACGTCAGGCCGTTCCGCTCCTGCGCGCCGAGGCGCCGCTGGTCGGGACCGGTATGGAAGGCAAGGTCGCTATCGACTCTGGTGCTGCTATTCAGGCGGCCCGTGGCGGTGTGATCGACCAAGTGGACGCAACCCGTATCGTTATCCGCGCAACCGAGGATCTCGAACTGGGCGATGCTGGTGTGGACATTTACCGTCTGCGCAAGTTCCAGCGTTCGAACCAGAACACCTGTATCAACCAGCGTCCGCTGGTGAAGGTGGGTCAGAAAGTGTCCAAAGGCGAGGTGATCGCTGATGGTCCGTCGACCGATATGGGCGAACTGGCTCTGGGTAAAAACGTCATCGTCGCGTTTATGCCTTGGAACGGTTACAACTACGAGGACTCCATCCTGATCTCCGAGCGCATTGCGCGTGACGACGTCTTCACGTCGGTTCACATCGAGGAATTTGAAGTCGCCGCCCGTGACACAAAGCTCGGGCCGGAAGAGATCACCCGCGACATTCCGAACGTCGGCGAGGAAGCCCTGCGCAACCTTGACGAAGCGGGTATTGTCTACATCGGTGCTCACGTCGAGCCGGGTGACATTCTCGTCGGTAAGATTACACCGAAGGGCGAAAGCCCGATGACGCCGGAGGAAAAACTCCTGCGCGCCATCTTCGGTGAGAAAGCTTCCGATGTGCGTGACACCTCGCTGCGCGTGAAACCGGGTGACTACGGCACGGTCGTGGAAGTCCGCGTGTTCAACCGCCATGGCGTCGAGAAAGACGAGCGTTCGGTTCAGATCGAGCGTGAGGAAATCGAGCGCCTCGCACGTGACCGCGACGACGAGATGGCGATCCTTGATCGTAACATCTACGCACGTCTCAAGGATATGATCCTTGGCAAAGTTGCCGTCAAAGGCCCCAAAGGCGTGAAAGCTGGCGTGGTCATCGACGAGGAGCTGCTCGGTCAACTGTCCAAAGGTCAGTGGTGGCAACTCGCTCTCGAAGACGAGGACGATGCGCAGATCGTTGAAGCTCTGAACGCACAATACGAAGTGCAGAAACGTGCTCTTGAGCACCGTTTCGAGGACAAGGTTGAGAAGGTCCGCCGCGGCGACGACCTGCCCCCAGGTGTGATGAAGATGGTTAAAGTCTTCATCGCGGTTAAGCGTAAGCTTCAACCTGGTGACAAGATGGCTGGTCGCCACGGGAACAAGGGTGTTATCTCCCGCGTCGTTCCCATGGAGGACATGCCGTTCCTCGCGGATGGAACTCCCGTCGACTTCTGTCTGAACCCGCTCGGCGTGCCTTCGCGTATGAACGTTGGACAGATTCTCGAAACCCACATGGGTTGGGCGTCGCGCGGTCTGGGTATTCAGGTCGACGAAGCGCTTCAGGAATATCGTCGCTCTGGCGACATGACGCCTGTGCGTGACGCGCTGAAATTCGTTTATGGCGAAGAGGTCTACGAAGAAGGCTTCGACCCCATGGAAGACAGCGACCTGATCGAAGCTGCCGCCAACGTGACACGCGGTGTTCCGATTGCGACACCTGTCTTTGATGGTGCGAAAGAGGCTGACATTGATGACGCGCTGGTTCGCGCAGGCTTCGACACATCGGCACAGTCGGTGCTCTTCGATGGCCGCACGGGTGAGCAATTCGCCCGTAAAGTCACCGTGGGTGTCAAATACCTGCTCAAGCTGCACCACCTTGTGGACGACAAAATCCACGCCCGTTCGACGGGTCCGTACTCGCTCGTCACCCAGCAGCCGCTCGGTGGTAAGGCGCAGTTCGGTGGTCAGCGCTTTGGTGAGATGGAGGTCTGGGCACTTGAGGCCTACGGCGCTGCATACACCTTGCAGGAAATGCTGACCGTGAAGTCGGACGACGTCGCAGGCCGTGCGAAGGTCTACGAGTCGATCGTCAAGGGTGAGGACAACTTTGAAGCGGGCGTGCCCGAGAGCTTTAACGTGCTCGTCAAAGAAGTCCGCGGCCTCGGCCTCAACATGGAACTCCTGGATGCGGAGGAAGAGGAGTAAGGCGCCCGCCTTACTCCCTCCCCCCTTCCGCAACAATTTGAGGAACTCAAAAAATGAACCAGGAACTCTCAACCAACCCGTTCAACCCGCTGGCCGCGCCTTCGACGTTCGACGAGATCAAGGTCTCTCTGGCATCGCCCGAGCGCATCCTGTCGTGGTCCTACGGTGAGATCAAAAAGCCCGAGACGATCAACTACCGTACGTTCAAGCCTGAGCGCGACGGTCTGTTCTGTGCCCGTATCTTTGGGCCGATCAAAGACTACGAATGTCTCTGCGGTAAATATAAACGCATGAAGTATCGCGGCGTTGTCTGCGAGAAATGCGGTGTTGAAGTCACGCTCCAGAAGGTGCGTCGCGAGCGCATGGGCCACATCGAACTGGCCGCGCCCGTCGCCCACATCTGGTTCCTGAAGTCGCTCCCGTCCCGCATCGGCCTGATGCTCGACATGACGCTTCGTGACCTTGAGCGCGTCCTCTACTTCGAGAACTACGTCGTGATCGAACCCGGTCTGACGGATCTCACCTACGGTCAGATGATGACCGAAGAAGAGTATATGGACGCACAAGACCTTTACGGCATGGACGCATTCGAGGCCGATATCGGTGCCGAAGCCATCCGTAAGATGCTTGCCAACATCGACCTTGAGTCCACCGCAGACCAACTGCGCGAAGACCTCAAAGAGGCGACTGGCGAGCTCAAGCCCAAGAAGATCATCAAGCGTCTGAAGATCGTCGAAAGCTTCCTTGAATCGGGCAACCGTCCCGAGTGGATGGTCCTGACTGTGATCCCTGTGATCCCGCCAGAACTTCGCCCGCTCGTGCCGCTCGACGGTGGCCGTTTTGCGACCTCCGATCTCAACGATCTCTACCGTCGTGTGATCAACCGTAACAACCGTCTCAAGCGCCTCATCGAGCTGCGCGCGCCCGATATCATCGTGCGCAACGAGAAGCGGATGTTGCAGGAATCCGTCGATGCTCTCTTCGACAACGGCCGTCGTGGTCGCGTGATCACGGGTGCCAACAAGCGCCCGCTGAAATCGCTCTCCGACATGCTGAAGGGGAAACAGGGTCGCTTCCGTCAGAACCTTTTGGGGAAACGTGTCGACTTCTCCGGTCGTTCGGTGATTGTGACGGGCCCCGAGCTGAAGCTGCACCAGTGCGGCTTGCCCAAGAAGATGGCGCTCGAACTCTTCAAGCCGTTCATCTACTCGCGTCTGGAGGCCAAAGGCTATTCCTCGACCGTGAAGCAGGCGAAGAAACTCGTTGAGAAAGAACGTCCCGAAGTTTGGGATATCCTCGACGAAGTAATCCGCGAGCACCCTGTTCTTCTGAACCGTGCGCCCACGCTTCACCGTCTTGGTATCCAAGCGTTCGAACCCACACTGATCGAAGGCAAGGCCATCCAGTTGCACCCGCTCGTCTGTTCGGCGTTCAACGCCGACTTTGACGGGGACCAGATGGCTGTTCACGTGCCGCTCTCGCTGGAAGCCCAGCTCGAAGCACGTGTGCTCATGATGTCCACCAACAACGTGCTGTCGCCCGCCAACGGCGCGCCGATCATCGTGCCGTCGCAGGATATGATCCTCGGCCTCTACTACATCACGATGGAGCGCGAAGGGATGAAGGGCGAAGGCATGGTCTTCTCCGACATCGAGGAAGTCGAGCATGCTCTGAACGCTGGTGAAGTGCATCTGCACGCCAAAATCACCGCGCGGATCAAACAGATCGACGAACATGGTCAGGAAGTCTGGGAACGTCATGAGACAACCCCCGGTCGCTTGCGTCTTGGTGGTCTGCTTCCGCTGAACGCAAAGGCACCGTTCTCGCTTGTGAACCGTCTTCTGCGTAAGAAAGAAGTGCAGCAGATCATTGACACCGTCTATCGTTACTGCGGTCAGAAAGAGTCCGTGATCTTCTGTGATCAGATCATGTCTCTGGGCTTCCGCGAGGCCTTCAAGGGCGGCATCTCGTTCGGCAAGGACGACATGGTGGTCCCCGACAACAAGTGGACCATCGTGGACGAAACCCGTGCGTTGGTGAAAGACTTCGAACAGCAGTACATGGACGGCCTCATCACCCAAGGCGAGAAGTACAACAAAGTTGTCGATGCCTGGGCGAAGTGTAACGACAAGGTCACCGAGGCGATGATGTCCAACATCTCCGCAAACAAACGCGCCGAAGATGGCTCTGAAATGGAACCGAACTCGGTTTACATGATGGCCCACTCCGGTGCGCGTGGCTCGGTCACACAGATGAAGCAGCTGGGCGGTATGCGCGGCCTGATGGCGAAACCTTCTGGCGAGATTATCGAAACGCCGATTATCTCGAACTTTAAAGAAGGTTTGACCGTGCTCGAGTACTTTAACTCGACCCACGGTGCCCGTAAGGGTCTGTCGGATACGGCTCTGAAAACGGCGAACTCGGGTTACCTGACCCGTCGTCTTGTCGACGTTGCTCAGGACTGCATCGTGCGCGAAGTCGACTGTGGCACCGAACGTGCCGTTACGGCCGAAGCGGCTGTCAACGACGGTGAGGTGGTTGCATCTCTGGCCGAGCGTATCCTTGGTCGTGTGGCGGCTGACGATGTTCTGCGTCCGGGTACCGATGAGGTGCTGGTGGCGAAGAACGAGCTGATCGACGAGCGCAAAGCCGACCTCATCGAGGACGCTGGCGTTGCCTCCATGCGCATCCGCAGCCCGCTGACCTGTGAGGCCGAAGAAGGCGTTTGCGCCTACTGTTACGGTCGTGACCTCGCTCGCGGCACCATGGTGAACCAAGGCGAAAGTGTCGGCATCATCGCCGCGCAATCCATCGGTGAGCCTGGTACGCAGCTGACGATGCGGACCTTCCACATCGGCGGTGTTGCTCAGGGTGGTCAGCAGTCCTTCCAAGAGGCCAACCAAGAGGGCCGCATTGAATTCCACAATGCGAACCTTCTTGAAAACGTGGCGGGCGAAAAGATCGTCATGGGCCGTAACATGGTCATGCGGATCATCGACGAGAATGACGCCGAGCGCGCTTCGTTCAAACTCGGCTACGGCACCAAGGTGTTCGTGGCAGAGGGCGACACGATCACACGTGGCGACAAGCTCTTCGAATGGGACCCCTATACTCTCCCGATCATCGCGGAGAAGGGCGGCAAGGCCAAATTCGTCGATCTGATCTCGGGTCTCTCGATCCGCGACGTGACCGACGATGCGACTGGTATGACGCAGAAGATCGTGTCCGACTGGCGCTCCGTTCCCAAAGGCGGCGATCTCAAGCCCGAGATCCTCATCGTGGGCGAGGACGGCGAACCCGTTCGCAACGACGCGGGCAACCCCGTTACCTACCTGATGTCCGTGGACGCCATTCTCTCGATCGAGGACGGTCAGGACATCAAACCAGGTGACGTTGTCGCTCGTATCCCGCGCGAAGGTGCGAAGACCAAGGACATCACCGGTGGTCTGCCGCGTGTGGCCGAACTCTTCGAAGCGCGTCGTCCCAAAGACCACGCCATCATCGCCGAGATCGACGGTTACGTGCGCTTCGGTCGCGACTACAAGAACAAGCGTCGCATCACGATCGAACCGTCGGACGACTCGATGGAGCCCGTCGAATACATGGTGCCCAAAGGCAAACACATCCCTGTTGGTGAAGGCGACTTCATCCAGAAGGGTGAGTATCTGATGGACGGTAACCCCGCGCCGCACGATATTCTTGCCATCATGGGTGTTGAGGCTCTGGCCGAATACATGATCAACGAGGTTCAGGACGTCTATCGTCTGCAGGGTGTGAAGATCAACGACAAGCACATCGAGGTGATCGTTCGCCAGATGCTGCAAAAGTGGGAGATCCTCGACTCTGGCGAAACCACGCTGCTCAAAGGCGAGAACGTCGACAAGGTCGAGTTTGACGAGGCCAACGAGAAGGCCATCGCCAAAGGCGGTCGTCCTGCGAAGGGTCAGCCGATCCTGCTCGGGATCACCAAGGCATCGCTGCAAACGCGGTCCTTCATCTCGGCGGCGTCCTTCCAGGAAACCACCCGCGTGCTCACCGAGGCTTCTGTCCAAGGCAAGCGCGACAAACTGGTCGGTCTCAAGGAGAACGTCATCGTCGGTCGCCTCATTCCCGCAGGGACAGGTGGCGCAACGATGCGTGTTCGCAAGATCGCAGCTGAGCGCGACTCCGTGGTTATCGAGGAAGCCCGCGCCGAGGCGGAAGCCGCTGCGGCTCTGGCAGCTCCGACCGAGGATCTCGGCACGGAAACTTTCGGCGATTCTACTGTGGTCGAAACGCCTGAGGGTGACGCGGAATAATCCGCACGCACATTCTGCCAAGCATAGAGAAAGGGCCTCGCATTGCGGGGCCCTTTTTCGTTTCAGGCGCTTCCCGAATTTGGGAGGAATTATAAGGTAAGGAGTGGAAGGGGCAGGGCGCTATCTTGCCAGTTCGGCAGCCTTCGCCATATGCACGACATAGCGCGGATCATCGCAGTAGTCTTCGCCCCGCTTCTCCGCCATCGCCCGAAGGAAATCTGCTACGCACAGATGATGCAATTCACGCACGCGCGGCACGGCCAAGATTTTTGCATAGACCTCATCAAACCGCGCGTCGAACGCGAGTGCCTGTCTGTCCTCGATTTCGTTGCGGTCGTATTTCTCGAAAAAGCGGTTGGTATAACGGTCCACATTCCCTTTGCGGAACGGGCAGGGGGTGCCCATTTTGAACTCGATGCACTCGTGCCACTTGGTAATGTAATGATTGAGCTGTGCGCCGCGATGCGAGATTGAGGGGCGGGGGGTTCGCTGTCGCCGTTTGCCGTTTGGGTTGTAGTTGTAGGGCGTCCCGTTCGCCCGTCCCCAACGGTTCGGCGCCTCGCCCCACTCGCCCACCACATCCATTCCGCGCGGCACATGCGGCGCGAGCCTATGAAAGCGTGAGGGCTTGTAGATAAAACTCTTGATAAAGACATTGGCGAAGCTTTTTGACCTCGCCGCACGCGTGAAGGTGCGGTGCAGAAAGGCGTCCTCGTAGCGGTCCAGATCTGAGGTGCCGAAACATTTCCACTGCACGGAGATGCCCGCAAACTCTCTTTCCTTGCCTGCGAGGTAGTCACCTACGGTCTCATGACCCTGCTTGATGACAAGGTATTCATCCACGTCGCAGACAAAGAGCCAGTCGCTCGCTTGCACCACCTCGTGTGCATGGATTGTGGCAAGACCCGAGCGAACGGGCGGGACATCGCCGGGTTCATGTTCGACCGCATGGCACCAGCCCGCGTTCGAAAGCACCTGCATCAATTCGCCCGAATGGTCCGTGCAATCATTGTAGGCAAAGACGACATCGGTGAAGCCGAGCATTTTCTGCCATGCCAGCCATTCGAGGAGGAACGGCCCCTCGTTACGAACGGTTGCGGCGATGGTGTAGCGCATTTCTCTCTCCATTAGCGCGCATCTCACTCGGTAAACTAACTATTGTAAACCGTATTCCAATTGACTGTCCTTGGTGATAGCGGGGCAGGGAAAGGGGGAAGCCATGACCAGTGCATCCGAAAATACCCGCGGCGCGGTGTTGATGGCAGCCTCCATGGCGGCCTTCGTCTTCAACGACAGTTTCATGAAGGCGCTGCTTGACGATATTCCGCTCAATCAGGCGCTGTTCTATCGCGGTGTTGTGAGCATCGTGATGGTCTTTATCGTCGTGACCCGCTTTGTCGGGCCTCTGAGGTTTCGCATGTCACGGCGGGATTGGAGCCTGACCACGGTGCGTTCGATTGCCGAAGTGGGCGCGGCTTTCACCTTCCTGCGTGCGATCGCCTCCATGCCGCTAGCCAACGCCTCCGCGATCATGCAGACCATGCCGCTGTCCATTACCATCGCCTCGGTTCTGATCTTCCGCGATCCTTTAGGATGGCGGCGTATGCTGGCGATCGTGATCGGATTTCTTGGCGTCCTGCTGATCGTCAAGCCAGGCACTGACGGGTTCGATAGCGCGGCACTCTGGGCACTTTGTGCGGTGGTCTTTGTCACAATCCGGGACCTCTCGGTGCGCGCTATGTCACATGATGCGTCCACCTCAACTGTCACGATGTCCGCTGTGGCCTTGGTCACGATCGTCTCGGGCGTGGCTCTGATCGGACAGCCGCTTGCTCCCATGTCCGCGCTCAACTGGGCGCAACTCATGGGCACGGGAAGTTTCGTGGTGCTGGGCTATGTCCTTTCGGTTATCGTGATGAAGGTCGGTGACGTGTCCTTCGTCTCGCCCTTCCGCTATACCGCACTTGTCTGGGCGCTTCTGGTGGGGTTTCTGGTATTTGGTGAGTGGCCCGACGCGCTTGCACTCCTTGGAGCAGCGACGATTGCGGCCACGGGGATCTATACAGTGATCCGCGAACAACGCCTCGCCCGCCGTGCCGCAGCTGCCGCACGGGACGCCTCTTGACGGGGCGCTGTTGACACGAGCCACGACTCCCCATATACGGCGCCCAATCCGGCTGTCGGTGAGCAATTTCCGTCTGTGCCGAATTCAAAATCGCAGTGATCAAGTTGTCGGCCACTTTGAGGCCTTCAACCTCTGGGAACTCTCCGCGTCGTTCGCCTCGGAATGGGAACGATTGCGGGTTTTTGCGTTATGCGGGCCTCGCGTGATGCATGAAATTCGAACCGTCGCGGGCGATATGCCTCCGGCAGATAGTGTTAGGAAACGGGAAGAGCCCTTATGCCAACGATTCAACAGCTGATCCGCAAACCGCGTCAGCCCAAGCGCAAGACCTCCAAGTCCATGCACCTGGAGCAGTGTCCGCAGAAGCGCGGCGTCTGCACACGCGTTTACACCACCACGCCGAAGAAACCGAACTCCGCTATGCGTAAGGTCGCCAAAGTGCGCCTGACGAACGGCTACGAGGTCATCTCCTACATCCCCGGTGAAAGCCACAACCTTCAGGAACACTCCGTTGTCCTGATCCGTGGCGGCCGTGTGAAAGACCTTCCCGGTGTCCGTTACCACATCCTGCGCGGTGTCCTTGACACGCAAGGCGTCAAAGACCGTAAGCAGCGTCGTTCGAAATACGGCGCCAAGCGTCCTAAGTAAGGAGATCACGAGATGTCTCGTCGTCACGCCGCTGAAAAGCGCGAAGTACTGCCCGACGCCAAATATGGCGATCGCGTTCTGACCAAGTTCATGAACAATCTCATGATCGACGGTAAAAAATCCGTCGCCGAGAAAATCGTCTACAACGCGTTTGACCGCGTTGAGGATAAACTCAAAAAAGCACCCGTGGAAGTTTTCCACGAGGCCCTAGACAACGTGAAACCCTCGGTTGAGGTTCGTTCGCGTCGTGTGGGTGGTGCAACCTACCAGGTGCCTGTTGAAGTGCGCGTTGAGCGCCGCGAAGCTCTTGCCATCCGTTGGCTGATCTCCGCCGCACGTGCCCGCAACGAAAACACGATGGAAGAACGCCTTGCCGGTGAGCTGCTCGACGCAGTGAACGGTCGCGGTGCCGCCGTGAAAAAACGTGAAGACACGCACAAAATGGCCGACGCGAACAAAGCGTTCAGCCATTATCGCTGGTAACAGGAGCCTGAACACATGGCACGCGAATACTCCTTGGAGCGTTATCGTAACTTCGGCATCATGGCTCACATTGATGCTGGTAAGACGACGATGACCGAACGGATCTTGTTCTACACGGGCAAGAACCACAAGATCGGCGAAACCCACGACGGCGCTTCCACCATGGACTGGATGGAGCAGGAAGCCGAGCGCGGGATCACCATTACGTCGGCTGCGACCACGACCTTCTGGCAGCGTCAGGTTGACCCGACTGCTGATGGCACGTCGGAAACCAAGACCCGCTTCAACATCATCGACACTCCCGGCCACGTGGACTTCACCATCGAAGTCGAACGTTCCTTGGCGGTTCTCGACGGTGCTGTTGCTCTGCTTGACGGTAACGCAGGCGTTGAGCCCCAAACCGAAACCGTGTGGCGTCAGGCTGACCGCTACAAGGTTCCGCGTCTGGTGTTCGTGAACAAAATGGACAAAATCGGCGCCGACTTCTTCAACTGTGTTGAAATGGTCAAAGATCGCACCGGCGGTCTGCCGATGCCGATCGCTCTGCCGATTGGTGCTGAAGACACGCTCGAAGGCATCATCGACCTGATCACCATGGAAGAATGGGTCTGGATCGGCGAAGATCTCGGCGCTTCCTGGGAACGTCGTCCAATTCGTGAAGAGCTCCAAGAGCTTGCCAACAAATGGCGCGACAACATGATCGAACTGGCCGTCGAAATGGACGACGATGCCATGGAAGCATACCTCGAAGGCGAAGAGCCCGATGAGGCAACGCTTCGCAAGCTCATCCGTAAGGGGACGCTGTCGCTGTCCTTCTTCCCGATGCTTGCCGGTTCTGCCTTCAAGAACAAAGGTGTGCAGCCGCTTCTCAACGCCGTGATCGACTTCCTGCCGGGTCCGCAAGACGTTCCCACGCTGATGGGCTTCTCGCCTGACGACGAGGAAGAAGAGCGCAACATCCCGCGTAATGCGGATGATGACGAGCCCTTCTCGGCGCTGGCGTTCAAGATCATGAACGACCCCTTCGTTGGCTCGCTGACCTTCACACGCATCTACTCGGGCGTGATCAAGAAGGGCGACGCAATGCTCAACTCGACCAAAGGCAAGCGCGAGCGTGTCGGTCGTATGATGGTGATGCACGCCATCGAGCGCGAGGAAATCGAGGAAGCATTTGCGGGCGACATCATCGCGCTGGCAGGTCTGAAAGAAACCACTACGGGCGACACGCTTTGTGATCCGACCAATCCGGTGGTTCTCGAAACTATGACCTTCCCCGATCCGGTTATCGAAATCGCGGTCGAGCCCAAAACCAAGGGCGACCAAGAGAAGATGTCCGCTGGCCTTGCACGTCTGGCTGCCGAAGACCCCTCCTTCCGTGTGGAAACTGACCTCGAAAGCGGCCAGACCATCATGAAAGGCATGGGCGAGCTTCACCTCGACATCCTCGTTGACCGTCTCAAGCGTGAGTTCAAAGTGGAAGCCAACATTGGTGCTCCGCAGGTGGCTTATCGCGAGACGATCTCTCACGAGGTCGAGCACAGCTACACCCACAAGAAACAGTCGGGTGGTTCGGGTCAGTTCGCTGAGGTGAAAATGATCATCTCTCCGACAGAGCCGGGCGAAGGTTACTCCTTCGAATCCCGCATCGTTGGTGGCGCCGTGCCGAAGGAATACATTCCTGGCGTCGAAAAAGGCATCAACTCGGTCATGGACAGCGGCCCGCTCGCTGGCTTCCCTGTGATCGACTTCAAGGTTGCTCTGATCGACGGTAAGTTCCACGACGTTGACTCCAGCGTTCTGGCCTTCGAAATCGCTGCTCGTATGTGCATGCGCGAAGGGATGAAGAAAGCTGGCGCGAAACTTCTCGAACCGGTGATGAAAGTCGAAGTCATCACTCCCGAGGAGTATACGGGCGGGATCATCGGTGATCTCACCTCCCGTCGTGGTCAGGTGTCCGGTCAGGAGCCGCGCGGCAACGCTGTTGCCATCGCTGCCTTCGTGCCGCTCGCCAACATGTTCGGCTACATCAACACCCTGCGTTCCATGTCCTCGGGCCGTGCGCAGTTTACGATGCAGTTCGATCACTACGAGCCGGTTCCGTCGAACATCTCCGAAGAGATCCAGTCGAAATACGCCTAACAGAATTTGGGGAGCGGGCACCCGCTCCCCCGACCCAATATCAAGGAGGCCATCATGGCTAAAGGTAAGTTTGAACGTAACAAACCGCACGTGAACATCGGGACCATTGGTCACGTTGACCACGGCAAGACGACGCTGACGGCTGCGATCACCAAGTATTTTGGTGACTTCCAAGCGTATGACCAGATCGACGGCGCGCCGGAAGAGAAAGCCCGCGGGATCACGATCTCGACGGCACACGTTGAGTACGAGACCGAGAACCGTCACTACGCCCACGTTGACTGCCCCGGTCACGCCGACTACGTGAAAAACATGATCACGGGTGCGGCTCAGATGGACGGCGGTATCCTCGTTGTGAACGCAGCAGACGGCCCGATGCCCCAGACCCGCGAGCACATCCTGCTTGCCCGTCAGGTTGGCGTTCCCGCGCTCGTCGTGTTCCTCAACAAAGTTGACCAAGTCGACGACGAAGAGCTTCTCGAGCTCGTCGAAATGGAAGTCCGTGAGCTTCT
>NZ_JBLXFZ010000014.1:0-6254 GCF_048261515.1 Celeribacter sp.
CTTTTGCTCATTATGGATCGTCTCGTTCGTTATGCGATCCACCTTAAACAATGGTCCGAATTTACGCGACCACCTCTAACCCACATTGCAGACATACTGCTACGAGATCGTCGAAATAGCGGGTCTTGCCATGCAAGACCCCGAAAACCTTGCCTTAAGAATGGACCGCATTCCGCGGCAAGGTTACGGATAACTTTGGCGTCATTTAACATCAAGAGTTTCGGGTATTTGCGTAAGGTAGGTGTATCTCATGACTTGAAACCATATCGCGCGATGTCATTTCCGCCAACATCCTGAAAGACACCAAGATTAAACTCAGGCAAGATAGACAGGATGTGATCGAATATATCAGATTGGATTGCCTCATATTCGACCCAATCGGTTGTATTGGTGAAGGCGTAAATTTCTATCGGAACCCCAAAGTGTTGCGGATCCATCTGACGAACGATCAGTGTCATGTCAGAACGGATCCTGGGGTGGTTTTGAAGATAATTCCTCATGTAGGCGCGGAATGTCCCGACATTGGTGAGTTTCCGTCCACCTAAAGTGGAGGGGTGAGAAGTTTTTGACGCTTCAATCTCTTCCATTTTCGCGTCCAGGTAGGACCCCAGCGATTCAAGAGCATGAAGAGACTCGATATCATGATGGGTAAGAAAGCGAACAGTGTTCTGATCGATCTTGATTGACCTCTTGATGCGTCGAGCGCCTGTTTCAGACATGCCTCTCCAATTTTTAAAACTGTCCGTCACCAATCGCCTGATAGGGATTGTTGTAATTGTTTTATCCCAGTTCTGAACTTTCACAGTATGCAGGGCAATTTCGACAACCTCACCATCGGCATATTGTGCGGGCATTTCGATCCAGTCCCCAACGCGTATCATGTCGTTCGAGGAGATCTGTATCCCGGCAACAAGAGACAGCAAGGTATCTTGAAAGACGAGAATTAAAACGGCAGCCATTGCGCCGAGACCAGAAAGAAGTATGGCCGGAGACTTATCAAACAAGGTGGCGACGATCAGGATGGCAGAAACAATATACACCGCGATCTTAAAGACCTGGATGTAACCTTTTATTGGCTTCTGCCGCGCCTCTGGGCGCCTGTGATACACAACATCAACAATCGCAAGAAGCGAGGCAATCGCCATTGCGATAGTCAATATGATAAAGGAACCCGCTACATTGGATATGACGGTTGAAACCCCGGAAGGGAGACCTTGGATTGTATGAATCCCGGACGAAATGATCGCAGCAGGGAAGATATGCGTCAGTCTTGGAATGAGTTTGTGCCGACGGAGCTCTTTGTCATTGCCAAACGCAGTATGCGACAAGGCTGCATTAATAATTTTCAACAGCAATTTTTTGATGATAAAATTTGCTACAACAGCGACACCAAATAGGACTGAAACCTGAAGGACCAATTCAATCTCTGGGTTTTGGGAGATGTATTCTCTGTAGGTCATTTGCTTCCTTGGTTGCATAATTTTGGTGATGCGCGTTGGTTTCGAACCAACGACATATGCATTTACAGTGCGATGTTCTACCAACTGAACTATCGGAGAAAAAGCTAATCCGTAAGCATTGCATCGCCCGTGCATTTACCCACAAGTCCACCGATGGGGGCACGCCACTCTCTGTCGTGTGAACGCATGTGACTGCAGGGAAGACGGCTCTATGCTCAACTGGGTCCGACCTACGTTGATAATGAAGTCATAGAAGGTGTCGAAATGGCCGATTGTGTTGAAAAACTCTGCTTCAGCGCGTTGGCCCTAAATTTGGCAGAACAAAGTTCTGATTTACTCAAATTTCAACAGCATCACTGGGCGATGTCAGAGTTTCAAGGAACTATTTTCTACTTTTCCGCAATTTGCAGATGCGGCAACGAGTTTTTCAACACAATCGGCCGAAATCTATTGCGAAAATCTCTGACCACTCCTTTCTTATCGTTTGCTGCTCTGTGAAATCGTTAGTTCCGACGGAGGCGAGACGTTCTAATGACGGTGCAAAAATCATCGTGGTGATCCCTTCAAAACACGAGAGCTATAATTGCGAACAAGAGTGTTTCGGTCGCCTTCAACCATAGGACTAAAAATATCCATCTCGCCACTCACGGCTGGTGCGCTCTATCTCGGTGAGGCCTTCGCGGATGGCATGCGCTTCCCTTTGCGCCTTCATTCCTTCATCGTTGCGGCCCAATTTGATCAAGGTCGCTCCGATTTTGTCATGACTGCGGGCGATGTTTTCTTGCCCGACGGTGGTTTTGGGAGTTCTATCTTCAAGGCGCTCTTGGATCGCAAGGCAGTCGCGAAAGACCCGCAAAGCCTCTTCATACAGGCCTTGTTTGAACAAGATGGTGCCGATGCGATCATTGCTGACACAGAGGTAGTCGCGCCAATGCTCGTTTTCAGGGTCTTGCTTTAAATGGCCTTCCGCCAAGTCGCGCGCCTCGTGAGAGGTGCGCAGGGCCTCGTCGAGACGGCTCGTCTCCAAAAGCGCTTTGCCAGCCTTGTTGAGGCCGTGCAACAGATCATGCTGGCGTAATATGTTCTCGGGTTCTTGCGCGGCGAGATGAGCTATTTTGGTGATCTCGTCGCGAAGAGCTTGTAGCGTGGGTTCAACTTCATGCGCCAAAGTTTAATTCCTGACTGATGGAAACACTTGGCATGATACATCCACACCGATTGGCCGAAACAGAAAATTGGTCGACACATCGCGTTGGAAGCCTAGGGGCGGGGGAGATGACGGCCCAACAAAGTGAAGTTCCATGAACGATGCCGCCGAAAAAACGATAAAGTCATGAAGGTCTTGGATCGCGAAACGATATGTGACGTGCTCAATAATTATGCCCATGGCGCCACGACAGAGATGTGCGCCGAAACCGCCAGTATAGATTACGATACGGCCTATCAGATCACCGCATATGGCATCGCCAATCAGAGCTTGGGGTTTTCCGTCCAGTGAGTGACGGGCCGGCTGTGTATCGCGCGGGGTGTTCGGGCAATAGAGGCCCGCATGAATAGGTCAGCTACCGGTTTTGAGGCCAGTTATCGACAAGGGCCTTATAGCCACATTCGGAGTCCTCGAGCACCATATTTCCCAAATCCTCATGCGCCTCACCCTGCAAAGTCATATTTGAGGAAATCCCCCAATCGCCCGCAAATTTCCAAAGCTCGCCTACGGGAAGCAGTGTCGTGTAAATGCGCCCGCTTGAGTAGCGCTCAAAGGATACATCAGGCTTGTCTACTTTGAAATTCCACCGGTCGAATTCGCGATTGGGGTGGGGTTGCCTATGTAGGTCTGAGAACGCAACGGAAATAGTGTCGCCCTGATAGCGGTTTGCCCCTTCAAACGAAATCTTAAAGCTGATGACCCCAGCCTCGTTCCGCTTGTGCGGAAACCTCATGGTCAAGGTCATTTCGTTTATGCGGTCGTGGTGGGTCACGAGGCAGTATTTACGCCTGTCAGATGGCCTGACACGCAAGATTTTTAAATAGTAACGGTCCCTGTCATCGGCCCCAAACAGCTTGGTCTCTGAAACCGCCGGAGCCGTAGAAGGGGCTTCCAAAGCCATGGCTTCGATTTCCTCTGGCGTTTTTTGTACCATATTCGTATTTCTCCGAGCTGTTTACAGTCCATGGCGATGTGAAAGGGCGGCGTTGTGACGTTGCTTGGTCCCGATGAAGGCGCGGCGTTCTAATGACGGTGCAAAATCATCGTGGCGATCTCTTAAAAACACGATAGCTATAGTTGCGACCAAGGGTGTTTCGGTCGCCTTCGACGATCTGGCGACTGTGCCAACTCTTGAAGCACACCATGCCTCGACTATCGTGCGACTTAGTCTCCCAAACACGAACCCATCCCATCGCGGAGCACTACAATGAGTATCACCTGAAATTCTTTATAGTGCTAAATCTCTGATCAAAGACAAGCTAAGCGCGACCTGCGGTCTCGGCAATGTCTGCAAGACTATAATTGACATTCGGCCTTTGGCGAATGTTAGAAACGCCAAAGCTGCAACACAGGGACGTGGCTCTCCGTCGGTGTCCGCGTTGCCACCGGTCCCACATCTCAGACTTCTGGTTGTCCGTATAAAACGTCCGTGTGCGATACTTCATGATAAACACTCCATCTTTCCAAAATAGATAAAGTGTTGCGGCGACCCTTTGAAACCACAGGCCAAACTCGACGAATGGGAACGGTTCTACAACTTCGCCAGACCGCACGATGCCCACAACGGACAAACCCCTTACGAGGCGCTCAGAGACAAGCTAAAGTAACCCCACAAGTGTCCCACAGGTCCGTCTAGGTTACACGCAGCATTCTCGGAAGAGCCAGACTTTCCCGACTCTCCTCCCTTTTCAATGAATGGCCGGCTTTCTAAATGAAGTTGATTTCAGAGGCAGTGATTTGACCTATCAGACATCCGGTGTTCACCGCGCTATAGGTAGATCTGGGTGGGCGGGAGGCTCCGTCCACGCTCCGGTATACCCAGTCCCTTGCTTCCATTGATTTCAATGACTGCGACAGCGCTCGGTCTGTGATCGTTGGCAGGTTTCGCTTGATGTCGCTGAAATGGCTTGGTGTGTGGAGCGATGTCAGAACCGGCAAAGTCCATGACCGGCGCAGCAAGGCCCAATCATCCTCTGAGGAAACATCGTCAATCCTGTGGGCAATGGCTGCGGCCGCCTTTCCCAACTGTGTGAGGCGAAATTCCGGGCGCAGTGGATGGCCATAGCCAGGGGTTCGTTCCAACAGGCCCAGTTCAATCAAATGATCCATGCTTTGCGCGAAGGCCGTCCTGCTCGCGCCGGTCGCGACGAGTAGGGGGGCTTGCCGCCCGGCGACGCCTGAATGCAGGCTCGACAATATTGGCAGGGCCCAGGCCCTTGAAGTGATGTTGACAAGTATCCCAATGTCCATAAAGTATAGTTAGTATATTTTGAATTATAAGGAAAGCCCATGTCACTCGTTTCAGTCGATCACACCATCACCATCGCAATGTCGGTCAAAGATCGCCATGCAAGCGCGACATGGTACGAAACCATGTTGGGATTTGAGCTGCTCCACCATATTGATGACGCGGGCTGGTCGGAGCTTAAGACCAACACGCCGGGTGTCGTTATCGGTCTTGGCGAACACACCAAGCCCGCGCCCGGCAACTGCGTTCCAGTTTTCGGGGTCTCTGACCTCGACACCTCCCGGCACAATCTGGAGCAGGCCAAGGTTCGCTTCGATGGCGAAACGGATGTCGTCGAGGGGATGGTCAAGACCGCAACCTTCTACGACCCCGATGGCAACGCACTGATGTTGGCAGAGGATTTGGCCGGCGGCGCCGGATAATGCGCGGGGTCCTGTAAGTTTTTGCGGCCTACCTGTTTCTGGTAGGCGCAGCCTCAGTTGACCCTTTCGGAGACTCTGTGGGGTTGTGCAATTTGCCGTAGCCACACGGATATTCTCCATAGTTGCCGTTTAAGGATCTCGCAGCATTCGTGCAAATGGGCTTGCACCCATCATCGGATGGTTTCGGTTAGGTTTTCTTGCTCCGCATACGTGGCCCAAAGGTGATCATGATCGACAGCGGGTTGGTTGGGCGCTAGATTTAACAAAACTGGCTGATCTGGAAGCAAACTTGATAAACACGATATACAGCGGAGTACTCATCGGCTTAGGCGCCACCATTGCGATGGACGCTTGGGCGTTCATTCAAAACCGTATTTGGGGCGTTCCCATGCCCAATTGGGCCATGCCGGGGCGTTGGTTTGCCCATCTGTTCAGGGGAAAGATCTTTCATCACGATATCGGTCAATCCGATGAAGTGCCCAGTGAATTGATTGTGGGTTGGCTCTTTCACTATGGCGTCGGTGTCGTATACGGAATCGTGTTCTTACTTATTGTCGGGACCACGTGGCAGACGGCCCCCGACTTTCTAACAGCTTGGGTATTTGCGATCGCAACGATTGCAGCGGGGTGGTTCATCCTACAACCGGGTATGGGACTTGGCTGGGCTGCCAGCAAGACCCCGACGCCGTGGAAATCACGCGGCCTTGGATTGATTGCCCACACTGTGTTTGGCTTAGGGATATGGGGCAGTGGGGTCTTGATCGGCTCAACAATTTAAACCCCGCAGCACGCGCCAAAGCTGCGTGAACAGAGGTGAAAACGGCCCAAAGCAGACCTTAGTGAGCTACCCCCCGAAATTCGGACAGTGACGTAAGCTACGATTTGCAGTCTGCTGATCTTCGACGAGAAGGAGATCA
>NZ_JBLXFZ010000015.1:0-6154 GCF_048261515.1 Celeribacter sp.
ACACCCGTGCCATCGGCCTTAACTTTGACCTTCACGTTGTAGTCGATCACGCGCTTGACCGGCACCAATACCTTCATGCGTAAATCTCCCTTCTGGACAGCCCAAGTCGGGGCGGTGTTCCTTACTTCGGCAACTTTATTACGCGTTAGCGCACGCAGAAAACAGCCCCAAAACGCCACGGTCCGTTCCAAAGACGTCACGTTTCGCGGGAAAATCGTCGCAGTCACGCGCTAACATCAGAATGGTTGGAGTTTCCGCGATTCTCTGCTTAGCGGTTCGCGCCAGGCACCCAAAGAACGTCGGCGCGGCCTTCGTCATTGGCCATGCGTGCGGCGCAAAACAACCAATCGGACAGGCGGTTGAGGTATTTGATTGCACTCGGGTTCGCGTCCCCCGCCTCTTCGGCAGCAAGTTCCACGGCAAGGCGTTCGGCGCGTCGCGCCACAGTGCGTGCGAGGTGGAGATGGGCCGCGAGCGGCGTGCCTGCGGGAAGAATGAAGCTTTTGAGCGGTTCTAGCACCGCAGTCATCGCGTCGATTTCCACCTCAAGTCGTGCGACCTGCTCAGGCACGATGCGCAACACGGGATAGTCTGCCTCATCGTCGCGATCCATATGCGGGCGCGACAGGTCGGCGCCAAGGTCAAAGAGGTCGTTCTGGATCGTGGCGAGGGCCTTGTCGGTTTCGCCTTCCGCGCTTAAACGCGCCACGCCGATGGCTGCGTTCAACTCATCCACTGTACCGTAAGCGCTCACACGGGTGGCGTGTTTGGGTGCGCGCGACATGTCCGAAAGCGAAGTCTCACCCGAGTCGCCTGTGCGCGTGTAGATTTTGTTGAGGACAACCATCTGTTCTCTCCCGCTGAATGCTTAAGGTCTGCCACCGCCAAAAGCGACGTAGAGCACCACGAGAACCACAACGCCGAACTGCGCGCCGATCCGCCATTTCATCATGGTGTTGGACTTCTTTGCGCCCTCGACGCCACCTCTGCCCATCAGACTGATGCCGCGCGCCAGAATTAGGACGACGACGATGCAGCCGATACCGATGATCGTGAGAAATGGGCTCATGGGGATGTCCTTCCAACAATGCTTGTTCTCACATAGCGCGTTTTGGGTTCGAGAAAAACACGCGAAACGCCGCGCCCCTTGGCACTTACATTCGGGACATGATCACGTCGATCAGGCGCTGAGGCAGGAACCGGCGTGCGGCGGCGGCGATGTAGGTGGGCGTGGTGACGTAGTAATGCGCGCGCGGACGGGGGGCCTCAAGCGCGCGGATGAGCTTGCGCGTTACCGCCTCGCAGCCCTGCTCGAAACGGTCGGGTGCGGTCTCGGCGGCGTAGAGGCGTTTGACCAATGTGGCGCGATATTGATCGGCGCGCGCGGAGTTCTCCCAGTCGATCCACCTGTCGAATTGCTTTCGCGCGTTGCGGCGAAAGGCAGTGCGGATCGGACCAGGTTCGATAAGGATGACATCAATCCCAGTGCCGCGCATTTCTAGGCGCAGGGTGTCGGTCAGTCCCTCCAGCGCGAATTTCGTCGCATTGTAGGAGCCGCGCCACGGCATCGCTTGCAGGCCAAGGACGGAAGAGCATTGCACGATCCGCCCATGGCCTTGCGCGCGCATCACGGGGATCACGCGGCGGGTGAGGTCGTGACTTCCGAAGAGGTTCGCCTCGAAATTCTGTCGCAGCGCGGCGACGGGCAAATCCTCGACGGCACCTGGAATCGCATAGGCGCCGTTGTTAAACAGGGCATCAAGCGTGCCGCCTGTACGTTCCAGAGTGGTCTCGACCGCCGCTTCGATGGTTTCGGGGGTTTCGTAGTCGAGGCGGAAGCTCTCCATCCCCTCGGCCTCAAGGCGTGCACAATCTTCCTCCGCACGGCAGGTCGCGAAGACGCGCCACCCCTTGCCAGCGAGCGTGCGGGCTGCGTCATAGCCGATGCCGCTGGAACAGCCCGTGATGAGAATGGAGCGCATGGTTGATCCCGTCAGATATAGCGTTTCGTCTGGGATAACCGATTGTATCTGCCAATGAAATGCGGTGCCGCGTCAGTCGGTCATTTCCTTGAGGAACCGTGCCGCCATGTAGCCTTCGACGCCGTCTCCTTCGACGAGGATTTTCACCCATTCGCTATAGGGGTTTGAGACGACGCGCACGATGTCGGCTTTCAGCACTTGACCGACCACGCCGTAGCCTGTGGACGGACCTGCGCGAACGTTGACGCGGTTGGCGGAGACGACCCGTAGAATCATGTCGTCAGTGGTCTCGGTGGCGAGAGCTTCGGCGCTCGGAGCGCTGTCCTGCGCACTCCCGTCAAGCGCGGCAAGCTCAGCGAGCTTCTCGGGGTCGGTGGCCGTGGTCACGGCGTGGTCAGTGACGGCTGCGCCGACCGTGGTAGCGAGCAATGCGTCATTCTGCGGCGCGTCGAGACTGGCCAGTTGGACGGTATCTTGCGGCGTGGTTGTTGTGGGCGTTTGATTGCGCTGCCCCATGGCGTCGAGTTCCGCGAGAGTTGGCACATAGCCGCCTTGCCTGCGGCCATCGCCATCATCGAAGGCATCGCGGAATGCGGCCATAACCGACACGCGATCCGCCCGACGGGCCTCGATCGCGGCCCGTTCGTCAGCGGTCAAATCACCACCGAAAGCATAGAGACAGCCGACGAAGCCGACCAAAGTCCAAAACGTTAAACGCAGCATGAGAACCCCCCAGTTCACCTTTAAGCGCGAGCACCATGTTATCCGATTCTAACGTTTGATGCGCAAGAAAGTTCCCTTAGGGGCGGCTCTACCTTCTGTAAACAGGTGAAAAAGGGACTGCTGCGTCAAAAGGGTGGGTGTGTCGCTTGTCGGACGCGGTTTGCGCCTGTATTCAGATTTCATGAGCAGTGATTTGACACACAAGCCCGATAACGCGGGCCTTCCCGAGAGCCTTGAGCCGCTGCGCCGTGCAATTGGCGAGCGGTATTTGCAGTACGCCCTGTCCACGATCATGCACCGTGCGCTCCCCGATGCGCGCGACGGGTTGAAGCCTGTGCATCGTCGTATCCTGTTTGCGATGCGGGAATTGCGGCTGTCCTCCAATGGCGGTTTCCGCAAGTCGGCGAAGATTTCTGGCGACGTGATGGGTAACTATCACCCCCACGGCGATGCAGCGATCTATGATGCGATGGCGCGTCTGGCGCAGGATTTCAACGTCCGTTACCCGCTGGTCGACGGTCAGGGGAATTTCGGCAATATCGACGGCGATAACCCCGCCGCCTCGCGCTACACCGAGGCGCGGATGACAGCCGCCGCCGAGGCGCTGTTGGAAGGGCTCAACGAGAACGCGGTCGATTACCGTGACAACTACGACGGCACGCTGACCGAGCCAGAAGTGCTTCCCGCCGCTTTCCCGAATCTCCTCGCGAACGGGTCGAGCGGGATTGCTGTTGGCATGGCCACGAACATCCCGCCGCACAATATCTGCGAGTTGGTTGATGCCTCGCTGCATATGATCAAGACGCCTGACGTGCGCGACGACACCCTGCTGAACTACGTCAAGGGGCCCGACTTCCCCACGGGAGGGGTGATCGTCGAGCCTCCAGAGAACATCGCAAAAGCCTATGCCACAGGGCGTGGATCGTTCCGCCTGCGTGCGAAATGGGAGGTCGAGGATCTAGGGCGCGGCCAGTGGCAGATCGTTGTAACCGAGATCCCCTATCAGGTTCAGAAATCCAAGCTGATCGAGAAGATCGCCGAGTTGATCCAGACCAAGAAGGTGCCGATTCTCGGTGACGTGCGCGACGAGAGCGCCGAGGACGTCCGCATGGTCCTTGAGCCGAAATCGAAAAATGTCGATCCGGAAGTGCTCATGAACACTCTGTTCCGCAACTCCGATCTGGAGACGCGGTTCTCGCTCAATATGAACGTGCTGATCGACGGGCGCACACCCAAGGTTTGCTCGCTCAAAGAAGTGCTGCGCGCGTGGCTTGATCACCGTCGCGACGTTCTCGTGCGCCGCAGCCAGCACCGCATGGACAAGATCGACCACCGTCTTGAGGTGCTCGAAGGCTTCATCATTGCCTTCCTCAACCTTGATCGCGTGATCGACATCATCCGCTATGACGATGATCCGAAGGCCGCGTTGATGGCCGAGGAATGGGGCCGTGATTTCCCGCGCGCCATGTCGGAAAAGGACTACGTCTCCCCGCTGCCCGCCAAGGAAGGTGCGGGCGAGTTGACGGAGGTTCAGGCCGAGGCGATCCTCAACATGCGCCTGCGCTCACTGCGCCGCCTTGAGGAAATCGAGCTGGTCAAGGAGCGCGACGCGCTCATGGCAGAGCGGGCCGAGTTGGAAGACCTGCTGCTTAATGACGACGTGCAATGGGCGAAAATCTCCGAGCAGTTGCGCGATGTCAAAAAGGCCTTTGGCAAGGATTACGGCCCGCGCGGTGCACGACTGACGCAATTCGCCGAGGCCGCCGAGGCTGCAGATGTGCCGCTTGAGGCCATGATCGAGCGCGAACCGATCACAGTCGTCTGCTCGCAGATGGGCTGGATTCGCGCCATGTCCGGCCACATCGACCTCAATCGCGAGCTGAAGTTCAAGGATGGCGACGGGCCGCGTTTCACCTTCCATGCGGAGACCACCGACAGGCTTTTGTTGATGGGGTCGAACGGGCGATTCTACACGCTCTCGGCTGCTTCCCTGCCTGGTGGGCGGGGCATGGGTGAGCCTGTGCGCCTGATTGTGGACCTGCCCAATGATGTCGAGATCGTCGATATTTTCACCCATGACCCCGAAGCCAAGCTGATCGTTGCATCTAGTGTCGGCAACGGCTTCGTGGTGTCTGAGAAAGACGTCGCAGCGCAAACTCGGTCAGGCAAGCAGGTGCTTAACGTGAAGGATGGCGAAGTGGCCAGTGTGGTCAAGCGTGTGGCGGGCGATCATGTCGCCGTCATCTCACAAAACCGCAGGTTCCTCGTCTTCCCGCTCTCTGAGGTGCCCGAAATGACGCGCGGCAAGGGGGTTCGGTTGCAGAAATACAACCAAGCCCGTGGCGCACAAGGTAGCCTCGAACTTGACGGCGGCCTGAGCGATCTGACCACCTTTAATATCGAAGAGGGCTTGAGTTGGACCATGGGGGGCGGCAACACTCGCACCGAGAAAGACCTGAGCCCATGGCTCGGCAAACGCGCAGGCGTGGGCAAACAGCCGCCCCACGGGTTCCCGCGTGACAACACGTTTAGCTAAACGAGGTACTACATGACCTATCTGCGCGCGCTTCTTGCCATCCTTGCTACCGTCACTTTGGTGGCGTGTAGCGACACAAAGGCCATCACGTCTGAAACCCCGTTGGTCGATCTGGGCGATTTTGCCTTCGGGCATAACGTAGTGGTCACGACTGGAATGGAAAAGGGACCGTTCTCGCGCGACGCAAGCGAGGAGGAGGTCGAAACCGTTCTGAAGGCCGCGATTGGCGAGCGCCTCAACCGCTACGACGGCGACCGCCTCTATCATCTTGGCGTCAAGGTCGAAGCTTACGCGCTCGCCATGCCTGGGGTTCCGCTGATCTTCACCCCGAAATCCGCGCTGATCCTGTCGGTGACTGCATGGGATGACGCCGCGCAGAAGAAGCTCAACGAGAAGCCGCGCCTGATCACGGTTTACGAAGGGCTGTCGGGAGAGACGTTGGTTGGCTCCGGCCTGACCCGCACGAAGGAGCAACAGCTCGAAATCCTTTCGCGAAATGCCGCTGAACGGATTGAGACTTGGCTCCAATCGAACGGTGAGTGGTTCGGTGTCGAGAATGCGCCCGAAGGCCCGTCGGAAGCCGAAGATGCAGCGGCTGCGCTTGAGGTGCTCGCCCCCGATGTCGACCCCGCCGCACTTGAGAGTGCATCCGAGGACAACTGACGCTTGATTTTCCCGCGCGAAGCCACTACCTAGCCCGCGATGTTAATTTCGGGCCGGATGCAGGCCCCTTCCAACCAAGAGGCGCCTCGATATGGCTAAGGAAAAGTTTGAGCGTTCAAAACCGCACGTGAACATCGGCACGATCGGTCACGTTGACCACGGTAAAACCACTTTGACGGCTGCGATCACCAAGTATTTTGGTGACTTCCAAGCGTATGACCAGATCGACGGCGCGCCGGAAGAGAAAGCC